>CAYUIG010000005.1:0-105764 GCA_964444685.1 uncultured Gemmatimonadaceae bacterium | reverse complement strand
CGCCATCGCAGCAACGACAACGCTTTACGGGGGTATCACGGGTTGTGAAAATACCGCTCTTGACCCCCACATCGTGGGGGTGTACTGTAGACGCCCCACTAGATGTTGGGTGCCGCAGCCGAGCGGGAAATCACAAGACACGAGCCGGAATCGAGTTCGCCGGCGGGCGACCCCCGCCGAGTCCGCGCATCTTTTCGAGCAGCCGAGGAAGCGATGACCCCCAACACTCTCTCCGCCGACGACCTCGCCCTTCGCCGTTCCACACTGCCCGAGGATCTGCCGCCGGCGGATCTGTCGGAGAATGCGCGCATCGTGCTCGCGCGCCGGTATCTGATGAAGGACGAGACGGGGAAGCCCGTGGAGAGTCCGGAGCAGATGTTCTGGCGCGTCGCGCACGTGATTGCGGAGCAGGATGCGCGGTACGGCGCGAGCGAGGGTGCGGTGGAGACGCTCGCGCGCGAGTTCTACCGGCTGATGACGCAGCGGCTGTTCGAGCCGAACTCGCCGACGCTGATGAACGCGGGCCGTCCGCTGGGTCAGTTGAGCGCGTGTTTCGTGCTGCCGGTCGAGGACGCGATCTCGAACGGTCGGAACGGCATCTACGACACGCTGAAGGCGATGGCGCTCGTGCATCAGTCCGGCGGCGGGACGGGCTTCGCGTTCAGCCGGCTGCGTCCGTCCGGTGACACGGTGCGCTCGACGATGGGGGTGGCGAGCGGGCCGGTGTCGTTCATGAAGCTGTACGACGCATCCACCGAGGTGGTGAAGCAGGGTGGCACGCGCCGCGGCGCGAACATGGGCATTCTGCGCGTGGATCATCCGGACATCCGCGATTTCATCACCTGCAAGCTGGATGTGACGCAGGTGACGAACTTCAACATCTCGGTAGCGGTGACGGACGCGTTCATGCGCGCGGTCGAGACGGGTGAGAAGTACGATCTGATCAGCCCGCGGAGCGGCGAGGTGTTGGGGCAGGAGGACGCGCGCGAGATCTTCGACATGATCGTGCATGGCGCGTGGGCGACGGGCGAGCCGGGCGTGTTCTTCATCGATGCGGCCAACCGCTACAACCCGGTGCCGCACCTGGGCAGCTACGAGGCGACGAACCCGTGCGGAGAGCAGCCGCTGCTGCCTTACGACGTTTGCAACCTCGGCTCGGTGAACGTCGGCATGTTCGCGAAGCCGGATGCGTCGGGCGCTTGGAAGGAGCGCATCGACTGGGACGGGCTGCGGCAGGTGGTGCAGCTGTCGATCCACTTCCTCGACAACGTCATCGATGCGAACCAGTTCCCGCTGCCCGAGATCCACGATCTCGCGCATCGCATCCGCCGGATCGGTCTCGGCGTGATGGGCTACGCCGACCTGCTCGTGCGCATCGGCGTGCGCTACGACAGCGAGGAAGGCATCGAGGTCGGCCGCGAGCTGATGCGCTTCCTCGACGAGGAGTCGAAGCGCGCGTCGGAGAAGCTGGCGGAGACGCGCGGCGTGTTCCCCGAGTGGGAGCAGAGCATCTGGGGTCCGGATGCCACCTGTGCGCGTGACGCGGACGGCGAGCGCATCCGTCCGGAGCGCCGGCTGCGCAACTGCAACGTGACGACGGTCGCGCCCACGGGCACGATCTCGATCTTCGCGGACTGCTCGGGCGGGATCGAGCCGCTCTTCGCCGTTGCGTTCATGCGCAACCAGGCGGGCGTGCTGATGCCGGACGTGAACAAGGACTTCGTGCGCATGGCGAAGGAGGGCGGCTGGTACAGCGAAGACCTCATGCGCCGCATCGCGGAAGAGGGCCACATCCACTTCGACGAGGTGCCTGCGGAGGTGCAGCGAGTGTTCGTGACGGCGCACGACGTGACGCCGGAGTGGCACATCCGCACGCAGGCCGCCTTCCAGGAGTATGTGGACAGCGCGATCAGCAAGACGTGCAACTTCCCGCGTGAAGCGACGGAGGAGCACGTGCGCGACATCTACGTCAAGGCGTGGAACCTCGGCTGCAAGGGCGTGACGGTATACCGCGATGCCTCGCGTCCGCAGCAGGTGCTGTCGACGGGCAAGACGGCGAAGGAGGTGGCCGGTGCCGCGCCCGCGCCGTCGCCGGTCGTGAGCGACCTCGAGGCGCAGCTCGCGGATGCGCGCGAGCGGCTGCACAGCATGGAGCACGAGAACGAGGAGCTGCGACGCCGGCTGATCGAGGTGGAGGCGGGGCTTCAGAGCCGTCGCAAGCGCTCCCGGCCTGCTGCGCTGCACGGTGTGACGCGGCGCATGCCGAGCCCGCTCGGTGATCTGTACGTGACGGTGAACGAGGACGACCAGGGCCGTCCGTTCGAGGTGTTCGCTACGCTCGGCAAGGCGGGCGGTGCGGCCATGGCGGATGTCGAGGCCATCGGCCGGCTGATCTCGCTCGCGCTCCGCAGCGGCATCACCCTGCGCGACGTCTCCACGCAGCTGCGCGGCATCTCGTGCGACCGCACGGTCGGCCTCGGGCCCAACAAGGTGCTCTCCGTGCCGGACGCGATCGCGCAGGTGCTGATCCAGCACCAGGCGGAGAAGGAAGGCGTGCAGCAGGAGCTGCCGATCACCGGCCGCGTCCCCGCGGCGACGCAGGGACCGGCGATACAGGCGCAGGCGGAGAACCAGTCGGAAATGTTCGGCTACGACCCGGGGGAGACCTTCATCGGGACCTGCCCCGAGTGTTCGGCCGGGCTGCATTTCATGGAGGGATGCGTGAAGTGCCTGGCGTGCGGCTACAGCGAGTGCGGGTGAATGGAAGCGGAGGGGAGCGGGTGCCGTGACTGACGAGGGTCCGGCGCAACGGATCCGTCACAGAGCGTAGTCGCCGTTGTGGAGGGCGTCATCCGTAGCGCTGCGGGTGGTGCCCTCCGGCTTTTTCTCTGACAGCCCGACAACCGAACCAGGAACGAATCACCGCGGAGAACCGGAACACGCGGAGCCCACCCCAGTTCCGAGGCCTGGAAGCGGGAGCAATGCGCATCTGGGATGTACCGCCGGCTGAGCTGTGTCGTCAGCATCTGCTCGGTGAACACCGGGAGCTGCACGGGCTGTGGAACATCCTCACGCAGGACAAGCCGGGCTACCGCCACCATCCGGAGACGTTGCGGTGGGAGGGGCGGCTGGCCGCGCTGTATGCGCGGCACGATGCGCTCGTCGCGGAAATGGTTCGGCGAGGATACGAGCACAGATCGCCGCTGGATGCACGGCTCGCGACGGGCCGGCGTACGCAGGACCGGTTCGTGGATTCCATCGAGGAGCAGTACCGGATCCTGAGGGCCAAGGGTTGCGGCTGTCTTGGTCCTTGACCCCGACGTGGGCCGGCTGAATTCTTGTATCGCTTCCGCAGCATGTCCGGGCGCCATGGACGTCCGGGTCAATCCCATAATGCAGCCGCAACGTCCTGATCTCGCAGGGCACGGGTACGCCGTGCTTGCCGCATTCCATTAGCAGTGCAGTCATATTCCTTCCAACAGGAGTCGCACATGCGTGGATCGGCGGTGGTCCTTGTCATCGCGGCGACGACATTGTCGGGCTGCGCTTCCTCACTGAAGATCTATCAGAATGGCCAGGAGGTGCGCGGGATTCCATTCCGGGCCACGGTGCTCGTCGAAGTGGAGCGGGTAACGACGTACGAGCTGGTCACGGCCGATGCGTCGCTGGCGATACACTGCACGCCCGATTCGGTGGTCACGCTGGAACTGTTGCCGGTCGGCGATGAGTACCTGGTCACGATCGACCCGTCCGACTTCGGCAAAGCCGAGTTCTCCCTCGAGCTGTACGCGTCGGGTGCATTGAAGAAGGTCACACTGGGATCGGATCCCGGCGCGGCGTCGGCCGTCGAAGCCGGCTCCGAGCTGGCGTCGGCGGTTCTGCCGTACCTGGCTCCTGTAAAGAGCGATGAGACTGCGGCCATGGCCGCGGATCCGACGGCCCGTCAGCTCAAGGAGAAGCACTGCCGCGCGACCCGGACCGATGTCGTGCGGGTGCGTCGCCGCACGGTCGATTGAGGGGAGGACGACCATGGCACGTCCTGCGAAGCGGAAGTCGTCGGTCAGGACCACGCCCAGGAAGAAGCCCGGAACGCGCCCCGATGCGCACACGCACATCCTCGCACCCGGGTTCATCTGTGACACGGATGCGCGCGGGTTCGCGACGCCGGGCGGACGATCACCGGTGGAGATCGTCGTGGACGCATCGGAAGGATTCATCCCTCTGTGGGCGCGCGACACGATCCTGCGCTGGCGATTCCGTGAGCGGTCGCTGGCGGGCCTCGATGATCCGGAAAGGACGATGTCCGAGGTGCGCACGCTGCTTGCCGAAGCGCTGCTCGCCTGGGGCGAGGCGGCGCCCGTGCGCTTCACCGAAGATCGGGATGTCTGGGACTTCGAAATCGTCGTCCGTCAGAGCGACAACTGCAGCGCGCTCGGGTGCGTGCTGGCCAGCGCGTTCTTTCCGGATCCGGGACGACACCAGCTCGTGATCTATCCGAAGCTGTTCGAGCAGAAGCGCGCCGAGCAGGTGGACACGCTCGTTCACGAGACCGGCCATGTCTTCGGGCTGCGGCACTTCTTCGCAAATGTCAGCGAGACCGACCGCGCCTCCGAGATCTTCGGCACGCACAGCAAGTTCTCGATCATGAACTACGGCGAGCTCTCCCAGCTGACCGACGCGGACCGTGAAGACCTGCAGGAGCTGTACGCAAAGGCGTGGAGCGGCGAGTTGACCGACATCAACACAACGCCGATCCGCCTCGTACGGCCGTATCACGCGCTGCATCCGTCCGCGCAACGGCCCGCTGTGGGCGCAGCGGGCTGATGAGCCGCGAGCAGCGGCGGAGCCTTGACACGAACATGCCGTACGACCGACTCTGCGCCATGCGATACATTGCCTGCATCTTCCTTGTGGCGGCGTGTGCCGCCGATGACGCGCCCGAGCGCGTAGCGGTGCGCGACAGCGCCGGAGTCACGATCGTCGAGAACTCGACGCTCGCACTGGAATCCGCGCCCACCTGGTCGCTGTCGCCCCAACCCGAGCTCACGATCGGCGTACTGGAGGGCGACCCGGCGTATCAGCTCCATTTCGTGGGCGGCGGTGCACTCATGCCCGACGGCCGCATTGCGGTGCTGAATTCCGGGACGCGCGAACTGCGCTTCTACGATGCTGCGGGCTGGCACCTCGCAACCGTCGGCGGAGACGGTGAGGGACCGGGCGAGTTCCGCGGGCCCTTCGGGCTCGTGCGACTGGCGGGCGACTCGCTGCTCGTCTGGGATGCGCGGCTCCAGCGCCTGAGCCTGTTCGATGGCGGCGGCAACTTCGCCCGCACGATTACGCTGGAGCGCGCCGTGATGAATCCGGAATTCCTCGGCGCATTCGACGATGGCAGCGTCGCCATCCTCGATCTGCGGCTCGAGGTTCCGGAGCAGGGGTTCGGCATCTCGAACAGCACGATCGTGCGATACCATGTGGACGGCAGCTTCGCGGATTCGCTCGGGGCGTACCCATGGATGGAAACGGGGCGGATCGGCAGCGCCGAGAACATGCTGGTCGGAGGCCGCATCTTCGCGCCGCGCAGCTCCGCGGCCATCGGCAGGGACGAGCTGTGGTTCGGAACGGCCGCGGAACCGTCGGTCGGGCGCTACGACCGTACGGGGCAGCTCACGCATATCGTTCGCTGGGACGCCGGCGATCGTACGGCAACCTCGAGCGACAGGGATGTCTATCTTCGGAACCGCTTCGAGGACCCGACGACGCCGGCCGCGGCCATATTCCGTGATCTGCCCATGCACGAGCGGTTCCCGGCGTACGAGCAGCTCGGCGTCGACCGCTCCGGGCGACTCTGGGTGAAGTCGTACCGCCGCCCCGGACAGGAGGGACCGGATACGTGGCTGGTCTTCGACCCGCAGGGCGCACTCGCCGGGCGGATCGAGCTGCCCGAGGAAATGAGAGTGCTCGAGGTCGCGGAAGACGATCGCGTGCTGGCGGTGGTGGAGGACGAGCTGGATGTCCAACGCGTCGTCGTGTACACCTTGACGAGGACGGAATCATGAGAGGGTTCGTGAAGCTGGCGGCGCTCGTCGTCGCATTCCTCCCGGGTGCGCTGCAGGCGCAGGCGAGCTTCGAGCTTCCGGAGCGCGGCGCACAGTGGTTCAAGGGCAACACGCACACACACACGACGGAGAGCGACGGCGACTCGCCGCCCGAAGTGGTGGCGCGCTGGTACAAGGATCACGGCTACGCCTTCCTCGTGCTGTCCGACCACAACGCGTGGACGGACCCATCGAAGCTTGCGCACCTCGTCGACTCGACGTTCCTGCTGATTCCGGGCGAGGAGGTGTCGTCGAGCTGGGAGCGCCGCCCGATCCACGTGAACGGGCTGAACGTGCCGCACCTGATCGAGCCGCAGAGGGACTCCACGCTCGTCGGCACGATCCAGAAGAACGTGGATGCGGTGCGCGAGGTGGAGGGCGTGCCGCACATCAATCATCCGAACTTCGGCTGGGCGATCGATGCGGAAACGCTCGCGAAGATCGAGCGCGACAAGCTCATCGAGATCCACAACGGCCATCCGCTCGTGCACAACCACGGGGGTGGCGGCACGCCGGGCATGGACGAGGTGTGGGATTACCTGCTGACGCGCGGCAAGCGGATCTACGGCATCGCGGTGGACGACGCACACCACTTCCAGGGCGAGTTCTCGCCCGACCGCGCGAATCCGGGTCGCGGCTGGGTATCCGTGAGGGCCAACCGCCTGGACGCACGCGACCTGCTGGGCGCGATGGAGGCCGGCAATTTCTACGCGAGCACGGGCGTGGTGCTGGAAGACATCGTGGTCGAAGCGAATCGGCTGACCGTGCGCATTCAGCAGGACCGCAGCTTCCGCTACACGACGACGTTCATCGGTGACGGCGGCCGCGTGCTTGCGTCCGAGCCCGGGATCGAGCCGTCGCTGACGCTGCCGGCCGATACCGATCTGACGTACGTGCGGGCGAAAGTCGTGGACTCCGGCGGGCGCGCCGCGTGGGTCCAGCCGCAGTTCATTCGCAGGGCAGGCACACCGTGATTCATCGCCGTCATTTCCTCCGAGCCGGCGCCACCGGGCTGGCCGGGCTGCTCGCTGCGCGGCAGGCGTTCGCTGAAGAGCTCGATCGACTGCCTGCGGGGCTCGCCCTGCAGCCGACGCGGCTGCGCGAGGAGTACATGCTCGATCCCGCGATCACCTACCTCAACCACGGCTCGATCGGAACGATCCCGCGCGTGGTACACGAGGCGCGCGTCGGGTACCTCGCCGCGTGCGAGACCAACCCGCACGCGTACATGTGGGAGACGCCGTGGCGGGACGCGCTCGCGGAGACCCGTGGGAAAGCCGCGGCATTGCTTGGCTGCACGACCGAAGAGGTGGCATTCACGCACAACACGACCGAGGCGTTCAACCTGCTCGCGCTCGGCCTGCCGCTGCGTCCCGCCGATGAAGTTCTGTTCTCATCGCTGAACCACATATCCGCGAGTTTTCCGTGGATCCATCACGGCCGCCGCGCCGGCTACTCGATCCGCTCGTTCGACATCCCGATGGACGCGATCCCCGCGCTCACGCCAGCGGAGGTCGTGGCCATGTACGAGCGCGAGATCCAGCCGAACACGCGCGTGCTGGTAGTCCCGGAGGTGGACAACGTCGTGGGGCTGCGTCATCCGGTCGCGGAGATCGCAGCGATGGCGCACGCGAAGGGCGTCGAGTTCGTTGCGGTGGACGGCGCCCAGATCCTGGGCATGCTCCCGGTTACGGTCGAGGGTGCGGACTTCTACGCGGCGAGTCCGCACAAGTGGCTGCAGGCGCCGAAGGGCCTCGGGCTCCTGTACGTACGGAAGGAGCTGCAGCCGGTGCTCGCGCCGATGTGGGTGAAGCATCCGCGCCGGGAGCTGCCGCAGACGGCGGAGGTGTACGAGGACTACAGCACGCGCAATCTGCCCGAGGTGATCGCGCTGGGGGATGCAATCGACTTCCAGACGCGCCTGGAACCCGCGGCCAAGCAGGCGCGGTACATGGAGCTGAGGCGCGCGTTCCGGGAGGGCGTGGAGCGCACGAAGGAATTGCGCTGGCGTTCGGCGGAGGACGAGTCGCTGTCGTGTTCGCTCTTCGCCGTGGAGACGGTCGGGCGGGATGCGCGCGAGGTGTGGACGTCGCTGAACGGGCAGGGAATCATCGTCCGTGCGTTCGGCCCGCCTACGAACACGCTGCGCGTCTCGCCGAACCTCGTGACGACGGAAGCGGACATGGTCCGTTTCCTGCGCGCTGCGGCGGCCTGACCACTTCTGCGTTCCGAGGATGTCCAGAGCTTTCGTAAACGAGGATGCGGCGCACGACCCGGGGCCGCGTTACAGCCTGCCGGAGTCGGGCTCGCCGTACTATGACGAGGCCGCCGCGTGGGCGCTGATCGAGGGTGCGGACGCGGGGGATTCGCGCAGTGCCGAGCTGGCCACGGGGTATGCATGGGGCGAGCGACGACTCGTCCCGCACGTGCGCGCCATCCTGGAGCGCGCGCGGTCGGAGGGTCAGGATCGCATCGCCACGCTGGCGCGCCGATTCCTGCGAGCGGCGGAACGGGAGGACGGATGAGGAAGCGGTGGCTGCTTCTCCTCGTGCTGCTGCCGGTGGCGGCGGCCGTATCGGCCGAGGCGCAGGAGTACTACCGGCAGCGCGGCGGCTGGCGGGCGGGCCCGATCCGGGAGGGCCTGCCGGAGAAGCGGGCGGGCTTCATGTTCTGTCGGCTGCTGTACACGAGCGTGCGCCGCGAGCCGGGCGGCTACGGCTGGAACACCGACTATCCGGGCTCCGACCACAACTTCACGCTGCGCATGTCGCAGCTCACCACTGCGTCGATGAGCGAGTGGAGCGACGGCGAGCCCGGCTACGCCGTCGTCCGGCCGACCGACCCCGAGCTCTTCGAGTGTCCGTTCCTCTTCGCCAGCGACATCGGCACCGCCGGCTTCACAGGCGAGGAAGCGATGAAGCTGCGCGAGTATCTGCTCAAGGGAGGGTTTCTCTGGGTCGACGACTTCTGGGGCGAGCGGGCGTGGTACCACTGGACCGGCGAGCTGGAGCGCATCCTGCCCGGCGCGCAGATCGTCGACCTCACGACGGACCATCCGCTCTTCTCGAATGTCTTCCTCGTGAAACGGATCCCGCAGGTACCGTCGATCCAGCACTGGCGCCGGAGCGGCGGCCGCACATCGGAGCGCGGCATGGAGAGCGCCGAGCCGCACATGCGCGCCGTGTTCGACGAGAAGGGCCGCATGCTCGTCCTGATGAGCCACGACACCGACATCGCGGACGGGTGGGAGCGCGAAGGCGAGGAGCGCGCATTCTTCGATTCCTTCTCGCCCGAGTCGTACGCGATCGGTGCGAACGTGGCCGTCTGGTCGATGACGCATTAGCGACCTGCACATGAATCCCGCGGGCGGCACGTCCCTGCGTCTGCTCGTGGTCACGCCGCTGCTGCCGGCCATCGACGCGACGACCGGCGGCGAGACGGTGAAGTATCGGATGCTTCACCGTCTCGCCGAACAGCACGAGATCACCCTCGCCACGTTCGTGGCAACCGCCGCATGCGGTGAAGCGCTGGATGCGCTTCGCGTCGCGGGCATCGACGTGCACGCCTTGCCGCGCCCGCGTCCGGCCGGTCTGCAGGGGCTGCTGAGGCGCGGCGCGCTGGCCGCGCGCTGGGCCCTCGGCGACGACCCGCTGCGGAGCCTTTCCTTCCACGATCCCGCGATGCAGCGGCTGATCGATGCGCTCACGACGCGGCGTTCGTACGACGTGATCCAGGTCGAAGACAACGCGATGGCGTCGTATCGCTACCCCGAAAAGACACCGTCGCTGCTGACCGATCACGATGTACACGATCCGGAATTGCGTGTCCGATCTCGTGAACGGGCGCGCTGGCGCGCGTATCAGGCGCGCATCTGGCGCCGGTTCGACCGCATCCAGGTGTTCACCGAGCGGGATGCGTCCGTGATCGCGCGCATCGCACCGGATGCGTCCGGGCGCGTGCGTGTGAATCCGTTCGGCGTGGACGTGCCTGCTGAACCGGACCCGTCGCGCGAGCGGCCGGGGCGCGTCGTTTTCGTGGGCAACTTCCTGCACGCTCCGAACGTGGATGCGGCCATCTGGCTCGCGCGCGAGATCTGGCCGCTCGTGCGCGCGCGTCGGCCCGACTCGACGCTGGCGCTGGTGGGCGCGGACCCGCCCGCGCGGGTGCGGGCACTGGCGGGTGCGGGCGTCGAGGTGACGGGCCGCGTGCCGCACGTCGAGCCCTGGCTCGAGGAAGCGGCCGTGCTGCTCGCGCCGATTCGCAGCGGCGGCGGTATGCGCGTGAAGGTGCTGCACGCAATGGCGCTGGGCCGCGCGGTGGTAACCACGCCGCTCGGCGCAGAGGGTGTCGGGGCCGGCGCGCCGCTGCGCGTGAGCGCGACGGCGGACGCTCTCGCGGAAGAAACCGTCCGCCTCCTGGAGGACGGTGACGCCCGGCGCGAACTGGGAAGGCGCGCACGGGCGTTCGTGTCGGAACATCACGGCTGGGATGCGTTCCACGACCGGCTCGCGCGCATTCACGACGAGCTTCGAGGGGCGCGCGACGCATGACCACCCCCGCGCTCACCGTCGTAGTCCCGACATACCAGCGGCGGGATCGCGCGCTGCAGCTGCTGCGTGCGCTCGGCGCACAGACGCTGGCCGCCAGCGATTTCGAGACGGTCGTGTGCATCGACGGATCAACCGATGGGACACGCGAGGCGCTCGCTTCATTCGAGGCGCCGTATGCGCTGTACCTCGTCGAGCAGGAGAATCGTGGACGGGCGTCTGCGCGCAACGCGGCGATCCGGATGGGGCGCGGCGAGATCCTCGTGATGCTCGACGACGACATGGAGCCCGCGCCGGGCTGCCTCGAAGCGCATCTCGCAGCGCATCGCGGCCACGATCGCCGCGGTGTACTGGGTGCGGTGCCGATTCGCGTCGCGCCCGATGCACCGGCCGCCTCGCGCTACATCGCGCAACGCTTCAACGGCCACATGGCCAACCTCGAGCGTGCCAACTATCGCATGCTGCTCACGGACTTCTACAGCGGCAACTTCTCCGTCCGCCGAGACGTTCTGGCGGAAGCCGGCGGCTTCGACGAAACGTTTACAGAGTACGGCAACGAGGACCTCGAGCTTTCCTGGCGGCTTGCCCGCGCGGGTGTGTCCTTCACGTACGAGCCCGCGGCGCTGGCGCACCAGCATCACGACAAGGACTTCGCCGCGCTCGCGCGTGACCGCATGGCCGAGGGACGAACGGCGGTGCAGTTCGCGCGCAAGCATCCGTCCGTCTTCGAAGAGCTGCGGCTCGGCCACTTCGATACCGGCTCGCGCGCGCTGCGCTTCCTGCGCAACGCGATGCTCCGTGCCCGCGGGCTGGCATCTCTGGTCGTGCGCATCGAGCCCGTCGTCGCGCGGCTCCCGGGCAGCGCGACCTTCTACGACCTCGCGCTGAACTGGTTCTACTGGCTCGGCGTGCGCGCTGCGCTCTCCGCACCTCCCCCCGGCGGTGAGCCGGCGCCGCTTGCCGCACTCGCGCGCAGGCTCGGCGCATGAGGCGCACGGTCGTCCACTACATCGACACGACCCGCTTCGGCGGCGCGGAGCAGGCGCTCCTGCATCTGCTCCGCCTGCACGATCGTGCGCGCTGGCGGCCCGTGCTCTTCCATCACGATGCGCGCGGTCTCGCGCCTCTCATCGAAGGGTGCAGTGACGCGGGCGTGACGACGCGCATCGTGCGGGACATGCGGGGAGCCGGGAACGGAATCGCAGGGATTCCGTCCTTCGTCCGTGCACTGCGGCACGAGCAGCCCGACGTCTTCCATGCGCATCTGAACTGGCCGCTGGCCTGTTCCGGCGGGATCATCTCGGCGGCGATCACGCGCGTACCCGCCATCGTGGCAACGGCGCAGCTCTGGAGCGGGCCCATGCGCGGCGGCACGATCCCGCTTCAGCGCCGGCTGATTCCGCGCATCGTCGATCGCTGGATCGCCGTGTCGCACGACCTCGGCCGCATGCTGAACACCAGGCTCGGCGTCGAGGCGGATCGCATCACCGTCGTGCACAACGGCGCGTTCCTGCCGGCAACGATCGAGCCCGACCCGGACCTGCGCGCGCAACTGTCCGCAGGCGGACCGGAAAGGGTCGTGTTCACGCCGGCGCGGCTCGATGCGCAGAAGGGTCTGGACCACCTGCTGGAGGCGGCAACGCGCATCCCGGACGCGACGTTCGTGATCGCGGGCGAGGGACCGGAGCGCGCGTCGCTGGAGGCGAGGGCGCGAGCGCTCGGCGTAGCGGGTCGCATTCGGTTCCTCGGCTTCCGGCGGGATGTACACGCGCTGATCGCGGCGGGCGACGTCGTGGTCCTTCCGTCTCTGGAGGAAGGCCTGCCGCTCGCACTGCTGGAAGCGATGGCCGGCGCGCGGCCCGTGGTGGCCACGCGCGTGGGCGGTGTCCCCGAGGCGGTGACCGACGGTGAGACCGGCCTGCTCGTACCGCCGCGCGATCCCGGAGCCCTGGCCGACGCGATCCGGCGGCTGCTCGACGATCGCGATCTCGCCCACCGCTTCGGCGCCGCGGCGCGCGCGCGAGTCCGTCGTTCGTTCTCGCCCGAAGCCGGTGCGCGCGCGGTCGAGCGGATCTACGACGACCTCGCGGAAGATTCGCTGCAGGAGGGCGATGGCCTATAATTCGCCTGCCCGCAGAGCCCAGGCGACATGAGGAGCATGGAAACAGCGGTCCGCAGTTCATCGCCACCGGTGACGGTGATCGAGCCATCGCGCGGCTGGGTGGCCATCCAGCTCGTCGAGCTGTGGCGTTACCGCGAGCTGCTGTTCTTCCTCATCTGGCGGGACGTCAAGGTCCGGTACAAGCAGACGGTGCTGGGCGCGTCGTGGGCGGTGCTGCAGCCGTTCTTCACGATGGTGGTGTTCAGCCTGTTCTTCGGCAGGCTGGCCGGCATGCCGTCGGACGGGGTGCCGTATCCGCTCTTCGTGTTCACGGCGCTCGTGCCCTGGACCTTCTTCGCGCAGGGGCTCACGCTGTCCGCAAACAGTCTCGTCGCGAACCAGGCGCTCATCCGGAAGGTGTACTTCCCGCGCCTCGCGATACCGGTTGCGGCCGTTGCATCGGGCATCGTTGACTTCCTCATCGCGCTGGTGGTGCTGGGCGGCATGCTCGCCTACTACGGTGTCGCGCCGTCCGTCAACGCGTTGTGGCTGCCGCTGCTGTTCGCACTCGCGCTCACCGCCGCGCTGGGCATGGGTCTCTGGTTCTCCGCGCTGAACGTCCTCTACCGCGATGTGCAGTACATCGTCCCGTTCATCGTGCAGATCTGGCTGTTCTCGACGCCGATCGCGTACCCGAGCACGCTCATCCCGCCCGGCTGGCGTACGCTGTACGCGATCAACCCGATGGCCGGTGTGGTCGAAGGCTTCCGCTGGGCGCTGCTCGGTACCGACACCGCGCCCGGTCCCATGATCGCCGTGTCCGCGATCGCTGCGATACTGCTGCTCGTCGGCGGGCTGTACTTCTTCCGGCGGATGGAACGGCAGTTCGCCGATGTGGTGTGATCGCCGATGAGTCGGGACCTCGCCATCCGCGTCGCGGGACTCGGCAAGCAGTTCCGGCTCGGCCGCGTGCGCAACGAGTATCCGACGCTGCGCGAAGCGCTCGCGCGCAGCGCCGGCCGCCTGCTCCGACGGCGTCGGGAGCAACTCGAGGACGACACCATCTGGGCGTTGCGCGATGTGTCGTTCGAGGTGCGGCAGGGCGAATTGCTGGGCGTGATCGGTGCGAACGGGGCGGGGAAGAGCACACTGCTCAAGATCCTGTCGCGCATCACGGAGCCCACGACAGGCCGTGCCGAGGTGCGCGGCCGGCTCGGTTCGCTCCTCGAGGTCGGTACGGGTTTCCATCTCGAGCTGACCGGCCGCGAGAACACGTTCCTGAGCGGTGCCATCCTCGGGATGAAGCGCGAGGAGATTGCGCGCCGCTTCGATGAAATCGTCGCGTTCGCGGAGGTCGAGCGTTTCATCGACACGCCGGTCAAGTACTACTCGAGCGGGATGTACCTGCGGCTCGCGTTCGCCGTGGCGGCGCACCTCGAGCCGGAGATCCTGCTCGTCGACGAGGTACTGGCGGTGGGCGACGCGGCGTTCCAGCAGAAGTGCCTCGGCAAGATGGACTCGGTGGCGCGCGCCGGACGGACGATCCTGTTCGTGAGTCACAACATGCTGGCGGTGCAGAGCCTCTGCGAGCGTGCGCTGTGGCTGAAGCAGGGGTCCGTCGTGGCCGACGGGCCCGCGGCGAACGTCATCGCGGACTACATGGGGCGCTTCGACCGTTCCGTCCGCGAACGCGAATGGCCGGATCCGCACAGGGCGCCCGGAAACGAGCACGCACGCATGCGCAGCTTCAAAATCGTGCCGGGCGGGCAGGATGACGAAATCACAGTGCGGACGCCGCTCGTGCTCGAGTTCGAGTACTGGATCGAGGATGCGGACACGCCGCTCATCCCGAGCATCCTGCTGCGCAATGCCGAGGGCGTCATCGTGTTCAACATCGGCCCGCCTGAAAAGAGCGGCTGGCTGGAGCGGAGCGGCTCCGGCGTCCATGTGCGCGACCGCTGCTTCGTTCCCGGCGACCTGCTCAACGCCGGCACGCACCGGCTCGAATTCTGTCTGCTGCGCGGCAATGAGGCGGTCTACCGACATGAGGACGCGCTCGTCTTCGATGTGCGCGATACGACCGACAGCCGCGAGGGCTGGTACGGCCGCTGGGCGGGCGCGGTGCGGCCCATTCTGGAGTGGGAGACGGAGACCCTCGTCGCCCCGCACGCGTCGAAGCCCGCGGACCACGCATGAACGGAGCCGAGGCCTCGGCCGAACCGCTGGTGTCGGCCATCATCGTCGTCCGGAACGGGGCGCGCTTTCTCGAAGAGGCGATCCGGAGCGTGCTCGCGCAGACCCGGCCGCGGCGCGAGCTGCTCATCGTCGATGATGGGTCCACGGATGCATCACCGACGATCGCTGCGAGTTACGCCGAAGCGCATCCGGGGATCATCCGGCTCCTCCGCCACGAGGGCGGCCGTCGGCTCGGCATCAGTGCGTCGCGCAACCTGGGGCTGGCCCACGCGCGCGGCGAGTTCGTGGGCTTCCTGGATGCGGACGACGTCTGGCTCCCCGACAAGCTGGACGTTCAGCTCGGTCTCATGCGCGAGCATCCCACGGCGGCCATGGTATGCGGACCGTCGCTGCTCTGGTACGGCTGGACCGGACTGCCTGGTGACGATGAGCGGGACACGCTGCGTCCCATCACCGACCCGGCGGACGTGCTGTACGAGCCGCCCGAGCTGCTGCGCCGGCTGCTCACCGATCGGGCGCTCACACCGGCCACGTGCAGCGCGTTGCTCCGCCGTTCTGCGTTCGAGCGCGTCGGCGGCTTCGAAGCGCAGTTCCGCGGCATGTACGAGGACCAGGCCTTCTTCGCGAAGGTCTACCTCGAGCTGCCGGTGTTCGTGACCTCGACCTGCACGGACCGCTACCGGCAGCACGAGGACAGCGTGTCGATGCGCGCGCTCGAGGTGGGAAGCTGGTCGCTGCACCGTCCGAGCCGTTCGCTGCTCCGCTTCCACCTCTGGCTGGCACGCATGCTCGTCCGTCGGCGCGTGCGCGACCGGGTCGTGTGGCAGCACATGCTCCGCAAGCTATGGGAAACGGGACGCTACTACGCTATCATCGGCTGGCGCAGGACGCCGCGGGCAGGCACCTCCGGCGACACCAACCCGCGCAGCACTCCGGTGGCCTGAACGCTGGCCCCCTTTCCGATGCACGAGGTCATGGATCCGCACGGTGACGACGCCCGGCCTCGCCTGAGCGTTCTCATGATCGCCTTCAATGTCGAGCGCTACATTGCGCAGGCGATCGACAGCGTGCTCATGCAGCAGGTCGACTTCGACTACGAGCTCGTGATCGGCGAAGACTGTTCGACCGATGGGACGCGGGCCATCGCGCTCGACTATGCAGCGCGCTACCCCGACCGCATACGGCCCATGCTGCGGCCCGCGAACCTGGGAATGAACCGGAACTTCGTGGCAACGCTGCGCGAATGCCGCGGCCACTTCATCGCGCTGCTCGACGCGGACGACTGGTGGACCGCCCCCCACAAGCTCAAGACGCAGATGGAGCTGCTGTCCGCTCATCCCGAGTTCAGCATGTGCTTCCACAATGCGCTCGTCGTCTACGAGGACGGCACGCCCGCGCACCCGTTCCACATGGATCGGCCGCAGCAGCTGATTTCGCATCACCGCCCGAAGCCGGTGTCCACCATCGCCGACCTCGCGGGCGGCAACTTCATGCAGACCTGCTCGGTGATGTTCCGTGCGGGCCTGTACGGCGAGCTGCCGGACTGGTACCTCGATATGCCGACGTTCGACTGGCCGCTGCATCTGCTCAACGCGGAGCACGGTGACATCGCGTACATCGACGAGGTCATGGGTGCGTATCGCGTGCACGCGGGCGGCTTCTGGTCGTCGAACATGGCGCACTACCGCCGTGTCGAGGATGTGGAGTCGATGATCCGCGCCTACCAGCTCGTCGACCGGCACACGCGCGGGAGATACGGCGAGGTGATCCGCGATCAGCTCGTCCCGCTGTATCAGCGGGCCGCGGCATTGTGGCTGGAGCGGGACCGCCGTCAGGCGCGCCGCTACGCTCTCGCGGCAATGCGGCCGCTGCGACGCGCCACCGCCCGGCGGTCGCTGCGCCTGCTGCTCAGCTCCTTCGGCCTTGCCAGGGTATGAACGGTCGCGACGACGATGAACGGGAGCGGCTGCGGCTGGAGATCGAGCGCCTGCGGCTCGAGAACCAGCGGCTGCACGACGAACTCGAGGACGCGCGCGATACCGGGCTCGCGCTCGGCTGGCACGCGCGCGAGCTCTGGCGCGCCGCATGGCACCGCTACTACGTCGCGCGCTGGCACCTGCGGCACCGGCGCGACGCGCGCAAGCGTCTGCCCGCCGCGGCGTCCGCGGATCCCTACGTCGTGCGCGTTCCCGAGCCCGCGAAGGGAGAACGGCCGCGCGTCGTGCACTTCATTGGCAACTTCCACACGGGCGGATCGGCCCGCCTCGTCGTCGATCTGATCGAGCAGCTCGGCGACCGGTACGATCAGCAGATCGTGGTGCGCAGCCTGCCGCCGACACCCGCGTACACGGGCATCGAACTCATCCACCGCCCGCACCTGCGTCGAGCACGCCAGGTTGGGTCCCTGCTGCGCCGGCTCCGTCCCGACCTCGTGCACGTGCACCTGCTCGGCCACCGGTACGACGACTACGGCCGCGCTGACCTCGCCTGGTACCGCCGCATTTTCCAGGCGGTCGAGGCCTACGGCTGCGCCGCCATCGAGAACCTGAACATCCCGGTGGAGCCGTACATCAGTCCCGCGGTCCGCTGTTACGTGCACGTCAGCGACTACGTCCGTCGTGAGTTCGGGCCCGTAGGTGCGTGGAACGTGACGATCCATCCGGGCTCGGACTTCGACATGTTCCGAAGGACGCCGGAGCAGCCGGTGGCGGACGACACGATCGGCATGGTGTACCGCCTCCAGCCGGACAAGCTCGACGAGCACTCGATCGAGCCTTTCATCGAAGTCGTTCGCCGGCGGCCCGGCACACGAGCGATCATCGTCGGCGGCGGGCAGCTTCTGGAGACCTGCCGCCGCCGCGCGGCGCAGGCCGGTGTACTCGACGCCTTCACCTTCACCGGCTACGTGCCGTACGACGAGCTGGCCGGGTGGCTCGCGCAGATGAGCGTGTTCGTGGCGCCGGTGCATACGGAGAGCTTCGGTCAGGTGAGCCCGTTCGCCATGGGCATGGAGCTGCCGGTCGCAGGCTACGACGTCGGTGCGCTCGAGGAAATCCTGGGCAGCGCGGAGCTGCTCGCGCCGCCCGGCGATGCCAACGGCCTCGCCGACATCATTACCGGCCTGCTCGACGACCGGGCGCTTCGCACGCGCATCGGGCGCGAGAACCGCGAACGAGCGGAACGGCTGTTCTCCGTGCAGGCCATGGTGCGCTCGTACGACGAGCTCTACCGCGAGGTCCTTCGCGCTCCGCGCAGAATCGTGAGCGGTGCGCCGCGGGCGCCTGCTACTACGCGGGGCACGCCGCCGGTCACGGTCCTCATGGCCGTGCACAACGGCGCGCGCTTCCTGCGCGAAGCCATCGAGAGCACGCTCGGCCAGAGCTTTGGCGCGTTCGAGTTCCTCATCGTCGACGACGGTTCGACCGATGCGACGCGTGCGATCATCGATTCCTATGGCGATCCGCGCATCCGCGTCGTCGCGAACGATCGCAACCTCGGGCTGTCGGCGAGCCTGAATCGCGGCATCCGGCTCGCACGCGGGCGCTACATCGCGCGCATCGATGCGGACGACGTGTCCGAGCCCGACCGGCTCGAGCAGCAGTTCGCATTCATGGAGCGCCATCCCGAAATCGCGCTGCTCGGATCGTGGTACACGATCATCGACGAGCACGGCGCAACCGTGGGGCGCCGCTGGGTCCCGTGCGACCAGCACGAGATCCGCTGGATGCTCCGGTTCTGCAGCGCCTTCGCACACAGTGCCGTGATGATCAGGAGGTCGGTACTCGACGATGTGGGGCTCTACGACGAGTCATTGACGTACGCGCTGGACTGGGACCTCTGGGTCCGCATCGCGGCACGCGCGCGCGTCCACAATCTCGACCGCTTCCTCGTGCGCTGGCGTACGAGCCCCGGCTCCATGACCGGACGCCTCGGCGACCGCACCGAACGGTTCGACCGTGTCGTGGCCGCGCTCGCGCAGCGGCCGGACTGGGCCGATCTCGACCGCGAGACCCTCGAACGCCGGGCCGATCTGCTGTGTGGCATCGTCGCGGGCTCGCCGCCGGACGCGTCGCCGGAAGAGGCCGAGCAGGCGGCGGAGAATCTGCTCGCCCTCCACGACGAATATTGCCGCGACGTGCCCGCCGAGGTCGTGCCGATTCTGCGCGCGGGCGTGCGCCGCGACCTTGCCCGTGCGCTGCTCTGGATCGGCCATCGCTACGCCGACCGGATCGGCCGCGCCGACGCGCGGCGCCTGCTGCGGCTCGCCGCGCGCATCGATCCGCGCTCCGTCGCCCGACGCGAAGGGGCGACGCTGTTGGCGAAACTCGCCGGCGGGCGTCCGGTCGTCGCGGCCATCCGGCAGATCACGCGCGCACAGCCATGAAGCGGATGCTGAGCGCTGCGCTCGTCTTCATGCTGTTCGCGGCCGGCCTGCTGTTCCTTGCCGGATCGCGACCCGTACAGCTCGTGGGAGAGCTGGTGACGCGCGTGGAGACGGACGACTCCGTCGTGGCGCTGACGTTCGATGACGGCCCCACGCCAAACTTCACCGCGGAAGTCCTGGGTGCGCTGTCCGCGGCGGGTGTGCGCGCGACGTTCTTCGTCGTGGGCGGCGCGCTCGCGAACCACCAGGACGAGGGCCGGCGGATCGTCGCAGCCGGTCACGAGGTCGGCAACCACTCGTACTCGCACCGGTGGATGTTGCTGCGCTCGCCGTCCTGGGTGGCGCAGGAGATCGAACGTACCGATACGCTGATCCGCGCCATCGGGTACGACGGCCCGATCCATTTTCGCGCGCCGTACGGCAGGAAGCTGTTCGTGCTGCCGTGGTACCTGTGGCGTACCGGACGCACGCACGTCATGTGGGACGTGGCGCCGGAATCCACGCCGGAGGTTGGTGCATCGCCGGAGCGCATCGTTGCATTCGTGCTCGAACACGTACGACCCGGCTCGATCGTGCTGCTGCATCCCTTCTTCGAGGCGCGCCGGCCGACGCTCCAGGCTCTGCCGGTACTGATCGACTCGCTGCACGCGCGCGGGTACCGTCTGGTGACGGTCTCCGAGCTGATGGCGGCCGGATCGCGATGAAGGAATGGCAGGTCGTGGCGTTCCCCGCGCACGATCCGGATGCGCGCGAGGCGGCTGCACATCTGCTGGTCGAGGAGTTCCGTGCGTTCTGGCCCGATGCATGGGCGACGCTCGACGACGCAGTGCGTGAGGTAGACGAAGCGCTCGCGGCGGAAAAGGTCGCATTCGCTGCCGTCAGGAGCGGTGAGCTGCTCGGGTGGATCGGCGGACAGCCGATGTACGGAGGCAACGTGTGGGAGCTGCATCCGCTCGTCGTGCGTTCGGATGTGCAGGGCCGCGGCATCGGCCGCGCGCTCGTCGAACGCCTGACCCGCGAGGTCGCGGCGCGCGGCGCGCTCACGCTCTGGGTCGGGACGGACGATGAGGCGAACCTCACGAGCCTCGGAGGCGAGGACCTGTATCCCGGCCTGGTCGACCACCTGCGCACGATCACGGCACGACCGCAGCACCCGTTCGGCTTCTATCGCAGGATGGGGTTCGAGGTGGCGGGCGTCGTTCCCGACGCGAACGGATTCGGCAAGCCGGACATCCTCATGGCGAAGCGCGTGGCGTCGGAACGGCCGGGGCGCCACGCATGACGCTCGGCTCTCCGGACCCGGTCATGATCGAGACATTGCGTCTCCGGCTGCGGCTGCCGCAACCCGCGGATGCCGACTTCATCATCGAGCTGCTGAACGACGAATCGTTCCTGCGCTTCATCGGCGACCGCGGCGTGCGCAACACCGCCGATGCCCAGCGCTACATGGACGACGTGGCACGCAGCCATCGCGAACACGGCCACGGACTGATGCTCGTTGAGGTCAAGGAGAGCGGCGCGAGCGCGGGGCTGTGCGGTGTGATGCGCAAGGACTGGCTCCCCGCACCCGACCTCGCCTATGCGTTCCTTGCCGGATTTCGCGGCCGCGGGTACGCGCAGGAGACGGCAGCGGCCACCGTGACGCACGCGCGCGACCGCCTGCGGATGCCGCGCCTCGTGGCCGCGGTCGATCCCGGCAACGAAGCATCGGCGCGACTGCTGGTGAAGCTGGGCTTCACGTCCGCCGGAAGCGTCGTCGATCCCGCGACGCCGACACCCCTGGACCTCTACGCGATCGACCTGCAATGACAACACACGACAGCGGAATCGATGCGGCTCGCACGACGGCGATCCTCGCGTCGATGGCGGGCTTTCCGTTCCTGCTGCTGATGGGGTTCGCCTGGCTTCTGGCCGGCGCGCTCACGTACGTCGTGCCGGCCGCGATCGCGCCCTGGCTCTACCCGTTCCTCGGACTGCCCGGCATGGGCGCGGCGATCCTGCTCGAGCGGCGCATCGGGTACGTATCCGCGCCCGACCCGGATCCGCTGCTGCCGCTCACGCTGCAACTCCTCTTCGTGCAGATCGTTGCGTTCCCGGCGATCCTGCTCGTGTGGGATGCCTCGCCGGCGTACATGCCCGCTGCGTTCGCCGCTGTCGTGGGCGCGCACTTCCTGCCGTTTCAGTGGGTCTACCGCACGAGCGTGTACGGCGTGCTCGGCATGACGGTGGCTGTCGGGCCCTATGCACTCATCATCCTCTTCCGCGAAGCGGCGCTGCACTACACCGGCTTCTTCGTCGGTGCCGCACTGCTCGCGGGCGCAGCGGCCGTGCGCGCACACGCTCGCAGCGTGCTGCGCGCTGCCGGCCTTGCACCGCATGCGCCGCCGGTTCCATCCTGAGCCGACCCACACACCGGAGAGCCTGTATGCGACGTCTTCACCTCATTCCGCTCGCACTGCTCGCCCTCGCGGGGGCCGCGCGCGCGCAGCAGCCCGCGCTCGACGCCGAAACGATGGCACTCATCGATGCCATCGAGCCGAAGTTGATCGAGTGGCGGCACGACATCCATCAGCATCCCGAGCTGGGGAATCGCGAGTTCCGCACGGCCGCGAAGGTGGCGGCGCACCTGCGCGCACTCGGGATCGCAGTGGACACCGGCGTGGCGCACACCGGCGTCGTCGGCGTGCTGGTCGGCGGCCGTCCCGGTCCCGTCGTGGCGCTGCGCGCCGACATGGACGGTCTGCCGATCACGGAGCGCAGCGATCTGCCCTGGGCATCGAAGGCGCGCGCGGAGTACAACGGTCAGGAAGTCGGCGTCATGCACGCGTGCGGGCACGATACGCACGTCGCCATCCTGATGGGCGTGGCCGAAGTGCTCGCTGCGCGCCGCGATCAGATTCCCGGCACCGTCAAGTTCATCTTCCAGCCAGCGGAGGAGGGCGCGCCCGCGGGAGAGGAGGGCGGCGCGGCGCTGATGGCGAAGGAGGGCGTGCTCGCCAATCCCGATGTCGACGCGGCGTTCGCACTGCACATCGACGCGTTCCTCCAGGTGGGTGAGATCGGGTACCGCTCGGGCGGCATGTGGGCGAGCTCCGATCCGCTGAACATTCGCGTACACGGTGTCGGCTCGCACGGCGCGTATCCGTGGACGGGTGTGGACCCGATCGTAACGGCCGCGCAGATCGTAACGGCACTCCAGACCGTCGTGAGCCGGGGCGTGCCGCTGACCGAGAGCATTGCCGTCGTCACCATCGGTTCGATCCACGGCGGCAACCGCGGCAACATCATTCCCGAACAGGTCGAGATGACGGGCACGATCCGCACGCTCGATCCAGCGGTGCGGGAGACCGTGCACGAGCGTGTGCGCACGATCGTCACGAACGTGGCGGAGAGCATGGGCGCGCGCGCCGAGGTCCGCATCGGCGACGGCTACCCGGTGACGTTCAACGACCCGGAGCTGACCGCGCGCATGGCGCCCTTCCTCGAATCCATCGGAGCCGAGCGCGTGATGGTCGTACCGCCCGAGACGGGCGCCGAGGACTTCTCGTTCTTCGCGCAGCGCGTGCCCGGCTTCTACATCTCGCTCGGCGGGCGCCCCGCATCGACGCCGCGCGCCGCGGCTGCGGACCACCACACGCCGGACTTCTACGTGGATGACGGCGCGTTGAAGCTGGGCGTGCGTGCGATGACGGCGCTCGCGCTGGGCTACCTCGCCGACGCTGCGGCGGAACGGTGAGGGCGTCGGATTGATCGCGCTCACACGCGCGGTGAGCCCGTCGCTCGCGGCGTGCGAGCTGACGCACCTCGAGCGGACGCCGATCGATGCGGAGCGAGCGGCGCGGCAGCACGCAGCATACGAGGACTGCCTGCGCGCTCTCGGCTGCAACGTGATCCGTGTCGGCGGTCCGCCCGATCCGGCACTCCCGGACTCCGTGTTCATCGAGGACACCGCGATCGTGCTGGACGAGGTGGCGTTCGCGCTCCGGCCGGGTGCGGCGTCCCGGCGCGCCGAGGTCGAGGCCGTAGCGGAGGCGCTGGCCGCCCACCGGACGATCGAGCGGATGCCCGCACCCGCAACCATGGACGGCGGCGACGTGCTGCGGCTGGGCCGCCGCCTCTACGTGGGTCTGTCCAGCCGAACGAACGCGGCCGGCATCGCGTGGCTGCGGGAGCGCGCCTCCCGTTTCGAGTACGATGTGATCGGTGTGCCCGTCCGGGGCGTGCTGCATCTGAAGTCGGCCGCGACGGCCGTCGCGGAGGACGTAGTGCTGGTCGATCCTGCGTTGGTGGATCCGGAGTGCTTCACCGGTGCGGAGCGGATCGCGGTGGATCCGGCCGAGCCCGGGGCCGCCAACGCGCTGCGCGTGCGCGACGCGCTCGTCGTGGCATCCGCGTTTCCGCGCACGGCGGAGCGCCTCGAGGCGCGCGGATACGATGTGCACAGGGTCGAGCTGTCGGAGCTGGCGCGCGCGGAGGGTGCCGTCACCTGCTGCAGCATACTGATCGAGGAATCGGAGTGATGATCGCAAGTCTGCTTCTCGTCGTTGCGGCCGTGGCGCAGGCGCCGGACACGACACGCTACATCGTGCTGAACCACGGGCGTCTCGCTGGTGACATGACCGTGATGCAGTTCACGGATTCGGTGGTCGTGCGCTACCAGCACATCGACAGGAACCGCGGGCAGTGGCTCGCGAACGTGTATCGCCTGCGGGATGGTCGCGTCGTGGCCGGTGAGAGCCGGCCCATGACGCGCGATGGCTGGATGTCCGACGCGAACGAAACCTTCGAGATCGGGCCCGACTCGATCCGCTGGCGCCGCGGCCGCACGCAGGGCGCAACGGCGAACGGCGGATTCCACCGGCTCAATGCGGCGACGCCGTTCGAGGCCGCGCGCATCGCCCGCTACCTCCTCTCGCAGCCGGATCACGCCGCGGAGCTGCCGCCGGCCGGGCGGGCAGAACTGGAGGTCGTCGCCGACACCGTCGTGGAGACGACGCAGGGGCCGCGGCGCGTCCGGCTGGTCGAGTTCGGCCGCGGCTTCGGGCTGTCACGCCTCTGGCTCGACGAGAACGACGAGCTGTTCGCGACGAATGCGGCGTGGTTCATCACGCTGGCGCCGAAAGCGCAACCTGCGCTGCCCGTACTGCGAAGCATCGAACGCGCGCACCTCGAGGCGCGCGCGGCGGCGCTCGCGCGCCGGCTCATGCCTTCGCAACGCCGTCCGGTCGCCATCACGAACGCGAACCTGTTCGACAGTGAAACGGGTGAGGTGCGGCCGGGCACGACCATCGTAGTTCGCGGCGATCGCATCGAAGCCGTGGGATCCGCCGCGTCGGTGCAGGTGCCGGCGGATGCAGCGGTGGTGGACGCGGCCGGGAAGACCGTGATGCCGGGCCTCTGGGACATGCACACGCATCTCCAGTTCTCGAGCCAGACCGGGCCGGCGCTGCTGCAGCTCGCATCCGGCATCACCACCATCCGCGACCTGGCTGCCGATGAGGATGCGGCCGTGTCGCAGCGCGACCGTGCGGCCGCGGGGGAGATCGTGTCGCCCCGGCTGATCCTGGGCGGGTTCATCGAAGGACCGGGCGCATGGGCCGGGCCGACCGGCACGATCGTGCGCACCGAGGCCGAAGCGCGCGCGTGGGTGGCGCGCTACGACTCGATGGGGTATCGCCAGATCAAGCTCTACAACCTCCTGCATCCGGACCTCGTCCCGACGATTGCCGAGGAGGCTCACCGGCGCGGGCTGCGCCTGAGTGGACACGTGCCGCGCGGCATATCGGTGCCGGCCGCGGTGCGACTCGGCTTCGACGAGATCAATCACGCCGCCTTCCTCTTCTCGACGTTCTTCCAGGACTCGCTGTACGTCCCGGAGATGCGGCCGTACTCGGGCGTGGCGGCCACCGTGGCGCCTTCGTTCGACGTGGACGGTGACGCGATGACGTCGCTGATCGATGTCCTGCGCGAGCACGGAACGGTGGTCGACGGAACGTTCGGCATCTGGATGGGCGGCGCCGGGGCGTTGCAGAACCAGGGTACGCCGGCGGCGGAATCGTACCGGAAGCTGATCCGGCGGCTGTGGGAGGCGGGCGTCACACTCGTGCCCGGTACCGACAACTTCACGAGTTCGACGCTGACTACCGAGCTGCAGCTCTACGAGCAGGCAGGTATTCCTGCACCCGAGGTCCTGCGGATCGCCACGATCGTTCCCGCACGGGTGATGGGCGACGACGAGGAGTACGGCAGCATCGCGCCCGGGAAGGTGGCCGACCTGATCATCGTAGACGGCCGGCCGTACGAACGGGTGGCAGATCTCCAGCGCGTTGAGCAGGTGATGCGCGCGGGCCGGCTGTTCCAGCGGTCGGATCTGCTGACCGCCGTCAATCGCTGAAAAGAAAACGGCCCCCCGACCGAAGCCGGGGGGCCGTTTCTCACCGAGCGGTCGGGCTTAGCCGACGCGCGTCACGTTCTCGGCGGCCGGGCCCTTGGTGCCCTGCACGACGTCGAACTCGACGCGCTCACCCTCGGCCAGCGTGCGAAAGCCGCTGCCCTGGATGGCGCTGTGGTGGACGAAGCAGTCCTTGGACCCGTCTTCGGGCGTGATGAACCCGAAGCCCTTCTGATCGCTGAACCACTTCACCTTGCCGATGGTACGCATACCGTACTCCGTACTAAATGTGGTGAACTCGGGGTGCGGTATTTCCGTACCGATCGAATCACCGAACTCGCGCGGGACCCATGCCCCCCACGCTGGGCACAAACAAAAAGGACCGGGGCGGAAAGAGCCCAGGTCCTCGCGTCACTGGCATAGCCGGCGGCACCACAGCCCCCGGTTTCCCACTCTCACAAGAGATGAACGTAACGGGCGGCCGGACGGCGGTCAAGTCCCGGGGCGTTCCCAAGGGGGTGTCGGGGCCGTAGCTTCGCGCCGGGAGCCAACCTGAGGAGGCCCGGAGATTCTGCGCGGCAAGGCATTGCGCGGGCTGGGGAGCGCACGGCGCCGTCTGCGACCGTCGCGCCGGGCGGCGGCGCGCGCCTGGGGTGCGTTCGTCGACTGGTTCAACCAGCTCGAGCTCTCCGAGAACGCGATCCTGCTCGGCTTCGCCGTCGCGATCGGCGCTGCCACCGCGCTCGGTGTCGTCGGCTTCTACCGTCTCATCGATCTCAGCTACGAAGTCTTCTTCCGCTGGCCGGGCGAGCGCATCTCGGTCGCTGCCTACCGCCCGCTGCTCACGGGCGCGGGGCTGTTCGCCGCGTGGTGGATCATGCGGCGCATCGGCCGGGGCCATGACGGCCTGAACGTGCCCGACGTGCAGCTCGCGGTCGCGCACCGCGGCGGCGACGTCCCGACGCGCCCCGCCGTCGCGCGCACCGCGGCGAGTGCGGTCACCATCGGAGCGGGCGGATCCGCGGGCGCGGAAGGGCCGGTCGCGGTGCTCGGCGCCGCGATGGGCTCGCTGCTCGGCCGCTCGTTCCGATTCCATCCCGTGCGTGTGAAGGTGCTCGTCGCTGCGGGTGGTGCGGCTGGCATCTCGGCTGCGTTCAACGCACCGCTCGCGGGCGCGTTCTTCGCGCTCGAGGAGATGCTCGGCACGTTCGCGGCCGGTGCGTTCCCGCCGGTGGTGGTGGCGAGCGTCGTCGCCGCCGTCGTGTCACGTTCCGTTTTCGGCGACCATCCGGCGTTCCCGGTGCCGGAGGAGTACGGCTACACGCTCGCGCGCGAGGTCGCGGTCTTCTATCCGATCCTCGGCGTGATCGCTGCCCTCGTCGGTGTGGCGTTCGTGCGCGGCTACTTCAGCACGGAAACGCTCTTCACGAAACTGCGCATCCCGCGCTGGCTGGTGCCGTGGATCGGCGGCGCGGCGGTCGGCGTGCTCGTCGTCATCTCGGGTGAACGGCTGATCGGGGAAGGGCACCTCGGCTTCGATGTAAGCCTGTTCGGCCGGCTGCCGTGGTACGGACTCGCGGCGCTCGCGTTCGGAAAGATCCTCGCCACGTCGATCACGCTCGGTTCGGGTGGCTCCGGCGGTGTGTTCACGCCCGCGCTGTTCGTAGGTGCGGTAACGGGCGGCGCGTTCGGCAGCGCACTCGCGCAGCTCTTCCCGGGCCTCGGACTGAGTCCCGAGGCGTACGCGCTCGTGGGGATGGGTGCGCTCGTCGCGGCCGCAACGCACGCACCGATCACCGGCATCCTGCTGGTGTTCGAGATGACGAACGACTACGGCATCGTCCTGCCGCTGATGCTGGCTACGGTGATTGCGTACGTCGTCGCACACAGGATCGAGCGGGACTCGCTGTACAGCGGCTGGCTGCGCCGGCGCGGGGAGCGCATCGAGTACGGCGCCGACCGGGACGTGCTCGCGGGCGTGCGGGTGGAGGAGGTGTACGACCGGAACCCGCAGGTGATCGGCGAGGGCGCGCCGGTGACCGAGCTGCTCGCACATCTCGGCGACGCTTCCCGATCCGAGTTCCCGGTCGTCGATGACGACCTTCGTCTGCGCGGCGTGATCACCGTCGCGGAACTCGGCCGGGTGGCGCGCGACCACCAGGACATATCACCCGTGCTCGTCGCGGCCGATCTCGTCGTTCCGACGGAAACGATCACGCCCGATGCCACGCTGCTGGATGCGATCCGGAAGCTGGGCGTGCGCGGCGCCGCGTCCGTGGCCGTCGTGGACCCGGGGACCGGCCGCTTGCTGGGGATGCTCGGCCGCGCGGAGGTGCTGGCGCGCTACGAGCGCGAGGTTGCACGCGTCGAGGCGGGCCGAGTCTGACCACAGACAAATGGCGAGGATCCGATGGCCGACGGGAACGGCGTGACGAAGCGCACGGGATGGAAGTCGCTGAACTTTTCGCGACTCGGATTCGAGCTGCTCATCGTGTTCTTCGGCGTGCTGGGCGCGTTCATGGTCGAGGGCTGGCGTGAGCGCAGCGAACGCGAGCGGCTGGCGACCCAGATCTACGGCGGACTGCACACGGAGGTGCTCCGGACCCGGAACTACCTCAGCTTCGTCGTGGGCGTGATCGACGCGGATCTGGCGCGGTTCGACTCGGCATATACGGCAGGACTCAGGCCTGCGCCCGTCTACTTCCGGATCGAGGGTTCCGAGCAGCCTCCCCGCGGAGCCTTCGATGCCGCGATGAGCGCGCAGTCGGTCGGGCTGCTGGACCCGCGGCTGCTGGCCGACATCTCATCGTTCTACAACGAAGTGGTGGGGGTGTCCGATCGTTTTGTGCGTTACACGACGTTCACGGAGGCGCGCGTGCTGCCGTACCTCGATGAACCTCGCGTGTTCTACAGGCCCGACGCGGACCGGCTGCTGCCCGAGTACGCCGCACACATGGATCGGCTGCGCGAACTCCGCGACTACTGGCAGGATCAGGTCGAAGGGGCCGGCGTGCTGCTCCCCCAGCTGGCACGCGCTGCGGGCATGCCGGCCGACAGCGGTACCACGGGACGGTAGGACGCCCGGTTGCGGTTGCGTGGGCGGCGCGGATAGACTGGCCTGACTCCATGCTCAGGACCACTCCCTTCCACGAGCGGACCGCGCCCCTCGTCCGCGCGCAGACATGGCGGCGCTGGGCGGGCCACCAGGTGGCGAGCGCGTACGACCCGCATCCCGACCGCGAGTATGCGGCCGTACGGAACGCGGCCGCGCTCTTCGATGTTTCGCCACTGCACAAGTACATGATCCGCGGCCGCGATGCGCGCCGTCTGCTCGACCGGATGGTCACGCGCGACGTCACGAAGTGCCGGGTCGGACAGGTGATGTACACGACCTGGTGCGACGCGGCGGGCAAGGTGATCGACGACGGCACGATCAGCCGGCTCGACGAAGACACCTACCGGCTGACGAGCGCGGAGCCGAACCTGCGCTGGCTGGCGATAAACGCCGTGCGCATGGACGTGTCGGTCGAGGACGTGTCGCACTCGCTCGGCGCGCTCGCGCTTCAGGGTCCGCTGTCACGCGAGGTGCTGAAGCAGCTCTGCGATGCCGACCTCGACGCGCTGCGCTACTTCCGCCTCGTCGACACGCACATTGCCGGTGCTCCGGTCACGATCTCGCGCACGGGCTACACGGGTGACCTGGGCTACGAGCTCTGGGTCCGTGCGGAGGATGCGCTGCGCGTCTGGGATGCGCTGATGACCGAGGGCACGGCGTACGGCATCACGCCGGCCGGCATCTGGGCGCTGGACATCGCGCGCATCGAGGCCGGGCTCGTGATGCTGGACGTGGATTACCACTCGGCGCAGCACGCGCTGATCGAGGACCAGAAGTCGTCGCCGTACGAGTTGAACCTGGGCTGGACGGTGAGTGCAGACAAAGGTCCGTTCAACGGCCGGCGCGCGCTGCAGCTGGAGCGCGAGCGCGGCGCGGAGTGGGGCTTCGTCGGGCTGGAGGTGTCGTGGGACTCGCTGGAGCGGCTGTACCGCGCGCGCGGCCTCCCGCCGCAGCTTCCGACGATCGCGTGGCGCACGAGCACGCCGGTCTACCGCAGTGATGCCCAGGTCGGCTACGCGACGAGCGGCTGCTGGTCGCCGCTGCTGAAGCAGTACCTTGCACTCGCGCACCTGCGCCGCCCGCACTTCGAGCCGGGCACGAAGGTGAGCCTCGAGATGACGGTCGAGCACCGCCGGCTGCGTGCCAATGCCGTCGTCGCGAAGCTGCCGTTCTTCGATCCCGCCAGGAAGCGCGCCTGATGGCGGCGAACCGCTACGACGCGATCGTGGTCGGCGGCGGCCACAACGGTCTCGTGGCGGCGGCGTATCTCGCGCGTGCGGGACGGAAAACGCTCGTGCTCGAGCGACGGCCCGTGCTGGGTGGCGCCGCAGTGACGGAAGAGATCTTCCCGGGCTTCCGCTTCTCCGTCTTCTCCTATGTGGTGAGCCTGCTGCGGCCGGAGATCATCCGCGAGCTGGACCTGCCCTCGCACGGGCTCCAGATCCTGCCGCTCGAGAGCACGATCACGCCGCTCGACAACGGCGACTACCTGGGCGCATGGGCGGATCCCGACGAATCGCGGCGTGAACTGGAGCGCCACTCGCCGCGCGATGCAGAGGCCATGTCCGTGTTCGGCCGGCTGATGCAGCACATGGCGATGGCCGTAAAGCCGATCCTGTCCATGGTGCCGCCGGACCCGACGTCACTCTCGCCGTCGGAGCTGCGCGGGATGCTGAAGTTCGGGAAGCACATGCGCTCGCTCGGGCCCGACCGCTTCCACGCGCTGCACAAGCTCATGACGATGAGCAGTGCCGACTACCTCGACGAATGGTTCGAGTTCGACCCTCTCAAGGCGACGAAGTCGGCGAGCGGCATCATCGGCACGTTCCTCGGCCCGCGCTCACCGGGCTCCGCGTACGTGCTGCTGCATCACTACATGGGCGAGATCGACGGCGCGTTCCGCGCGTGGGGTTTCCAGAAGGGTGGCACGGGCGCGATCAGCGAAGCCATTGCGAGTGCGGCGCGCGCACAGGGCGCGGAGATCCGCACCGATGCGGCGGTCGAGCGCGTGCTCACGAAGGACAGCCGTGTTCTGGGCGTGGTGCTGAGCAGTGGTGAGGAGGTCGTTGCGCCGATCGTCGTGTCTTCGCTGGACCCGAAGCGCACGTTCACGCAGCTTGTCGAGCCGAAGGAGCTGCCCACCGAGCTGGTGGATACGATCGGGAAGTACACGTTCCGCGGCTCGTCGGGGAAGGTGAATCTCGCGCTGGATGGGCTGCCGGATTTCACCTGCCTGCCGGGTCGCGGCCCGCACCTGCGCGGCGCGATCTCCATCAGCCCCAGTCTCGACTACCTCGAGCGCGCGTACGATGACGCCAAGTACGGCGAGTTCTCGCGCTCGCCGTATATGGACATCGTGATCCCGTCGATGATCGATCCGGGGATGGCGCCGCCCGGGAAACACGTCATGAGCATCTTCGTGCAGTACGCGCCATACCAGGTGAACGGCGGGTGGACGGACGCGAAGCGCGAAGCGTTCGGCCACGCGGTGATCGACACGCTGTCGCGCTACGCGCCGAACCTGAAGAGCCTCATCCTGCACCGGCAGGTGCTGACGCCGCTCGACATCGAGCGCATCACGGGCCTCACCGAGGGCAACATCTTCCAGGGCGAGCTGGCACTCCAGCAGCTCTTCTTCCTGCGTCCGGCACACGCGTGGGCGAAGTACCACACGCCGATCCGCGGCTACTGGCAGTGCGGCTCCGGCACGCATCCGGGCGGCGGCATCATGGGCGCGTCGGGGCGGATCGCGGCACTCGAGATCGTGCGCGCCACATGAGCCGGAGCGACGTCATCGTGATCGGGGCCGGCGCGAACGGTCTCACCTGCGCGGCAATGCTTGCGCGCGCGGGACACCGCGTCACGGTGCTGGAAGCGGCTGAAACGCCCGGCGGACAGGCGCGTATGCTCGAGTTCGCGGAAGGATTCCGCGCTGCTCCGCTCGCGCACGAAGCCGGCTGGGTGCCGCCGGATGTCGCGGGTGTGGTCGGCCCCATTGCGGTGCACGACCCGGAGATTCCGCTGGCCGTAGCGATCGAACCGGGAAGCTGGCTCGAGGTTGCCGCGGATCCGGCGCGTGTCATGGCGGCGCTGCGTTCGCACGCACCTGCCGACGGCGCGCGCTGGCCCGACTTCGTCGGACGCATGCACCGGCTCGCAGGCGTGCTCGCCGCACTGTACGAAAAGCCTGCCCCGCGAATCGATGCGCCCGCACGCGAGCTCGTTTCATTGCTGCCGGTGCTGCGGAAGTTCCGCGCACTCGGGCGCACGGACATGATCGAGCTGCTGCGCGTGCTGCCCATGCCCGTAGCGCAGGTGCTCGGCGAGTTCTTCGAGAACGATGCGCTGAAGGCGGGCATCGCGGCCGTCGCACTCCTCGACGTGCGCCAGGGTCCGCTGTCGGGCGGCACCGGCTTCACAATGCTGCACCGGCTCGTGGGTGCGCAGCCCGGTGTCGTGCGCGGGCGCGGCCTGTTCGGGCACGGGCCGGACGCGTTCGTGCGCGCCGCGCTTTCGGCGGCCGCGAAACACGGCGCGGTCGTGCGCACCGGCGCCGGGTTGGCGCGCATCCTCGTGCGTGATGACACCGTCCATGGCGTGGCGCTGCAATCGGGCGAGGAGATCGAGGCGGGCGTGGTGGTGTCGACGGCGGATCCTGCGCGGACCCTCGCCATGGTCGACCCCGAATGGATCGATCCGGATGTGCTGCATTCGTTCGGCAACATTCGCTACCGCGGTGCCACGGCCTACGTGCTCTACGCACTCGATGCGCTGCCCGATGGTGCGCCCGCTGCCAACGTGCTTTCGTTGACGGGGAGCATGACGGCGCTGGAGCGGGCGGCGGATGCGGCGAAGTACGGGCGGGTATCCGATGCGCCGCACGTCGAGCTCTCCTTCCCGACACGCACGTGGCCCTCACTGGCGCCGGCCGGGAAACACGTGGCCGTCGCACGGGTGCGCTCTGCACCGTATGCGCTGCGGGACGGCGCCTGGGACACGGCCCGTCGCGACGCGCTGGCGGAGGCCGCGACGTCGGCGATCGATGCGCACCTGCGTGGTTTCGCGTCGCGTGTGCTGCATCGTGCGGTGCTGTCACCGGCGGACATCGAGGCGACGTTTGGACTCACCGAGGGCGCGGAATCACACGGAGAGCTGGGGCTGGATCAGATCCTGTTCATGCGGCCCGTTGCGAGCTGGTCGCGGCACGCCCTGCCGGTCGACGGGCTGTACCTCGGGGGCGCGGGCGCGCATCCGGGTCCGGGCATCACCGGAGGCGCGGGGCTGCTCGCGGCCCGCGCCGTGCTGGAACGACGCACATGAAGACACTGCCATCCGAGTTCATGGCGCTGATGTCCGGCGGCTCGGCGCGCCGGAACCTGCGCATCGTGCGCAGCTACGTGCTGCTGTTGCTCGCGCTGGTGGCCATCTACACGGTCGTGTTCCACGTGCTGATGGTGCGCGAGGGGCAGGACCACTCGTGGGCGACCGGCGTGTACTGGACGCTCACGGTGATGTCCACGCTCGGCTTCGGCGACATCACCTTCCACTCCGACGCCGGCCGCATCTTCTCGATCGTGGTGCTGGTGTCGGGCGTAATGTTCCTGCTCATCCTGCTGCCGTTCACCTTCATCCAGTTCTTCTACGCACCGTGGCTCGAGGCGCAGTCGCGCGCGCGTGCGCCACGCCGAGTGCCCGAAATCGTGAGCGGCCACGTCATCCTGTCCGCGCGCGATCCGGTATCGGAGGCGCTGAGCGAGCGGCTGCATGCGCACGGCCGGAAACACTTCGTGATCGAACCCGACCTCAGCCGTGCGCTGGAGCTTCACGACCTCGGTGTGCCGGTGATCGTGGGAGAGCGGGATGACGCAGACACGTGGCGCCGGGTGCGCGTGGCCGATGCGGCGCTCGTCGTGGCCACCGGTGACGACTACGCGAACAGCAGCATCGCGTTCACGGTGCGCGAGGTGGCGCCGCACGTGCCGCTGGTGGCGTTCGCGCGCGCGCCGGAATCGATCGACCTGCTCGAGCTGGCGGGCGCATCGCAGGTGCTCCAGCTCACCGACATGCTGGGCCGGTCGCTTGCACGGCGAACGATCGGCGGCGATGTGCGCGCGAACGTGATCGGCCGCTTCGACGAGCTGCTGATCGCAGAAGCGCCGGTGATGGGGACGCCGATGGTGGGCCGCACGCTGGGCGAGGGGTGGCTGCGCGGGTCGACCGGTCTGACCGTGATCGGCCTGTGGGCGCGCGGCCGTTTCGAGGTGCCGACGCCCGCAACGCTGATCGAGCCGAGCACCGTGCTGGTGCTGGCGGGGTCGGAGGCGCAGCTCGACCGCTTCTCGGAGCTGACTGCGATCTATTCACTGCCCGATGCGCCGATGCTCATCCTCGGCGGCGGGCGCGTCGGCCGGGCCGTGGCACGCTCGCTCCGGGAGCGCGGCGTGGACTATCGCATCGTCGAGATGGATCCCGGCCGCGTCCACGACCGCGAGCACACGATCATCGGGAACGCGGCGGACATCGACATCCTCGAGAAGGCGGGGATCCGCGAGGCCCCGAGCGCGCTGGTCACGACGGCGGACGACGCGACGAACATCTACCTCACCATCTACTGCCGGCGCCTTCGTCCCGACATGCAGATCATCAGCCGGGCCACGCTCGAGCGCAATGTCTCCACACTGCACCGCGCCGGCGCCGACTTCGTCATGTCGTACGCTTCGATGGGTGCGAACGCGGTGTTCAACATCCTGGAGGGTGGGGACATCGTGATGGTTGCGGAGGGGCTGAACGTGTTCCGGCTCGCGCTGCCGGAGAAGCTGCGCGGTGTCACGCTGCGCGATTCCGGTATCCGCGCGGCCACGGGCGTCAGCGTCGTCGCAATCGAGATGAACGGGAAGACGGTGATCAATCCACCGCCGGACGAGCCGCTGCCCGACGAGCCGGGCGCGGAGCTGATCCTGGCCGGGACGATGGAGAGCGAAAGCGCGTTCCTGAAACGTTACGCCTGAGATCGGTTGCCCGCCCCGTCCGGAGCGGGCGTTTCCCACAGTGTGGAGCCGAACCGTGATGGAGCGGAAACAGAGGACCCGGGTCGCGGTGCTGGGTGGCGGTCCCACCTCGCTGTCGACCGTGCTCTGGCTGACGTCGACGCCCGAGCTGCGCGCGCGCTACGAAGTGACCGTCTACCAGATGGGCTGGCGGCTGGGCGGGAAGGGAGCGAGCGGCCGCGGCGAATACGGCCGCATCGAGGAGCACGGACTGCACGTGCTCTTCGGCTTCTATCAGAACTTCTTCCACGCGATCCGCACGGTCTACGGCGAGCTGAACCGGCCGCCGGGGCATCCGCTGCGCACGTGGCGGCAGGCGTTCCACCCGCGCGATCTCGGGGTGGAAGAGGAGTGGGTGCTGGGCGCATGGGACCCGTGGATGGTCGCGTTCCCCGCGAACGGTGCGGTGCCCGGGTCGCAGGGTGCGCTGCTCACACTGCCGCAGTACCTGTGGATGGTGCTGCAGGGGCTCGTGACGCTGCTCTTCGGGTGGAAAGCCGGCTACCGCTTCACGAGCCGGCTGCACTCGCGCGGCCGCGCATGGGAGGAGGCACCGGATCCGCCGCTCGGCGGAGACGACCCATGGGGCGCGCGCCTGCTCTTCGACCTCTGGCTGGCGAGCATGCGCGCCGCCACGTACGCGGTGCGTTTCCTGCGCCGTGCGCGCTGGCTGGTGGGCCTGTACGAGTTCCTGCGCCGCACTGCGTGGCACGGCATCAAGCGACTCGCGGCGCGCAACCGCCGCGCGCACCGCATCTGGCTCGACCTCGATGCGCTTCTCGCCATGGGCACGGGCATCCTCGTGGACGAGCTGTTCCTGCGCGACGGCTTCGCCACGGTCGATGACGAAGACTTCCGCGCGTGGCTCGTGCGCCACGGCGTGCACCACGAGACGCTGTCCACGACACTGGTGCGCACCATCTACGACGCGGCGTTCTCCTACGAGAACGGCGACCCGGACAGGCAGCGGGTGTCGGCAGGGTCGACGGTCCGCGTTCTCACGCGCTGGGCGCTCACCTACAAGGGCGCCGCGTTCTACCGCATGCACGCCGGCATGGGCGATGTCGTGTTCGCACCGATCTACGAAGTATTGAAGCGTCGCGGCGTGCGCTTCGAGTTCTTCCACAAAGTCGAAGCACTGCACCTGTCGGAGGATGGACGGAGTATCGGCAGCATCACGGTGAACCGGCAGGCGGGCGTGAAGCCCGAAGTGGGTGAGTACGATCCGCTGGTTACGATCAAGGGGCTGGAGTCGTGGCCGGCGCAGCCGCGCTACGAGCAGCTCGTGGATGCGGATCGGCTGAAGGGCATCGACCTCGAGTCGTACTACAGCGGCTATGTCGGGGAGCGGATCGAACTGAAGCAGGGCGAGCACTTCGACGTCGTGGTCTTCGGCATCCCGATCGCCGCCGTGCGCTTCCTGTGCCGGGAGCTGATGGACAACCCGCGTACGCCGCAGTGGGCGCGCATGGTCGAGCACGTGAAGTCGGTGCAGACGGAATCGGCGCAGCTCTGGTTCACCGAGGACCTGCATGCCCTCGGGTGGCGGGACCCGGAGCCGCTGCTCAGCCTGTTCGTGGAGCCCTACAACACGTGGGCAGACATGAGCCAGGTGCTGCCGTTCGAGGACTGGAAGGGCGGCGTCGAAGCGCGCGACGTGGGCTATTTCACGGGTGCACAGATCGGCCCCACGGATCCGCCGCTGCCGGAGGAGGATCCGGCGTTCGAGGAGCGGATGACAGAGTCTGCACGCAAGGACCTGTTCGGCTTCTGCGAGGGCCGCGACACGGGTCCGGAAGGACAGGGAATCGGCGGCGTCACGACGCTGCTGCCGAACGCGATGGATGCGAACGATCCGCCGTGCCTCGACTGGTCGCTGCTCGTGGATCCACAGGAGCGCAGGGGCCGTGACCGCCTGAACTGGCAGTTCTGGAAGTCGAACTGCGGACCGTCGGAGCGCTGCACGATCTCGCTGCCGGGCACGAACCAGTACCGCATGCGCGCGGATGGCACCGGCTACGACAACCTGTTCATCACCGGCGACTGGATCGACAACGACCTCTACATCGCGTTCATGGAGGCGTCGTTCCAGTCCGGCATCCACACCGCGCGTGCCGTGTCCGGTGAAGCGTTCCCGATCATAGGGGAGTGGCTGAATCGTCTCTAGCGTTTCACAGGAACGCGGGCTCGATGTTCCAGATGTGTTCCGGTGACCCGCAGATGGAGCGGCTGGCCAGAAGCCCGCCCATGACGGCGCCCTCGACGCTGCCGATGAGGAAGCCGTTGCGAATCCAGTCGCCGGCGATGCGCAGGTTCCTGTAGCCCGTCGCATCGGTCGCCATGCGGTACTGCAGGCCGCCCGCACGCGCCATGGTGTAGCGCTCGTTCGGGCCGAGGTTCGCGCGCACGTACTGCGAGGCAAGGCGTGCCGGCCCGGTGGCGTTGCCGAGGTCCATGAGCTTGCGCCATGCGATGCCGACGGGATTCTCGGGGCCGGTTGCGCCGGGCCAGAGCGAGCCGATGTCGCGTTCCATGAACAGCATCGCGTTCGCGTCTACCGCATCCTGCTGCGCGGCCGGGTACTGCAGGTCCTCGGGCGGCGGCGGCACGTGGGACGCGGGGAGCGCACCGAAGACGGTGGCCATGGCGCCCGGCACGTGACCGGGCGGCCAGTTCTCCACTTCCGCGAGCTGACTGTTGTCCTCCCATGTCGAGAACGGCGGCGTGTAGGCGGAGAGGATGGGTGGACCGGTGCGCCAGCCGAGCTCCTCGAGGGTGGGACCGAACCAGAGGCGGATGGTCTGCGTTTCCACGCCGCCCAGGTTGTCTACCATGGCCTGCCAGTCGGGCCGCTCGGCGAGTATCGACGTCGCGTAGAAGCGAAGCGTATCGATGGGCAGCGCGAGCACGAGCTCATCGAAGTCCTCACCGCGCCGGAGCGTGTGCATGGTGCCACGCCATGGTGTATAGAAGGACTCGAGGCTGAAGAGGTGCGGCCGCTTCGGCTCGGGGATCGCGTTCCAGATGGCGGTGCGGATGGCGTCGGCATCCACGATCTGGTCCCAGAGCGGCTCGTCCGGCCAGCCCTTGTATCCGCCCTTGACGTCGATGAACGGCTGATAGGAGTCCGGGTCTCCCGATTTCAGCTCGCACTGCCGCTCCACCTCTACGCTTTCGATGAGGCCGTCGGCGCCCGGTACGAGATCGCGCACGCGATGGAAGAAGCGGAACTTCACGCCGCGGCGGCGCAGACACTCGAAGACGGGCGCAATGACGGTCTCACCGACTTCCGCGCGCATCTGATAAGCGAACGCGCCCTTGTACGTGAGCATCGCGCGCGCGATCGAGTGGAGGCTGACGGCGGCGGAGAGGTTGGGACGCGAGAGGTCGCCCTCCTCGTAGGCGGCGACCGCGTCGTACCACGTAGTGACGTAGGGCGCGTACAGGGTGGACTCGTGTGCGCCGTGGCGCGCGAGCCACTCGCGGAACTCGTACGGCTCGATGCCGGCGAGTCCGCCCGGCTTGTAAACGCCGTCCGCGATGATGCCGATCACGGCGGTGCAGCCGAAGTCGAGGAGGCCGAGCTTGCGGTTCACCTCGAGGTTCGTGTCCGCAAAACGGCCGAGCAGCCACCACGCCCAGCGCCGCACTTCGCGGCAGATCCATTGAATGGCCCCGAGCGCTTCCTTCTCCGTGCGTGTGCCCGCGACGAGCTCGCGTGAAATACGGAGTCCCGCGCGCAGCAGCGCGGCGCCGAGGTGCACGGCGCTGCCCGTGAGCGGTCGCAGCATGGTATGCACGACGCGCGAGCGGCGGCGGTGGAAGGGCCCGGGCGGTTTGACGGCGCGCAGGAAACGCCAGCCGGCAATGGCCTCGAGCATCAGCTGGAGCGCCATGGACAGATAGTCGGCGGCTGTGAGCGCGCCGTCGCGCGTGCCGGGTTCCGTCTGGTTGGTCGGGAACTCGATCATCCAGTTGTACCAGTTCCCGCGAAAGAACTGCTTGAAGACCAGCAGGTCGCGCGGCAGGAACGAGTCCTGGTAGGCACCGAACCAGTGCACACCCTGCGCGTCGAGCTCCATGTACGCGCGGCGCACGACGTCGAAGCAGTTGTCGTAGCAGCCGAAGACGAAGTGCGTGCCGTTCTGGGCGAAGCGCTGGAGCGGCCCCTCGCGGCCTGAGCCGCACTTGCCGCCGGCGCGCCAGCCGACCTGGTAAATGGTGACGTCGTAGCGGTCGCGGAGCTCCTGGGTGTCCGTGAGCCCGAATGCGGTGGCGAGGCCGCTCGGGCCGGCGCCGAGGATCACGACCTTCGTCTTCTGCATGGGCAGCGTCGCTCCGTGTCGGGGATGAGGTCAGGCGAAGCGCAGCTCGAGTTCCGTGCGCTCGAGGTCGAGGCGCTGGCCGGTGCGCGCAAAGACATCGGCCGCGCGGCGCAGCAGCTCGACCTTGCGCGGGCCCGTCACGAGCGCAGCGAGGGACCGGCACGCGTGGCCCAGCTCGTGGGGCAGGCCGCAGCGATCGGCGAGCACGATCGCCTGCTCCAGCGCCTTGCGTGCGCGGCCGACGTGCCGTTCGCGCGCGTGGTAGCGCCCGGTCAGGAGCAGGTAGCGCGCCCGCCCGGCCGGATACAGCCGTGAGATCTTTCGCAACCGGCGGAACGCAACGTCGAGGCGGCGGGCGGAGCCGGGCCAGTCGTGTTCGGGGTCGCCGGGCGCGCCGATGTCGATGCGGACCTGCGCTATGGCGGAATGGCCGATGATGCCTGTGTAGTAGCTGGTCGCATCATCGGCGGAGGTGATGGAGTTCTCGGCTTCGCGTACGGCATCGATCGCGCCCTGCGGGTCGCCCGCGGCAAACAGCGCTTCGGCCTGTACGCCGAGGCCGCACACGAGCGAGAGGGCCTGCGCTTCGCGTCGGATCAAGGGGAGCGCGTCGGGCCGCGCGAGCATCGCGAGTGCGCCGTCGACATCGCCGCGGCGCAGCAGGGTGAGCGCGATCATCGCGTGCGCGAGGCCCGCGATGTGCGGCTCGGCCTTGAGCGACGCTTCGATGGCTCGGCCGTACAGGGATTCGGCGGCCGCGTACTCGCCGCGCCAGAGGTTCGTCTCGGCGAGCTGGAACAGGGTGCGGTGCCGGTACGGGCCGGCGCCCAGCGCTTCTGCCGCTTCCAGCGCGCGTTGCTGGAAGGGAACGGCTTCACGGATGCGGCCGAGCTGATCCAGCAGCATCCCCGTGACGGTTCCGGTCGCCGCGATCTGCTGGAGCTCGCCCACGCGTTCGGCCATGGCGAACGCTGTGCGCATCTCGCGCTCGGCGCGTCCGCGCAGCGCGGTCAACCCGAGCATGTACGCGTACGTAGCGATCGCGTACGCGGACTCGGTCGACGCACCGATCCGGCGCGCGATGCGGGCTGCGTTGATGGTGCTGAGTGCGAAGCTGGCCTTGTCTGCGTTCCACAGGTGGACCGCGCTCAGCTCACGTATCGACCGGAGCGCCTCGACCAGACGGTCGTATGCAGGATCGTGGCGGCCCGGCCGTTCGCGCGGCACCGCACCGCCGGCGAGGAGTCCAGCGAGCGCGCCGATCGCGCCGGCAGGGCCGAGGCGCTTGCGTGTGCCCGTGTACTGCACCGCGCGCTCGAACCACTCGCCTGCCTTCACGTAGTCGTCCTGGTAGTACCATGCCTGCGCTATGAAACGGCACCAGCGGGCGCGCGCGAGGTCGACCGCCAGCGGACCACGCACTTCGTGATCGAGTTCGAGCGCGTCCGTGAGGAAGCGCAGCGTGTCGCGCGAGGCGTACGCGTTCAGTGCCTGCTCACCGGCGCCGGCGAGGTGCGGCACGGCGCGCTCGGGCATGCGGGCGAGACGGTAGTGATGCGCGAGCCGTGCGTGGATCGGTTCGTGATCCGGATGCATCGCCTCCAGCGCTTCGGCCGCGGCGCGGTGGAGCTCCTGCCGGCGCGCGAATGGCAGCAGCGAATAGGTCGTCTCGTGTGTGAGCGCGTGCACGAAGGAATGTGCGGACCGCGCGCCGCGCGCATCGGCGAGGACGAGCTCCGCGCGACGCAGTTCGGCCAGCTCCGCCTCGAGCTGTTCGTGTGTCGGCGCGTTCGGGTGTGCGCGTCGCAGCAGTTCGTCCTCGAAGTCGCGGCCGAGCACCGACGCGACCTTGAGCGTGAGCTGCGGCCCCGGCGCCAGGGCATCGATGCGCGCGGTGATGACGCCTTCGAGCGTTGCCGGGACCCGGTCCAGCGCGGCCGTTTCCTCGAATTCGACGACCTCGCCTCCGACCCGGAATGCGCCCGCGTCCGCGAGTGCGCGCACCAGTTCGCGGGTGAAGAAGGGATTCCCCTCCGCGCGTTCGTGCACGATGCGCACGAGCTCCGGCGCGATCGCGGCCGTTCCGAGCTGGCGTGCCATCAGCCGCGCGCATTCCTCTGAACTCAGGGCGGCGAGCGGAAGGGCGAATGCGGCGGCCCGGGCACACAGCTCCTGGTACTCCTCGGGCGGTTCCGCCATGGGGCGAGTGGTGAGCAGGATGAGCAGCCGCGGCTCGGCGGCGGCGAGTCGCTCGAGCAACGCCCACGATGCCGCGTCCACCCAGTGCGCGTCCTCGATCACGAGCATGAGCGGCTGGTGACGAGCGCGTTCGCGCGCGACGTGCAGCAGCAGCCGGCGCAGGTTGTCGGCGCGGACCTGGCCGGTCATCTGCGCGGTCAGCTCGGATTCGCCGATGCCGAGGGCGAGGACGTCATCGAGCAGGGGTGTGAGCGACCGGAGTTCCGGCCATGCGTCCATTCCGGCGAGGATGCGCCTGCACGCAAGGGTTGGGTCCATGCGCCGCGAGATGCCGAACCAGTGGCGCACCACGTCGCGGAAGACGTACCACGGTGTCGCGGCCTCGAGCGAGTCGGCCGCACCCCATGCGATGTCGACGGGGGCATCCTCGATGGCCTGTACGAAAGCGGCGACGAGTGTGGACTTGCCCATGCCGGCGTCCGCCTCGATGGCAACGAATGCACCGGCGGGCTGCACGAGGTGGGCGGTAAGAATGTCGGTCAGGCGGTGCAGCTCCGCGCCACGCCCGAACAGCGCGTCGTCGAGCGAGCGGGCCGCCACGAGGGTCTGCACCGGAACGTACGTATCGACGTCCGCGGCAAAGCCCTTCGGCCGGGTTGTGCCACACGGCTCGAAGCGGATGCGCGCGGCGGCTGCACTGCGCGTGGCCTCATCGCACAGGATCCCGGCGACCGCCGATTCCTGCATCAGTCGGGCGGCGAGATTGATCGGAGAGCCGAAGAGCGAGTAGTGGCGGCGGGCATCGGCGCCGTGGTCGCAGCAGAAGACCTGTCCCGTGGCGATACCTGCGGCGGGACTCAGTCCGAGGGAGTGCAGCGCCTCGCTGAGGTCGCGTGCCGCAGCGATCGCGCGCACGGCATCGTCGTCGTGCGATGCGCCCGGCAGTCCGAACGCCACGATGATGCTGGCACCCTTGTCGTCCTCGAGGAGCTGGTCGACGACACCGCCGAAGCGCGCGGCCGTGTGCTGTACACGGCGGACCGCGGCGTGCAGCCGGTCCGTCGCAGGCTCGACTCCGGCAGAGCCGCCGAGCAGGCTGAGGAACAGCACGGTCACGCGGCGGAACTCGGCCATGTCATCGCCCTGTCCGGCCGCGAGCCGGTCCGCCACGACCTCCGGCACGTAGTGCATCAGCGCCGGCAGGAGTTCATCGGGGACCGCGGGTTTCGACGGAACGGGCGCGTACGGGACGCGGTGGAGCGCGCGCAGAACATCGCCGCGCGCTTCGACGCGTGCGCCCGCGCGCAGCAGCCGCACGCGCAGCGACTCCGGCGCCACGACCTGGCCTGGCAGAGCGGAACGATCCGCGGTCCTCAGCTCGTGCACCGGCGCACCGCGGACCAGCTGGAGCCAGCGTCCGCCCACGCCACCCAGTTCGAATGCGCACAGGTCGCCCGCCGCGAGCACGGCGCGGAACTGCAGCTTCAACGCGTCGGTGGCTTCGATGTCGTGGACACGCTCCTGCACTTCGAGCGCGCACGCAGCCGCGCGGGCAGCAGCGTAGTCGAGCGCGTCCTCGTCTCCGTGCGCTACCGGCCAGAGTGCCGTCAGCGCATCGCCCGCGAAGAACAGCACGTCTCCGCCGTGTGCGGCAATGATGTCGAGTACGGCTCCGAAGTAGCGGCGTAGCAGAGTGGCCAGTGTCTCGGCACCTTCGGGGCCGCGCGCTTCGAGTGTACCCGTGAGCTTCGTGAAGCCTGCAGCATCGAGGAAGAGGAGCGCGCCGTACAGGGACTCTTCGGAGGGAGCAGCGGGTGTCGCGCCGGCCGCGCAGATGCGCGCGAGCTGCAGCCGGGAGAGGTAGGGAATCACAGCGCCGGCACGTTCGATTCCGTTCGCGCCGGGGCCGTTCATCGCAGGGTCGGGTGAATACTACGGCTGGAAATCATAGCGGAGGCGGAGCAGCAGGAGACGTCCCATCTCGGGAGCGCCGATCATCTCTCGATGCATGTTGTTCAACAGGTTCGTGGCGGTGAGGCCGATGCTCGCACCCGTGACGTGTGGCAGCCTGTAGTTCACGGCCGCGTCGACGACCGTGTAGCCGGGGATGTCTCCCACGAAAACGCCCGTGCTGTGCGGAAAGCCATCCACCATGCGCCCGCGCAGCTCGGCCGCGAAGCCGCGGCCGGGATCGTCGTAGCGCACGGCCAGGCTGCCCTTCCATGACGGCGCGTTGAGGGAGCGGTCGACCGCGCTGGTGCAGCGGTCGTCATCATCGAAGTCGAAGCACTCTTCGCTGATGTAGCTGACCGCGCCGCGCAACGAGATGCCCTCTGCAGCCTCGAGCTGCGCGCCCACCTCGAAGCCCCACAGATCGACTTTCCCGAAGTTCCGATAGGTGAGGAGGATGTCGGGTGCATCCCACTCCGCGGGGGAGATCGTACCGACCGGCACCGCAGCGAGTCCGGCGATGATCGCGTCGATCGTTGCCTGGTCGATCGCGCCGGCGCCGAGCAGGGGCGCGAGCTGCTCGGAGACGTACGCAGCCGTCGTGGCCGGATCGAGGAAGACGTTCGGCGTCTCGACGGAAATCGGACCGACGAAGTCGTGAACGCGTGTGCGGTACACGTTCGCGGTGAGGAGCAGCCGGTCCCGCACGAGTCCGCTGTACCCGAGCTCGAAGGTGTTGTGGATCTGGGGCCGGAGCTGTGCGATCGCCTGGGGTCCGTCCGGGTCGAGCGGGAACGGGTTGCCCGTGGCGAGTCCTTCCGGATCGAGTCGGCGCAGCACGGTACCGACCGCGCTTCCGGGTGCGGGCAGGTAGGCGGCGAGGTCGGGTGCGAGCGCGGCAATGAGCGCGTCCCAGACGAGCGTCGCGTTCGCCGGCATGGGATCAGGCAACCCGGGCACACGCATGCACAGGTCGCGGTATCCGCCTTCACAGTGCGCGAAGCTGTAGCCCGATCCCGGGACGCCGACCGCGCGGATGTCGTAGAAGATCTGATCCGTGATCGGAACCGCACCGCCCGAAAGGTCGAGGAACAGATCGAGCACGGAGGGCGTGCGGAAGGCGCGGTTGTACGTGGCGCGCAGGGTCTGGTCGGTGGCGGGTCGCCAGACGAGACCAGCGCGGGGCGACCATACCGGATCGGCGAGCCGGTTGTGGTAATCGAGCCGGAGCGCGGCCACGGCCTCGAGTGCGTCCGACAGGCGCGTGACCGCGTGCACGTAGCCGCCGACCTCGTCGACGCGGTCGTCGTCCTCGAAGCGGCCGGTGATCGAACCCGCGGTGCGCGTGTCCGTGGTTTGCGCATCGAAGCCGTACGTGGCGTCGACGGGACCGAACACGTGCCCGTGCTGCGCCTGCGCGGCCCAGATACGGCTCCTGTCGATCGCCGGCAGCCCGGTGCGGAGGAAGCGGGAGTCGCCGGAGTCGTTGAGGTTGACGAACGCCTGGAGGAAGAGGCGGCCGCTGCGGAACCGGCTCTGCACGTAGTCGTAGCGCCAGCCTTCCGCGAGGGCGCGGCCCGAGCCGTTCACCTCGATCATGTTCAGCGTGGTGTTCCTCCCGGCCGACGTCACCCATTCGCTGTCGTCGCCCGACCGGTAGTCCACGCGCGCATCGAGACTCCAGCGCGAGGCGGTGAAGTCGCGCGCGCCGATGTTCGGATTGTCGGGGTCGGCCGCGCGCAACGAGGTTTCGACAGGATCCGTCCACTCCCAGTCGTCGCCGCGGAAGAACTGGCCGGAGAGCTTTACGCCAAAGCGGTCGCTCGGTGCGTGCGCGGTGCGGAACATGGCCTGGAAGACGGACCGCTCGCCGCCGCCCAGGGTGACGGTCGAACCGGGCGCGTCGATGGGGGACTTGGTGAACAGGTGCAGCACGCCGCTCGTCGCATTGGGACCATACAGTGCCGAACCGGGGCCGAGCGTGACCTCGATCCTGTCGATGTCGAGGTCGGTCGGCGACATCATGTAGAAGGCATTGAGTCGGTTCGACGGTATGTTCGCGAAGCGGTAGTCGGTCAGGATCAGCAGGGCGGTGGAGAACGTGTCGTTGAATCCGCGCGCGACCACGGACGTTCGCTGCATGCCGAGCGACGCCGCATCGATGCCGGGCACGGTGTGCACGTGCTGGTCGGCCGTGGCCACGAGCCGCTCCGCGACCTTATCGGCGCGTACGACCGAGATCGCCGATGGCGCATCGAGCAGCTTTTCAGGCTTGCGCGACGCAGTGACGGTGATAGGGTTGAGGATCAGGGCCGTGGGCGTGAGCACGATCTCGAGGCTCGTCGTGGCGCCTGCAGTTACCTCCACCGCCTCGACGCGCGCGGTCTGCATCCCGATGGAGCGAACGATCAGGACGTAGCTGCCGGGGTCGGCCGGGCCGCGGAAGCGGCCCACGGAGTCACTCAGCAGGAGGATGGACTCGCCGCTGGCCGGCTGGATCTCGATCGCGGCTGCGCGGACGGGCGCACGGGTGTCGGCCTCGACAACGGTGCCGACGATGGACCCCTGCTGCGCCGCGACGGCGCCAGGCAGGAGCATGAGCGCGCACCATACCCGCAACGGCACAGGCCGCATGGGTTCCGATCCCCCCGGCCGTATGGCCGGGTCGACAGGGCTGTCTCAGGCTGAGGCGTGAACGAGTAACGCTAATGCTGCCCGGCCGCCCGCGGCAATGCCCGGTGGGCTTGCACGCACGCGGGAACAGGACAGATTGCGCATCGCAACCGACTGGAGACGACGTGGAGAATCGCGACACCGCCCGGCTCAGGACGCTCCTGCTCCTGGTGCTGCTCTTCGGCATGGCCGGCACACTGATCGAGCTGCTCCTCCTCGAGCACACCGAGGACTGGGAGCAGTGGATCCCCATCGTGAGCCTCGGCGCCGGGATGACGTGCGGGCTTCTGGTGCTCGGTCGGCCGAACCAGTGGTTCGTGCGACTCTTCCGGCTCGTGATGACGGCGTTCGTGGTCGTCGGCGGCGTGGGCCTCTGGCTCCACTACTCCGGCAACGCCGAATTCGAGATCGAACGTGCGCCCACGATCGCCGGCTGGGCGCTTTTCCGGGAGTCGTTGATGGGGGCCACGCCCGCGCTGGCGCCCGGCACCATGATCTGGTTCGGCCTGATCGGTCTCGGTCTCACATGGGCGCACCCCGCGCTGCGCCGGTAGCTTGTCCCGCAGGCACTTTCGGGCCACGTTGTCGGCCGGTACGCATCCCCTTGAAGAGGTATTCATGAGAACGATCAATACGGCGGTGATGGCGGCGCTCGTCCTTTCAGCGGGGCCGGCGGCGGCGCAGACCTGGACCACCGACGATGCCGTTCTGAAGCAGATCTGGCAGCTCGGCATGGAGCAGAGCCAGGCCGAACGTATCGCACAGCCATTGATGGACTCGATCGGACCCCGGCTCACCGGCTCACCGGGCATCGACCGCGCAAACGACTGGGCGGCGTCCCTCCTCCAGAGCTGGGGCATCGAGGCGCGCAACGAGCCGTACGGCACGTGGCGCGGCTGGGACCGCGGCATCACGCACCTCGATCTGGTCCAGCCGCGCGTCCGCTCCCTCGAGGCGATGATGCTCGCGTGGAGTCCGGGCACCGGCGGCCGCACCGTCGAAGGTGAGGTCGTGATACTGCCGCCGCTGCGCGACTCCGCCGCGGTGCGTGCATGGCTGCCGACCACGCGCGGCAAGTTCGTGCTCACGTCCTTCCCGCAGCCGACCTGCCGGCCGAATTCGCACTACGAGGAGTTCGGCCAGCCGGGAGCGCTCGAGCGCATGACCGAGGCGCGCTCCCAGGCGCAGGATGCGTGGCGCTCCGCGCGCGTCGCATCCGGGTCGCAGCTGCGCAGCGCGCTCGACCAGGCGGGCGCCGCCGGCATCCTCGAGTCGAACTGGTCCGGCGACATCGGCGTGAACAAGGTGTTCGGTACCACGACGTCGAACGTGCCGAACCTCGACCTGTCGTGCGAGGACTACGGCCTGCTGTGGCGGCTCGCGGAGAACGATCAGGGACCGGCCGTGCGGCTCGTGGCCGAGTCCGAGTTCACGGGTGAGGTGCCGGTGTACAACACGGTCGGCATGATTCGCGGGACGGAGCTGCCGAACGAGTACATCCTGCTCTCCGCGCACTACGACTCGTGGGACGGCGGCTCGGGCGCGACGGACAACGGCACGGGCAGCACCGTGATGCTCGAGGCGATGCGCATCCTGAAGCAGGTGTATCCGAATCCGAAGCGCACGATCGTGATCGGGCTCTGGGGCGGGGAAGAGCAGGGCCTGAACGGCTCGCGCCGCTTCGCCGCGATGCATCCCGAAATCGTCGAGGGGCTGCAGGCGCTCTTCAACCAGGACAACGGCACGGGCCGCGTCGTCAACATCTCGATGCAGGGGCTCACGGGTGCCGGCCGTCACTTCGCCGACTGGCTCGGCCGCGTCCCCGCGGAGATCACACGCCACATCGACCTGAACATTCCCGGCTCGCCGGGCGGCGGCGGCAGCGACTACGCGTCGTTCATCTGCGCGGGCGCACCCGCGTTCAGCCTGAGCTCGATCTCCTGGAGCTACGGTACGCATACATGGCACACCAACCGCGACACGTTCGACAAGGTCGTGTTCGAGGAGATCCGCAACAACGCGACGCTCACCGCGATGCTCGCGTACCTTGCGTCGGAGGATCCGGAGAAGGTGTCGCGTGAGCGGCGCGACGTGATGCCGTCGTTCCGCGGACAGACGCAGAGCTGGCCGCAGTGCCGGCCCGGCGCCGAGTCGTACACGGGCAACTGATGCGGGCCCTCGCGGTTGCTGCGGGGTTCGCACTCATGGCGGGGAGTGCTGCGGCGCAGTCGCCTCACGACTGGCCGCCGCACGACCCCGGCCGCGCGCGGCCGCCGGTGATCGATCCGGGCCCCGAATCGGCGACGCCGGCGCCGCCACCGTCCGATGCGATCGTACTCTTCGGCGCGTCCGACCTCTCCGCGTGGCAGAGCTTCGGCGATCCCGCGCGCTGGCGCGTCGGTGATGGCTGGTTCGAAGTCGTGCCCGGAGCCGGCGAACTCGCGACGCGCGACGCATTCGGCGACGTGCAGCTCCACATCGAGTGGGCCTCGCCCGCTCAGCCGGAAGGCGACGGGCAGAACCGCGGCAACAGCGGCGTGTTCCTGATGGGCAGGTACGAAGTGCAGGTGCTCGATTCGTGGAAGAACGAGACGTACGCCGACGGACAGGCCGCGGCCATCTATGGACAGTATCCGCCGCTGGTGAATGCCAGCCGTTCACCCGGCGAGTGGCAGTCGTATGACATCGTGTTCCGCCGTCCGCGCTTCGATGCGGACGGGGAACTCGTGAGTCCCGCCGTACTGACCGTCTTCCACAACGGCGTGCTCGTGCAGGATGCCGTCGAGCTCACCGGCCCGACCGCGCATCGCGCACGACCGGACTATGCCGTCCATCCCGATCGGCTCCCGCTCGTGCTCCAGGATCACGGGCAGCCGGTTCGTTTCCGCAACGTGTGGGTGAGAGATCTCGAGCGCTGAACCGCTTCGGTGCCTCCCGACCCTGAGACTACCGCGCAGCCACCGGAGTCCCTGACGGCTGAGGCAGCGATTTGATGTAAAGGTGCAGCGCCTCGATCTCCACGTCCTCCAGTTCCCGCGTGATGTTGTACGGCATGTAGAGGCTGTCGAGCTGGCGCGCGGGTGTCTGACCGGTCCGCAGCGTGGTGACGAACTGCTCGAGCGTCCAGCCCTTCACACCGTGGAGCGAAGGCGCCCACGGGCTATCGGGATTGGGGGGCTGTGCGCCCTCGAGGTTCGGGCCGTGGCACGCGTGGCAGAGCGTGCGCGCGCGGTAGGCGCCGTACTCGACCGTGGCCGCCATCGGCGGCGCGACTTCCAGGTGCGGCTCGGTGTGGTTCACGAGCTGGCTTGTCGGCGCGAAGCCGCCCATGCCGGCGATGATGCGGCCGAGCGGACGGATCTCTGTCGGCGGGAGCTCGTTGTCGACCGGCGGCTGCGCGTCGAGCCACGCGATGAGGGCGGCGACGTCGTCATCGCTCATGTGGGCGTACATCTCGGACGGCATGATCGCGAGGCCGCGGCCGTCGACGCCGACACCGTGTCGGATGGCGCGCTCCCAGCCGAGCGCATCCATGCGTGAGCCGACGCCGCCGGCGCCGGACGTCAGATTGGATGCGACGACGAGGAAGGGCGGCGCGTCGACGAGCACCTGACCCTCCAGCCGCGCCGCGTGGCAGTCCATGCAGCCGTGCGTTGCGGCGATGTGCGCGCCGCGGTCGATGAGGGACGGATCCGCCGCGATGCTTTCCAGCGGAAGCTCATCCGGTCCATCGAACGCAGATCCGCCGCGCACGTAGAGCACGGCCCCCGCGATGATCAGCAGTCCGAGTATGGAACCGAGTGCGATCCCGGTCCACTTAACGAACGATCTCACTGGGCACCTCCTCGATGGTTCCACCGATGCGCAGCCGGCGCACGTGCTGGACGTCCAGTTCGTCGCGCCAGATGCCGTAGACGTACGATCCGACGACGCGCATGGGCTGGAAGCGCTGCGGCAGCTCGATCACCCCGAGATAGCGGCCCTGCGAATCGAACACATCGAAGCGGTTGGAACCGGTGTCCTGGATGTCGAACTCGCCGCCCCCCGCGGCCATCTCCTCGGCGCTGCGGATCTGCTGGACCCAGATCGATCCCTGCGGTCCGCCGATGATCGTGGCGAACGCCGGATAGTAATCGGCGAACTGCAGCATCTGCCCCATCTGCGCAACGGCCTGCGGCGGCACCCCCTGGTCGCGCATCATATCCGTCATTGCGTCGCGGATCTGCTGCTGGTCGGATTCGGTAACAGCCCGCCGCTCGAACGGACGCCGGATGATCCGTTCGAGCACGCCATCGCGCGAGTGGACGAGGATGCTGTAGCCGTCGTTAATGGCGTAGTACACCTTGCTGTCGGTGCCGATGGCCCACACCGGTTCGGGCGAGAAGAGGCGGATCATCGGCCCCTCGCCGCTGAAGTTGATCGTGCCACCGGTCGGGAGCTGCATGATCGTGTCGCGAATGGTCCCGTCCGCGCCCCTCTCGATCAGGTAGTCCGCCTGCGTGACCGAATCCATTCCCGGCAGCTGCATGCGCCGCTGCTGCTGAATGATGCGGTGGTCTGCCGTCTTCTCCCAGCGGATGGGGATGCCTTCGGTCAGAGGCAGCGGCACACTGGCGACAGGGTTGCCCGTGGGCGTGTAGCGCGTGAGCCGCTGCTGCAGGACGTCCGGCACGAGCACCGTGTCGCCCGGGAGCAGCAGGACGCCGCCGAGCGCCTGACTCAGCTCCCCGGGGCCCGAGCCCTGGCCGCCCATCTCGCGCAGGTACGTGCCGTTCGCGTCGAACACCCGCACGATGCTCGCCTGCATGTCGAGAACGTAGATGTCGCCGTTCTCGGCCACATCGATGCCGGCGGCCGGGGCGATCTGACCGAACTGCGTCTCGGCCGGACCCTCCGCCGAGCCGATGTCGAGCTCGAGTTCGATCGTGGGCGCTTCACCGGGAGCCCACACGCCTTCCAGCGGGTTCTCCACGATGGCAATGCCGGCGCTGTCGCGGACGGTGCCGGCCCACTCGCTGCCGCCGTCGGCGCACGCGAGTACCGGCGCCGCGACGAGCGCGGCGAGGATGAAGTGTCGTCGTCGCATGGAGAACTCTTCGGATAAGGGGGGATGCCGGTTTCAACGTGGGGGCGGCCGCCCCCGGCGGTCAATGCCGCTCAGCGCTGCTCGTACTCCTCGGCCGGGATCCCGAACCGTGCGACGAGCTCGGGGTCACCTTCCTCCCCCATGATCCGGCGCGCGGCGTAGTCGCCGATTACGGGGCCGAACTTGAAGCCCTCGGCGTTGCCGCCGCCGACGATCCAGAGGTTCGAGAGGTCGGGGTGCGGCGTGATCATGAACTCGCCGCTCGAGGTGGACTCGTAGTGGCAGGCGCGCGTCTCCAGCAGGGGCGCCGCCGCGAGGTGCGGGAACCGTTCCGCGAGGAAGTTGCGGAAGCGGACGTGCGACTCCGGCGGGACCCACCGGTCGCTGTAGTCGGGATCGCTGTGCTGGCCGCCGCCGGTGCGCACGCGAAAGCCGCGGAAGTCGAAGGGCAGTGCGGGCCAGCCGGTGATGCCCGGGAAGTTGTAGCTCGGCATGTTCGGCCATGTGAAGCGGTCGTCGCCGATGGGTGTGCCGAGATAGAAGACGTGGCCGAGCGACGTGCGCATCTTCCGCGTGAGGATCTCGGGGAAGACCTTCCACAGCCACGGCCCGCACGCGAAAACGTACAGGTCGGCCGTGAGCGTCTCGCCATTCGACAGCCACACTTCCTGCACGCGGCCGTTGTCGCGGCGACCCGGATGCACGCGCTCCTCGATGATGGTGCCGCCCTCGCGGCGGAAGAGTTCCGCGGTGGCCTGCGTTGCGGCGCGCGCGCGGGCGACGCCGGCGTCATGCTCGTACAGTGCGACGCCGATGTCGGTGAGGTCGATCACCGGCCAGCGGTAGTGGACTTCTTCCGGCGTGAGGACGGTGTACTCGATTCCGACCTGATCCCACGTCGCGCGCGTCTGCTCGAGGAACGGCTCCCACTCCTTGCGCAGGATGAGGTCGCCGACGGGGAAGAACACCTTCTGCCCGAACGCCTCCTGGAAGATTTCGTCCCACTGCTTCCAGCGACGGATCGCTTCCGATGCCCACGTCGACCAGAGCACGTTGTCCGCGTAGCCGGTGCGGATCCCGCGCGTTTCATCGCCCGAGGTCGAGCGTGAATTGCCGGGGCCGTACGCATCGATGAGCCGTACCGTCGCGCCCATGCGCTGGAGGTGCAGCGCGGTCCACGAGCCCCATGCACCGGCGCCGACCACGATGATGTTCGGCCCCTGACCGCGGGCGCGTGCGATGGCGGGTGCGTAGCCACCGGCGAAGAGCAGGCCGGTCTGCAGGCCTGCCGCCTTGAGGAAGTCGCGGCGGTCCACCGCCGGCGTGCGGCTGTCGTCGGGCATTGGATCGGCGTTCAGGGGGTCGCGAGCGAAGGCGAGAATGCAAACCCACCACGCTCACGTCAAGCATTCCCCCTGAAGCCAGCCCGAATCACTCGTTGCGCAGCGCCGTCGATGGCGGAATCCCCGCGGCCCGCCACGCGGGCACGAGGCACGCGGCCACGACGATCGCGAGCAGCAGCGCCGTGGCGGCCGCGAAGGTTAGAGGATCGCGGGCGGAGACATCGCGCAGCGTCGCCGCTGCGTCCTCACCCGCATAGGCACGCACCGCACGGGCCGCCGCAGCGGCCGTGATCAGGCCGACCGCAATGCCGGCAAGCGCCGGGCGCAGCCCCTGCCAGATCACGAGGCGAACGACTTCGGCGACGCGTGCGCCGAGCGCCATGCGGACGCCGATCTCGCGCGTGCGCTGGAGCACCAGGTATGCGACGACGCCGTAGATGCCGACGCTCGCGAGTGCGATCGCGATGGTCGCGAAGAGCGCGAGCAGCAGCACGTAGAAGCGCGTGGGGGCCTTCGCCGTGTTCACCTGCTCGAGGATCGTCCCCGGCTGCGCGATCGGCATCAGCGGATCCAGCGAGGCCAGCACGGCCCGCGCATCCGTCAGCACCGCGCCTGCGGGCCTGCGCGACTCGACGAGCAGACTGGGGAAGCTGGAGCCGGCCTGCGCGTACGGGATCCACAGCTCTTCGTGAGGCGCTTCCGGCGTGAAGTCCGGGCGTATGTCGCCCACGACGCCGACGATCGTGCGCGGCTCGTCCTCGGGGTAGCCGGTCGAGAGGCTGAGTTCGACGCGCTTGCCGACCGCCGACTCGCCCGGGAAGTAGCGTTCGGCCGTGCGCCTTGTGATCAGCGCGACTGGCAGCGAACCCGCGCGGTCGGCAGCCGTGAAGCCGCGGCCCTCGAGGATCGGGATGTCGAGCAGCTCGAGGAACTGCGGCGACACGGCACGCCAGTGATAGAGCAGCTCGTCGCCCGGCTGCGGCGGTGGCCGGTCCGTACGTTCGATCGAGCCGACGAGGGTGGAAGTGCCGAAGGGCGGTGCAACGGCAATCGCGACGCGCTCGACGCCGCGGATCGCCGCGAGCCGCTCCTCGAGCTGGTTCATGAACACGACGGCCGCATCCGCCGATGGGTAGCGCGCGTCCGGCAGACTGATGCGAAACGTCGTGACGTTCGACGGATCGAACCCGAGATCGGTGGCGTTGAGGCGCATGAGGCTGCGCAGCATCATGCCCGCACCGAGGAGCAGGAGGATCGACAGTGCGAGCTCCACCGCGACGATGGCCGAGCGGCCGAAGCGACGTCCGCCGATCCGGCCGCGCCCCTCGCGCAGCGAGGACAGCAGCGTCAGGCCCGAGAGACGCAGCGCGGGTGCGAGGCCGAAGATGAGCGCCGTGACGAGTGCGATGCCGATCGCAAAGACGAGCGTGAGGCCGCTCAGGCCGATCTCGTCGATGCGCGGAATGCCTGCGGGTGCGACGCCGCGCAGCGCACGCACGCCCCACGCGGCAAACAGCACGCCACCTGCGCCGCCGACGAGTGCGAGCACGAGGCTTTCGGCCATGAGCAGGGAGAGCAGGCGGCGGCGTCCGGCGCCGAGCGCCGCACGCACGGCAAGCTCCGTCGCGCGCGCGCCGCCACGTACGAGCATCAGATTCGCCACGTTCGCGCACGCGATGAGCAGCACCATCACCACCGCACCGAGGAGAAGCAGCAGCTCGAAGCGCACGTCGCCCACGATCACGTCGTGCAGCGATGCGACCGCGGCAGTCTCGTACGAATTGGATTCGGGATACGCCTCCTCGAGGCGGCCCGCGATCGGGACCAGCTCCGCGCGCGCTTGCTCGATCGTCGAGCCGGATGCGAGCCGCCCGATCGTCGCGTACATCACACAGCCACGGCCGCAGCCATCATCGTTGTTGCGTGCGGCGATCCACAGGCGGGCATCGTTCGGGAATTCGATGGCCGCGGGGGCCACGCCGATGATGGTGTGCGCGTCGCCGCCGATGTACAGGATCTCGCCCAGGATGTCGCGGCGGCTGGCGAACTGCTCACGCCAGAACGATTCGCCCAGCACGACCGCGCGCGGCCCCGAAGGCAGGTTCTCCTCCGCCGAGAAGCTGCGGCCCAACAGCAGGTCGACGCCCAGCACGCGGAAGAAATCGGGCGTGACCTGGCCGCCGGGCACGAGCCGCGCATCCCCCAATCCCGTCACGGTCATGTTCCCCGACCGCATTTGCGCCATCGCTTCGAACGACCTCGCCTGCTCGCGATAGTCGAGGAAATTGAGGTGCGACATCTGCCCGCCGAGACCCGCAGGCTCCCGCTCGTCCGCTTCCCAGATCATCACGATGCGCTCCGCCTCCGGGAACGGCAGCGAGCGCAGCAGGACACCGTGCACCACGCTGAAGATTGCCGTCGTCGCTCCGATGCCGAGTGCGAGCGTGATCGTGGCCAGGGCGAGGAAGCCGGGACGGCGCAGGAGCGCGCGCGCAGAATGACGCAGGTCGCGGAGAAGATGGTCCATGTTCAGCCTCGGATGCGGGTTTGCGATCGGACCCGGGGCACGGCCCGTGCCCGGTGATGCGCGATCGCATCCGTTTGCGGGACAGGTGTTTGTGGCGCTTCGTGGGTGGGGCGGGCCCCGGGGTCATCCAGCAGGCGGGACGGCCGATTGGCGCGTCCGGGAATCAGCGCGGTGTGCCGCCGCCGGGCTTGGGCTGCATGAGGATGCTCGACAGCACCGCTTCGTCGGCGGGAAGCTCCTGCTCGCCGGCCGGGAATCCGCCGATGGAGAGGATGTACGCGATCACGTCCGCGTACGTCGCAGCGTCCAGCGAGCCCGGCATGTCGTTCGGCATGCTGCTGGACACCATGTCGTACAGCGCGAATACGGACCGGCCGACCCACTTCGAGAGGAACGATGCGTCGGAGAACTGGCTGCTGGTGTGGCAGCCCGCGCAGCTGTCGAGGAAGGCTTCGCGGCCGCGCTTGGCCTGGCCCTCGCTGAATACGCCGTCCGCAACGGACCGCTCCGCTGCGCTGCCGTTCTGCGCAGCGAGCGGTGCGGCGCACAGCAGGAGGACGATCGTGACGACGAAGCGGATCATGCGCATTCCGGGAAAGGTTGGACGCAAGAGTGAATAGCGGAGTCGGGCGGGCGGGTCAACCCGACCTCGCGCCGCACACGCGTCCGGCCTATGATGCAGGTGTGTACGCTCCCGCCGACGCGCGGCGCCCACCCCTTCCGCCGCCGACCGCGAATCGCTCGCGTACGGGCGCGGCCCTCGCGCTGCTCCTGTCGCTCGGCGCTCTGGCCATCGTGCTGGCCGGCGTGCGCTCCGACCTGTTCGATCTCGAGCGACACCTCGTTCCCAAGGAACTCGCGCTGCACGTCTCCGCACTCGCCTGCGCTGCACTCCTGGTGCCGCGCTGGCAGCGCATCGAGCCCGGAGCGGTCGCGGCCGCATGGATCGCGTTCGTCGCGTGGAGCGCGGTGTCGGCGCTCTTCGCGACGAACCACTGGCTCGCGTTCCCGTCCTGGGGCGTCAGCTTCTCCGGGCTGATCATCTATCACGCCGCAGCGCGGGCCGCGCGCGAGGGCGCGGGGCCGATCGTGATCGGCGGACTCGCATTCGCTGCCATCATCGGTGCCGCGCTCGGTGCGGGCCAGGCGTACGGGCTGGACTGGCCATGGCTCGCGGACAGCCGCGCACCGGGCGCCACGTTCGGCAACCGCAACTTCCTCGCGCACCTGATCGCGATTGCTACACCGCTGCTGCTCTTCCTCGCGCTGCGCGCACGCACGATCGCAGGCGCATTGCCCTGGCTGCTCGGTGCTGCCGTGGCCGCGCTCACCCTCGTGCTCACCCGCTCGCGCGCGGCATGGCTTGCCATCGCCGCCGCGCTCGCGGTAATGGCTGTCTCCGCGTGGATCGCGCGACGCCGCCGCGTCCGCGAGCCCGGCAGCGCGCGCATGCTCGCGGCTGCTGCATTCGTCGCGGTTGCAGCGGCAGCCGCGATCCTGTTGCCGAACCAGCTGCGCTGGAACTCCGACTCGCCGTACGCGGAATCGCTCACGCGGATCACGGACTTCCGGGAAGGGTCGGGAAGGGGGCGGCTGATTCAGTACCGGAATTCGATGGGGCTCGTCGCCGCGGATCCGCTCCTTGGTACGGGCCCGGGCAACTGGTTCGTGCACTACCCGCTCGTCACGACGCCCGGTGATCCGTCATTCGCAGGAAACGATCCCATTCCAACGAACCCGTGGCCCAGCAGTGACTGGGTAGCGATGATGGTCGAGCGCGGACCGATCGGCGCGCTGCTGCTCACATTCGCCGGCGCCGCCGCAGCTCTCATCGCATTGCGCCGGCTGCGCTCGGATGAGCCGGGCGTCGCGCGCCGCTGCATCGCAGTACTGGGCGTGGTGACGGCCGCATTCGTTGCCGGCCTCTTCGATGCCGTTCTGCTCCTCGCCGCACCCACGTTCTTCGTTGCCGCCGCACTGGGCGCACTGCTACCGGCGACGGCGCCCGTCACCTCCCGGCCGCTCGAGGGAGCCGCGCGGCGTGCGCTCGTCTTCGTCGTGCCCGTGTTGCTCGGCTTGCAGATCCTCTACGCGGGCGGACGACTCGCGTCGATTCTCATCACCAACGACGACCAGAACCGCGCGACGCTCGAACGCGCCGTCCGCTTCGATCCAGGCAGTCACCGTCTCCGCCTGCTGCTTGCCCGGCGCGGCGGCTGCTCGGTGAGTCTGCCTCACGCGCGCGCCGTGAGCCGGCTCATGCCGTTCCACGACGCGCCGCGGGCTGCAATGAGGCGTTGTGGCGAGTAAGGGAACGACATTGTTCACCAGAGAGCCGCAGAGAACGCCGAGAACGGAGTTTTTCACCGCGGAGTTCGCGGAGTACGCGGAGAGGCTGTTGCTGTTCCGGTGAATCTTGCTGCGCGGCGAGGTTTCACCTTCACCGCGAATCAGACCCCACCGGAACCAACTGACAATCCGTTCTCCGCGTACTCCGCGTACTCCGCGGTGGAAATTGTCGTTCTCGGCGTTCTCTGCGGCTCTGTGGTGAAATTTGTAGTTCGCAGGAGGAAAGTCAGGCGCCTCGTTCGACGAGCAGAGCACCGGTCGGATCTCCGGACGTTTCCTCGAAGGCCGTGTCACGGAAGGACGAAAGAACTTCGATCAGTCTCGCGATGTCCTGCTCGTTCGATGCGATGCCGAGCGATGCACGTACGGCACCGACCGGAACACCGGGCAGGCAGTCCGCGAAACGCTCGATCGAGAAGCCGCTCCACAGCGTCTGGAGACACTCGCGTGAGCCTTCGGCGGGGAAGCCGAACGCGGCTTCGGCGGCGCCGGGGTTGCAGAAACAGCCGCCACGGATGGAAATGCGCGCGGCCGCCGCGGCCGACTCCACGTGCGTGTACCGAACCAGGCGGCCATCGCGGTCGCGCAGGTTGAACGCGACCGTGCCGCCCCGGTTCTCGGTGTCGAGCGGGCCGTAGATCTCGACCATCGGTCGGCCGTTGCCATGCCGAAGCAGCTGGAGCCCGCGCAGCAGGACGCCCGTCAGTCGCTGAACGTGCGCGCGGATCTCGGCCATGCCTACGGAGTCCAGGAGATCGAGGCCGTCCGGCACCGCGGCGATGTCCAGGAAGTTCACCGTGCCGTCCTCGAATGCCTCGTGGTTCGCCTTGAGCTGGTGCAGGCGGTGCTGCGTCGACACGAACTCCACCGTACCGCCCGCGAACCACGGCCGGCGCAGTCGCGCGGCCGCGCTCCGCCGCGCAATCAGCGCGCCCACCCCCGTCGGGAAGCCGAACATCTTGTAGAACGAAACGCAGGTGAAGTCCGGCCGCACCTCGTCGAGCCGCAGCGGATTCGTCGGCACATACGCGGCACTGTCCAGCACCACCTCGTATCCGCGCGACCGCGCGTGCTCCACCCACTCCAGCGGATGCTTCACACCCGAAAAATTCGACTGCGCAGGATACGCGAACAGTGCGGGGGCGCCGTCGAGCACGGGCGGCAGGTAGCGGTCCAGGTCCGCCACGCGCAGCTCCTCGTCCAGCGGTACGTAGTCGACGGGCGAACCCGATGCCTCCGCGTAACGGCCGATCCCGTTCACGGAATTGTGGTTGTCCGCCGTCAGCACCAGCCGGACACCGGGGCCGAACGGGTAACTCTCACCGATCAGCTTGAGTGCGCCGCTCGCGTTCGCCGTGAAGCAGACCTCGTATTCCTCCGGGTCCGCATGGAAGAACTCGAGGATCCGGCGACGCGCGCGCTCGCACGCGACCGTGCTCGCCTCCGATGTCGGGTTCACCGAGTGCGGGTTGCCGAATACGCCCGAGGACAGCCGCGACCACTGCGCCCTCAGCTGCGAGGCCCCGTACAGCCCGCTCCCCGTGTAGTCCAGGTACGCGTGCCCCTCATCGTCCAGGCGGCCGTACTCCCGCCGCCGCAGTTCCTCGAAGCTCACCGTGCGATTCCTCCGTGGTCCGCCTTCAATGCGCCGAAGATAGGCCCGTCCGGCCACCCGGGTCGAGTCCGTCACACCCGGCCCGGGCCCACCCCTTGAAACTTTAGGGGTCGGGTGGTACTCTTCCATCGAAACCTTAGGGGAATCCTCCCGGGAGGCGAGCGTGAGCGGATCGGACGTGCTGAGGGGCACGCTGGACCTGATGATCCTGAAAGCACTGAGCTGGGGGCCGATGCACGGATACGGAGTGGTGAGGTGGATCCATCGGACGACGGAGGGCGAGCTGGACATCGAGGACGGGGCGCTGTATCCGGCGCTGCATCGGCTGGAGCGGCGCGGGTGGGTGGAAGCGGAGTGGGGAGTGTCGGAGAACAACCGGCGCGCGCGGTACTACCGACTGACGGATCGCGGCCGGAGCCAGTTGAAGGCGGAGGTCAACACGTGGCGCCGGTATTCGGCGGCGGTGGGCAAGATCGTGGCGGCGACGCAGGCCGGTTGAGGAGGCGACATGGGATCGCTGTGGCGGCGAGTGCTCGGATCGAGCCGGACGGAAGTCGCGTCCGATGTGAAAGAGGAGCTGGAGTTCCACCTGTCGATGCTGCAGCGGGACCTCGTGCGCGGCGGCATGAGCGAGGAGGACGCGCACGCGGAGGCGCTGCGGCGATTCGGTGATGTGCCGCGCGTCGAGCACGAGACGCTCGAAGAAGACCTCCGGCGCGAGCGGACGGCGCGTCGCACACGGTGGCTGGGCGAGCTTGGCCAGGACGTGCGCTTCGCGTGGCGGCAGCTGCGTCGCAGTCCTGCGTACGCGGTGTGGTCGGTTCTGATTCTCGCTCTGGGCCTTGGTGCGACCGCTGCGGTCTTCCGGCTTGTCGATGCTGCGATGCTGCGACGGCTGCCGATCCCCGCAGAGGAGCGTGTGGTGCGGGTGTTCGCGGGGGGAGCCGACGGCACGTTGGTGAGCGTGTCGTACCAGGACTTCGCAGCGTGGCGCGACAACGTGGAGTTCCTCGGTCCGATCGCGGGCGGCTTCACGCAGAACGTAGCGCTCGTGACGTTCGGTGAAGCGGAGCGCGTGGTGACCGCCGTGTACGATCCCGCGTTGTTCGACGTCCTGGGGCTCGCGCCGACTGCCGGCCGCGCATTCACGCAGGAGGACGTGACGCGTGCCGAGCCGGTGGTGATGCTGTCGGAATCGGAATGGGAGCGTCGCTTCGACCGGCGTCGTGATGCGATCGGTCAGACGCTGAATCTGAATGGCGACGAGAAGACGATCGTCGGCGTCATGCCCGCTTCGGTTGGACGGCTGGTCGGTGCGTCGGAGGCGGCGCTGTGGGTGCCGATGGTCGAGCGCGAGTGGATGACGCCGGATCTGCACTTCATGCGTGTGTACGCTCGCCTTGCAGACGGCATCGCAGCGGAAGCGCTGCTGGCACGCAGCGCAGCGCTGGACAGCGTGTTCGAGGCGCAGGATGTGCACGGCCTGCGCACGCAGCCGATCCGCGAGTCGCTGCTCGGCTCGCAGCGGACGCTTCTGCTCGTCCTGTTCGGTTCGGTGCTGGCCGTGCTCGCGATCGTGTGCGCGAACCTGGCCAACCTCACGTTGTCGCACTCGGTCGGCCGTACGCGCGAGTTTGCGGTGCGCGCCGCGATCGGTGCCGGCCGCGGCCGTCTCGTGCGGCAGCTGCTCACCGAGAGCGCGGTGATCGGGCTGCTGGGCAGTGCCGCGGCGGTCGGCGTGGCCGCGCTGCTCGGCGGCGCGCTCGGCGCACTGTCCGAACCCGCCAGTCAGTTTGCGGCGACGTCTCCGTTCGACGGCCGCGTGTTCGCGTTCACGGTCGTCGCCGCGCTGGGTTCGTCGGCGCTGTTCGGGTCGTGGCCGGCGTGGCGGGCGGCACGCAGCGGCGGCGGCAACGATCTGAGGGAAACGGGCGACCGGACACTGGGCGGACGGGCGGCGGTGCGTCGCCGGCGGCTGCTCGTCGGGGTCGAGATCGCGCTGTCGGTCGTACTGCTCGCCGGCGCAGGACTGCTCGTGCGCAGCCTCGCGCGCATCATGGATCAGGACCCGGGCTTCGAGCCGTCCGGCACACTGGCCTTCTCGCTCAACCTGAGTGGGGCGCGCTACCAGGACAATTCCGTGCAGACCCGCTTCTACGAGGAGCTGCTCGTCCGGCTGCGCGCGCTGCCCGGGGTCGAGTATGCCGGTGCCGGGCTGCACCTGCCGCTGGGCGGCTCGGATACCAACGGCGGGTTCGACGTGGTGGGCATGGAGTTCCCGGAGGATGACCGGCCGGAAGCGAAGAAGCGGGTCGTGACGCCCGGGTGGTTCTCGGCGATGCAGATCCCCGTGCTGCGCGGCCGCGACTTCACCGCTGCGGATCGCGAAGGCGCGCGCGACGTCGTCATCGTGAGCCGTTCCGTAGCCGAACGCTACTGGCCCGGCGCGGACCCGATCGGCCAGCGCATCCGTTTTCTGTGGGGACCGGGCGACGAGCAGGAGGTCGTAGGCGTGGTCGGGGACGTGCGGCACGATGGGCTGCACCTCGAGGCCGGCGATGCGATCTACCGTCCGCTGGGGCAGTTCCCGCTGGGCGGCATGACGATCGTGCTGCGCACCACGACGGATCCGTACGCGTACGTGCCGCGCGTGCGCGAGGCGGTGCGCTCGCTGGATGCGCAGCTGCCCGTCTACAACGTATCGACCGTGCAGGAGGTGGTGTCGAGCTCGCTGGCCGGCCGCCGCACGCTCATGCGCGTGCTGGGCGGGTTCGCCGTGCTTGCGCTCATCCTCGCGTGTCTCGGTGTGTACGCGATCGCCGCGCAGTCGGTCGCAGGGCGCCGTCGCGAGATCGGGCTGCGCATGGCCGTCGGCGCGACGACGGGCGATGTGCAGCGCATGGTCCTCGGCGAGGAGGTGCGCGTCATCGGGGTGGGCGTGCTCGTCGGGATTGCCGGTGCCTTCGCCGCCACGCGCGTTCTTTCCGCCTGGCTGTTCGGGATCACACCGACGGATCCGTTGACGTTCGGTGCGGTCGCGCTGGTGCTCGGAGCGGCCGCCCTGCTCGCCACGCTGCTGCCGGCGCGCCGCGCGGCGCGTATCGATCCGGCGGGTGCGCTGAGGTCCGACTAGTCGCGCCGGGGGAGGCGCGGCTCCGTGCGGGCGAGCCGCTGGCGCTTCTTGACCTCGAGGATGTTGTCGGCGATCGGCTCCGGGATTTCGAGGCGTGCGCGCAGCTCGAGGAGGAAGTGTCGCTCGTGTTCGTCGATGCGGCCATCGGCGATGACGTCCTCGACGCTCCGGCTGTAGACCTCGCGGGCCACCTGGCGGTTCACGCGTGTGATGACCCTGTCATCGAGCTCGAGCACGCTGCGCAGGTGCGCGAGATCGAGCAGCTCCTCATCCGACAGGCGGTGGTCGACGAGGCAGGTGCGCAGGTATTCGCGGTAGACGCGCTCACGCTCGCCGTCAGCCGCGACGGGCTCCATGCCCGCTAGCGTGCGCGTCACGGACTCGGCGGCGACGAGACGCACGGGACCCGACTGGAACAGCTCGTCGAGACTCCGTTCCGTGTCCGTCCGCCGCACCACGAGCCTGCGGAGCCGCGCCAGCAGCATCACGCCCCTCTTCATCCGTCGACGCCCTGCACCAACGCCCCCCTATGCGACGAATGTGATGCGCTCAGGACTTGGGCTTCTCCTCGATCGCCGCCGCGACGTTCCCCTCGCCGTCCTCGAAGAACGTCATCCACAGCTCGCGTTCACCGAGGTCCGCCACCTTGTGCGGCGGATCGCGGAACACGACGCCGCGCGCACGCAGCGTGTCGTACACGCGGTCCAGATCAGACACCTGGTAATAGAGAATGGAAGATGCGCGCTCGAACTCGGCGGTTTCTGCGCGACCGAGCATGAGGCGCACGCCGTCGCAGTCGAAGAAGGAGAGGTTCGGAACGCGGAAGAGGTGGCGCAGTCCGAGCACGTCGCGATAGAAGGCTTCTGCGCGGTCGAGATCCTTCACGACGATCGCGATCTGGGCGATCGCGCCGAGCATCCGCTGAGGCACCGCAGTGGCCACGACTCCCTCCGTGCCGATGATACCTGAGATGTAGCGCGTGGAGGCGTGGCTGTCGAGTCGCGGCGTCAGCCGAAGATCAGGACCGAGATGCCCGCGGCGAGCACGAAGCCGAAGGGCAGCGCGATGCGGCGGAGGAGTGCGGCGGCGCCGAGGAATGCCACGATACCGCCCTTGAACACGAGATTCGCCAGTGCCGCGACGAGGATGATGCGCCAGCCCGTGTCCTCATCGAGCCGGTCGGCGGACACGAGATTGGAGGTCGAGAGCGTGATCGCGTCCACGTCGGTGAGGCCGGAGATCACCGCGACGGTGTAGAGACCGCGGTCGCCGACGAGGTCGCGGGCGGCAGCCACGGCCAGGAGCACGCCGGCGTAGATGGCGCCGAAGACGAGTGCGGCCTTGAGCTCGGTGGGGTTCGATGGTGCGGGCACGCCGTCACGGTCATCGCGGTCACGGAACCACAGCACCGCTACCAGCAGCGCGGTTGCTACCGCAGGGACGGCCAGACGCGGGCCCGCGACAGGCAGGAATGCCGGTGCCACGACCGAGATCTCGACGGCGACGCGGACGAACGCGAGTCCCGAGGCGATCATGATCACGAGGGCAGCCGCGTCGGCGGCGGCGGGCATCGTCGCCGCGCGGCGGGCGTAGCTGACGGTGGTCGCGGTGCTGGACACGAGTCCGCCGAGCGCGCCCCCGAGCAGTGTGCCGGCGTCCTCGCCCCAAAGCTTGAAGGCCAGGTACCCGGCCAGGCCGATGCCCGCGATCAATACGACCATCAGCCAGATCTCGCGCGGGTTCAGCACGTTGTACGGGCCGAAGGTGCGATCGGGGAGGACGGGCAGGATGACGAGCGATAGCAGGACGAAGACCATGATCGCGCGGAAGTCCGGCTCACCGATGCGAGCGACGAAACGGTGCAGCGGCTCCTTCCAGTGCAGCAGCACCGCGACTGCCGCGCCCAGGGCGACGGCGAGCGGACGGGAGCCGACGGTGAGGTAGGCGCCGATCATGTACATCAGCAGCATTGCTGCTTCCGTCGTCTGGCCGGGGTCGACAATGCCTGCCCGGTACTTGATCACGTTGCCGATGACGGCCAGCGCGATGACGCCGACGAAGCCCATGGCGACGAGCCAGGGTCCGAAGTGCTGGGAGACGAGCGCGGTCACGGTCCCGAGCACCGTGACCAACGCGAAGGTGCGCAGGCCGGCGAGCCTGGAGTCGACGCGCTGTCGCTGGAGACCGACGAGCAGGCCGAGCCCCAGCGCGATCAGCGTCGTCTCGACGACATTCTCCACGTGATGCCGGGTGCTACCAGTCCGGGTTGCGCGACCGGCGGCGCGGCTCCTCGACGAGTTCGCGGATGGAGTAGATGGCGCGCGTGTTGAGCGCCAGCTCACCCAGATCCTCGCCCGTCTCGACGACGCGCACAGCGTGCACGGCAAGGAAGAAGGGAGGCACGTCGAGGTAGTCGGTGAGGCGCTGATCGGCCGCGATGAGCAGCTCCGCGCGCAGGCGCTCGCCATCCGCGAGCATCAGCTCCGCGGGTCGGCCGCTCGGATGGTTCGCCGGCGAGCCGAGTGCGAGCCGCGCGTCGAGCGACCGCACCCACAGGATCGAATCCATGCGCACCGCGAGGTGGGACACGGCCTCCGTGGATCCTTCCTCCACGGCCTGCGTGAGGCTCAGGAACTGACGACGACTGTCGAGGAAGGACGCGAGCGTCTGACCCTGCGTCACATGCACGTCGCCATCGACGCGCGGCCGGGACACCGCCGCGAGCCGGACACGCCGCGGCTGGAACGGGTTGCCCCCAGATCGCTCCATCACGTCCGCCTCCTCCGCTCAAGGACGGAGCGATCATGCGCGCCCGCGCGCCATCCCGCAACCCGGAGGTCAGCGCGCCCTGTAGTTGATCAGCGTTTCGCCGATCTCCGGGTCGATCACGCGCAGCGATACGACCTCGCCCGCTTCGATCGAACCGGCGATGCGTCCCACGTCCTCGGGTGTCGTGACGGGCTCGCCATCAATGGCCAGCAGAACCATGCCGGGCCGGACGCCGCGCGCCGCGGCGGCGCCGAAACGGGCAACCTCGCCGATCACTACGCCCCGGCCGCGCTCCACGCCGATTCGCGCCGCGAGCTGCGGCGTCAGCGGCTGGACCCGAAATCCCAGGGTCGTGTGCCCCGCATCTTCGGCCGCCGGCTCCGCACGGCGCGGCCCGGTGGTCCGCTCGAATTCGCCCAGTCGCACGGTGACGCTGCGCTGCTGCCTGTCGCGAATGATCGTCAGCGTGACATCGTCGCCCGGATCGAACTGGGCGAGGCGGGTGGTCAGCTCGACCGAGTTCCCGACCTCCTCACCGTTCAATGCGACGACGACGTCGCCGATCATCAGCCCCGCCTCCTGCGCCGGTGATCCCGCTTCGATCGAGGCGATGTAGGCGCCGCTCACGTCCGCGAGACCGAACGCTTCGGCATCGACCGCCGTGACCGGAGCCACACGCACGCCGAGACGCGGCCGCCGCACGAAGCCGTACTCGATCAGGTCCTCAACGACGCGCATGGCCAGGTTCGCGGGGACGGCAAAGCCGTACCCGACGAAGCGGTCGCCGCCGCCCGCGATCGCGGTGTTGATGCCGATGACGCGGCCGGACAGGTCCACCAGCGGCCCGCCCGAGTTGCCCGGATTGATCGCGGCGTCGGTCTGGATGTAGGACTCGAGACGCGTGGGAGAAAGCGTGCGACCGCGTGCACTCACGATGCCGGCGGTCACCGTGAACTCGAGGCCGAGCGGGTTCCCGAGCGCGAGCACCCAGTCCCCGACTTTCACCTCGTCGGAATCGCCGATGACCGCCTCGGGCACGTCCTCGCCCGGATCGATGCGCACCACGGCCACGTCCGTGCTCGGATCCGCACCGACTACCTGACCCGGGAACTCGCGGCCGTCCACGAGACGGACGAGCACGCGGTCCGCTCCTTCCACCACGTGTGCGTTCGTGACGACCAGGCCGTCGGCATTCAGGATGAAGCCCGAGCCCGCTCCTACCTGCGGAGGAAGTCCATCCTCGCCTTCGGGAATGCCGAAGAAGCGGCGGAAATCGTCGGGGACGTTCGAGCGCGCCATTGCAGCCGAACGTTCGACCGCCACCTGCACCACCGATGGCAGCGCGCGGTCGGCTGCGGATCGGAAGATGTTGGAGAGCGCCTGCGCGGTCGCGGGATCGACCGCTGTGGGTACGTCGCCGAGCCGCTCGCGTACTTCGCGCTGCGCGGAGCGGTCCTGCGCCTGCGCGTTGTCGTCACCGCAGGCGCCCAGCCAGAAGAGCGCCGCAACGGCGCCAACGCGAATTCTGCGACGTGCGATGCGCATCGATTCCTCCCGCCGTGAAGCCCGGCCGCACTGCGGCGGCCGGCTTCACGTACGGGAAGAATCGTTCCGTGTCAGCGCAGCGGACTGAAGACGCGCCACTCCCCGCCGGGGAGACGGGCATAGAGGTGATCGAACGGTGATTCGTCCCAGGCGAGGGCGTAGACGGCTGCACCCTCGATGGCACCGATCTGATTTAGGTAGCGCGCCGGCAGCTCGCTTCCCGTCACGAGGGCGAGGGGCGGGTGATGGGCGCCGGTGCCCGTCCATGCCCGTCCCGCCACCGCGATGCCGGCAGCCATCGGCTCGGTGGGAGTAGCCGTCTCATACAGCGTGTAGGGCGGCGCCTTCTGCATGGCCTGCTCGAGCGGCAGGTTCTTCCCCGGCAGCCCGGAATCCACGCACGCCGCGCCCGCGAGCGCACCTGCGAGCGCGAGGATGGTCCGTCCCCTCATTATCCCTCCGTTTCGATTGACGTGCGCGCGCCCGGCTCTCATCGTTCCGGCGCGATCCTGACAACGACACCGGGAGGCCGAATGCGCATCGAGCTCGACCCCGTCCCACTCGTCCTCGGCATCTACGCCTACACCGGCGCGCTGCTCGCGCGCGCGGTCGAAAAGAAAGAGGACGAGGACGTCGGGTCGCTCGGCCGACGGCTGTCGCGCCAGCGCAACCAGGCCGGCGACCGCGAACTGCAACGTATGGTCCGCGCGCTCCACGGCGACGTCAAGACCGTCGACAAACTGCTCAAGAAGACGGCCGACGTATGGAAGATATCGGCCGAGACCGATCTGGTCGATCTCGTGATCCAGGCGCGCGGCGGTGAATCCGATCCGCGCGCCTACGTTCTCCTGCGTCCCCGCGAGATCCAGCCGCTGCTCGAGTCCATTGCCGCCGCCGCCCGCGGCGCGGGCGAGAACGAGGAGACGGTTCGGAAGCTGGAGGAGGCGGCGGCGGAGATGTCCGGGAGGCCGGCGGACTATCTTGCGTTCGGCTTCGACCCGTGGCAGGGGTGAGGCGGCGACCTGTAGCGGACCAACGGCGGGCGACGTACTCGGGCGACCTGTGGCGGGCGACCCAGGGCGGGCGACTAACAGCGGGCGACTGACTGCGGGTCTATACTGCGGGCTTTCACTGCGGGCTTTCACTGCGGGCTTTCACTGCGGGACCTGTACGGCGGGGCTTTACTGCGGGGGTGGGTTGCCCCTTCGCTTTTCCTGGGTCTTGATCAGGGCGGTCAGAAGGATGCAGCACATGTTCGCGGTGCGGCGGGCGCGGGCAATGGACTTGCCGTAGCCGCGGCGTTCGATGCGAGTCAGGCTACCAATGCATTCCCCCGCAGAACCGCGGGCCAGTTGGTAGTGGTAGGCCTTTTTTCCGGGCGCGTAATGCGCCCCACCTTCGCTCAGGTTCAGCAGTACCGATTCCGCCGCACGCTTCAGCTGATCCGCGTCTGAGAAGTCCAGCCGCACCTCACGCAGGATGGACTCCACCTCCGATACGAGCTGCTGCGCGACCTCGTACGCCCGCAACCCTTCCGCGCCATGCTTCCGCCCCGATTCCATGTGAGGAAAAAGCACGAACGCGCGGGGCGATGAAATGGCGGAATGGGACGAAATATTCGGGTCCGCCGGACCGCAATCCCGCGGTGACGCCCGCCGTGACACCCGCAGTAAAGTCCCGTCGTAGGTCGCCCGCCGTTAGTCGCCCGCCCTGGGTCGCCCGCCACAGGTCGCCCGTTACAGGTCGCCCGAGTACGTCGCCCGTCGTTGGTCGCCCGAGTACGTCGCCCGCCGTTGGTCGCCCGCCGTTGGTCGTACGCCCCCTATGACCGCAACGCTCGCAGCAGCCGCTCCCCCAACGCCTCGACCTGCCAGCGGCGGACACCGGGCAGGTCGCCCAGCTCAACAGCGTCACGCGGGCGTGCGCGTGCGATCTCCTCGAGCAACTGCCGCGACATCAGGAATCCCCGATCCAGCTCCAGCTCTGCAGCCGCAGCGTCACGTGCGCGGCGCAGACGTTCGACGCGTTCCTCGAACTCGGGATCGGGCGGCGGCCGGCGGGGTCCGCGCGGCCGGACCGGATAATCGGCGGGTGCGAGTTCGCGTGCGGCGCGCACGGCGGCGAGGATCTGTGGTCCCCAGCGCGTGACAGTACTGCCGGCCACTCCGACGACAGCGGCGAGTTCGGATGCACGCGATGGCATCGCGCGCGCGATCGCGACGAGCACTTCGTTGGCCAGCACGCGAAAGGGCGCGGCATCGCGCGCGCGTGCTTCCGTGTCACGCCATGCATGCAGCTCGCGCAGCGCCGCGAGCTGGATCGGCGTGAGGTCGCGCGTTCCCTTGATGCGCAGGAACGGCTCGCCCGGATCGGCATCGCCCCAGCGCGTGTTCTCGCGGAGTGCGAACTCCTCTTCCGCCCATGCGCGACGACCGAGTTCGTCGAGGCGGGCGAGCAGGCGGTCGCGCAGCAGCGCCAGGTGGCGCGTGTCCTCGGCCGCGTACGCGAGCTGCTCCGCCGGGAGCGGGCGCTTCGCCCAGTCCGCGCGCTGGAAACGCTTGTCGAGGCGGACGCCGAGATGTTTCTCGAGCAGTGCAGCCAGTCCGATGGACGGTTCGCCGGTGAGCTGCGCGGCGACCTTCGTGTCGAAGAGGTTCGTGACGGCGAGACCGTGATCGCGGGCGAGGAGTCGCAGGTCGTAGTCGGCATCGTGCAGCACGATCTCGATCGCCGGGTCCTCGAGCGGCGCGCGCAGGGCGGAGAGGTCCTCGACCTGGAGCGGATCGACGATCCAGGTATCGCGCCGCGTGGAAAGCTGCACGAGCGACACGCGATCGTGGTACCGATGATAGCCGGCCGCTTCGGTGTCGAGTGCGATGAGCTCTTCGCTCCCCAGCGAATCCGCCACCGCTTCCAGCGCGGCCTGCGTGTCTACGTACTCCATTCGGCTCCGGCATGGTCGCCACCCCCGCGCACGCCGTTTGCGCAGGAGCAGGAGCGTGAATAGGATTCCGCGCGATGCCATGCACGCTACTGCGCCGCGCGAGCCGGGCCAACTTACCGGTTCCGGCGGTTTTTCTCCACGACCCACGTCCGGTCCCGTGAATCACGGTGGCCCGCTGCTGGTCACGGCCGACCGCATCCGCACGTTCGGACCGGAGGCCGCGCCTGCCGATGCCCTGCTGATCCAGGATGGTCGCGTGCGCGCGCTCGGGCGCGCGCCCGACCTCGCCCGGCTTCGTCCGGCCGAACGACTGGACCTGACCGGAACGACGATCACGCCCGGCCTCGCGGACTCCCACATCCATATCACCGAATGGGCCATTGCACGGCTCGAAGCCGATCTGAGCCGTGCGGTCGGGCCGGCCGAAGCCGCCGCAACGCTCGGGGCGCACGCCGCACGGCGGCCTGCCGGCTGGCTGAAGGGGCGGGGCTGGAACCCACACCGTTGGAGCGAGACGCCGCACCGGAGTCACCTCGATCAAGTCATCGGGGACCGTCCGGCCGCGCTCCAGAGTCACGACATGCACGCGCTCTGGGTCAGCAGCGCCGCGCTCCGCGCGGCCGGCATCGATGCCCACACGCCCGATCCCGAGGGCGGACGCATCGTGCGCGATGCCGCGGGCCAACCGACCGGCCTCCTGCTCGAGAACGCAGGCACGCTCGTGACGCGCGTGCTGCCGGCACCGTCGTTCGCTGAAACGGTCGACGCGGTGCTGGATGCGCAGAAGGCGCTGCATGCGGTCGGCATCACCGCCATGCACGTGCTGCCCGGCCTGTTCATCCCGGAACCGAATGCGCTCGAGCTGCTGCGTTCGCTCCGCGACCAGGGCCACCTCACGCTGCGCTCGCTCGTGCACATCCCGCTGGACGCACTGGACACCGCGATCGAGGATGGCGTCCGCTCCGGCGATGGCGACGACTGGCTGCGCATCGGCGGCGTCAAGATGTTCCTCGACGGCGCGCTCGGCTCGCTTACTGCGTGGATGCAGGATCCGTACGAGAACAGCGCGAGCCGCGGCGTGCAGGTGCTGCCCGCGGATGTCTTCGAAGCCACGGCGCAGCGCGCGGCACACGCGGGCATTGCGACGACGGTGCACGCGATCGGCGATGCAGCCGTCGCACTCGCACTCGATGTGCTCTGCGCGCCTTCGCTGCCGCGGCTGCGCGTACCGCATCGCATCGAACACGTGCAGTGCTGTCCGGCAGGCCGGCTCCGCGATGCCGGTCGAGTGGGCGTAGTGGCTTCGGTGCAACCGTCGCACCTGATGACCGACTGGCGCGCGGCGGATCGGCACTGGGGCGCGCGCGCGCAGCGTACGTATGCGTTTCGCTCGCTGCTCGATGGCGGCGCGGTACTGGCGTTCGGATCCGATGCACCGGTCGAACCGCCGGACCCGCGTCACGCGCTGTATGCGGCGGTCGCGCGTCGCGATCTCGAGGGTCACCCGGCGGGCGGCTGGCAGCCGCCCGAACGGCTGACACTGGAGCAGGCGTTCCGCGCATCGACCTCCGGTCCCGCGGCCGCCGCTGGCTGGGGCGACATCGGCAGTCTTGCGCCCGGCGCGCTCGCCGACTTCGTCGCGTGGACGCGGGATCCGTTCGCGATGAACGAAAACGAGCTGCTCGAGCTCGAATGTGCCGCAACCTTTGCAGGTGGGCAGCCGGTGCATGCGCTGCCCGGGATCGTGACGGAGGCTGTGCTTGCGAACTAAAGTCGTCGCCACACTCGGACCCGCGACCGGCGAGGTCGATCGGATTCACGCGCTCGCGGAGCTCGGCGTCGACGTCGTGCGCATCAACTTCGCACACAGCACGCACGAGAACGCGGCGCGTCTGATCCAGTGGACGCGCGAGGCGTTGGCGGCGACGGGCCGCCCGATCGCGGTGCTGGCGGACCTGGGCGGACCGAAGATTCGCATCGGCGCCCTCCCGGACGCGGTGCTGCTGAGCGAGAAGGACGGCGTGGTGCTCGCGCCGGAGGAGAGCGCGAAGGACGGGGAGCTCCCGACTACGTACGCCGACCTCGCCCGCGACGTGAAGCCGGGCAACCGCATCCTGCTCGACGACGGGCTGATGGAGCTGCACGTCGCGGACGTCCGCGGTGACCGCGTCGCGTGCACGGTCGTGCGCGGCGGCTCGCTCAAACCGCACAAGGGCATCAACCTTCCCGGCATCCACGTGAGTGCGCCCGCGCTCACGGCGAAGGACAGGACCGACCTCGAGTTCGCGCTCGATCACGGCGTCGACTACGTCGGGCTGTCGTTCGTGCAGCGCGCGGAGGATGTGGACGACCTGCGTGCACTGCTGCCCTCGGGTGTGCTCATCGTCGCGAAGATCGAGAAGGACACGGCGCTCCAGAACATCGAGCAGATCCTGGCTCGGACGGATGCGGTGATGGTGGCGCGCGGCGACCTCGGTGTGGAGTTGCCGTTCGAGCAGGTGCCGCTCGCGCAGAAGCGCATCGTACAGCTCGCGAACATGTACGGCCGTCCCGTGATCACGGCGACACAGATGCTCGAGTCGATGATGCAGAATCCGCGGCCGACCCGCGCGGAGGCGAGCGACGTCGCGAACGCGCTGTTCGACGGCACGGACGCCGTGATGCTGTCGGGCGAGACTGCGGCGGGGCGGTATCCGCTGCTCGCGGTCGAGGCGATGGTGCGGATCGCGGCCGAGATCGAGAGCACGCAGGCGTACGAAGAAGGGCCGAAGTACGACGTGCCGCTGGCGCACTACCTGCGTGCGGGCGCAACGCCGACCGAACACGCGATCGCCGCGGCTACGGTCGAAGCGACGAGCCTGCTCGGCGCGCCGGCGATCGTCACCTTCACTCGTTCCGGCTTCACGGCGCGGCTGGTGTCCAGCTATCGCCCGCCCGTGCCGATCCTCGGCGTCAGTGATTCGGAGCGCACATGGCGTCAGCTCGCGCTGGTGTGGGGCGTGCACCCGGTGCACGCGACGCGCGAGATCTCGTACGACGGCCTGCTCGCGGTGGCGCGTGAGTACCTGGTGGCCAACCGGATCGGCGAGCCCGGGCAGCGGGTGGTCGTGACCGCCGGCGCGCCGTTCCACGTGAGCGGCACGACCAACATGCTCCGGATCGAGGAGATTTGAGGCTCCGCTTCCTCGGGACCGGCACGTCGTTCGGAGTGCCGGTCGTGGGCTGCACCTGCGCCACCTGCGCCTCGACCGATCCGCGCGACCGTCGCACGCGCCACGCCGCTCTGCTCACCCATGACGCGGGTACGCTGCTGATCGACACACCTCCCGAGCTGCGACTGCAGCTCCTGGCTGCCGATGTGCGCACGATCGATGCGGTGTGGTTCACGCACGCACACGCGGACCACGTGCACGGCATCGACGACCTGCGCGTCTTCTCCGCGCGCTCGAAGCGCGCGCTGACGGCGTGGACGGACGCGCAGACGGCCGCGGCGCTACGTCATCGCTTTTCGTACATCTTCGATCCCGCCTACCGCCCGCCCGCGGGCACGACGCGCCCCGAGCTGGATCTGCACATCTTCGATGGGAGCGCGGCGGTGGACGTCGCGGGCTTCACGCTCCAGCCGATCGAGCTGCCGCACGGCGACCTGAACGTGTGGGGCTTCCGCTGCGGCGCGCTCGGCTACGTAACGGATGCGAAGGTGATCCCGCCGGCCGCGCGCGCCGTGCTCGAAGGCGTACGGGTGCTCGTGATCAACGCGCTCTGGTACGGCGATCCGCATCCCACGCACTTCAACGTCGAGGAAGCGGTGGAGACGGCGCGCTCGCTGGGCGCGGAGCAGGCATGGCTGACGCACCTGACCCATCGGCTGCGGCACGCGCAGCTCGAAGCGGAGCTGCCGCCCGGCATCGCGCCCGCGTACGATGGACTCACGATCGAGATCGAGGAATGATGGCGAGGCTCTCACTCGACTACGGCTCGATGCTGTCGGAGCGGCTGGGCGGGCGCGGCATTGCCGAGTCGGCGCTCGATGCTGCTGCGGCTGCGTTCGCGTCCGTGCACGCGGACGTCGAGGCGCGCCGTGCTTCAGGGCGGCTGGGCTTCTTCGATCTGCCGCGCGAGCAGGACGTGGTGGAACGGATCCGGGAATTCGCCGAGGGCATGGGCCAGGCGTTCGACACCGTGGTGGTGCTCGGCATCGGCGGTTCCGCGCTCGGCACCACCGCGCTGCGTGAGGCGCTGCGGCCGCCGCGCTGGAACGAACTGAGCGACGAGGCGCGCGAGTACTACCCGCGCCTGTACGTGCTCGACAACGTGGATCCTGCGACCATCGCACCGCTGCTCGACCGTCTCGATCTCAACCGCACGCTGTTCGATGTCGTGAGCAAGTCGGGCACCACCGCGGAAACGATGGCGCAGTTCCTGATCGTGCGCGACCGGCTGCGCGCGTCGCTCGACGATGGCTGGCGCGGGCACTTCCTCTTCACGACCGACCCGGAGCAGGGTGTGCTGCGCTCGCTCGCGGAGGCGGAAGGCATTGCGACGCTGCCGGTGCCGCCCGCGGTCGGCGGAAGGTTCAGCGTACTCTCCGCCGTCGGGCTGCTGCCGGCTGCGCTCGTCGGCATCGACATCGACGCGCTGCTCGCCGGCGCGGCCGAGATGGATGACCGCTGCCGCACGTCCGACTTGCATGCGAACCCGGCGGGGCTCTTCGCGGTGCTGCAGCACCTCGCGGATGCGACGGTCGGCGCGCGCATCCACGTCATGATGCCGTACGCGGACCGGCTGCACTCGTGCGCGGACTGGTTCCGCCAGCTCTGGGCGGAGAGCCTCGGCAAGCGGAAGGCGCTCGACGGGAGCGACGTGTTCACGGGACCGACACCCGTGGCTGCGCTCGGCGCGACCGACCAGCATTCGCAGCTCCAGCTCTACATGGAAGGGCCGTTCGACAAGACGATCACGTTCCTGTCGGTGCGCGATCCGGGCGAGGACCTCGCCATTCCGGAGGGCTACCCGGACATCGATGCTCTCGCGTACCTGTCGGGTCACTCGCTCGCACGTCTGCTCGACGCGGAGCGCGTCGCGACCGCTGCGGCACTCGCGGCGGAAGGGCGCATGAACATGACGATCGAACTGCCCGCGGTGGATGCGCATGCCGTCGGCCAGCTCATGATGATGCTCCAGATCGCGACGGTGTATGCGGGCGTGCTGTACGGCGTGGATCCGCTCGACCAGCCGGGCGTCGAGCACGGCAAGCGCCTGACGTACGGGCTCATGGGCCGGAAGGGTCATGCGCGGCCCGAGATCCCGCCGCCCGATCCGCGCCGCGTCTGCGGCTGACGTGATCGTCTGGCTGGATGGCCGCTGGCTGGATGCGGACGAAGCGAGCATCTCCATCCGCGATCGCGGCTTCCTGCTCTCCGATGGCGTCTATGAGACCGGCCGTCTCTACGATGGCGGCTACTTCCGCCTCCGTGCGCACCTCGAGCGGCTCGCACGCAGCGCCGCGATGTTCGGCCTCGCGACGCCGCCCGCGTCGGAGCTCGAGGAGCTCGCGCATGAACTCGCGCGCCGGAACGCGCTGCGCGACGGGTCGCTCCGCATCATCGTCACGCGCGGCGTTTCCGCACCGACGGTGCTGCTCACCCTCGATCCCATTGCTGCCGACTGGCGTGAGCGCGCCGCGCGCGGGTGGGCACTCGCGACGGCACGTACGCGACGTCCCCCGCCCGAAGTGGTTCCACCCGGCCTGAAGACGCTCGGCCGTCCGTACGCCCTGCTCGCGCGCCGCGAGGCCGCGGCGGCCGGCGCCGATGACGCGCTGCTGCTGAACATGGCCGGCGAGGTGGCGGAGGGTCCTTCGTGGAACGTGTTCTGGCGCCGCGGTCACGTCCTGCGCACGCCGTCGCTGGAGGCCGGCGTGCTCGATGGCATCACGCGGGCGACGCTGCTGGAGATCGCGCCGCGCACCGGGTTCACGGTCGAGGAAGGGCGCTGGCCGCGTTCCGAGCTGGACGGGGCCGAGGAGATGTTCGCGACCATGAGCTCGCTCGGGGTGGTGCCGATCCGGTCGCTCGACGGCCGCCCGCTGGAGGGCGGTCCCGCCGCGGAACGGCTGGCGGAACTGTACTGGCAGACGGTCTCTACCGAGCGGGTACGGATCGTGCGAGACCCGGTGACTCCTGTGACACCGGAACTGCGTCCCGAGCGGCGTCCGTCCGCCCCCGATACCGCAACGCGGCAGCTGGAGCTCATCGGCCGCGTCGCGGACGATCTCGCGCACGAGATCCGCAACCCGCTGAACGCGCTGATCATCAACATCGAGGTGCTGCGGCGGCGCGCTACGGCCGGGGACACGGCTGCGGTGCTGGAGCGACTCGCCGTGCTCGAGACGGAAACGCGCCGGCTGCACGGTCTCGTGGACAACCTCATCAGGCTGCTGCGTCCCGCGCGCGACGACGCTTCCGTCGTCCGCCTGGGTGATGCGCTGGATCCTGTCGTCCCGCTGCTCGGTCCGATTGCCGGTGCCGCGGGTCTCGAGGTGCATCGCGACCAGAGTATCGACGATGCCCTCGTCGCGGTGCGACCCGGAGCCCTCCGCTTCGCGCTGCTCCTCCTCCTCGAGGCGGCCGTACGCACGACCGACGGGAGGCACGTGGCCATCGCGGGTCGGCTCGACGACCGCGTGGCCGGTGTCACGATTGCATTTGCCTCACGTCTTTCCGCCGACGACTTCGCGGCACGCACACGAGACGCGATCACGGCCGCTGCCGATCTGCTCGAAGAGGGCGGTGGGGTGGTGCAGGCGGAGGCCGGACGGCCGCCGCGTGATGCCATGGTACGGGTCCTCATGCCCCGTGTGGGCGCCGCTTGACCCGATTTCGACGGCACGGCTAACTTGACCCGGCGCGTGACGCGCCTGGAGGTGAGAAGTGCCTAAAAGCAGTCCACGCAAGATCTTGGGTCGTCTGCTGATCGCCGACGACGAACGCAATATCGCCGAGGGCCTCCAGCTCCTCCTGGCGGAGGAAGGTTACGAGGTCGAAACCGCCACCGACGGCAAGCAGGCCTGGGACAAGGTCAGCACGGGCGAGTTCGGTCTCGTCCTGGCCGACCTCAAGATGCCGAAGATGGGCGGCCTCGAACTGTTCGCGCAGATGCGCGAGCAGGGCATCGACAGCGAAGTCATCATCATCACGGGCAAGGCCACGGTCACGTCGGCCGTCGAGGCGATGCGCCAGGGCGCATACGACTACCTCACGAAACCGCTCGACCTCGACCGGCTCAAGGCGCTGATCCCGAAGGCGCTCGAGAAGTATCAGGTCCGTTCCGCCAACCGCGAGCTGCAGCGCCGCCTCGAGAGCCTGTCCCGCTTCGGCGACATGCTCGGCCAGTCCGAGGAGATGGTGCGCATCTACTCGATCATCGAGGCGGTGGCACCGTCGAACGCGAGCGTGCTCATCGTCGGTGAGAGCGGCACCGGCAAGGAGCTGGTCGCGCGCGCACTGCACAACAAGTCGACGCGAAAGAAGGGGCCGTTCGTGGCGCTGAACTGCGGCGCGTTCCCGAGGGAAATCCTCGAGAACGAGCTGTTCGGCCACGAGAAGGGCGCGTTCACCGGCGCGATCAACGAGAAGCCCGGCGCGTTCGAGCAGGCAAACGGCGGCACGCTGTTCCTCGATGAAGTCGCCGAGATGGAGCCGGACATCCAGGTCAAGTTCCTGCGCGCGCTCGAGCAGCGCGCGTTCCGGCGGCTCGGCGGGAAGAAGGAGATCCAGGTCGACATCCGCGTGCTCGCGGCCACGAACAAGAACGTCGAGGATGCGCTCAAGGAAGGAAAGCTGCGCGACGACCTGTATCACCGCCTGGCCGTCATTCCGCTGCACCTGCCGCCGCTGCGCGAACGCGCGGGCGACGTCCGGCTGCTGGCGCAGGAGTTCCTCAGCCGTTTCGCGGAGGAGCAGGGCAAGAAAATCGAGGGCTTCACGGATGGCGCGCTCGAGTACCTCGAGGCGTATCGCTGGCCCGGTAACGTGCGCGAGTTGAAGAACGCGATCGAGCGTGCCGTCATCCTCGCCCGCGGCTCCGTGATCGACGTGGCCGACCTGCAGCCGCGGCACAGCACGATCGACGAGGCGGAGGTGCATGTGCGCGTCGGTTCGTCGCTCGAGGAGACCGCCCGCCTCGTCACGCTCAAGACCTTCGCGTTCACCGGCGGCGACCACCCGAAGACCGCGAAGATCCTGGGCATCAAGGAGAAGGAGCTGCGTACGCGGCTCCTCGAGTACATGAACGGCGCCAAGACCGTCCACGCGCAATGATCGGAGAGCTTCCATGGCGAACTACGACGACCCATTCATCGTGATCGAGCGCCGCGCCGGCGTCGGCGCGTTCCTGTGGGGTGCTCTCATCGGCGCGGGCGTCGCGCTGCTGCTCGCGCCGCGCACCGGCGAGGAAACGCGCGATGAGATCCGCACGGGTGTGCGCAGGCTCCGCCGTCGCGCGGAGGACGCCGTGCGCGACGTCCAGGACGCCGTGCTCGGCACTTTCGATGACGTGAAGACGACGGTGAACGACCGTCTCGATGCGGCCCGCGAGGCCTTCGAGGCCGGCCGTGAGGCCGCGCGCGAGACGCGCGCCGACCTCGACCGCCGCATCGCCGAAACGCGCGCGGGCTTCCGCGCCGGCGTGGAGGCCGCGCGGACGAGAGAGAATCCGCCCGAGGAGTCGCCGGGGACGGCCGGCAGCCCGGTCCACGAAGCCTGACGGCGACGCGGCCGCCGCGCCGCGACCGATGAGCTCCGCCGCCGGACGCAGCGCACTCGGTGCCTTCTGGTTCGGGTTCCGGGACTTCGCACGCCGTGTCTACAAGAAGGCCGAGCAGGACAACATCTTCTTCATGGCCGGCGCGATCTCGTTCAACGTGCTGGTCGCGATCGTTCCGCTCCTGCTCGCCATCCTCGGTATCACCGGCCTCGTCCTGCGCGGCAGGTACGCCGATCCGGCCGCGACCGTGATCTCCTACCTGTTGCAGACGCTGCCGGTGGCGCCCGACCTCGCGCTCGTCGACACCATCCGCAGTACACTCGAGGAAATCCTCAGCCAATCGGGCAGCCTGCTCGGCATCGGTACCCTCATCTTCATCTGGGTGGCGACCCGGCTCGTCGGCACGCTGAGGACCGCGCTGCGCGAAGTCTTCGACATCGGTCAGGACCGCGGCATCGTCGCCGGCAAGATCTTCGACATCAAGATGGTTATTGCCGCCGGCACGCTGTTCGCCATCAACGTCGCGGTCACCATTCTCGGCGGACGACTCGCCAACTACATCGCCGATGCGCTCGGCGTCGACCTCACGCGCTTCGAGTTCGTTCGCAGCGCCACCGGCACCGCGGTCGCGTGGGTCTCCATCTGGTTCATGTTCGTCCTGATCTATCGCTACCTGCCCGCGCGTCGGATCCACTGGAGGATCGCGCTCATCGCGGCGACGTTCACCGCCGCGCTCTTCGAGCTCCTCAAGTACGGCTTCTCCCTCTACGTGCAGAACGCCAACTACACCAGCGCGTACGGCAACATCGCCACACTCATCGTGCTCTACCTGTGGATCTACTACGGCTCGATTGCGTTCATCCTGGGTGGAGAGGTGGCGCAGGTGGCGGCACTGCATCGGATACGGAGGCGGCAGAAGGAGAGACTTGGGTGAGACGGCTCCTACTGCGGGTGACGGCGGGAGGCGGTACGGCGGGAGGCGGACTGCGCCAACGGCGGGGTCAACTGCGGGTGAAGGCGGGAGGCTTACTGCGGGAGGCGAACTGCGAGATGCGGGGATGCGGGACTTCCGGTCGGTTCGTGCAGTGAGCATGACCCCGACATCCACGTGCAATTGCAGTGGGGTCGGGTTGGCTGCGCGTGGAGCGGTGGCGGTGACACCAGTGGTTTCTCGCGAAAGCGTGGGGTCGTGTTGACCGCGCGACGCGCGGTGTGTGTGGCACCAGCCCTGAATGTCACGCTGATGGGGTAAGGTTCACAGCTGCGGGACGCGATGCCGCATGCAGCAAATCCGAACGCGTCCCCCGATGGCACCCGAGTGGGCGACCTCCGAGTCCGGCCGCGTTCGAGCGGATCCGTGAGTCCTGCAGTGCACCGCCCGTCCCGCCGTCCCGCCGTCCCGCCGTCCCGCCTCTCGCATCACGCCTCCCGCAGTCGGCCTCCCGCCGTCACCCGCAGTCGACCCCGCCGTTGGCGCAGTCCGCCTCCCGCAGTACCGCCTCCCGAAGTACCGCCTCCCGAAGTTGTTTTCAATCCAGTATTTTCCGACCGCGATGAAGGTACTTGCCCGGAACAAACGTGCCCTGCACGACTACCACATCCTCGAATCGTACGAGGCTGGGATCGTGCTGCTGGGGCCGGAGGTGAAGTCGGTTCGTGCGGGGAAGGCGAGCCTGGCGGAATCGTACGCGACGGTGGATCGCGGCGAGGTCTGGCTGCACGATCTGCACATCAGTCCGTATGCCCCGGCGTCGCGTGAGAACCCGGACCCGGTGCGGCCGCGCAAGCTGCTGCTGCATCGGCGGGAGATCCGGCGGCTGATCGGGGCGACGCAGCAGAAGGGACAGACGCTGGTGCCGCTGGAGCTGTACCTGAAGGATGGGAAGGTGAAGGTGAAGCTGGCGCTCGCCCGGGGCAAGAAGCTGCACGACAAGCGCGAGTCGATCCGCAAGCGCGAAACGGAGCGCGAGATCGAGCGCGCGGTGCGCACACGGGAATGATGCTGCGCGGCGATGTCGCAGCCACCCGGAATGGAATGCGGTCCGCGCTGAAGCTGCGGGGAGTCGTCGCCGGTATGGTGCTGGTGATGGCGCCGCTGGATGCGTCGGCGCAGCAGCCGGAGCTGCGTGTCGTGGCGGGCCGCGAGGTGCGGGTTGCGGGCGCACTCCTCGACGGTTCTCCTGCGTTTCCGGCGGCGGCGCTGGAAGCGCTGGGTGCGGACGTGCGGCAGGACGCGACGGGTGCGAGCGCGATCCTGTTCGGCGACACGCTCGCATTCTCGACCTGGTCTCCCTTCTTCCTTGCCGGCTCCCACGTCCATCAGCTCGCGTTCCCCGTGCGTCCGCAGGCGGGCGAGCTGTTCTTTCCCGAGCAGCTGTTCATCGAGTGGCTGCCGAAGCGCTACCCGGACAGACTGGCATACACAGGCGGCGCGCTGCGCGCGCAGGGTGCGGTAGCGGTCGAGCGGCCGCGGGCGGAGCGCGTCGTGGTGCTGGATCCGGGGCATGGCGGGCGCGACCCGGGCAAGATCGGCCCGAACGGTCTGCGCGAGAAGGAAGCGGCGCTGATGATCTCGATGGCGCTCGCGGAGCGACTGCGCGAGCGCGGGTACGAGGTGCACCTCACGCGCACGACCGACACGCTCATCGCACTGGCGGACCGTCCGCGGCTGGCGAACCGCTGGAAGAACGGGCGTCCGCGCGCGCTCTTCATGTCCATCCACTGCAATTCGGTGACGTCGCAGACGGTGCGCGGCTTCGAGACGTTCCTGCTGGCGGAGGCCCAGACGGAGGACGAGCGGCGGGTCGCGGAGATGGAGAACGCGGTGGTCGAGCTCGAGGACGGCCCGTCGGTCCCGGACCTGCCCGAGGTCGATCGCATCCTGAACGGGCTGCGCAACGACTTCTACCTGCGCGCCTCGAGTGACCTGGCGGAAGTGGTGCAGTCGCAGCTCGCGTCGTTCCACAGCGGTCCCAACCGCGGCGTGAAGCGCGCGGGTTTCCGCGTGCTGGTCGGCGCGTTCATGCCGGCGGTCCTCGTGGAAGTCGCGTTCATCTCGAATCCGCGGGAGGCGCGCGACCTCGCAACCGAGAACTTCCGTGCGCGCGTCGCCGACGCGCTGGCGGTGGCGGTGGATCGCTTCTTCGAGGGACACGAGCATCTGTGGGCGGAGGGTCCATGAGCCGGATAGCGACGGCCGTGCTCGTGGCGCTCGGGACCGTGGCGGGCTGTGGCTACTTCAACAGCCTGTACAACGCGCAGCGTCGCTTCAACGAAGCGGAGCGCGCGCGCATGCGTGGCCAGACATCGGTCGCGCAGGACGGCTATCTCGAAGCGATCGACAAGGCGGCGTCCAGCTATCGTGGACATCCGGATGGCCGCTGGGCGGACGATGCGCTGTACCTGATCGGCCGCGCGCGCTTCATGATGGGCGAGCACGATGCCGCGGCCGCGGCGCTGCAGCGCGTGCTCGAGCGCACGAGCGACGGCGACATGCGCGCCGGCGCACTCGCGTATCTCGGCGCCGCACAACTCGCACTCGGCAACACGACGGCGGCGCTCGCATCACTCGACTCCGCGACGACGCGTGCGGGCAACGGCCAGCTCGGTGCGTTCGCGCGACTCTGGCGCGCACGTGCGTTGTACGAGACCGGGCGCTACGAGGAGGCGCAGGCGGACCTCGAGCGTGCGGCCGAGGCCGGGGGTCCGATCGCGGCGGAAGCGCGGCTCGAGGCCGCTGCGCACGCGCTGATGACCGGGGACTCGGCGGCGCTGCGCGTCGCATTGTACGTGCTGCTGGATGAGCGCGACGCCGCGCGTCACGCGGACTCGGTCGGCTCGCTGGCAGCCGCGGCTGCATCGAGGTGGGGATCCAAGTACGCGCTGGACGTGCTCGCGGTCGAGCGGACGGAGTGGCCGAATGCCGCCGCCGACACGCTGCTGCTGCAGCGCGCGCAGCTCGCTGCCGCGATCGGTCGCAGCGACGAAGCCATCCGCGATGCGGAAGTGGTCGGGCGTCGTGCGGGCCGCGGCCTTGCGGACAGCGCACTGACGATGGCCGCGCGCCTGCGGCTCGGTCAGGCGACCGCGCTCACGGATCTCGGCGAGTCGCGCGCGTTGCTGCTGCCGGCACTCGGCCATACGCCTGCACGCGATCTGTTGCAGCGCATGCGCACGGTGGAAGTGCTCGTCGGTTACGCGCGCGAGCGCGGCCGTCCGCTCGCGTTGTTCGCGGCGGCGGAGCTCGCACGGGACCAGTTGCAGTCGCCCGGACTCGCGCGCGCACTGTTCATCGCGTACGCGGACCTCGCGCCCGAGGCGGTCTGGGCGCCGAAGGCGCTGCTCGCGGCCGCGCTGCTGACGGACGGCGAGGAGGCGGATGGATTGGTCGCGCGTGCGTACGCGCAGGCGGACAATCCTTACGTGCTGGCTGCAGCGGGCGGCGGCGGCGACCCCGACGCCTACACGATTGCGGAGGAGCGACTCGGCAACTCCATCGTTTCGCTTGCCGCGGATGCATCCGCGGAAGCCCGCCGCACCGATGTGAGTGTGGCGCGTGCGGTGGCGGTGATCGACAGCGTCCGGCTGGCCGCGGTCGTGGACAGCCTCACGTTCCGCTGCGGTACGCTGCTGGACAGCCTCGGCGTGTTCGGTGTGCGTGCGGACAGCGCGCGGGCGGCGTGCATGCGCAGCGACTCCGCGCGTCTGGCGACCGTACTGACGGTCGATTCGATTCAGCTGATGGATACGGTGAAGCTGCGTCAGGACTCGATGCGTGCGCGTCTGCGGCGTGGCGGCCGCGACACGGCGCGCGACACGTTCGACATCCGGTGAGACTCGAGCAGCAGCTCCTCGGCACTACCTTCCAGAACCCCGTCCTGCTCGCGAGTGGCACCTGCGGCTACGGCGAGGAGCTGGACGGTCTGATCGACATTGATGCGCTCGGCGGACTGGTGACGAAGGCGGTCACGGTCGAGCCGCGCGCCGGTAATCCGTCGCCGCGCGTGGCCGAGTCGACTGGCATCATGCTCAACTCCATCGGCCTCGCCAACGTCGGGCTCGCGGAGTTCCGGGCTTCGAAGCTGCCATGGCTGGCGCAGCGGCTCACACACGCGCGTGTGCTCATCAACGTGGCCGGCGAGACACCGGAGGAGTACGCAGAGATCGTCGCGGCGCTGGATGGCGAGGCGGGATTCGTCGCATATGAACTGAACGTGTCGTGCCCGAATGTGAAGCGGGGCGGCGCGGTGTTCTCGACGCGCGAGGACCTGCTGGCCGAGGTGGTGCGCGGTGCGCGCGCGGCGACGCGGCGGCCGCTGGTGGTGAAGCTGGCGCCCAACGTGCCCGACATAGGGCGGATGGCGGAGGTGGCGGTGGAAGCGGGCGCGGACGGGCTCAGCCTGATCAACACCTTTCCCGGTCTGCTGTACGACACGGCCACGCGCCGGTCCGTGCTGGGTGCGGGAAGCGGCGGCGTGAGCGGCCCCGGCATACTGCCCATGGGTGTGCACGCGGTGCGGCAGGCGCGCCGGCGGGTGTCGGTCCCGATCCTCGGCCTTGGCGGCATTCGCACGGGCGAGGACGCGGTGCAGTATCTTCTCGCGGGTGCGTCCCTGGTCCAGATCGGGACGGCGAGCTTCGCGGACCCAAGAACCGCGCTGCGTGTACTGTCCGGTCTGGAACGTTACGGCTCGAAACAAGGGGTCGCCGACGTCGGCGAACTGGTCGGCGCGGGACTCGACTGACAACATGACGCCCGGAATCATCGTCGCGCTTGACCTGCCCACGCCGGACGAGTCGCTCGCACTCGTCGACCGGCTCGGTGACGCCGTCGACTACTACAAGGTCGGTGTGCCGCTCTATCTCGCCGGTGGTCCGGCGCTCGTCTCCGAACTCAAGGATCGAGGCAAGCGCGTCTTCCTCGACATGAAGCTCCACGACATTCCCAGCACGGTCGCGCGCGCGGTGCGCGCCGCCGTCGCGCTGGATGCGGATATGGTCACGCTGCACGTCTCCGGCGGCCCCGAGATGATGCGCGCGGCGCGGGAGGCTGCCGGCGACGCGGCCACGCGGCTGCTGGGCGTGACGATTCTGACTTCGTCGCACGCCTCGGAGGTCGAGCGCGTGTGGGCGAAGGAGGTGCGCTCGATCCGCGACGAAGTGGACCGGCTCGCGTCGTTGGCGGCCGAGAGCTCGCTGGACGGTGTGGTCGCGTCGCCGCTCGAAGCGGAAGCGATCAAGCGCCGGCACGGCCCGCTCTTCCTCGTGGTGACGCCGGGCGTCCGGCCGGGCGGCGCGGCGGCAGCGGACCAGTCACGGACGGCGACACCGCTCGCGGCCGCGCGTGCGGGTGCGGACTTCCTCGTGATCGGACGGCCGATCCTCGAAGCAGAGGATCCGGCCGCGGCCGTCGACGCGATCATCGACGAGATCAGCGGCTTCAAGGCGCCGGCTGGATGAAGACCTTCGGCCTCGCGCTCGCGCTCGCGATCTTCCCGCTGCAGGCACACGCGCAGGAGCTGGGGCCGGTAGTGGACCGGCTCGCGGCGTCGTGGCAGCGCGGCGACGCGGGCGGCATCGCGGCCAGGTTCGCCGATGACGGCGTGAGCATCGCGCTCGGCGGGGCGAAGACCGGACCCGTCGGTGCGCGCCAGGCATCGGCCATGCTGCGCCGCTTGTTCGAGGAGCGTGAAACGCTGCGGGTGCAGATCGGCCGCGCGCGCGTGGTGGGCGGTGACCCCGCCAAGGCGTTCGCCGAGCTCGACTGGACCGCACGCTCCCGCGGGACTACCATCCCCGTCCGCGCCACGGTCTTCCTGGCGCTGCAGCTCGAGCAGGGCGAGTGGCGGATCACGGAGATCCGGCTGCTCCACTGAAGACGGCGCCGGGATGACGCTTCACCTCTACAACACGCTCAGCCGCTCCCTCGAGGAGTTCCGGCCGCTGGCACCGCCGCACGTCGGCGTGTATGCCTGCGGCCCGACCGTCTATCGCCCGCCGCACATCGGCAACTTCCGCACGTTCCTGTTCGTCGACGTGCTGCACCGTTACCTCGAGTGGAAGGGCTTCGACGTCCATTTCGTCATGAACCTTACGGACGTCGAGGATAAGATCATCGACGCCGCGGCGCAGCAGGGCATGGACATCGGCAGCATCACCGGGCCGCAGACCGAAGCGTTCTTCCGCGATCTCGACACCCTCGCCATCCGCCGTGCGGACGTGTACCCGCGGGCGACGGAGAACATCGATCAGATGATCGCACTGATCGCGCGTTTGATCGAGCGCGGTCACGCGTACGTCGTGGACGGCTCGGTGTACTTCGACATCTCGTCGTATCCCGAGTACGGTGCGCTGTCGCGCATCGAGCTCGACCACGTGCGCGCGGGCGCGGGGCTCGCGGATCGTTCGCGCGCGATCGATGCGGACGAGTACGAGAAGGCGGACGCACGCGACTTCGCGCTGTGGAAGGCGGCGAAGGATGCGGATCGCCGCGCCGGCGCCGCGTGGCAGACGCCGTGGGGCGAGGGGCGGCCGGGCTGGCACATCGAGTGCTCCGCGATGTCCATGGCGGAGCTGGGCGAGACATTCGACATCCACGCGGGCGGCGAGGACCTGATCTTCCCGCATCACGAGGACGAGATCGCGCAGTCACAGGCGGCGACCGGGAAGCCGTTCGCGCGCACGTGGCTGCACGTCACGCACCTCAAGGTGAACGGCGAGAAGATGTCGAAGTCGAAGGGCAACGACTATCGCATCGCCGATCTGCTCGAGCGTGGCTTCGCGCCGTCCGCGATCCGGTACCTGTTGCTCCAGGCGCACTACCGCCGCGAGCTGAACTTCTCGTTCGATGGGCTCGAGGACGCGAAGACGGCGCTGCGCCGCATCGTGGAGTTCGCGCGCCGGCTCGAGGAAACGGCCACAGCCGGCGACGCGCCCGACTCCGGGCTCGCGGAGCTGTCGTCGGCCGCGCTCGCGGGGTTCGAAGAGGCGATGGACGACGACCTCAACACGCCGAACGCGCTGGCGGTGGTGTTCCCGTTCATCCGCGACGTAAACGCACGGCTCGATGCTGCGCCGGCCGTCCGCCCGGACGAGCTGGCGGCCGCGCGGGACGCGCTTGCGCGCATCGACGATGTGCTCGGCTTCATCACGCTCGCGCGCGCCGAGATGGAATCGGTCGATGAAGACTTCGCGAGCTGGGTCGAAAGCCGGATCGAGGAGCGGCGCGCCGCGCGCGGACGCCGCGACTTCGCTGCGGCCGATCGCATTCGCGACGAGTTGACGGAAGCGGGTGTGGTGGTGGAGGACACGCCGCAGGGCGTGCGCTGGCGTCGTCGCTAGCTTCCGTTCCTTCGGAAGGCGAGCACCGCATTCAGCCCGCCGAACGCGAACGAATGCGAGAGCGCGGCGTCTACGCGCCTTTCACGCGCTTCGTTCGGCACCACGTCCAGCGCGCATTCGGGATCGGTTTCCGTGTGATTCAGCGTAGGCGGTAGTACGCCCTGCTGCATGGCGCACAGGGTGGCCACCGCCTCGATCGCGCCCGCCCCGCCGAGGCAATGCCCGTGTGCCGCCTTGGTCGAACTCACGCAGACATCCGCCGCATGCGGCCCGAGCACGTCATGGATCGCGGCCGCCTCCATGCTGTCGTTGGCTGCTGTTGCCGTGCCGTGCGCATTGATGTAGCCGATCCCGTCGGCATTCAATTCCGCATCGTCGAGCGCCGCACGGATCGCGGCAGCCGCACCCGTGGGTGACGGGTGAGTGAGATGCTGTGCGTCGGCTGACATCCCGAAGCCGACGATCTCACCGTAGATCGTGGCGCCGCGGCGCAACGCATCGTCGAGCGGCTCGAGCACGAGCATCGCGCCGCACTCGCCCAGGATCATGCCGCTCCGGTTGCGTGCGAAGGGGCGGCATGCGTCGCGCGTAACGACGCGCAGGGCATCCCATGCCAGCAGGTGTCCGAGGCTGAACGGTGCCTCGCTCCCTCCCGTCACCGCGGCTCGTGCCTGACCGCTGCGCACCATCCAGTAGGCCTGGCCGATGGCGTGCGCGGAGGACGCGCACGCGGATGAAACCGTGTACGCGGGTCCGCCGAGGCCGAACTCCATCGAGATGTGACTGGCGCCCGCGTTCGCCATCACGCGCGGAACGGTGAGTGGATGCATGCGCGGCGCATTTTCGCCGTAGAGCTGCAGGAAACGTTCATCGAGCGTGCTCTGGCCGCCCAGACTGGAGCCGGTAATGACGGCGGTGCGGGCGCGCAGTTCATCGGTCCACGGCACATCGGCATCGGCTACGGCTTCGCGCGCGGCGACGAGGGCGAGCTGTGCGAACCGGTCGAGCATGCCCGCCTGCTTCTCCGAGAAGTGAGCGGATGCGTCGAAGTTTCGCGCCTGTGCGCCGTCACGGAAGCGGAGCCTGTCGAGGGGAATCTGTTCGAGTGGAGCGACCCCGCTGCGGCCCGCGAACAGCGCGTTGCGGAACGCGGAGAGGTCCGGCCCGAGCGCGGAGACCACGCCCATGCCGGTCACGACTACCCTGCGCTGCATCACTCCGCAGCCGTCGGCTCGCACGCGTTGCGTAGCGCGCGCACCGCATCCCCGACGGTGTCGAGCGTCTCGAGGTCATCATCGGAAAGCGTGACCTTGAACTCGTCCTCGAGGTCTGCCACCAGGCTCATGGTGTCCAGAGAGTCGACGCCGAGTTCCTCCAGCCGGGTCTCCAGCTGGATGCGTTCCGGTTCCAGCTCGGTGTACTTCGCGAAGCCGCGCACGACGGCCTCGGTGTAGGTGTCCGCCATATCAGCCTCCCGTATTTTCGCCTCGGCATGTTGCCGGACCAAGGCCCGCGCCGCCAGTGCGGGACGTGCGGCGGGACCTGCGGGCGACGTGAGGCGGGCGAGTCGGGACGGGTGACTGGGGCGGGTGCCAACGCACACTCGACCTCGTGGGCGTGACCCATTAACGTTGAGGCACGCTGGCGTAGCTCAGTTGGCAGAGCAGCTGATTTGTAAGTATCCGACTCCCCGTTTCACCCCGCTTCAATCCGTTCCACCGTAGCCCATCCAAGTATTGCAGTTGCACCGGGTTCCGTCCCATATTCCGTTTCGTATCGTTTCAACTCGTTCCGCCCGTTTTCATGTTCTGAGTGCCCCATGTGTGCCCCAATCGGAGCCGTTGAGTGGGGCACCTATGGGACGCAACGGGGCCGCTGACTCTTCAGGAGGCAACCGTGCCCAAGGTGAAGCTGACGGCGCGCACCGTCGAGAACCTGCGCACGAATGGCGACGCACGCGTTGACTACTGGGATACGACGATGCCGGGCCTCATTCTGCGTGTCGGCCGCACGTCGAAGACGTGGATCGTGCGCTATCGCGTGAACGGCACGCACCGGCGCCACAAGCTCGGGATCTTCCCGCGGCTCGGACTCGCGGACGCGCGCGAGGCCGCGCGTGCGGTCCTGGTGCGCGCCGACGCGGGCGACGATCCCGCCGCGGAGAAGCAGGAGCGGCGCAGTGGTGATCGCACCTTCCGCGCGCTCGCCGACGAAGTACTCGAGGCGCGGAAGGCGAAGACGCGCGAGCGCACGCACACCGGCCGGCTGCGCCAGCTCGAGCGCGACATCCTGCCGCTATGGGGCGATCGTGACGCGAGCGGCATCACGCGCCGGGAAGTCGTGCAGCTCGTGGAGAAGATCGCGAAGCGCGCACCGATCAACGCCAACCGTGCGCTCGGACTGATCCGACTGATCTACAACGATGGGCTGCGTCGCGGCTTCCCAGGCCTCGAGGCGAATCCCGCGCACATGGTCCAACCGCCGGCCGCGGAGCGGGCGCGTGAACGCTACCTGAGCGCAAAGGAGCTGAAAAAGGTGTGGGCCGCGACGGAGCGGGAGCCGTTGCACGTTCGCGCGGCCGTGCGGCTCGCGTTCCTCACGGCGCAGCGGATCGGATCCATTCTCGCCATGCGTTGGGATGAGATCGATGGCGGGCTCTGGACGATCAGCGCAGACAACTTCAAGGGGAAGCGGACGCACCTCGTTCCGCTCGCGCCCGAAGCGCGGGCGCTGCTCAAGCAGCTCGGCGATCCCGTTCGCGTCGGGCCGTATGTGTTCCCGTCGCGCACCGGCACGAAGGCCGGCCACCTGACCAACTTCGGGAAGCCCCTCGCCCGTGTGCGGAAGACCGCGCGCATCCCGCACTGGACGATGCACGACGCACGCAGGACGTTCCGCACCTGGGCAACGCGTGCGAAAGAGGACGGTGGGCTCGGCATCGCCCCTCACGTCGCCGACGCCGTTCTCGGGCACGCCGAAAACACGCTCGGATTTTCCCGCTACACCGGCGACCGCGAACGCTACCTGCTCGCCGAGAAGCGCGCTGCGCTCGCGGCGTGGGGCGAGTGGGTGCGAAAGGCGGTTGCATGAGCGATGACGCGCGCTCCTACATCGACCGGATGAAGTACCTGCCGCCCCAGCTGCGGGCGGCCTTCAAGTCGATGACGTCCGTCGACGGCGAGCTCGAGTTGTTCCTTTGGATTCGCGGGGGGCGTTGGCATCCGTCGAATCGTGTCTTGGCCGGGTGGCTTCGCGACTATGACCAGCCGATACCCGAGGATATCCGCCAGTACATCGCGGGCCGACTCGACGGCACGATCAAGGTTCCCCGCACGCGCGGGCGACCCGTAAAGGACAAAATCGAGGCACGTCTGTCTGCGCACCACTGGCGGAGGTTGTGGCTCTCCAACCGCGTGCAGCGGTGGCATCGCGTGCTCGAGCATCCCCGCTACGCGCGCGAATGGAAGCGCAAGCATGGCCGCGAGCTTCCCGCCAGCGACGCTTACCGCGCCGCACTCGATCGCGTTGCGGAGGAAACCGGCGTGCCGCCGGATACGCTCGACAAGTACGTCTATCCGCGCCGCTGATTCCGCCACGAAAATCGAATAATCCGGCGATGCGCACGCCGCGACCCCCGGCGTATCGTGCATGCACATCCACATACACACACGGGGGGGTCACATGGACGAGCGGGCACTGCGTGCGTCGGAGGTGGAGCGGATGGCCGGCCTGTCGCGCACGACCATATGGCGGCGCGAGCGCGACGGTACCTTCCCGCGGCGGCGGCGGTCCGGCGGGATCGTGTACTGGCTAGAGACCGAGGTGCGCGAGTGGCTGCGCGCGCAGCCCGCCGCCGAGGATTCCCGGCCGCGGCCCGCAGCATAGGGCGCTCCACCATGACGCCCGATGCACTGTGGGAGGCCCGCCAGGCCGAAGCCGTCGCGGGCGCCCTACTGCGCGGCGTCGAGCGCCTGACGCGTGCGCTCGGGTCGGCGCCGCTCGGCGTGCGCGACCGCGCCGCGCTGGCGCACGACGATGCGCGTCGCCTCGTCGGGAGGGTGCATCAGCTCCGGCGGGCGGTGGAGTCGCTGACCGTCGAGGCGGGCACGTGACGCTCGCCGACGCGGCGCTCGCCTACGCGCGGCAGGGCTGGCCGGTCTTCCGATGCCGCCCTCGGGCGAAGGAACCGGCTGCGTCGCACGGATTCCAGGACGCGACCGTAGATGCTGAGATCGTCGCCAGGTGGTGGCGCCAGACCCCGCACGCCAACATCGGATTCCCGCCGGGCCGTGCCGGGCTGATCGTACTCGACTACGACCATGCGGACGGCGAGGCGGAAGCGCGCCGGCTCGGTGCGCTGGATGCCGGGCTCGCTGTACTCACCCCGCGCGGCCGGCATCTCTATTTCCGACATCCGGGCGGGCCGCCGATCGGCAACACGAAGCTGCACGGCCTGCTCGACGTGCGCGCGGATCGTGGGTACGTAATGCTCCCGCCGTCCGTGCATCCGAGCGGGCACGTCTACCGCTGGTCTGGACGGATCGCCGATGTTGGGCCGCTACCGCCCGCTGTACTTGCCGCGCTGCGCCCGCCCGAACCGCCGCGCGCGCCCGTGCGCCCGATACCGACCGGCACGAGCTGCGCGTACATCGTCGCCGCAATCGTGCGCGAGTGCGAGGCGTTGGCCGTCGCGACGGAAGGCGAGCGCAACAACGCGCTGAACCGGGCCGCGTATTCGCTCGCGCGCTTCGTGGCGGCCGGCGAGGCGCACGCTGATGCAGTAGAGGCCGCGCTTACCGTCGCCGCGCGCGCGACCGGGCTCCCGGTGCGCGAGATCGAGCGGACGATCCGCAGCGCATTCCGGGCGCGCCAGGTGGCATGATGGCGACCGTCATTCCGGTCGCTGAAGACATCCGCGCACACGCACGCGCCGCAACGCGCAACGCCGGGGAACAACCCGCCGCGAATCGTCCCGACGATCCCGACGCCGACACTCCCGTGTTTCTCAGCCTTGCCGACGCACTCGCACGGCCGGAGCTGCTACGTCCGCCCGAAGAGATCATCCGCCGCGTGGTGTGGCGCGGACGCGCGACCGCGGTTGTCGGCGGCGATAAGGCGGGAAAGTCAACGATCGCGGCGGCGTGCGTCGCGCACGTCTCTCGCGGCGAGCCGATCTTCGGCGGCGATGTCGCGCAGGCCAACGCGCTTTGGCTCGGGCTTGAGGAAGCGATGGGCGATGGCGTGCGTCGATTCTCCGAGATGGGCGCGGACGGAGATCGCGTGCGCATGGTGGCCCTCGCACGACGCACCATCCTCGAGGACACCAAGGCGCAGCTCGCCGAGTTGCCGGCCAGCATCGTGGTAGTGGATAGCCTCATGGAGCTGGCGCGCGTGCAGCTCGGACGCGCACCGGAGGACGGCGACAACTCGGGTTGGGGAAGCCTGGTGCGGCCGTGGATTCAGCTCGCCCGCGATTACGACGTCGGCCTGCTCGTGCTTCATCACCCCCGGCGAAGCGATGGCGCATACCGAGGCGCGCTCGAGATCGCTGCCGCGTTCGACTGTCTGTATGAGATGGAGCCGGTGAAGGACGACCTCACCCTGCGCCGGTTCAAGGGCCGCGCGCGCTGGCCTGTCGAACCGTTCGCCGTGCGGAAGGTAGGCAACCGTTTCGAGCTGGCCACCGGCTCCGAGCCGACGCTGGACGCGATGGTGCTCGCGTACATCGTCGCGCACCCCGGCGCGAGCACGACCGCCACCATTCAGGGCGTCGGGAAGCGCGCGGCCGACGTGCGGCGCGCGATCGTGCAGCTCCACGCCGCAGGGACGATCAAGAAGACCCCCGGCAAGGGCGATCGGTGGATCGCTGCCGGCCAGGAGGAGATCGACCTATGACCCCCGATCGCAACCCGTCCCGAACCCGTCCCGAGCTTTTTTGCGGGAACGCGTCCCGCAACCCGTCCCAACCCGTCCCGGCCGCGTCCCGACTAGCTTTTTCCGCGGACGCGCCCAACCCGTCCCGTTTCCCCGTCCTAAGTAAGGACGGGAACGGGGGACGGGGACGCATGGGAAGGCTGCTCCGCCTGCTCATGGCCGCCCTCGCCGTGGCGTTCTGCCTGCCATTCGCCGGAAGGGATCAATGACGATCATCCCGCTTCGACGCGCACGCCTCGAACGGATTCCGCAGGGACCAGACAACCGATGGAGCACGGCCGGCGACGGCTCATGCTGGGAGTGCGGCGCGGGAGCGGGCGAGCTGCATCGCGCCGGTTGCGAAGCCGAGCCGTGCCCATGCTGCGGCGGATTCGCGCTCACCTGCTCCTGTCCGCTCGCCTGGCTTGATACGCCGCGGCTGTGTCGGCACAAAGGGACGACGGTAGGGCCGCGGCATCGCGGTGCCGATGGCCGACGCCAGCCGTGTCCGCTCGGGTGGGAAGCCGGCCGGCCATGACGACCTCGGATATTCCGCAGGGAATCGCCCGGCTGCGCGAACAGCTCGCACGCCTCGAAGCCGACAGGGCCGCGGCGCAGCACGAAGGCATCCGCACGACGCGACTGGATCGGCTGATCGAGGCGAAGCGGCGCGCGCTCGGGATGCTCGAGGAGCTGGCGGCTGGGCCCCCGCCCGGAGGCGACGCGGCATGACGCAGGCCTCGACTCCCAGCGACCCCGTTTCTTTCGGGCACCCCCTGACCGGACCGCCCGCGCCAAACATTTTCGCTAAACGACAAGGATTTTGATGGGGACGCCAAGAAAAATCGCGAGGCGCGCAACAAAATCGCCCGAGCCGGCGCCGGAACCGCCTGAAACGGCCGCGGTCGCGCCCGAGCGGAAATACTGCCGGTGCGTTCGGCCCGTCCTTGACCGCTGTTACCTGGGCTGGTGGACGTGCCGGCTCTGTTGCCGGCTGGTCTTCCGTGTATCGCCTCCTGCCTGATCTCGACGCCTGTTGGGCGGTGCTACCGCCCGACGATCGCGCGGCCGTCGAACGCTTCGAGGGCGTCATGGGCCTGCCGCGCGGCGGCTGGCGTGCGTGCGCGCCGCTGCGCGACGTCGTGACCGTGTGCGCGATGCGGCTCCTGGCGGCCGACATCCACGCCGCGGCCGGCGAAACGCTTGGCGAGCTGGATGCGCTCGCGGAGGCGTGCGAGGCGCTGGGCCTCGAGGACGATTCCGACCTGAACACGCGCCCATCGGATTCCGTGGCCCGCCGGCTCCGGCGCTGGCAGCGAAACGCGGTGGACATGGATGTCCACTCACCCCGCGGCGACGCTGCGTAACTTTCGATCCATGAGTGATTCGGACCGGAATAGGGGCGAGGTTGCCGCCGTCATCGCGACCGCGGGCGTGCCGGACAAAGACGGCGACGTGCTGCTACCCGGCGCGATCATGCACGGCTCGCCCGTGCTGATGTCCACCTGGAATCACGATGCTGCACTGCACGCGGCGCTCCCGGTGGGCGCCGGCCGGATCTTCCAGGAGAAGGTGGACGGCGCCGACGCATTCGTATTTCGCGGGAAATACTTCGTCGATCTTCCACACGCACATGCGGCCTGGGGGACGATCCGCGCGCTTCAGGAGTCGGGCGTCCCGGTGGAATGGTCCTGGGTCTGGCCCAACACGACCGTTCGGGAAGGCCCGCTCAGTAGCGAGCTGCGCGCGCGCGGCGCGAAACGCGTCATGGCGAGCGTCACACCGCGCGAGGTGTCGCCCGTCCTGGTCGGCGCCAGCCGCGGGACGCGCACGCTCGAGGCGCGCGCCGAGGATCGCGAACGGCTCGAAGCCGCGGCGGCCGACGAAGCCGTTGAACAGGAGTTCATGAGAGTGATTGCACGCTCGACGCGGTTTCGACGCGAAGACCCGCACGAGGTTGCCGTTCGGCGGGAGGTTGAGCGGTTCTTTGCAGTATCGCGGCTCGGGCGGACCGCGATGTCGTGAACGGAGGATCATCCAGAATGGACCGGGACTTGGGTACGAAGGCGAACGGAAACGGTGCGGGCCTCGAGGTGGCGGGCCGTCGTTTCGGCGGGATCGCCGAGCTGCTTGCGGCGGCGCGCGATCTCGTGCGCGGGGGGCGGCCGTACGTCGACGCGAAGGACGTCGAGCTGATCCGCGCGGCGGCGCAGCACATCGAGCCGCCCGGAGAGCGCGAGCTGGACCTGAAGGTGTGGGAGGCCGCGCGTGCGCAGCGGTTCACGGTCCCGAAGGAGCCGGATCCGCCGACTCCGTTCGATGAGGCGCTCGAGGCGGCGAGGATCGCGCGCGACGATGCGGGCCTCGCAATCAACGCGGCGATCGAGGCGCTGCACGCAGCCGAGCGCGACTACAGGAACGTGGGCCGTGGCGAGCGGCCGCGGCCGGCGCACGAACGGCAACGCGAAAAGCTGTACGATCAAATCATCCTGGCGCGCACGGCGCGCGAGCTGGCCGAACACGACTGGCGCCGCGCCAACGCGCGCTGGCTCGCGCTGACGCAGAATCGCCGGCGCTGGATTTCGGACCTCGACGTGCGTTTCGCGGGTTGCGGCTGCGCGCGCTGCACCGGCCGCGAAACGAAGCCGGGCAATCGGCCGCGCGATTGCATCGCCGTGGCGAAGGATGACGACTGACGTTCAGGGGCGGTCCGTAGTTCTCCAGGCTTTCGGGGCCTGGGCGGCTTTGGCTTCGAGCCGTGTGCGGCGCTACGGCCGCCCCTCCTGCATATCGGAAAGGGTGGCGTCGGCAAGACTCGCGTGAACGCAGGCGCACGCTCGCAGTCGGCCGACGTTCGCCCTTCCTCCTCAATCACCCCTGGGCGGCGCGCGTCGAGGAAGGCGCGGCGGCGCCGGCCGTGGGCCTTGCCCCCGCCCAGGTGCTTCCATCCCGCACGTTGAGCGCAACGCATGGCGAAGCTCGAAACGCTGATTGACGACTTTTCCGATAACGACCTCTCGCCGCTGTGGGTGGCGGGCGATACCGGCAACGTTACCGGCTACGCGCAGGAAGAGAACGGGCAGCTCGAGCTGGCCGTCGAGTCGGCAGCGACCGCGGAGCCGGCGACACCGACGCACGTCTACATCGAATCCGCCGGCACCTATGACCTGACGGACTCCTACGCCTATGTGCGCATCGTTCAGCCTACCAATAGCGGCGAAGGGCATCCGATCAAGCGCGATTCCCGCTGGTATATCCTGATCGACTCGACGCATTGGGTGCAGTGGCGCACGCTCGACGGCGCGAGCGGCTGGGCGCTGAATGTGATTGTTCGCGACGGAGGGCCTGCCGCAAACGCGTACAACCACCTGGGTGGATTCGAAGCCGGGGAAACCGATTGGCTCAAGATCCATCACGAAAGCGCGACGGACGAGATCGTCTTCAGCTACGCGGCCGACGCGGGCGGCGCACCGTTCGAGTGGGTCGAGGCGCTGCGGATGGCGAATCCGTACAGCGACATCACGGCCGTAAGCGTGCGCTTCGAGGTTGCACGCGTCACTGGCAGCAGCGAAGGCGGGACGCCCGCGCGGCCGGCGTACTGGGACAACTTCAACACGTCGGCGCCCGCCTCGCCGCTCCCGTTCATTTTCGGATTCGGGCACATCGGCGACATCTCGCACGCGATCGGCTCGGGCTCGTTCACGTTGACGACCGGCAACGCAACCGTGGCCGTCGAACCGGCCACGTCGCGGCGGATGCTGCGGCTGTCGGGGTCTTCGGATTCGATCCTGCGCGCGATCCCGAACGCGACGGAGCTCGTGCTTGGGTTCCGGTTCCGCGCGACTGCATTCGGCACCGAGGTTCCGATCGTGACGTTCCTTCCGGCGGGCGGTGGCGCGATCGCATCGCTCGGGATCTCGGCGGACGGCTACCTCCAGGTGAAGCGCAGCACGACGCTACTCCAAGGGCAGGCGCTCGATCCGCTCGAGGCGGGCGCCGAGTACTACGTCGAGATTTCGGCGGCGCTCGAATCCGCCGGGGACTTCGAGGTGCGCGTGCATCAGCACGAAACGCAGCTCTTCTCGTTCGGGGGCAGCAACCGCAACCTCGGGGGCGTGGCCGGCGGGTGCGAGCGCATCCGATTCAGCGGCATCCCGAACGCGTTCGTTTGGATCACGGACGTCTACCTCGACGATCGCGCAGGCGGCGCAGGGACCGGCTTCTTGGGGCCGGGGGTTGTGGACTTCTACCCGGCCGACGATGCGGATCTCGGCGAGGTTCCCGACGATGGCGACACAACGCACGTCGATATGCTGGATGGCGACGTGGAACAGCACGCGACCCTCCCGGCCGCCGGGGGCGGGCAGAAGATTCACGCCGTCGCCGCGTTCACCGTCGCACGGCTCCCGAACAGCGGCCCGCTCACGATACGGATGGGGCTGCTGTCCGATGGCGTGCCGGCCGCTGTAGGGGTCCGCAAGCCGGGTGACACTGCCTATGCGGGCCTTACGTCGGCCGCGGCGAAGATCGACCCGCAGACCGGCCAGCCGTGGACCCAGGCCGCGCTTGCGGACGTCGAGGTATACCTGAAGGCCGAAGAGGAATGAAACGGGGCGGCGCCGACGATGCGGGCCGCCCCCATTTCGTGCGGAATGCTTCGAGGGGGGCTTAGTAGTCGTAAACGTCGCCCCACACCTCGCGGTTGCCGAGCCATTCCCATGTCTCCGTCGCGTGGATAGACAACGCGGCGACGTACTCCGGGAACGGCGCGCTCGCGTCGGGCGTGGGACCGTACGAGGCGGCCATTTTCGCCGCTACGGCCAGCCCCTGGATCGCCAGGATGCGGCATTCGGCCTCGGTGAGCAGCGTTTCCGCACCTTCGGCGAACCGGCGACCTTCGTACTCTTTGCGCAGGTCTGCGAACGACTGGCCGGCGATACGAGCCACGTCGCCCGCCCAATCCTCACGGTCGCAACGGAGATCGTCGCGATCGCTCAGGTGCAGCTCGTGGATTTCTTCGCCGGCCATCACAACGGCGTAGATCGGGCGGATTGCCTGTGCGACCTCGAAAAAGATGTGCCCGCCCCCTACCCTCGGCGGGTCGGATGCGTCGGTGCGGGCGACTGTTTCGGGCATGTCGTGCCTCCGTGTTGAAGTGACGGTTGCGAACCGGCCGGGTGTGTCTCCATTATGGGTGACACTCTGACCCTCTGTCAACTATCCGGGTGACGTGACTTTCAGGGAAGCTACTGACCGGCTCGCCGAGCGGGGCGTCGGGCTCGCGGCCGTGGCCGACGCGCTCGGCGTGTCCTACGCGACCGTGAAACAGGCGCGGCTCGACGCCAGCTCCCCATCGTACCGGAAGCCCCCCGAGGGCTGGGAGCCCGTGCTGGCCGCCCTCGCACGGAAGCGGGGCGGCGAGCTGCTGAAGCTGGCGGAACGGCTCGAGCGGGAAGGGTAGAAATGGATGCTCTGCGTTCCTAGTGGGTCTAGTGACGGGGATCCTGATGATGCTGTGCATCCTGATGGCGATTTCCCACGAAGCGCCCCCGACCTGACCCGTTCGGGTGTGTGCCCCATGCGTGCCCCAACACGGAATCTCGGAGGTGTCGCGAAAGCTGTAAGTCGAAGGTAGGAAATACGTTGCTGGCGTAGCTCAGTTGGCAGAGCAGCTGATTTGTAATCAGCAGGTCGTCGGTTCGAATCCGACCGCCAGCTCTCACCTCCGAAGGACATCGACGTCCAGAACACGATCGCTCCGCAGTCGTTGTTGAAGGGGCGAATGGAACTGGGCGGCACCGTGGACGCGCGGCGATGGATTTCCACCGCGCGCGCCGTGCCGGCCGGGACCAACTCGTCGATCTCGGCCACCCGTTCGATCATGATTCCGTCGATGTAATAGGTCGGCAGGCAGCGGCTTCCCCCGCGGCCACTCATCGTTGCGACGCGCCGGTCGTCCACTCGCCGCTCCTGGTGAGGCGCGGAGCCGATGTCGTGAACGAACGCGTTAGGCAACGACCGAGGGCAGGGAGATCCCGAGGTGAGTGTCAAAACGAGGGTTGATTCGCGTTTCGCCGCAAAGGACGCGGTGGCGCCGCACTCGTTCTCCGTCCGCGACGCGCTCGCGCACCTCGAGTCGTCGGACGCCGGCCTGTCACAGCACGAGGCCGCCCGCCGCCTGGCCGCGGTGGGCCCGAATGTGCTGCGGCCGCCGCGGACGCGCTCCACTCTCCGCATCATCGTCGACCAGGCGGCGAGCATCGTCGTCGGGCTGCTGTTCGTGGCCTCGGTGATCGCCTACCTCGCCGGTGACCCGCTCGATGCCGCAGCGATCCTCGTCGTGCTGGCCATCAACATCGGGCTCGGGGCCGCGACCGAGCTGCGCGCGCGACGCGCCATGGTTGCGCTGCTGCGCCTGGACGTCCCGACGGCGCAGGTCGTCCGCGCTGGCTCGGTTGCCGAGATCGACGCGCGGAATCTCGTTCCGGGCGACGTCATCCTGCTGGAAGCCGGCAGCAGCGTGCCTGCCGATGCGCGGCTCATCGCCGCGACCGAACTGCGGATGAACGAGGCGGCGCTGACGGGGGAATCGCTGCCGGTCGGCAAGAGGGTCGACGTCATCCTCGACGCCGACACCCCGCTCGCAGACCGCCAGAACATGGTCTACAAGGCGACGACGGCGGCAGCGGGAGCTGGCCGCGGCGTCGTGACAGCGACCGGGATGCGCACGGAGGTGGGCCGCATCGGCCTCCTGGTCGGCGGCGTCCGCGATGAGCGCACGCCTCTCGAGCGACGTCTCGATGCGCTGGGTCGCCGGCTCGTCTGGGTCGCGCTCGCTGCGGCCGGCGCCGTGGTCGTCGCGGGCGTGCTGCGTGGACTGGCCTGGCCGACCATGCTGGAGACGGGCATCGCGCTGGCCATTGCGGCCGTCCCGGAGGGTCTGCCCGCGGTGATCACGATCGCCCTTGCCGTCGGCATCCACCGCATGGCCCGCCAGCGCGTGCTCGTGCGCCGGCTGCCTGCCGTCGAGGCGCTCGGATCCGCCACGGTGATCTGTACGGACAAGACGGGCACCCTCACCGCGGGCGAGCAGACGGTGACGGAACTGCACGTGGCCGGACACGACGTGCGTTTCACCGGCACGGGCTACGCTCCGGTCGGGACGGTGATCGTGGATGGGCAGCCGTTCGATGCTGGCGCGCACCGTGTCGTGGCGCACGCGCTGCGCATCGGGGCGCTCGCGAACGACGCCAACCTGCAGGAGGACGCCGGGGTGTGGAGTGCGATCGGCGATCCGACCGACGCGGCCCTGCTCGTGGCTGCCCGCAAGGCGGGTCTCGAGCGCGCCGCGCTCCTCGGCGAGTGGCCGCTCGAAGGAGAGGTGCCGTTCTCGAGCGAACGTCAGCTCATGGCGACGTTCCATCGCCACGACGGCCTGCTGACCGCGTTCGTCAAGGGCGCTCCCGGCCGGGTGCTGTCGCTCTGCACACGCACGCTCGATTCAGACGGCGATCGGGCGCTGGATGAGGCGGGGCGCGCCGCGCTGCAGGCGGTGAACGCAGCGCTCGCCCGCCGCGGTTTGCGCGTGCTCGCTCTCGCCAGCGGCACCGTCGACCGCGCCGGCGAGGCGGCGCTCACCAACCTCTCGTTCGTCGGCTTCGCGGGCATGATCGACCCGCCATCGCCGGGCGTGAAGGAAGCGGTCGCCGACTTCCGCGCGGCCGGCATCCGGACGGTGATGCTGACGGGCGACCAGCGGCTGACGGCGGAGGCCGTTGCGCGCGAGCTCGGCGTGATGGCGTCCGACGACCGGGTCGTGGAAGGTCGTGAGCTCGAGTCGGCCGCCGCGGCCGAGCTGCCCGCCCTGATCCGCGACGTCGGCGCGTTCAGTCGCGTGAGCCCGGAGGCCAAGCTCCGGCTGGTGGACGCGTACCAGTCGCGCGGGGATGTCGTCGCGATGCTCGGCGACGGTGTGAACGACGCCCCCGCCCTGAGGAAGGCGGACGTCGGGGTCGCCATGGGCCGTCGTGGAACCGACGTCGCCAAGGAAGCGGCGGACGTGGTCCTGTCGGATGATCGATTCCAGACGATCGGCGCGGCCATCGAGGAAGGGCGCGTCATCTACGACAACATCCGCAAGTTCGCCTACTATCTGTTCAGCTGCAACCTGGCCGAGGTGCTCACCCTGCTCGGGGCGGCGGTCGTCGGGTTGCCCGTCCCTCTGACACCGTTGCAGCTACTCTGGCTGAACATCCTGACGGATACGTTCCCGGCGCTCTCGCTCGCGCTGGAGCCGGCTGAGCCGGACGTCATGCGCCGGCCGCCGCGCGATCCGCACGCGGCGATCCTGTCGCGCCGGTTCTTCCGATCGGTCGCGATGTACGCGGTCGTGATCACTGCGGCGACGCTCGCGGCATTCGTGTACGCCCTCGGGACGGGCGGCGTCGAACGCGCGGTCACGTTCGCCTTCATGACGCTCGCTCTGGCGCAGCTCTTCCACCTGGGCAATGCACGCAGCAACCGGCCGGTTCTGGGCGCGCGACGCGCCCTCGCGAATCACTGGTCGCTGGGAGCCGTGGCGATCGTTCTTGCGTTCCAGCTGCTCGCGGTCTATCTGACGCCGCTTGCGAGACTTCTGGACGTGACCCCTCTCACGCTGGCCGACTGGATACCGATTGCCCTCCTCGCCGCGGCTCCGGCCCTGTTCGGGCAGGTCGTTCGGCTGCGGGCCGCTCGCCGATCAACAGTCGCCGCATGATCGAATGAAACCCGCTGCCGGGATTGGATCGTGGTGCGGCCCGCTCGAGCGCGCAGGGCCGGGCGGGTCTCCGATCTTGACCTGTCGCCTCGGCGCCGTGAGTTTGACATGTTACGCGGGTGCGACGGATCAGGATTCGTGGGGCCGTGATCGACGTGTGGCGTCCAGCCGTGACAGGGCGTCTGGCGAGCCAGGGATCCCGAGTCGTGCCGGCGTGACGAGATCGTTCGCCTTGCGGGCGTAGCTCAGTTGGCTAGAGCATCAGCCTTCCAAGCTGAGGGTCGTGGGTTCGAATCCCATCGCCCGCTCTTACGAACGGCCGCCGGAACGCTCCGGCGGCCGTTTTCCCATCCTATTGCTTCTGGAACACGAACGTCACTGGCGTCTCGTCGATGGTGCCCGTCAGGGTGAGCGTAGAACCGGAGAGCGTCCAGTTCAGTGTGAGTGCGTCCACGGTTCCGGGGTCCAGCGTTACCGTCGTCGCCGTCGCCGTGTAGTCGCCCGTCACCGTGCACGACAGCTCCTCCTCGCAGAAGGCGCCGAGCCCGTCGCCGGTGACGACGTAGGTATAGCTGTCGTCGCTGAGCGTGACCTCGAAGGTGAGCCCGAGAGCGATGAGGTCGCTGACGGGGGTCTGAATGCTGGTGGCCTCCCAGGTACCGATCAGGTCATCGGCGGGACCGCCGCCATCGGGACCGGACGAGTCGTCGTCGCCGCACGCGACAACGACCAGTGAGGTGAGCAACATGCCCGCGAGAGTGGACCTGCGCATGGTGCCTCCGAGTTGTTGGATCCGTCAGGACTCTCCCGAAACGGGAACGTGGAGTCCCGGCGTGGTTGCCGTAGCGCCGTCGAGGAGCGCGCGCACGCGGTCGCCCAGCATGTCGGGCGTGAACGGCTTCCGCAGGAAACGTGCACCTTCGCGGATGACGCCGCGTGACACGGCTTCGTCGGCATAACCGGAGAGGAAGAGCACGGGGAGTCCGGGCCGTTCGGCAGCGATGCGCTCGGCCAGCTCGCCGCCCGACATGCCGGGCATCACGACATCGGTGACGACGAGGCGTACGCGATCGCGGATCTGCGCGAAGCGCTCGAGCGCCTCGTGGCCGTCCGCCGCCTCGATCACCTCGTAGCCGAGGCGTGCGAGACTGCGCACCGCGACGCCGCGCACCGCGTCGTCGTCCTCGACGAGCAGGATCGTCTCACGGCCGCCGCGGGCGGGTGCACGATCCGACGCAGCGCCGGTGACGATCGCATCGGCTTCCACGAGCGGCAGGTAGATATGGAAGGTGGTGCCGCGTCCGGCCTGACTGAACACGCGCACGTGGCCGCCGGCCTGGCGCACGATGCCGTGCACGGTCGCGAGGCCGAGACCGGTTCCCTTGCCGGCTTCCTTCGTCGTGTAGAACGGCTCGAAGATGTGTGGCAGCACGGCCGGATCGATGCCCGAGCCGGTGTCTGTGATGGCGAGGAGAGCGTAGGGGCCGGCCTCGACGTGCGGATGCTGCGCGGCGTAGCCCTCATCGAGTTCCACAGCACGCGTTTCGATCGTGAGGCGGCCCCCGTCGGGCATCGCGTCGCGTGCATTGACGGCGAGGTTCAGGATCACCTGCTCGAGGTGCGCGCGGTCGGCGCGCACCATGCACCCGGATGACGCGGGCGAGAGCTTCAGTTCGATCCGCTCGCCGATCACGCGCTGCAGCAGGCGTCCCGTGTCGGAGACGACGCCGCTCAGGTCAAGCACGGTCTCGCTCACGGTGCTCTGCCGGCTCATCGTGAGGAGCTGGCGCGTGAGGTCCGCGGCGCGCAGCGCGGCCGTGCGGATGTCATCGAGTTCCGCGCGCGCGGGATGCTCCTTCGGCAAGTGGTCCTGCGCCATGGAGACGGGACCGAGGATGGCCGTGAGCAGGTTGTTGAAGTCGTGCGCGACGCCGCCGGCGAGGCGGCCGACCGCCTCCATCTTCTGGGCCTGACGCAACTCGTCTTCCTTTTCGCGCAGCGCGCGCTCCGCCTGCGTCTTCTCGGTGACGTCCGTGCCCGTACCGACCCACTCGCGCGTCGAACCATCGGGGTTCGTTACCGGAACGGCGCGGAGCTCCATGATGCGCCACGCGCCATCGTGACGCTGGACGCGACACTCGGTCTCGAACGGGCTGCTTTCCTCGATCGCGTTGCGCCACGCGCGCAGCATGCGCGCGGCGTCATCCGGATGGACGGCCAGTGTCCAGCCGGTCCCGCGCACCTGATCCTCCTCCTGGCCGGTGAATGCCTGCCAGCTCGGGATCGGGCCGCGCACGCGGCCGTCGGGGTCGGTGGTCCACACCACCTGCGACGACGCGGTCACGAGCGACCGGAAGCGCGCCTCGCTCGTCGCCAGCTCGCGCGTCCGGCGTTCGACGTGGTTCCCCATGGTGTTGAACGCGGACGCGAGCTGCTTCAGCTCCTGCGGTCCCGCCATGGTCACGCGGCGCGAGTAGTCGCCTGCGGCGATGCCGGACGCAGCTTCCACCACTCCGGCCATGGGGCGCGTGAGCCGGCGGCTCAGCATCGCGGCTACGAACGCGCCCAGCAGGAGCAGGGCGACCGCCACGACGACGATCCGGCCGAGGTACGCGTTGGCCGGCGCGAGTGCGTGCGCCTCCCGCATCCCGACGAGCAGCAGCCATGGGGTCTCCGGGATGGGCTGCGCGAATCCTATGTAGGTCGTGTCGCCGAGCGCGTACGTGCCCACACCGGGCCGGGCCGGCGGCTGCGTGAGATGGGCGACGCCTCCCGTCTCGTCCACCCACGTGCCGGCACCGCCCACGTTCCCGAAGAGCACCGCGCCGCCGGGGCCGATCACTGCCTCGAGGGCCTCCTCCGTGGCGGACACCCGCACCCGTCGCCGCTGGGCGAGGTAGCCGGCGGTCTGGCCATCGACCTGGAGGGGGACGATCACATCCGCGAACACGGTCGTGTCGTTCGCGGCACGAATGGCACTCACGGCGGGTGTGTCGGTCGCGGTGGGTGGCAGGTCGTGCCATGCTGCGGGCGCGGAATCGCCTTCGACGACGAGGATCGGGCGACCATCGCGGTCCCACACGCCGGCCGAGTTCTGCGCGGAGCCCGCGGCGAGGCGGACCAGATCGGCGCGCGCGGCGGCCGTGTCGGCCGGCCCGCCGCTCACCAGCGCCTGCAGCGCCGGCGTGACCGCGCCGGCCAGGCGGGCCACGGACTCCGCGCCCCCGGAGCGACGCGTCAGCTCCACCGCCAGGCGCTCGAGACGCGCCTCGGCGGCCGCGCGCGCCTGCTCGCGTACCTCCCGGTAGCTCGCCGCCGTGAGCGTGGCTACGACCGCGGCCAGGAGGAGTACGGCCAACCCAGGCAGCCCGCGCCGGATGGTCCAGGTTCCTCGCATCGTCGAGGCTCCCTCTCGATTTTTCTCCCTCGGGAGAAGCCGCGGCTCGCGCCACCGGCCGGGTACGACCCGACAAGGGTGGGCCCGCGTACCCGTGCGAGGCAAGCGTTTTGTCCCGGGCTTCCGAGCCAACCCTCGCGTCCGGAAGCCTCGCCGCCTATCTTTCGGAAGCGCCCCGGCGACACCCCGCCCGTTCCCGCGATCCGCCCGATGTGGGGAGGACACGGCCTTGAGCAAGTGCTACTTCTGCGGCTCCGCCGACTCGATGGCCCCGTTCCGCCGAGCCGAACACGTCTTCATTCTGTCACGCATCCTCCGCTCCCTGCGCTGGCGTTACTGCCGCGCCTGCACGCGCCACTACCTCACCTTCCACGCCGAGCCACCGGCCGCGAGGCCCGACGGCCTGATCGTCCCCGAACCGCGGTCGCGCCGGAAGAACGGCGTGGCCTGACGGGTCCCCGGGGCAGAGGTCCGCCCGGAGGTCGGGCGGACCGGGTCGCCCGGGACATTTCCAGCCATCATCGCCATCGCCGCGTCCACTTGACAGACCGGGCCCGGTCCTCGTAGCATACTTGTCTGTCCCCGACCGGCCTACGACGCCGCAACGGGGCGCGACCTGTGGGAGCAGGCGGCTGCCGCGCCGATGCGACGGACCACGGGCCCGATCGATGTCAATCCGCCGCGCACCCGGGTATAGCGGGCTGCGCCGGCTTGCGCGCCGGTCGCCGTCCGATCCGCCTGAAACCCTCCGGTCATACCAGCACGTTCCGGCTGCGCCGGAACGAATCACGAAGCTCGCCAGGCAAGGACAAGGAAGAGACAGGAAACCATGGGCAAGGCGAAGTTCGAGCGGACGAAGCCGCACGTGAACGTGGGGACGATCGGGCACGTGGACCACGGGAAGACGACGCTGACGGCGGCGATCACGCGGGTGCAGGCGACGAAGGGTTTGGCGGACTTCGTGAGCTTCGACAACATCGACAAGGCGCCGGAAGAGCGGGAGCGCGGGATCACGATTGCGACGGCGCACGTGGAGTACCAGACGCCGACGCGGCACTACGCGCACGTGGACTGTCCGGGGCACGCGGACTACGTGAAGAACATGATCACGGGAGCCGCGCAGATGGATGGCGCGATCCTGGTGGTGAGCGCGGCGGACGGACCGATGCCGCAGACGCGCGAGCACATTCTGCTGGCCCGGCAGGTGAACGTGCCGTACATCGTGGTCTTCCTGAACAAGGTGGACATGGTGGACG
>CAYUIG010000004.1:0-107417 GCA_964444685.1 uncultured Gemmatimonadaceae bacterium | reverse complement strand
GCTTCCTGTCCGCGTTCCTCTATGGCGTGAGTCCGTTCGACCTGGTCACATTCGCGACCGCCACACTGTCGCTGCTCGCGGCCGCACTGTTCGCGAGCTGGGTGCCCGCGGTGCGCGCCGCACGCATCGATCCGGTGGACGCGCTACGCTCGGGTTGACCCGATGCACGACGGCGGCGCAGAGATATGGCTCCGCGCCGCCGCCTGCAACTCGTCCGAGCAGAAAGCCATTGTTGGCTCGCCTACAAATGGTCGACCAATGCTTGGAGCGTCACGACTTCTTTTTCGCCGAGCGCCACATGTGCGCCCACGAGTTGTCCGGAGCAGTCCATAATCTGCACTGCGCTCCGTTCACCGACGAGTATTACTTGCGTGGCGTTTGCCGAGATCGTCCGGGCTAGCCCGTTCATGTCGCCGGTAGCAACCAGCCACTCGACCTCCTTCAAGATTGCCCCGAAAGTGTCACTGCATGGACCAATCTGCTCGCACGTTGCTTGGAACCTGTCGGAGCACATAATTGGACCCACCCAACCGTGGTCAGGATTGGCCGTGATTGAAAACGCGATCGTAGTCGGCGAGCACTGATAGCAACCGCCACAAGACAGCGCGACGTCGGGTGTATTTGCCGCAACTGCTTCCGGAATGAGGTGCAATGCGCGACCTTCAAGTGACTCCGGGCCGCCTCCGAGACCTAGCAGCAATGCAAACCCGGCCGCAGCAATCGAGTTCATCGACTCCTCCTTTGGGAATTGGTGAAGGCGAGTTCCAACCGCTGAATGTGGATCTGGCCAACGTCGAACGAGTCTCGGACGAGCTCCCACCCCCTGCCAGGTCCTGCCAAGCCCAAAAGGACGCCATCCCTTCGGAGCGAAGCCAGTACGGCACCCCGATCCAGATCGATAACCTCGATGACAGTATCGTGCAGGTCATCGACATTCCCAGTATTGCTTTGCAGTACCCTGACACCGCGCGCCGCCTCAGGGCCCAAGGTCAAACGTTGCCGCCACAGGCGGTCTCGAATATAGATGATGACCCATAAACGGCCTTCCGTATCGAGTCCAGCATCGAGCACTTGCGGGTTCAATGCGAACTCGACAGCATCCGGGGTGACCTCTACCCACCATGGGGGAGGTTTTCGCTGCATGCGTGCCAACAGACGGCCGTCTACGTGCCAGCGATCGATTGTGTAGTTGCGCCCGTGGATCGCCAGGAAGGTGGTGTCTGTTTCGACCACCAAAGTCCGATCGAGCGCACCGGGGGGTAGCTGAGAGCGGATTCGCAAAGCTTCGATCCCGCCGAACGACTCCCGAATACCACTAGAGCCGAGTTTGTGGAACGGATATCCAAACTGTTCCCGAGTGCGGAAGTTAGCGCTTATCAGACGCTCACCCGAGGCCAGTTCGACGAACCCTCGAACGACGCCTGGCACGACCCGGACGGTTCGGACGTGTTCGAGCGTCGGCGCAAACACGGAATATGTTGCCAGCCCCTGGTCGAAGACATGGATGCTGTCGCCTGCCCCGACAAAGAAGTTCTGAATCCATTGAAACTCGCCCGGCCCCTCCCCCTTTCCTCCGAATGAGCCCAGGAAGTCGCCGTCCTCGTTGAAAACGAGGATTCTGGAAAGGTCGAGGATATTCCGATGAAAGTAGCGGCCTCGACTGTCGCGCCTGAAGTATCCATCGGTAACGCCGCCATGCGCCTCGGCACCTGAGCCGACAGTCCCGTCGGGTGTCAAGACAATCTGACAACCGCAACGCTCGACCGGCTCCAAGGTGATGGCAGACTGCGCCGGGCTCTGATCTGCGCCAGCGGAAGTCGCTGTGAAGACAGCAGCCAGCGCGACTGAGAAGGAGATTGTACTGCGCGGACTTGTCACCTGGCCCCCCGAGCGAACTTTTCCGGTCGTGCCAGTGGGGATGCGCGCTACATGGCTAGTGTACCCCCCCCCGGGCGGACATGTCAAGGTTGATGGGAACAGATGATTTCGGACGTGCACGGCCGCGGAGATACTGTATCCGCGCCGCCGTCGCTTCAGGCTCGGTGGTCACAGCATTGGAATCCGGTCGCGCAGACCGTCTACGCCGGACTTCACCTTGTCCATTCCGGTTTCCATCACGTCGCCTGCGCGATCCGCTGCTGCCGAGACGGCGCGTTTCACCTTCTTCATCGCGCCGCGGCCGCCTTGCGCGCACTCGCACCACGCATCGACTTGCGCGTCGTTCGCTTCGCGGACTTCTTCGCCGGCGCGCGCTTCGCCGTGGACTTCCGGACTCCGGACTTCTTCGTGGCCGGTTTCCGGGAGGCCGACTTCTTTGCTACCGGTCTCTTCGCGGCCGACTTCTTTGCCACCGGCCGCTTCGCACCGGACCTCTTCGCCCCCGGCTTTCTGACCGCGGATTTCCTCGCCGCGGCCTTCTTCGCGGTGCCCGCGCGGTTCTTCGCGACGCTGCTGCGCTTCGCCATGCCGAATTCTCCGGATTCCTGTCCGGGGATCTCACACGCTGCGCGCCGCCCCCGTGCCGCACGCGAGCGATGCATAGCTACCTCCGGAGCCGCCCCGATCACAAGGATTTCCGCGCCGTGCAACCCTCCGACATGCCAGCGCATCCCACGACCTGTCCCAATGAGACATGGCATCATCCCGCGGACCCCTTCCCCGGCGCGGGAAATTGCCACATACTAGGGAAGCCGTTGATCGTCCGTCGTTCGTCGAAAACCCAGCCGGGACGAGCATCCCACGGTCCATGCCCGGGTCCGCCCGCAGGAGCGGGAGCCGGCGCATACCCCTTCACAGGACCTGACGTCCGATGATTGCACGCAGCAAGCTGATTGGAATCTCGATCGTCGTTCTCGCCGCCAGCGCGCTCGGCGCGGGCGTGTATTTCCGCCTGAACGGCGAAGCGGAAGGCGAGACGCCCGAAGGCGAGACGACCTCGACCGAGGGCGTGGCCGTCTCCGCTACGGATGCGTTCTCCACCGATGCGCCGATCCCCGTCGAGGGCGCGGCGGCCGTGCGCGATACGCTGGTCATGCGCGTGGAAGCGAACGGCCAGGCGGCGGCGGACCGCACGACGGTCTTGCGCGCGCTCGTCGAAGGTCCCGTGGCCGGCGTACCGGTGCGTGAGAACGCGGCCGTCGGCGAGGGCGCGACGCTGGTCGAGGTCGATCCGCTCACCTACCGCCTCGACCTCGCGGAAGCCGAAGCCCGCCTCGAAACCGCGCGCAACCAGATGCGCGAGATCACGCTGCTCGACGACCGCATCGAGGATCCCGCGATCCGCGCGGAGCGCGAGCGGTTCGCGCGTGCGAAGAGCGGACTGGACCAGGCGGAGATCGCGGTCGAGCGCGCGCAGCTGAACCTGTCGAGGTCGCAAGTGAAGGCGCCGTTCGGCGGCCGTGCGGCGAACATCAAGGTCGTGAACGGCGCATACGTGCGCACGGGCGACGAACTGATGACGATCGTCGACATCGACCCGATCCGGCTCGAGGTGGACGTGCTCGAGAGCGAAGTCGGCCACCTGATCCCGGGCGGCGGCGCCGAAGTCACCTTCTCCGCGCTTCCGGGCGTGGTCTTCACGGGACGCATCGCCACGATCAATCCGATCGTCGAGGAGGCCACGCGTACGGCGCGCGTGACGGTGATGGTGCCGAACCCGCAGGGCCGGATCCTGCCGGGGATGTACGCGCGCGTGTCGCTCGAGGCGCAGCGTTTCGCGAACCGGCTGCTGGTGCCGAAGGAAGCGGTGCTCGAGCGCGATGACCGTCGCACGCTGCTGTTCGTCTTCCAGCCGGACTCGCCCGGATCGGATGTCGGCATCGCCGAGTGGCGCTACGTCTCCCTCGGCCTCGACAACGGGCGGCTGGTCGAGATCGTGGAGAATCCGGACGACCCGTCGGCCAAGCTGGTGGAGCCGGGTGAGATCGTGCTCGTGGACGGACACTACACGATGACGCACGCCGCGCGCGTACGTCTCACCGCGAACGCCGCCGCCGAGGGCGGCCGACCCCGTTGACCATCATGCGACGCTTCCCCGCAGCCGCCGCTGCGCTCGTCGCGCTCGCGGCGGCGGCGCCGCTCGCGGCGCAGGACACGCTCCGGCTCTCGCTCGACGAGGCGATCGAGCTGGCACTCGACAGGAACCCGCAGCATCGGCAGGTGGTGAACGATGTCGATGCGGCCGCGGCGCAGACACGCGCGGCGTGGGGCGGCTTCCTGCCGAGCTTGAACGGCAACCTCGGCTTCAATGGCAGCGAGAGCACCGTCATCACCGGTACGGACAACTTCGGCAACCCGATCCGCCGTGACGATCCGCTGACATCGAAATCGAGCAGCGCACGCCAGGGTGTGTCGGCATCGCTTACACTCTTCGACGGTGGTGCGACGCTCGCCAATCTGCGCGCCGCGCGCGCGTCCGAGTCCGCCGCGGGGGCCGCGGTCGAAGCGGGGGCGGCCCAGCTGCGCGCGCAGGTGATGCAGCGCTACTACGCCGCCGTGAAGGCGGACCGGCAGATCGAACTCGAGGAGCGGCTGCTCGCGGCTGCGGTCGACCAGCTCGACCGGACCGAGCGGCAGTTCCGCATCGCGGCGGCATCGCAGGCGGATGTGCTGGGCGCACGCAGCGAAGTGCTGGCGAAGGAGCAGACGCTGATCCAGGCGCAGGCGCAGGCGGAGATCGCCCTGCTCACGCTGCGTCAGACGCTCGGCCTCGAGGACCCGCGCCCGCTCGCGCTCGATACCGAATTGCCGACCGTATTCGATCCTTCCGAGCTCTCGGCTGATGACCTCGTGGCACGCGCAACCTCTGTGCACCCCCAGGTGCTGGCGGCGGAGGCGCGCGCGAGCGCGGCCGACAGGCAGGCGAGCGCCGCGGCGGCGCGTCGCTGGCCGACGATCACCGCGGGCGCGTCCTTCTCGCGCAGCATGGGACTGCCGAACTACAACGCGATCGGCGAATTCGACCCGCAGAACCGCAGCTTCGGCTTCGACATCGGCGTGCAGGTGCCAATCTTCCAGCGCTTCCAGACCTCGGCATCGATTGCGCAGGCCGAAGCGACCGCGAGTGACGCGCGCGAGTCGGCGCGTCAGGCGCGCCTGCAGATCGAACGCGATGTGCGCGCCGGGCTGATCGAGCTGCAGCGCGCCTACCGCGCACTCGAGCTGGCCAGCGAGCAGGCCACCATCACACAGGAGCGGCTCGCCATGGCGCAGGAGCAGTTCCGCGCGGGCGTGATCGACTTCCTGCAGCTCCAGCAGATCCTGAACTCGACGGAGCAGTCCCAGCGCGCCGCGGTGGACGCACAGTTCACCTTCATCGATGCGCTCGCGACCCTCGAGGAGCGCCTCGGCGGACCGGTTCGCTGACATGAGCCTGCCCGCACTCTCGATCCGGCGCCCCGTGGCGGTCGCGATGCTGTTCGTCGCGGTCGTCTTCCTCGGTGGGCTGTCCTTCGTGCGCCTGCCGGTCGACCTGCTGCCCGACGTCGCGTATCCCAAGCTCGTCGTCTACACGACCTACCCGGATGTCGGACCTGCGGAAGTCGAGCGCTTCATCACGGAGCCCATCGAGGCGATGGTGTCGCGCGTGCCCGGCCTCGAGCGCGTCGAGAGCATCACGCGCGAGGGCGTGTCCATGGTCATCCTGCGCTTCGCGTGGGGCACCGACATGGACTTCGCCGCGCTCAACGTGCGCGAACGCATCGACCAGATCCGCGACAACCTGCCCGAAGGCGTCACGGAGCGGCCGATCGTGCTGCGCACCGACCCGCGCAGCGAGCCCGTCCTGGCGCTTTCCGTTGCGGGCGACACCGACCTCTGGACGCTGAAGGAGCTGGCCGAGTCCGTCTTCCGCCGCCGCCTCGAGCAGGTGGACGGCGTAGCGCAGGCCACCGTCACCGGCGGCCTCGAGCGCGAGATCCAGGTGGACGTGGATCCGCACCGCCTCGAGGCCTACAACCTCACGATCGACAACCTCGCCCAGGCGCTGGCGGGCGCCAACGCCGCTTCACCGTCTGGCACCGTGCGCCAGGGCCGCTACCGCTACTCGCTGCGCACGCTCGGTGAACTCCAGACCGTGCAGCAGATCGAGGAGATCCTCGTCGCGCAGCGTGCAGCGCCGGGAGACAGCGGTGCCGCCGGGCGCGTGCTCGTGCGCGACGTCGCCACCGTCACGGATGGATTCCGCGAGCGCGAGTCGATCGCGCGCTACAACGGCCGCGAGTCCATCGGCCTGCTCGTGTTCAAGGAGTCCGGCGCGAACACCGTGCGCGTGGCCGAGAATGTGGACGTCGTCCTCGAGCAGCTCCGTGCCGAGTATCCCGGCATCTCGATCGATGTGGCCACCAGCCAGGCGGGCTTCATCGCGGAGGCGATCGCGAATCTGATCCAGGAAATGATCATGGGCGGGGTGCTCGCGTTCCTCGTCCTCGTGCTCTTTCTGCGTGACGCGCGCTATCCGATCGCGATCTCGCTCGCGATCCCGATCTCCATCATCGGCAGCTTCGCGCTGCTGCACGCGTTCGGCGTATCGCTCAACATCATGAGCCTGGGCGGGCTCGCTCTCGGCATCGGCATGCTGGTCGACAACTCGATCGTCGTGATCGAGAACATATTCCGGCACCGCGAGAAGGGTCTCGCCGCCGCCGCCGCTGCCGCCGCGGGTACGGAGGAAGTTCAGCGCGCCATCACGGCGTCGACCATCACCACGATCGCCGTGTTCGGGCCGATCATCTACGTCGAAGGCGTGGCCGGCGAGCTGTTCGCCGCGCTCTCCTTCGCCGTCGCGTTCTCACTGCTCGCGAGCCTCGTGGTCGCGATCCTGCTGCTGCCGACCATGGCCGCGCGCTGGGAAGGCGAGGCGACGAACCGGATGCACGCGCCGAGCTCGCCCCTGCTCTATCGTCTCGCCGCACCGCTGCGCGCGTTCGATCGCGCGTGGGAGCGCGTGGCGCGCGTGTACGAGCGTTCGCTCGCTTGGGCGCTCGCGCATCGCGGCCGCACGGTCGCCATGAGCCTCGTCCTGCTGGTCGTATCGGTTCCGTTCGCGCTCGATCTCGACCGCAGCGTGCTGCCCGACGTGGACCAGGGTGAGTTCCGCGTGCGCATCCAGCTCGCACGCGGCACGACACTGGAGGCGACCGCCGAAACCGCGGCTGAGATCGAAGCGCGCCTGCTGGCCGACGACGATGTGGACGCCGTGTTCTCACGGGTCGGCAAGCAGCTCGCGGCCGCAGGCATTGAGGAGGATCAGAGCGGCCTGCACACCGCGCTGCTCGATGTCCGGTTGAAGCCGGGCCACAGCACGGCGCCAGTCATCGAACGCGTTCGGGCCGCCACGGAGCCTCCGCCCGGCGGTTCGATCGACTTCGAGACCGGCCAGGGAACTGCACTCGGGCGTCTGCTCGGCGGCGGCGAGGCCGATCTCGCAGTGCGTGTGCGCGGCGACGACCTCGACTCCGCCCTCGTCTACGCCGGCGAGCTCCGCGCCCGCCTCGTGTCCAGTCCCGCACTCACGAACGTGCGGCTGGGTACGGAGCTGGGTCAGCCCGAGTACCTGATCGAGCTGGACCGCGAACGTGCCGCGGCGTACGGACTGGACGCACAGACGGTCGCGCGCACGATCGAGAACTACATGCGCGGTGCGCTCGCCACGCAGTTCGTCGACTTCGACAGGAAGATCGACATCTACGTTCGCCTTCCCGACGACGCACGCCGCTCGCTGCGCACACTCGATCTCCTGCGCGTGAACGGCATCCCGCTGCGCGAGCTCGTGACCGTGCGTGAAGCGCTCGGCCCCGTCGAGATCCGCCGCATCGACCAGGCGCGCATCGTCCCGATCTTCGCAGACGTAGCGCAGGGTGGACTGGATGGCGCGGTCGCTGCGGTACGAGCGGCCACGGCCGAGCTGCCGCCACCCACGGGCATGCGCGTGGACGTCGGCGGCGAGAATGAGGAGATGCAGCGCGGCATGCGCGACCTCGCGCTCGCGTTCACGCTCGCGGTGCTCCTTGTGTACATGATCCTGGCGGCCGAATTCGAGTCGCTCATCCACCCGTTCACGATCATGCTCTCCGTCCCGCTCGCCATCATCGGCGCGGTGTTTGCCCTGTGGATCGCCGGCTCGGGGCTGAATACGGTGAGCCTCATCGGGATCGTGATCCTCGTCGGCGTGGTCGACAACAACGCGGTGGTGATGATCGACTTCATCAACCAGCAACGCCGTGCCGGGCTGCCGTTGCGTCAGGCGATCATCGAAGCAGGCCGCGACCGCGTGCGCCCGATCGTGATGACGACGCTCACGACTATGCTCGCGGTCGTGCCCATGATGCTCGGCATCGGTGCCGGCGGCAGCCTCCAGGCACCGCTGGCGGTCGCCGTGTTCGGCGGGCTGTTCACGGCCACCGCGCTCACGCTGCTCGTCATCCCCGTGGTCTACGAACTGCTCGACGGCGTGCGGGAGCGCGTCGTGGGCCGCGTCGGCCGGCGGGTCCGTGCCGGCGTACCGGAGCCCGCAACGGGCGACTGACGTGATCGCGTTCTCGATCAAGCGACCGGTCACGGTCGCGATGGCGTACCTGACGGTCGCGGCGCTGGGCGTGCTGGCCTGGCGCAACCTGCCGATCGAGCTGCTGCCCGACACCGACCTGCCGGCACTCACGATCACGGCGCAGTGGCCCGGCAGCTCACCCGAAGTCGTCGAAGCGTTCCTCACCTCGCCGATCGAAGCGGTCGCGCAGCAGGTGCGCGGCGTGGAGAAGGTCACCTCGACATCCACCGAGGGCCAGGCGCGCATCGAGGTCGAGTTCAATCGCGACACCGACATGGAGTTCGCGCGCCTCGAGCTGTCGGACCGGCTCTCGGCGCTCGAGAAGGACATGCCCGTCGGCGCGCTCGCGCCCGTCGTCGAGCAGTACATCCCGGATGAGTTCGCCGAGCAGCAGATGCCGCTGCTCTCGTACACCGCCACGGGGCCCTACACGCTCGAGGCGCTACGCGAGTACCTGATCGAGGAGATCGAGCCCGAGCTGCGGCAGATCGACGGCGTCGGCGCCGTCTTCGTGTACGGCGGCCGCGACCGGATCCTCGAGATCGAGCTGGACGAGGTGCGCATTCAGGCGCTGGGACTGCGGCCCGAGGACGTCCGCGCGCGTGTCCTGCAGATGGAGATCGTCACCGAGGCAGGTGCGGTCGATCTCGATGGCGGCCGCTTCCGCACGCTCTCGATCCGCGAACGTCCCTCACGCATCGATGAGGTGCGACGCCTGCCCGTCCTCGTGGACCGCGGCCGCATCGTGCGCATCGAGGACATCGGGGTCGTGCGCGACACCTACGAAGAGGCGGAGAACTACTATCGCATCGACGGCCGGCCCGCGGTGTCGTTCTACGTGATGCGCGCGCCGCGCAGCAACGCGGTGGAGACGGCGGACCTCGTCAAGGCGAAGGTGGCCGAGCTGGAGCCCGGCCTGCTCTCCGGCATGCGCTTCATCCTCGACCGCGACCAGAGCACCGACATCCGGAAGCAGCTCACCGACCTCCGCACGCGCGCCATCATCGCCGCCGTCATCGTGCTGCTCGTGCTGCTCGCATTCCTGCGCTCCTTCCGCGCCGCCATCATCGTCTACGCGACGGTCGGGTTTTCCGTCCTGATCACCGTCAATTTCGTTTACTTCAACGGAATGACATTGAACCTGCTCACGCTCATGGGCCTGGCCATGGGCTTCGGGCTGGTCGTCGACAACGCCATCGTCGTCCTCGAGAACGTCTTCCGCCACCGCCGCCGCGGCGTGCCCGCACCGCAGGCGGCACTCGAAGGTACGAAGGAGGTCGTCCTCGCCATCCTCGCGGCAACCGGCACCACGGTGGCCGTCGTCATCCCGTTCGTCTATCTGCAGGGAGAGCTGCGCGTGTACTACGTGCCGCTCGCCATCGTGGTGGGCGTCGCCCTCGTCGCTTCCCTGCTCGTTGCCTTCACATTCACACCCGCACTCGGCGCCCGGCTGCTCGGCCGGCTGCGCACCGCGCCGGCGGCGGAGGCGGTGGAGACGGAGGACGGCCTGCCACTCTTCGCACGCACCCTCGTGGGTCGCGCGTACACCGGCATCATCCGCTTCGCGACCGGCTGGCCCTGGGTGACCGTGCTCGTCGCGCTACTCATGCTCGGCGGTTCGGCCTACCTCTTCGACAAGTACGTCAGTCGCGGTGTGATCTGGGGCGGCGGCTGGGGCTCACAGCAGACCTACATCGACATCGCCGTCAGCCAGCCGCGCGGTGAAGAGCTCGCCCGCACCGACGAGCTGGTGCGCTACTTCGAGCAGCGGCTCGACCAGATGCCCGAGGTCGAGCAGTACGTCTCCAGAGTCAACCCCCGCAACGCCCAGATTCGCGTCACGTTCCCGGAAGAGATCGAGACCACGCAGATCCCCGTCGCCATCAAGGAGCAGCTCGTCCAGTACAGCCTGCTCTTCGGCGGCGCCGAGGTGCGAGTCTACGGATACGGACCGTCCTTCTACGGCGGCGGCGGTGGCGCGGCCCCCAACTACTCGATCCGCATCCTCGGCTACAACTACGAGCACGTGCGCGCCATTGCGGAGGACCTGGGCGAGCGGCTCAAGCACCACACCCGCATCCGCGATGTCGACACCAACGCGAGCGGCAACTACTTCAATCGCGACCGCGCCACGGAAGTCGTCGTCGACGTCGACAGGCGACGCCTCGCCCTCCACGACCTCACCGCCGCCGAGGTCGTCGCGCAGGTGAACGCCGCCGTGCGCGGGCGCAACCAGCAGGCCGGCAACATCCGCATCGGTGGCAACGAGATGCGCATCGAGGTCAAGCTCGAGGGCTATCGCGAGACCGACGTGCAGGAGCTGCTCGACACCGCCATCCCCGCGCGCTCCGGACAGGCCGTGCGTCTGCGCGATGTCGCGAGCATCTACGAACGGCAGGTCCTCAGCCAGATCCAGCGCGAGGATCAGCAGTATTCTCGCCGCGTCAGCTACGAGTTCCGCGGGCCCAACAAGCTCGGCGACTTCGTCCGCGACCAGGTCGTCGATGCCACGGTGCTCGCTCCCGGCTACACCATCGATGAAGAACAGCGTTGGTACTTCTCCGAGGAAGACGAGCAGCAGATCTACGGCGTACTCGCCGTCGCGGTTCTTCTCATCTTCATGGTCACCGCCGCGCTCTTCGAGTCCTTCCGGCAGCCGCTCTGCGTGCTGCTCACGGTTCCCATGGCGCTCATCGGCGTGTTCCTCACCTTTTTCTTCGCAGAGGCGAGCTTCACACGCGAGGCCTATATCGGCGTCATCATGATGTCCGGTATCGTCGTCAACAACGCGATCCTGCTGGTCGACCACATCAACCAGTTGCGACGCCGCTTCGGCATCGACCTGCGCCTCGCCGTCGTCCGCGGCTCCATGGAGCGCGTGCGACCCGTCCTGATGACCACCCTCACCACCATATGCGGACTCCTCCCCCTCGTCCTCTTCAGCGAGTCCGCCGACGCCAACATCTGGAACGCACTCGCCTACGTCGTCGTGGGCGGCCTGGCGAGCTCGACGCTGCTCGTATTGAGCGTGACGCCCGCATTGTATCTGCTGTTCGAGAGAAGGAAGGCGGCGAAAGCCGCCTGAGACTGGAGTCGGGAGTCGAGAGTCGGGAGACTGGTTTACTGCGGGATGCCCGCCTTAAACCAGTCTCCAGTCTCCCGACTCCCGACTCTCGACTCCAAAAAAATGACCGGCCCCCCGAAGGAGGCCGGTCATTCAATATCGCCGATGCGCCGCGGCTAGTTCAGCGACGCGCGCACCTTCTGCGACTGAAGTACCGCAGCCACGTGGTCCGCGTACTCGTTACGCGGCAGGCCACGACGGCTCGCAAACCGCGGCTGAGTGGCATCCGTCGGCATCTCGATCAGCGCACCCGTGCCGCCGCAGTCCGGGCAGACCTGAGGCCGCAGCAGACCGTCATCCTCCACCCCGCTCGCCGACCACTTGGTCCACGGAATCTCCCAGCCCCAGCTTCCCGTCACGTGGCCGCAGCCTTCGCAGCGGGCACACACATGGATCTTCATCGTCTCCGTCTCCGGTTTCCCGTCCGGCCTCCTGGCGCCCTTCGCAAGGGGACCGGACTCCTCAAAGATCGCCTAACCTTACGTCGGCGGCAAGTGAAAAGTTTCACATAATTCCCGGAAATTGTTGCGGGGTGGGAATTCCGGGACGACCCGATCGCTCCTGCGCCCCCTCCATCGAGGCCGGGCAGCACGGCATGCGAAAGCCGCTCAGCATATGGCTTTGGACGACCCGCGACTTCTGTTGATTCGGCTCCCGGGGGCCGTGGCGGAAAGACGGATCGACCTCCTTCCCCGACCCTCGATCCCGCCCCCTCGGATCCCCGATCCCACCTGGGAAGGCGGAAGCGACGGCTGCGGCCGGACATCTGGGGCGTACCCCGCGCCGCAGCCTCCGCAAACCCCATCACCGGCCCGGCCCCCCCGCAGCGCCATACCCATCGGCTCCGCGCAGCCGGTTCTACCCGTCAACCAGCCCGGCCCTTTCCTCAGGTTCCCGTTTCTGCGGCGTTTCCGCCGCAAAGTCGTCAGGCGGATCGTCCGAATCCAGCGATTGACAGGTTTGCGGCGAACAGCGCCGCGAAGTCGTCAACGGGCGAGGTCGCAGCGATGCGTTTGACGGGTTTGCGGCGAATAGCGCCGCAAAGTCGTCAACGGGCGAGGTCGCAGCGATGCGTTTGACCGGTTTGCGGCGAATAACGCCGCAAAGTCGTCAACGGGCGAGGTCGCAGCGATGCGTTTGACCGGTTTGCGGCGACGCGGCCGCCCGACCTTCGACCTCCGACCCCTCACAAGCGGGGAGGCGGAGGGTTTCGGGCTACGCGCGCACTCGGCCCTTGACCCCGGGATCGGACGCCGACGAAACGAAGATCAGCGCTTCTTCGCGAGGATCGTCCCGCGGCAGTTCTTCGCCCCGCAGTGGCAGGGGTAGCGACGCTTCACCGCGGGGGTGTGCCGCTCCTCGAGGACGAAGTTGTAGTCGTAGTTCAGCTCCTGGCCCGGACGAATGGAGCGGATGGCCTCGATCCAGATGCGGCCATCCTCGATGACGGCCTCGCAGTTGGGGTCGCAGGAGTGGTTGATCCAGCGCGCCTTGTTGCCGCGGACGGACGCGTCCACGACCCAGTCGTCGTCGAGTTCGAAGAGGAAGGTGTGATGCGGCTGCGTGTCGTCGTCGGGATAGAACTCGTCGGCCTGTTCCTGCGTGATGCGTCGTCCGCGGTACTCGACGAGGCGCGTGCCCTTGCGAATCGGACGGACGGCAAAGGCGCCGCGCCCGTGGATGGGCGACCTGCGGATGACGAAGGCGTCGGATTCAACCTGCTTTCTGGGCGCTGCCATGATGCTCCGAGTCAAGCGTGAAGTGTTGCCGCGGGCTCAGCCGGGCATCGGCACCGCGACGAGGATCGCGGTCACGAGGAGAATGATTGCGGCCGTTGCAAGCTCGAGTCCCGCCGAACGGCGAAGCCGCTGCGCACCGGCGTCGTCGCCGAGCGCGGGTCGCACGAAGCGCCAGTTGAAGAAGCCCGCGCCCGCGGCCACGAGCACGAGAGCCACCTTCACGAGCAGCGTGCGTCCCCAGGCGGTTTCCCACAGCACGGAGAGGGTCTCCAGGTGGCGGATCGCATTGAGCACGCCGGTCAGGACCACCACGCCCGCGGCCGTGAGCGCGAGCGGCGAGAAGGCGTGCACGAGGTCGGCGATCGTACGGCCGCGACCCTCCTGCGAACTCCGCCATGCGGCCGGCGCAGCCACGAGCAGAAGGACCGCCAGTGTGCCGAGCCACGTGCCCGCGGCGATGATGTGCGTACCGTCCACCACGACGGCGAGCCCGCCGAACGATGCGGCGTGGGCGGTCATCGCCGTGCCGTACGCGGCGACAGCGGCGCCGCCGGCGGTCACGGCACCCGCGGTCGCACCGACGCCCGCGAACGCCGCGATCGTGATGAGCAGCGCCGCGCCGGCCTGCACGATCCAGCCGCGGCCCCATCCGGTGCCGGACAGGTATCCGCCGAGTGCGCCGGTATCGAACGATCCGAACACGGCGCCGACCTGAAGGAAGAGACGGAACGCGAGGGCGAGGAGCAGCGCGACGCCCGCGTAGGCGAGCGCGCGACGAAGCGCATCGTCGACGCGGCCGCGCGTCTCGCCACCAAGCCGCGAACGGGCCGCCACGCCGAACCGGAATCCTGCGACGCCCAGCACCGCGAGGAGCGCCGCGAACTGGAGCCAGCGCGTCGCAATGGACGGTATGGATTGCGGCCGGAAGATGCCCCCGGGTTCAGCTGGTGGCGGCGGCGCCGGCTCCTCTGCCTGCGGCGGAGGCACGACGGGCTCCGGTTCGATGGCGAGCGCACTGGAATCGACGGTGAACGGCACGGTGCCGGAGATCACATGTCCGTCCGCGCCCGCCGTGCGCCACAGCATCGACCATGCACCGGCTTCGCGCAGCGGCGGTGCGGGCGCAACGTACTCGGCGTTGCTGGTTCCGGGCACAGGGTCGGGTGCGCGCGCACCGACGGTATCGCCCGAAGGGGAAACGAGTGCCACCCACGTGAGCGTCGGCTCGACGCCCGCCGAGAAGACGAGCCGCAGCGTGTCGAGCGGCGCGGTCACCACCTCGTCCTTCGCCGGAACGGAGTGGTCGAGCTGCGTGTGCAGCATCGCGACCGCGGGGACCGCGCACGCGAGCAGCAGGGACGCGGTGAGCGTGCGGCCCGTGTGCGTCCTGGGATTCGTTGTGCGTACCATGGCGTCGTCCCGTTGCGCGACGGCCGCCAAGCTACGCAGGTGCACCGCGCGCCGCTACCGCCGCCCGCCGAAGAAGTACCAGAGGACGAACGCGATCGCCAGCGCGCCGCCGAGGAGGACCGCGATCTCGGCCGTATCCACGTTCAGCTCCCCACCGGCGGCCGGAAGCGCCGCAGCCGCAGGCTGTTCGTCACGACGGACACGCTCGAGGCCGACATTGCCGCGCTCGCCAGTACCGGCGAGAGCAGCCAGCCGGTCGCCGGAAAGAGCGCCCCCGCGGCGATCGGGATGCCGATGATGTTGTAGACGAAGGCCCAGAAAAGGTTCTGCTTCACGGTGCGGATCGTCGCACGGGAAAGCGCGATCGCCGTCACCACGCCGTGCAGGTCGCCGCGCATGAGCGTGATGTCCGCCGCCTCCATGGCGACGTCCGTGCCCGTGCCGATCGCGATGCCGACATCCGCGGCCGCAAGCGCGGGCGCGTCGTTGATGCCGTCGCCCACCATGGCGACCCGCCGCCCGGCTGCCTGGAGCCGCTGCACCTCCTCGACTTTGCCGTCGGGCAGCACCTCGGCGATCACGCGGTCCACACCCACCTGCGCACCGACCGCTTCCGCCGTCGCACGCACGTCGCCGGTGAGCAGTACAACTTCCACACCCATGCCGCGCAGTGCGCGCACGGCCTCCGCGGACTCCGGCTTCACCGGATCCGCCACACCGAGCACACCCGCAACCTTACCATCGATGGCGACGAGCACCGGCGTGCGTCCTGCGCGCGCGATCGACGCCACCGCATCCGCAGACCCCGCGTCCACACCGTGCTCGCGCAGGAGCCGTGCACTGCCCACCAGGACGCGACGGCCCGAGACGACGGCGACGACGCCGTGTCCCGTCACCGCCTCGAAGGACGTCGCCGGCTCGAGCACGATCTCCCGCGCACGCGCACCCGATACGATCGCTTCACCGAGCGGATGCTCGCTTCCCTGCTCCGCCGACGCCGCCAAACGCAGCAACTCCGTTTCGGTCACACCGCCGAGCGCGACGACGTCCGTGAGCTCCGGACGACCCACGGTCACCGTGCCCGTCTTGTCGAGGATCACGACGTCGACCCGGTGCGCGGTCTCGAGACTGTCGCCGCCGCGGATCAGCACGCCGTGCTCCGCGCCCTTCCCGGTCCCCGCCAGGATCGCGGTGGGTGTGGCGAGGCCGAGTGCGCAGGGGCATGCAATGATGAGCACCGCGATGAATGCGACGAGCGCGCTCGTGAAGCGCGTCGCCTCCGGTGCGAGCACGAACCACGCGACGAACGTGGCGATCGCGATCGAGATCACGACCGGTGTGAAGATGCCGCTCACGACATCCGCGAGCCGCGCGATCGGCGGCTTCGAGCCCTGCGCTTCCTCCACCAGCCGCACGATGCGACGCAATGCGGTGTCGCGTCCGACCTTCGTCGCGCGGAAACGGAACGAACCCGTGCGGTTGATCGTGCCCGCGTACACTTCCGCGCCTTCCAACTTCGATACGGGCATGCTCTCGCCCGTGAGCATCGATTCGTCCACCGCCGATGCGCCGCTCGTTACGATCCCGTCGACCGGAATCCGCTCGCCGGGACGCACGACGATCTCGTCTCCCGGTACGAGCTCGGCGACGGCCACCTCGTGCTCCACACCGTCCCGCAAGACGCGCGCGGTCTCCGGCTCCAGCTTCATCAGGCGGCGGATGGCTTCACCCGTCCGCCCCTTCGCGCGCGCCTCCAGCCAGCGGCCGAGCAGGATCAGCGCGATGATCACCGCCGCGGCCTCGAAGTACACGGGCGGACGCATCGCCATGCCGGGCATCGCGCCCGCGCTCGCTGCGCCCGCGAACAGAGACGGCGCGATCGTCGCCACCGTCGAATACACGAACGCCGCGCCCGTACCGACTGCGATCAGCGTATTCATGTCCGCCGCGCGATGACGGAATGCAGCCCACGCGCCGCGATAGAACGGCCAGCCGCTGTAGAAGACCACGGGCGCCGTCAGCACGAGCTGCACCCACTCGCTGCCGCGGAAGTCCAGCAACGGGATTCGCCCGTGCGACATCGCGATCACGAGCACCGGCAACGCCAGCACCGCGGCCACGAGGAAACGCCGACGAAGCGACGCGACCTCCTCGGCGCGCGCGGCCTCCTCCGCCGCCTCCGTCGCCTCCTCGATCGTGCCGTATCCGGCCGCACGCACGGCCTCCGACAGCACCGCGCGATCCGCTGCGTCCGGATGGTAGCGCACCGTCGCGCGGCCGGTCGCGTAGTTCACCGACGCGTCCACCACTCCCGGTGTACGCACCAGCGCACGCTCCACGCGGCGGGCACACGCCGCGCAGGTCATCCCCGTCACCGACAGGTCGACCCGCGCCTCGCCGCCCGTGTCCTTACGCTCCGGCGCCGCTACCTGCGACATCTCACGCCCCGATCGGCTCCGCCTCGTAGCCCTCTTCCCGCACCGCCGCCACCAGCGACTCCACCGGCGCGCCCTCGTGCTCCACCTCCGCCCGCCCTTCCTCCAGGGACACCCGCGCCTCCCGCACGCCCGCCACGCCTTCCAGCGCATCCTTCACCGCGCGCACGCAGTGCCCGCAGCTCATCCCCGAAACCTTCAGCAACGTCGTCACACCCACCTCCCGCATTTGACTCCCGCAGTTCCCACCTCGCCCGCCCTCGCCCCCGGCCCCCGCAGTCTAATATACCCCCTACCCCTATACAAGACCCGCACAAAAAAGGGCGCCCGGAAGGACGCCCCGCGGAGTCCCAGAGGGGAGACTCGAACTCCCGACCTCACCATTATGAGTGGTGCGCTCTGACCAGCTGAGCTACTCTGGGAAGACCTGAAATGTAGCGGAAACGTGGGGATTCGGTCAACGCGCCGGAGGCCGGGGGCCGCGCACGGCGCGCGGCCCCCGTCGTTCCATTCGTGGCGCGTGCACCCCGTTCAATCGACGATGAACGGGATGGCGAGCTCGCCGAACCTCTCACCACCGGGTGTGCTGAGGTCGAGGGAGAGGTTGGCCTGGCGGGCGTCCTGGTGCACGTGACGGAAGTAGAGGAACCCCTGCACGCGCCCGCCCGGCTGGAGGACGCCTTCGGGCAGCGCGCGCACGATCATGTCGCTGGTGGGCAGCTCGATGCGCACGAACTCCGTGTGCAGGTCGTAGTAGCGCGGGTCGTAGTCGAATACGCCATCCCAGATGCCCATGCGCGGATAGAAGGGCGAGAGGTGACGCGCGATGAGGAATCCTTCCGGCGTGTACACCAGCGCGTCGACCGGCGCGGTCGTCTCGCCGCGGACATCGTACGGCGGAATGGCCGGATAGCTGCGGCCGTTGTCTGCCTTCAGGTGGAACAGGTCGTAGCGGACGCGGATCGGAACCGCGCCGTTGTTCTCCAGTGTGATGAGCATGGGCGTGGCGTGGCTCTCGAGATCGCGCGGCAGTGCGTTCCACGCTTCGATCTCGGCAATCATGCGCACGCCGGATTCGCTGTCCTCGAACGCCTCGCCGCCGGACGGTGCCGGCTGCGCCCCCGGTGCGGGGTCGAGGTCTCCGCGCCCGCCGCACGCGACGGCGATCATGGCGGAAACGAGCGTGAGTGTTGGAAAACGCATCGGGCACCTCCGGATGCTGCTGGACGAGCCCACTTCGGCTGAAAAGGGCGGCAACGCAGCCCGCAGCGAAATCGCCGCAAGGCGCGTACCCGCGCTGCGTTCAGCGCGCGGTGTCGGGAGGCAGTGAATCCGCGGCGGGGATGCTGTCTACGAAGCGGTAGAGTCGCTCGCCGGGCCGGACGAGGCCGTATCGTTCGCGTGCGATGCGTTCGATGGTGGCGGAGTCGTTGGCGAGGGAGTCGCGGCGGGCCTCGAGGCGCTGGAGCTCCGCGCGCGTTTCCTCGAGGCGCTGCTCCTCGATCTCCAGCTCGCGGCGGACACGCGCGAGCTCGAGCATGCTGTACTCACCGCCGAACAGAGCGAAGTATGCGGCGCCGCCGAGCAGGATGGCACCGATGATCCAGCGGAGCTTCAGAACGCCTCCCGTCCCGGGAACTCGGCCGCGTCGCCGAGGTCATCGGCGATGCGCAGGAGCTGATTGTACTTGGCGATCCGGTCGGTGCGGCTGGCGCTGCCCGTCTTGATCTGACCCGCACGCGTAGCCACCGCGAGATCGGCGATGAAGGTGTCCTCGGTCTCGCCGGAACGGTGGCTGATGATCGTGCGGTAGCCGTGACGCTTCGCGAGCTCGATCGCTTCGAGCGTTTCGGTGAGCGTGCCGATCTGGTTCACCTTCACGAGGATCGCGTTGCCCGCCTCTTCGCGGATGCCGCGCGCGAGGAATTCGGTGTTGGTGACGAAGAGGTCGTCGCCGACGAGCTGCACGCGGTCGCCGATGGCCGCGGTCAGCGCCTTCCAGCCCTCCCAGTCGTTCTCATCGAGGCCGTCCTCGATGGAGACGATGGGATAGCGATCCACCCAGTCGCTCCAGAACGCGACCATCTCGTCGGACGTGCGCCTCTCGTTCGTCGACTTGTGGAAGACGTACGCGCCGTCGCGATGCATCTCGCTCGCGGCCGCATCGAGCGCGAGCAGGATGTCGGTGCCGGGCTCGTACCCGGCCTTTGCGATCGCATCGAGGATGACGTCGACCGCCTCCTCGTTCGTGGCGAGGTCGGGTGCGAAGCCGCCCTCGTCGCCGACGTTGGTGGACTTCCCCGCCTTCGAGAGCACCTTCTTCAGGCTGTGGAAGATCTCGGTGCCCGCGCGCAGCGCCTCCTCGAAGGAGTCGAAGCCGACCGGGGCGATCATGAACTCCTGTATGTCGACGTTGTTCGCCGCGTGCGCGCCGCCGTTCAGGATGTTCATGAGCGGCACGGGCAGGAGCGTAGCGAGCGGCCCACCCAGGTACCGATACAGCGGCAGCCCCGCTTCGGCCGCGGCGGCACGCGCCACCGCGAGCGACACGGCGAGCATCGCGTTCGCGCCCAGCTTCGACTTGTTGGCCGTTCCATCGAGCGCGATCATCGCGCGGTCGATGTCGACCTGGTCGGCCACCTCCATGCCGGCCAGCTCGGTGGCCAGGTTCTGCGCGTTCGCCACCGCCTTCGTGACGCCCTTCCCCATGTAACGCGAAGCGTCGCCATCGCGCAGCTCGACGGCCTCGTGCTCACCGGTGGATGCGCCGCTGGGCACGGCCGCGCGGCCGGCCGCGCCGCTCTCGGTAACGACTTCCGCTTCGAGTGTGGGATTGCCGCGCGAGTCCAGGATTTCGCGCGCGTGAATGCTAACGATCGCCGACATCCGTTCCGTCCGGTTGTGTAACGGGACGCCGAAGCCGCTCGACTTCAGCGCGCACCCGTTCGATCAGTGCATCTCTGTCCGACAGGGAGTACGAGTCGGTGGGAATCGGCTCGCCGAAGCGTACGATAATCTCGCCCGAACGCACACGCCAGTCGTCCTTGTGCATGATGTCGTGCCCGCCGCGCACGCCGGCCGGGACGATCGGCACCTTGGTGTGCAGCGCGAGCATGAACGCGCCCTTCTTGAACGGCAGGAGCCGGTCGTCGGGCGCGCGCGTCCCCTCGGGAAAGATCACGACCTTCGAGCCCTGTGAGCGAATCAGCCTGCCGGCGTCGTCGAGCGAACGGACGGCCGAGGCCGTGTCGCCGCGGTCGACGGAGATGTGTCCCGCCGCACGCCATGCGCGCCCCCAGATCGGCACGCGCGCCAGCTCCTTCTTCGCCACGAAGCGGAATGGCCCGGGCATCAGCGACGCGAGCGCGAACACGTCGTACCACGACTGGTGGTTGGCCACGACGATCTGCGGTTTGTCCGCCGACACGTACTCCGTGCCTTCCGCGCGCACACGCACGCCCGCGGCCCAGAGCTGCCAGCGCGACCAGGCGCGGCCGATGTGATCGTAGATGGAACCCTTCACGCCGAACAGCGCCGCGAAGATCGCGAGCAGGCTCAGCGGCACGGTGGACACGATCAGGTTGAGCGCCACCCAGACCGTACGGATCATCGCTCCTCGAAATGACTGTAACCACGAACGGAGAGTGGCGACGTTTCTCCGTCCTCGTCACGCGTCGCGACGCCGCTGCCCGGCACGAGCTGCCCCACGCGCGTCAAGGGAAAGCCGAACCGCGCGTGGAAGGCATCGACGTCGACGCTCCCCTCGGTTGCCGCAAAACAAAGCTCGTAGTCCTCCCCGCCACCCAGCGCGAGCGCGACATCGGCGGACGGATGCACTGGCAGGCGGTGCGGGTCGAGCATCGCACGCAGCCCGCTCGCGGCCGCGATGTGCGCGGCGTCGCCCGCCAGACCATCGGAAAGATCGATCATCGCCGTCGGTCGGACGTGCGACGCGAGCCAGCGAGCCTCCTCGATGCGTGGCACGGGGTGCGCGAACGCCGCGCGCGCATCCGGATCGGGATCGCGGCCCGCATTCCATGCGGCCACGGCGGCGGCTGCGCCGCCGAGCCGGCCCGTGACCCACAGCTCGTCTCCTGCGCGCGCACCGCCGCGTGTGACGGGATCGTCACACGCACCCACACCCACCACATCGATCACGAGCGCGCCACGGAAACGTGCGACGTCTCCGCCCGCCAGCTCCGCGCCCACGTGTTTGCACACGGCGCGGACCCCGCGCATCACGTTCTCGATCGATTTTTCGCTCGACGCCGCGACGGCCGCGAACGCGGCCACCGGCTCGGCCGCCATTGCGGCGAGGTCGGAAAGGGCGGCGGCCGCGGCACGCCAGCCGCACTCCTCGTCGCTCAGCCAGTCCCGGCGGAAGTGCACACCTTCGATCGACACATCGAGCGTGATCGCGAGCCCATCGATCACGGCACAGTCGTCACCGGCGCCGATGCGCACGCGCGGGTGGCGCGTCGTCGCTGCGGCGAGCACGCGCCGGATCAGGTCGAACTCCGCACCCGGCCCGAGCGCGGCGTCGTTCAGTCGCGCCATCGCAGTCGCACCGCGCCCGCGGGTGTCGCGAGCCACACGTCGTCGCCCCAAGGGAGCACGTCCATGACGGGGCCCGCCGTGATGTCCACGGGCGCGACGAAGGTGAGCCATGCGCCGGTCGCGAGGTCGAGCCGCGCCGCGCCCGCGTCGCCGGCAACCCAGAGTGCGCCGGGGGCGAGGGCCAGGCGATGCGCCCGGCCGATGCGCGCGTCGCCCACCGGACCGGACCACGCGCCGTTGGCGTAGCGACGCAGTCCCGTTTCCGTCAGTGCGTAGAGCGCATCGTCCGCCACCGCCACATCGATGATGAGGCCGCGCGCGATCGGATCCTGGAAGGCTCCCGGCGTGTGGGCGGCCGATGACGATGCAGCCGGCACGGCGTAGAGACCATCCTGCGCGGCAATCCAGAGTGTGTCGCGCACTACGTGAACGCGCTGGATGCGGACGGACGGCAGCAGCTGTTCGCGCACGGTGCCGAGGTCGTCGAGCCGCACGAGCCCACGCATCGTGCCGACCCAGACGTTGGCACCGGCCACGGCCACGGTCGTCGTACGATCGAGTCCCACCTCCTCGATGCGGGTCCAGCGCGCATCCGCGAACCGGAAGAGTCCGTCCTGCGAGGCGGCCCACACGCGTTCGTTCGAGCCCGCGAACTCGCGCACGAATCCGCGCGGTGCGCGCGCAACGTCTGCGTCATGGCGCACCCACTGCGCAAGTATGCTGTCGGTCACCGCCACGCCACCGATGGGACGTGCGCGATCGCTGCCGATCCAGAGCGCATTGCCGATGCGTGCGACGGCCCCCGCGCCTACCGACGGCAGTCCGGTGAACAGCCAGTCGCCCTGCATGCGCGCGGCCTCGAACCGCACGAGGCCCCCACCGGTCGCGATCCAGTAGTCGCCGGGATGATCGCCGCGCGCGGCGGCGGTGAGGCGCCAGCGTCGCCCGAAAGGGTCGAGGGCGAGGCTGCCGAGTGCGGGCGCGAGCGTGCGGTCGGTCAGCGGATCCTGCGCGGCTTCGGCGGGCGGTGCACCCGCGGGCCGCGCGCTCACACCATCCAGCACGAGCCAGCCGCTGCGCGTTTCGACGTAGAGCGCGCTTTCCATCAGCACGGGCACGAGCCGCGTGATGCCGCCGTTTACGCGCGTGACCGGCTGCCAGCGATCGGCGAACGCGGACAGCTCGTAAATGCCGCCCGCTTCGGTGCCGAGCCACAGGCCGTCGCGCGCGCGGTCGTACGCTAGTGCCGACGGCCGCTCCTGTGCGGGGAATCCCGATGCCATCGTGATCGGCGGCACCCACTGCCGCGCCACGCGGTCGTACGCGATGACGCCGAACGGTGATAGCGCGTACACGAGGCGCGTGCCGAGCGCGACCGCCGTCAGGTCACCCGACCATGTGACGAGTGCGCGGTCCTCACTGCGCCAGATGCGCCCGGACTGCGCGTCGAGCGGCGCGGCAGCGCAGAGCGCGAGCAGCGCGAGCACGACGCGCATCACCGGCGCGCGGGCTGGTCGAAGGTGACGAAGGGGAGCTCGAGCGGGCTCTCGGACGGTCCCGGGTCGGCGAACGCGGCGTGCAGATGCGCGGTGACGTCATCGGGCCCGAGCGAGCGGCCGCGCGCCGCGATCTCGGCCGCGCGCGAGCTCAGGAACAGCCCTGCCGCTGCGGCCTCGCGTGGTTCGAGTCCGGCGGCGAGCAGCGCGCCGATCACACCCGCGAGCTGATCGCCCATGCCACCGGCTGCCGTGTCCGACGAACCGCCGGCATTCACGAGCAACGGCCGCCCTCGTTCGGCGACGAGCGACGGCTGCCCCTTGAGCAGCACGGTGCAGCCGAAGCGCTGCGCGGCCTCGCGCGCGGCGGCCGGCGCATCCGTGGTCACATCGTCCGTCGTGCAGCCGAGCAGCCGCGCCATTTCGGCCGGATGCGGTGTGATCACGAGCGGACGCGAGCGCGCGATGTCCGTGAGGCGCGCGCCGTCGCCCGCGAAGAGATTGAGTGCATCCGCATCGAACAGCGCGGGACGTCCCGCGGTTCCATCGAGCGCCGATCGCAGCGCCGCACGCGCGCTCTCTTCCGTACCGAGGCCGGGACCGGCGAGCACGGCATCGATCGCGCTCAACTCACTGGTGGGGATCGCACCGTAATCGAGGAACGTGGCTTCCGGCACGAGGGTCTGCAGGATCACACGATTCTCCGGCGACGATGCGACCCGCACGAGACCCGCGCCGGTGCGCGTCGCGGCGCGCGCGGCAATCGCGGCTGCGCCCGCCATCCCCGGCCGCCCCGCCAGCACGAGCAAACGACCGGAGTCTCCCTTGTGTGCGTTCGCGCGGCGCTGCGGCAGCTTCGGCAGCGTGCGGCCCGAAGTGATCAGCTCGCCGTCGACCTCCTCTTCCGTGAGTGGCGGAAAGCCGATGTCGACGACAATGAGGCGGCCGCAGCGGCCGCGCCCCGGATGCAGAAGCAGTCCGGTCTTCGCCCAGCCGAACGTCACCGTGGCGAACGCCGCGATCGACTCGCCTTCGATGCGGCCCGTCGTGGCATCGACACCGGAGGGCACATCGAGCGACAGCACGGGTCGGCCTGCATCGTTGACCGTGCGAATGAGATCGAGTACGGGCCCGCGCGGCGCACCACGCGAGCCGGTGCCGAGGAGGCCATCGACGACGACGTCCGCACTCGCGATTGCTTCGGGACCGGCGAGCGGGACTTCCCAACCGTGATGCAATGTGGCGGGTGGTGTGGCCGCGGCAGGCACGAGGACGGCTTCGCGGCCCCACGCGAGCAGCGTGCGTGCGAGCACGACGGCATCGCCGCCGTTGTTGCCACCGCCAGCGAGCACCGCGACGCGTGCGTGTGGGAACAGCCGGGAGAGAACGAGCGCAGCGGCCCGTCCCGCGTTCTCCATCAGCACGCGGCCGGCGATGCCGTGGTGTTCGAACGCGCGCTCGTCGGCCGCGCGCGCCTGCGCGGCGGTCAGGAGCCAGGCGCGGCCCCGCCCGAACACGCCTGGCGCGCTCACACGCATCCCTCGCCCCCCTCGACTGTCCGGGAACTCTGCAACGCGCCCCGGCCGGGGCGGCTACTTGTAACTCTGACCGATCGTCCGGCCGAAGCTGATCTCGCCGTTGTCGATCCGGATGTTGAACCCGCAATCGGGGTTCGAACAGACCCAGGCCTTGAACGTGATCGGCGCGCCGTCGCGACCGTAGTCCGAAAGCGGCAGCATCGTCCCACGATCACACTTCCGGCACGTGGGGTACTGCGGTGTCGGCATCTCCGCCATGGTGCCCCCTCCCCTCGCTGTTCCCTCCCAGCCCTGCTGCCAGGTTCAACGCGCGGAATGCAAGCCGTGTTCCATGCAGGTCAGGGCTTGCTCCACGGATAGTCCCGCTCGAACGCGTCATCGAAATCGAATACATCGGCGAAATCGTCGAGCGAGTCCTCCTCCTGTTTGATCAGGATGCCACACTCGACGAGCGCGAAAACGAGCTCGCCGAGGTCGGCGGTGGCGCGGATGCCCCAGTGCTCGAGGACCGTGCGCGCCATGGGACCGAAGCGGTCGATGGCCAGGTCGCGCACGCCCTCGGCCAGCTCGGCGCCGGTGATGTGGCGCGGCTCGGGCAGCCGCTCGATCACGTACTGGAGCGCGGCCAGCAGGAAGCTGTACGCGCTCTCGTGATAGCGTGGATTGCGCCTGCGCAGCTCGTCCAGAACGCGGTCGTCCAGGACGATTCCGTTCATCCCACCTCCGCTGCGTGCTCGCGCAGGAACGCCGGGTAGAGCGGGAAGCGTGCGCACAGTTCCCCGACTTCCTGCGCCACGCCATCTGCGACGGCTTCGGACTCGGGCGCTTCGAGGACGTCCGCAATCCACTCGCCGATGCGCACCATCTCTACGATACCCATCCCGCGGGTGGTAAGTGCGGCGGTGCCGATGCGCACGCCGGAGGTCACGAACGGAGAACGCTGCTCGCCAGGCACCGTGTTCTTGTTGACCGTGATGCGTGCGCGGCCGAGCGCCTCCTCGGCGAGCTTGCCGGTGAGGTCACCGCGGCTGCGCAGATCGAGCAGCACGAGATGGTTGTCCGTGCCGCCGCTCACGAGGTCGAAGCCACGCTCCATGAGCGTCGCCGCGAGCGCCGCTGCATTGGCTACGATGCGGCGCGCATACTCCTTGAACGACGGCTCCAGTGCCTCGCCGAACGCGACCGCCTTGGCGGCAATCACGTGCATGAGCGGCCCGCCCTGCATGCCCGGGAAGACCTGCTTGTCGATGGCGCGCGTGTGTTCCTTCCGGGACAGTACGAAGCCGCCGCGCGGACCGCGCAGCGTCTTGTGCGTCGTGGACGTCACGACGTCGGCATGCGGCACGGGACTCGGATGCACGCCGCCCGCCACGAGCCCGGCGATGTGCGCCATGTCGACGATGAATATCGCCTCGACTTCGGACGCGATCTGCGCGAACGCGGCGAAGTCGATCGTGCGTGCATAGGCGCTGGCGCCCGCGACGATCGCGCGCGGCCGTTCGCGCTGTGCGATCGTGCGTACGCCGTCGTAGTCGATGCGGCCGTCGCTGCCGACACCGTAGGAGACGGCACGGTAGAGCTGGCCGCTGAAGTTGACGGGCGATCCGTGCGTGAGGTGGCCGCCGTGCGACAGGTCCATGCCGAGCAGCGTGTCGCCCGGCTTGAGCAGGGCGAGGTACGCGGCCATGTTCGCCTGCGCACCGGAGTGCGGCTGCACATTGGCGTGCTCGGCACCGAACAGCTCCATGGCACGGTCGATTGCGAGCTGTTCGACGATGTCCACGAACTCGCAGCCGCCGTAGTAGCGCCGGCCCGGGTAGCCTTCGGCGTATTTGTTGGTGAGCACCGTGCCCGTGGCCTGGAGCACGGCCACGGAGGCGAAGTTCTCGCTCGCGATCAGCTCGAGCGACTCGTGCTGGCGTGCCGCCTCCGCGATGATCGCCTCGTGGATGCGCGGATCCCGGCTGCGCAGTTCATCCAGCATGGCTATACCGACGCCCGCTTGAGCACGCCCACCTGCTCGATCCGCCGCTCGGCGAGACGGTCCGCCGCCTCGTGCGTCGGGATCCCCTGCTCCGCGGCCAGCTCGAAGAGCTGGCGCAGTGTCTCGTAGATCTCCGCCGCCTTCCGCTTCGCACGGTCCGCAGACCAGCCGTTCAGCTCACCGTACACGTTGATCAGGCCGCCGGCGTTGATCACGTAGTCGGGCGCATAGAGGATGCCGAGCCGGTGCACCTCGTCGCCGTGCCGCTCCTCCGCGAGCTGGTTGTTCGCCGCGCCCGCGATGATGTCGAAGCGGAACTTCGGCAGCGTCTTGTCGTTGATCACGGCGCCGAGCGCGCAGGGCGCGAAGATGTTCGCTTCCGCGGAGTAGATCTCATCGGGTGCCATGGCCTCGGCACCGAAGTCATCGACCACGCGCTTCACCTTGGCCTCGTCGATGTCGGTGACGAGCATGCTCGCGCCCTCTTCAGACAGGTGCTTGCACAGGTGGTAGCCGACGTGCCCGGCGCCCTGCACCGCCACGCGCAGGCCGGCGAGCGAATCGCTGCCGTAGCGCTCGTGCGCGCACGCCTTGATGCCGCGGTACACGCCGAACGCGGTCACCGGGGAGGGGTCGCCGCTGCCCTCCGCGACGCCAGTCACCCAGCGCGTCTCCATCTGCACGTAGTCCATGTCCTCGACGGACGTGCCCACGTCCTCGGCCGTGATGTAGCGACCCTTGAACGTCTCGACGAAGCGGCCGTGCGCGCGGAACAGCATGTCGCGGCCCGCCCGCATCTTCGGGTCCCCGATGATGACGGCCTTGCCGCCGCCCAGGTTCAGCCCCGCGACCGCGGCCTTGTAGGTCATGCCGCGCGACAGCCGCAGCACGTCCACGAGCGCGTCCCAGTCGGACGCATAGTTCCAGAAGCGCGTGCCGCCCAGCGCGGGGCCGAGCGTCGTGCTGTGGATCGCGATGATGCCCTTGTATCCCGCGGACGGATCGTACCAGAACGCCACTTCCTCGTGACTGTTCCGGGCGATCAGGTCGAATATCTCCATGACTCCTCGCTGTCGTGGACGCGGCGCCTGCGCCGCCCTCAGCCGCCGTACAGGCCGGCCGCGATGCGCGCGCGGTGCCTGTCGTTCGGCTCTGCCATCAGCTCCGTGGCCTTTGCGTCCCTCATGAGACGCTCGACCGGATAGTCCCTCATGTAGCCGTACCCGCCGAACACCTGCACCGCCTGCGTCGTCACCTCGATCGCCGCTTCGCTCGCGAACACCTTCGCAGCACTGGAAAGCGACGCGTCACCGGCCGCGGCCGCGCGCTCCACCAGCGATTCGGCCGCACGCACGAGCACCGTCATGTCCGCCAGCTTGTTCTGCATGCCCTCGAACGCGCGCAGCGGCCTCCCGAACTGCTCACGCTGCGCAGCGTAGTCGCGCGCGTGCTCCAGCGCCATGCGCGCGATGCCCACGGCTGTCGCGGCCACGCCCAGGCGCGCGAGCGCGGCCGCACCATCCTCCGAGCGCGGGTCGTAGGCCAGCATCTCGTGCTTGCGGCCGGTCACATCGATCTGCCCGACGCGCAACGGCCGCAGTCCGAGCAGATCCTCCGCCTCTGCACTCGCGCCGTCGATGTCGAACAGCTGCGCACCTTCGTCGGTCGGAACCAGGAGCCGGTGCGCACGTCCCGCGTTCGCGACCCAGCGAATCACTCCGTCCTTACCGGAGCTCGCGATCGGCATGGTGCCCAACAGCTCGCCGGCAGCCAGTGCACCGGCCGCTTCGGCATCGCGCTCCGCGAGCGCAACCGCGACGACCGAGTGCAGCACCACGGTGAGCGCAACCGCAGCATTGCCTGCTGCGAGCTCTTCCACGGCTGCGACGAAGGCGCTGCGGCCGAGCCCGATGCCGCCCGCGGCTTCCGGCACTACGAGGCCGAGGAATCCGAGCTCGGCGAGCTGCGCGATGACGTCGTCATCGAAGGCGGCGTCGCGATCCCAGCGCTCGACGTGCGGACGCACGCGCTCGGCGGCGAACTGCCGCGCCAGCGCGCGGATCTCCTGCACCTCGCCCATCACTTCAGCGCTCATTCGTACCTGTAGAAGCCGCGCTTCGTCTTGCGGCCGAGCCAGCCGGCCGCGACGTAGTTGCGCAGCAGCGGCGTGGGCCGGTAGCGCGGGTCGCCCAGATCGCGGTGCAGCACCTCGAGGATCGACAGACACGTGTCGAGCCCGATGAGGTCCGCGAGCGCGAGCGGGCCCATGGGATGGTTCATGCCCAGCTTCATCACCGTGTCCACCGCCTCCGGCGTCGCCACGCCTTCCATCACGCAGGCGATCGCCTCATTGATCATCGGCATGAGCACGCGGTTGGACACGAAACCGGGGAAATCGTTCACCTCGACGGGCGTCTTCCCCAGAGCGCGCGCCATGTCGAGCACGGTGCGCGTCGTCTCGTCCGACGTCTGCAGCCCGCGGATCACCTCGATGAGCTGCATCACCGGCACCGGGTTCATGAAGTGCATCCCGATCACGCGCTCCGGTGCGGGCGCGTGCCGCGCGAGTTCGGTGATCGAGATCGAGGAGGTGTTCGAGGCGAGAATGGCATCGGGTGCGGCCTGACCGACATCGGAGAGCACTTCGATCTTCAGTTCGCGGATCTCCGGAACGGCCTCGACGACGAGCTGCGCACCCGCCGCGGCCTGCCGGTCGGTTACGGTGCGGATGCGGTCGAGCGTGGCCTGCCTCGCAGCCTCGTCCAGTGTGCCCTTGCGAACCTGACGGTCCAGGTTCGCGGCGATCGTGTCACGCGCCTTCGCGAGCGGTGCCTCGGCGACATCGATGAGCGTGACGGCGTGCCCGTTCTGCGCGAACACGTGCGCGATTCCGTTACCCATCGTCCCGGCACCCACCACGGCGACCGCCACCCGCTCCGTCATCCCCGCATCCTCTCGTCGACAAGCGGGCCGAGGGCCCGCATCTCCTCCGTTTCGTCCAGTCCCGGTACGCGCGCCACGACGGCGAGCGCGAGCAGCAGGCCCACCGTGCCCACGAGCCCGCCCTCCGGTCCGAATGCGCCGCCCGTGAACCACGCCGGATCTCCGACGACCGGCTCGTAGAGCGGCGTGTCGAACTGCGCGAGGCCGCTCACCGGCAGATCGAACAGCGACGCCATCGCCCAGTTCCAGCCGAGGTGCACCGCCGTCGCGAACCACAGGCTGCGCGTGCGCAGGTACGCTGCGGCGAGCAACACTCCGGCGAGAAAGATGTTCGCCAGGGCGAAACCACCCACCTCCGGGTTGTTCGCGTGCGCGGCGGCGAACAGCACACTCGAAACCAGTGTTGCCGCTACGGGGCCGGCCGCACGCACGAACACCTGGAAGCCGTAGCCGCGGAAGAGCGCCTCCTCCGCGAACGCCGCCACGGCGAACAACGCGAAGTCCGCTGCCACGCTGCCGGCCCACGCTCCCGCAGTCCCGGCCTCCGACACCCAGCTCAGCCGCCCGGACCCCAGCATCAACGCCGCGGCCGCTGCGATCGCGACGCTGCCGATCGCAATACCGGCGACGATCTCCCGGACCGTCGCCTTCGTCCACGCGATGCCCAGCGCGCCGAACGGCCGCGCATCGAACGCGCGGATCGCGACGGCCCCGGCCACCACCGCCGCGAGCGCCGTCGCCGCGATCGCCGGCAGCAGCGCAGCGGGACGGAGCACCCAGTCCAGCAGCGCGGCGAAAGCGATGAAGAGCGCAGCGAACGCAACGAGCCGGGCGAGCTCGCCCGGCCAGCGCGGCCGCGCGATCGCGTTCAGGCCGCGCGCTCCACGGACAGCGCCACCGCGTCGCCGCCGCCCAGACAGAGCGTGGCGAGGCCGCGCTCGCCATCGCGCTGCTCCAGCGCGTGCAGCAGCGTGACGAGAATGCGCGCGCCCGACGCGCCGATCGGATGGCCCAGCGCGACCGCGCCGCCATGCACGTTCACGCGATCCCAGTCCCAGCCCAGCTCACGTCCATCCGCGAGCGCCTGCACTGCGAACGCCTCGTTCGCTTCGATCAGGTCGTAGTCACCGATGCGCGTGCCTTCCTTCTCCATCACGCGCCGTACCGCACGCACCGGCGCGAAGAAAAGCTCGCGCGGCGACACCGCGCCGTGCGCGTACGCAACGATGCGCGCGCGGATGTTCAGCCCGTGTGCGCGCGCATACTCCTCGCTCGTCACGACCAGTGCAGCAGCACCATCGTTCAGCCCCGGCGAGTTACCCGCCGTCACCACCGGATCCGTCACCTCCGGTGGCTTGTCCGCTACGAACGCGGGCTTCAGAGCCGCCAGGGATTCGAGCGACGTATCACGCCGGGGCGGCTCGTCCGTATCCACCGTCACCGCGCCCTTGCGGCTCCGGATCTCGACCGGGACGATCTCGGACTTGAACGCACCGGCATCCATCGCCGCAATCGCCTTCTGATGGGACTCCAGCGCGAAGCGGTCCGCATCCGCGCGCGAGATGTCCGCCTTGTGCGCGGTGTACTCGGCATGCCCGCCCATGTGACACGACTCGAACGCGCAGTACAGACCGTCGTGGAGGAGACCATCCACGATCTGCTGGTTGCCGAACTTCACACCGGTGCGGTAGCCGAACAGGTAGTACGGCGCATTCGACATCGACTCCATGCCGCCGGCGACCATGACGCGCGCATCGCCTGCACGCACCGCCTGCGCCGCAAGCATCACGGCCTGCAGGCCGCTGCCGCACACGCGGCTCACTGTCATTGCGCCGACGTTGTCCGGCACGCCGCCCTTCAGCGCCGCCTGTCGCGCCGGCGCCTGGCCGAGACCGGCCGAAACGACGTTGCCGAGAATCACATCATCGATGTCCTTCGCGTCGATGCCGGAACGCTCGAGCGCGGCGCGTATCGCCGTCGCGCCAAGCTCCGGTGCCGACAGCGCCGCCAGCCCGCCCATGAACCGTCCAATGGGCGTCCGCACCCCACCCACGATCACCGCCGTACGCGCCGGATCGCTCATCCTCTATCTCCTGCCGCCACAAGCTCTTTCGTTCATTGGGCCGACTCTCTGTGCAGCCTTCGTAACATAGGCGTCCGCCGGGCCCTCAGCAATCCGGGCTTCCCTCTGCGAACGACATTCACCGCCGAGTATGCCGAGGACGCCGAGCCCCACCCCGACCAACGACGAAAAGCATTTCACCGCGGAGTGCGGAGGGCGCGGAGCCGCCCCACCCGATGTGAAAACAACATTCATTCTCCGCGTGCTCCGCGCCCTCCGCGGTAAGAACTTCCGTTCTCCGCGTGCTCTGCGGCTCTGTGGTGAATGTTCCTTCGCATGAGGCGACCCTCACGCAGGGTCCTCGAGCTGAGGCTTCTCGGAGTCCTGTACGAGCCGTCCCCAGGCCACGACCGGATCGTGCTCGAAGACCAGGAGCCAGTGCTGTTCACGGGCCCGGGCGAGGAGCGAGCGTTTCGTCTCGAGGGTAACGAGCGGCTCGACGTCGTAGCCCATGATCCAGGGCAGCGGCAGGTGGGCGGACGTCGGAACCAGGTCGGCGAGGAAGCAGGCGGTCTCGCCCTCGGAGCGGAGGATCACGGACTGGTGGTGCGGCGTGTGGCCGGGCGTCTTCTCCACGCTGACGCCGGGCAGCAGCTCGCGGTCGCCGTCGAGCAGCTCCAGCCGGCCGTCCGCCATCAGCGGCTCGTAGTTGTGCGCCAGATAGCTCGCCTGGATGCGTTCGTTGCGCACGTGCGCCCACTCCCACTCGCCGCGCTGCACGACGTAGCGTGCGTGCGGGAAGGACGGGTGTACCGCGCCCTCGGCATCCACGTACGTGTTGCCACCGGCGTGATCGAAGTGCAGGTGCGTATCGATGACCAGCGTGACGTCGTTCGGCGTGAAGCCGGCGTCGGCGATCGCATCCTCGAGGCGCGTCGGGTTGCCCTGCGTGCTCGCGTTGTCGATGCCGTAGATGTCGAGGAACTTCGCGCTCTCCTTGTTGCCGCAGCCGTTGTCGATGAGCACCAGCTCGTCGGGCGTCTCGACCAGGAGGCAGCGCATCGCGAGCGGGATGCGGTTGCGCTCGTCTGCGGGGATGCGGCGCTCCCAGAGCGGCTTGGGCACCACGCCGAACATCGCCCCGCCGTCCAGCTTCTGCCCGCCCGCGTCGAGCGCGTGGATCGTGAACGCGCCCAGCCGGCGCGTGCGTACCAGAGGCGTGCTCATCGCTCCGTCATCGGATGCGGCGATGCGATGCGCTTGCGGCGCGGGGCCCGCCTGCGCAGCAGCGCTTCCAGCTCGGACCAGCGTGCCACCTCGCGCTCCTCGAGGCGTTCGAGCAGACGGCGGAAGACGGTGGCCGTCGCGCGCGCGTCGCCCCATGCACGGTGACGCGCGTCGTTGTGCACGCCGAAGTAGTAGCTGAGGGCGTCCAGCGAGCGGCTCGACACCTCGGGCACGAGGCGGCGCGCCATGCGCACGGTGCACAGCATCTTGCCGCGCAGCGGCTCGCCGCCCGCACGCTCCAGCTCACGGCTCACGAACGACCAGTCGAACTGTGCGTTGTGCGCCACGAACACCGCACCATCCAGCACACGCGCGAGTTCCGGCGCCACTTCGGGGAAGCGCGGCGCGCGCGACACCATGTCCATCGTGATGCGTGTGAGCGACGTGACGAACGGCGGGATCACGCGGTCGGGGTTCACCAGCGCCGTGAACTCCTCCTTCGGCGCTCCCTCCGGCGACAGCCGCACTGCGCAAACTTCGGTAATGCGATGGCCGCGGCGCGCGGGGCCGCCGGTCGTCTCGACATCGACGACGACGTACTCGAGCGAACGCAGCGGTGTGTCGGGACCCGGCTCCGCCGCACGCACGGGTGGCACGCGCCATACCGGCGCGGGCTGCGACGGCAGAGAGATCCGGATCCCGCGCCGCGCGCGGTCGCCCGTGTCGATGATGAGCGACGCGGGCAGACGGCGCAGCGGATCCGGGCGATTCTTCACCAGATGTCCTCCCGCTGGACGGGCAGCGTCATGCAACGTCCGCCGCCGCCGCCGCGCACCAGCTCCGAACCCTCGAACACGATGGCCGCGCGCTCATCATCCTCCACGTCCGCCTCACCGGTCAGGAAGTCGATCGCATCCACGATGCGGTACCCCGCCTGACTCTCCAATTCGCGGTACGTGTACTCGTTGCGCGTGTAGCCGAGGATCAGGCCGGGTCGCACCGCCACGAAGTTGCAGCCGCTCGACCACTGCTCCCGCTCCTGATGCGTCCGCTTCGAGCCGCCGCAGAACACCGGCTCCAGCGTGAGGCCGACCTCGCGCAGCGCGGCGAAGAGATTCGGCATCTCGCGCATCCCCTTCCGGCCGCTGCGGTAGTGCAGAACCGGGTTCCGCGTCGGACCCACGAAGCTCGGCGGGAACACAACGCAGTGGTCCCGGTCGATCATCGTGAAGATCATGTCCAGGTGGATCATCGCGCGGTCGGTCGGCAACACGATGACGAGAATGTCCGTCACGCCCTGCTCGCGCACCAGCTTCTCCGCCATCGCGTCGAACGCGCCCGGGCTGGACCGCTCCGACAGCCCGATCATCACGAGGTCGGGACGGATCACGTGCACGTCGCCGCCCTCGATCGTGTAGCCGGCGCGGCGCTCCTCGCTGCCGTCGTAAATGAGTCCGCTGTTCCGCAGCGAGGGATGGAAGCGGAAGAGCGACTTCATCAGCACTTCCTCCGTCCAGCGCACGGTGTGCCGCATCGAGCCGATGATCACGCCGTCGTTGACCACCATCGCCGCATCGCGCGTGAAGAACAGGTTCGGCAGCGGCGGCATCTCGTAGCTCGCCACGTTCAGGAGCCGCTGCAGCGGACCTTCTTCGACTTCGCGTCCTTCCACGAAGAGCCGGACCAGATCCTCCGCGTCGCACTCCAGCACGTAACGACCGAGCGGTTCCGACTGCGCCACCTCCACCACGTGCTCCAGCAGGAACGGCCGCACCTCCGGCAGGTCCGCAATCTCCGTCAGCAGCTCGCGCACCTCGTAGACTTCGCAGTAGCGCGACAGGATCGCCTTGAAGCGATGGTGCTCACGACGCGCCTGCTCCACGTCGATGATGTCATCATACAGGAAGTCTTCCCGCGTCGCCGGCGTCACCGCCACCAGCTCCTCGCCTGGCGTGTGGCAGATCACCCGCTTCAGCGGGCCGATCTCCGACGATACACGCACCCGGTCTCCCATCAGGTCCCCCGCGGATTCGTTCGTCGCGACCGCTTGCCCGTGTTCGTCAGCGCGTACGAGAGTCCCTCGAGCTCCATCGCCATGTTCACGCTCTTCACCGTCACGCCCGACGGAACCTCCAGCTTCACGGGCGCGAAGTTCAGGATCGCACGCACGCCCGCACTCACGACACGGTCGACGACATCCTGCGCAGCTTCCGCAGGCACCGCTACAATGGCGATGTCGACGTGTTCGCGCTTCAGATCGCTCTCCATCTCCCGCATCGGACGCACCCGCACACCGCTCCGAACCTGACCCACCTTCCGCTCATCCGCATCGTACGCTCGCTCGACCTCGAATCCCTTCCGCCGGAAATCCTCGTAGCCCAGCAGCGCCGATCCGATCTTGCCGACTCCGACCAGGACCACCCGCCAGTGCCGTTCCAGTCCCAGGATCTGCCGCAGCGCATGCGTCAGCTCCGATACCGAGTACCCCAGCCCCCGCTTTCCGAACGTGCCGAAGAACGACAGGTCCTTCCGGACCTGCGCTCCCGTCGTCCCGCACCGGCGCGCCAGCTCCCCGCTCGACAGCGTACGCAGCCCCTCCCCCTCCACCTCCTCCAGCCGCCGCAGGTACATGGACAGCCGGGCGACGGTCGACTCCGAAACCTTCCTCATTCGCGCCAGCTCGCAGTTTGTGAACGCTTTCACAAAGAACCTACCCCGGGCTGGATTGCCGCGTCAATTGGAGGGGCGGTGGAGGGGGCGACGTGGGGAGGGCGACGTGGAGCGGGAAGTTCGGGGTTGCGGCCAAGCCGGCAGGTCAGACTTCGCGGCGAGGAAACTCCAGGCGCAGGACGGCGGGCTGGCCGGGGTCGAGCCGAACGGCACCACCGCTGCCGCGCAGCAGGGCAGCGGCCATGGCCAGTCGCAGCCCGGGTCCGGTATCGGGGGCCGGCTCCTCGTGCAGAGCAGCGCCGTCGCGCACCGGATCGAGGCCGGTGGGCGCGATCTCGATCGACGCACCTTCGGCGGCGGCGAACACGTGCAGGACGAGATCATCGCCGGTCCGCGTACGCAGCACGGCGCCGAGGATGAGCACGAGCGCGGCCTGCAGCGCATCCGGTTCGGCATCGACGGTCAGGGAATCGTGTTCCGCTTCGATGCGGAAGGGCTCATCGACGGGTGCGGCCTCCTTCGCCGCGGACCGCAGCGTGGCCACGAGATCGACCGACGCAGGTCGACCGGGAGTGCGGTCGGGTGCGAGAAGCCGGCCTACACCGTCGGCGAGCGCGAGCATCTGCCGGCCCGCGCGGCGGATGCGTCCGAGCGCATCGAGTGCCTCGGGGCCGATGGGTCCGAGCACGCCGTCGGCGAGCAGCTCCTCATAGCCGAGGATGGCCGCGATCTGGGATCGCAGCTCGTGTCCGAACAGCGGCGCGACGCGTGTCGCGAGAGGTGGCGGCGTGTTATCGCGCATCGCGTTCGAGGGCGCGGGCGAGGGTGACGAACTCGCCGGGATCGAGCGTTTCAGGACGTCGCTCGAGATGGATTCCCGTGGCTTCCTGGATGAGGTCGAGCGCCGCGTCATCCAGGCCGTACTCGGCGGTCTGCCGCAGGGTAGTGCGCAGCTGCTTCCTGCGCCAGCCGAACGTGGCGCGGGTCAGCGTGCGCACGGCCTCCTCCTCCGAAGGCGAGAGGGGCGACGGCCGGATCGGCGTGATGCGCAGCACGGTGGACTCCACGTTCGGGACCGGCCGGAACGCCTGGCGACCCACGTGAAAGAGCCTCTCTGCGCGGGCCACGGTGCGGACTCCGACGGACAGCGCGCCGTACTCGGACGTACCGGGCGCAGCAAGGATGCGATCGGCCACTTCTCGCTGCACCATGACGACCATCACCGCGGGACGGTGTTCGCGCTCGAGCAGGCGGAACAGCAGCGGCGTGGTGATGTGGTACGGCAGGTTGCCGAGCACTCTGGTAGTCGGCCACGCGAGGCCCAGCGCACCGAGGTCGACCTTCAGGATATCGCCGTGAACGACACGCACACCTGGATGATCCTCGAACTCGCGCGCCAGCGACTCCGCAAGCTGCGTGTCGAGTTCCACGACAACGAGCCGACGCACGCGCGGTGCAATGAGCCGTGTCAGCGCGCCGGTGCCGGGGCCGATCTCCAGGACTTCATCGTCGGTGGAAGCCTCGAGCGCGTCGACGATCTTGCGCTGGAGGTTGGGGTCGACGAGGAAGTTCTGGGAGAGCGACTTCTTCGCGCGGACCACGCGTCACCCGCGGACGAGTACGACGGTCCGGTCGTCGGTTTCGGAGGGAGGCCGTTGGGCGGCGGCGCGGAACACGCGCTCGAGGATGTCCTCGAGGTCCGCGTCGCGGGCCTGGGCCACCTCGCGCACGAGCCGCGCCTCGCCCTTCAGGCCGGCGCCGTACTCGGCGAGGGAGTCCGAGATGCCGTCGGTGAAGAGCAGCAGCAGGTCGCCGGGGCTCCAACGGATCTCGGTCTCGTGATAGCCGTCGAGCTCGACCATGCCGATGGGCAGGTCGGTCGCGCGCAGCCGCTCGGCTTCACCGCGCGTATCGATGCGGAACGCGTGCGCATGGCCTGCGTTCGAGTACGTGAGCGTGCCGCTGCGCGGATCCAGCACGCCGTAGAACAGCGTGAGGTACATCTCGGTCGATTCCAGCTCCTTCGCGAGTGCGCGATGCACGCGTCGCAGCACGTCGGATGGCCGGCCCGCTTCGCGCGCGTAGATCGCGACCGCACTCATCGTCAACGCCATGATGAGCGCGGCCGGGAAGCCGTGGCTGGAGACGTCGCCGATGGTGATGCCGAGGCGGTCGTCGCCGAGACGGAAGAGCTGGTAGAAGTCGCCGCCCACGGATTCGGCGGGCACGCAGCGCGCGGCGATCTCGGGCGGTCCTTCGATCTGCGACGGATCGGGGAGCAGCTTGAGCTGGAGGTCGTGCGCCAGCTCGAGCTCACGCACCATCCGCTCCTGTCGCAGGCTCTCCTCGACCAGCCGCTGCGTTTCGAGCGCGGCGCCGATCTGACTCGCGACGGCGGTGAGCAGGCGCGCGTCGCCGGCGGTGAAGCGCAGGTTGGTGCGCCTGCCGACGAGTGTGATCACGCCGACCGTGCGTGTGGTTCCGCCGGGCGGCGTGTAGCTGATCGGAACGGAGAGGAACGCTTCGCGCGGCTTCGGTGTCGGCTCGAGGCGCGGCAGTGCGGGCGCGACGGCGCCGCGCTCGAGGTTGAGCGTGTCGCGCGTGCGGAACACCCATGCGGTGGCGGACTCGGGATCGTCGAGCGCGATCGGCCCGCTCATCCCTTCCTCACCGACCGCGGCCGCGAGGCGCAGCGCGTTCTCGCCCGGCCGGCACACCCAGAGCGAGGCGCGGCGCGCGCCGAGGTTGTCCGCGATCTCCGACAGGATGCGCGTCGCCGCTTCCGGGAGTGAGATGACGGATGCGAGGATCTCGCTGATGTAGTAGAGGAGGTTGATCTCCTCGTAGCGTTCCGTGAGTTCGCGTGCAGCGGAGCGCGCCTCGTTCTCGTAGCGCAGCGCCGTCGCCACCGTACGCGCAAGGAAGGACAACCCGTGTTCGGAAGCGGTGCCGCCGTGCGCATCGACGGCGTACTGGTGCGCGCCGAGCTCGAAGGTGGCGCGACAGGGTTGGGCCAGGGGATCCGCGCCCACGGGATGGAGCACGCTCCATCCGGCATTGCGTTTGACGAGCAACCGGACCTCGGTGCCGTGCGCGCGGGCGAAGTCGTCGAGCAGCTCTTCGATGGCCTGCGGAACGGGCCGGCCGTCGGCGATCGTGCCCGGCTCGTTCACGTGCCGGTGCTGCGGGTTGCGGGCGCTTGCCGATGCAGGACCATGAGGATCGAGTTGCCCCGGTCGTTGAACTCGACGCGATCCATCAGCTTGCGGATGAGGAAGATTCCGCGGCCGCCGGAACGAAGCCGGTTCCGCGGTGTGGTCGGGTCCGGCAGGCGGCGCGGGTCGAAGCCGCTGCCTTCATCCGTGACGCTGACGACGATCGCATCCGTGCTGAGATGCGCTTCGACGCGCACGCGCTTGTCGGGGTCGCGGGCGTTGCCATACAGCATCGCGTTGGTAATGGCCTCGGTCAGGCCGACGCGGAAGTTGAGACGCAGCCGGTCGGCATCGAAGCCCAGCTCGGCGCCGCGGTCCATCAGGTATTCGACGGACCGCTCGATCGCCCGCAGGTCGTTGGGCAGCTCGAGAATGTAGTCCAGCTTCATGCTGGATATCCATACACCCGGCGGCGTCGCCGGGGAAGAGTCAGAACGATGCCAGCGCTTCGTCGCGCGTGTTGGCGATGTGGAACAGCGTATCGAGCTTGGTCAGCTCGAACAGCGTACGCAGGTCCTCGTTCAGGTTCGCCAGTCGCAGTTCGCCTCCCTGCTCGCGGATCTTCTTGGACAGGCTGACCAGCACGCCCAGACCGGAGGAGTCGATGTAGCCGGTGTTGGAGAAGTCGATGAGGAACTTCCGTGCGCCACCTTCCAGCTCGTCCAGCACCCGCTGCTTCAGCTCCTGGCGGTTGCCGACGATGAGCTGGCCCTCGACGTCGACGACCGTCACCTCCCCCTGCTTCTTCACCTGGAAGCTCATCTCCCCTCCCTCTCCGTTCGCGAAATGACCATGGGCTCCGGGGCAAGATCGGTGCCGATCCTCATGCCTGGAGCGCCGTAATACAAGCTACGTTCACGATGTCGTCCGGGCTCGCACCGCGCGAGAGGTCGTTGCACGGACGCCCCACTCCCTGGAGAATCGGCCCGATCGCCTCGGCCCCGGCCAGTCGCTGCACGAGCTTGTAGGCGATGTTGGCCGCATCCAGGTCCGGGAACACCAGCACATTCGCCCGCCCGATCACGGGTGACCCAGGCGCCTTGCGCTCGCCGACCGCCGCGATCAGCGCTGCGTCTGCCTGGAGCTCGCCATCGGATGCTACATCGGGAGCCCGCTCCCGGAACAGCTCGGCGGCCCGGCGCACGTGCTCGACACGCGGTCCCGCGGCACTCCCCTTGGTCGAGTACGACAGGAATGCGACCACCGGCGTGTCGCCGACGATGCGGGTGCGCGCCGCCGCGGCGGCCGCCGCGATGTCGGCGAGCTGCTCGGGCGTCGGCTCGGGCAGCACGCCCGCATCCGTGAACGTCAGCACCTCCGACTCCGCGCCGCGAAACGGCGGCACGACCATGTAGAACGCCGACGACACGACGGCCACGCCGGGCGCGGTGCCGAGGCACCAGAGCGCCGCGCGCAGCACCTGCGCGGTGGCGTGCGCTGCGCCCGCGGTCATCCCATCCGCATGCCCCTCCCGCACCATGAGCGCGCCGAACACGAGCGGATCCATCACCTGCCGCTCCGCCTCTTCGGCGGTCATGCCGCGGTGGGCGCGCAGCTCGTGCAGCCGCGCCGCAAGTTCTTCGCGGCGCGCATCGCGCGCCAGTGCATTTCTGTCGAGCACGATCGGCTGCGCCAGTCCGAGCCTTTCGAGCGACGCCGCCGCCGCACGCACCCGCTCGTCGTCTCCCTCCGGGAGTACGATGCGCCGGTTAACGGCCGCGGCGCGTGCGCGCAGCTCCTCGAGGAAAACGCTCACGCCTGCCGCGTGGCCAGCTTCGCCTCGAGCGCCGCGAGGATGTCGGGTGACACGAAGCCGGACACGTCGCCGCCGAGCTTCGAGATCTCGCGCACCAGCGATGCGGACAGGTACGAGTACTCCTTGGCCGGCGGCAGAAAGATGGTCTCGACCTCCGGCCACAGCTCGTGATTCATGAGCGCCATCTGGAACTCGTACTCGAAGTCGGAGACGGCACGCAGGCCCCGGATGATCATACGCGCCTTCTGCTCGCGTGCGAAGTCGACGAGCAGTCCGCCGAACTCCATGGCCGTGATGCGCGGCTCGTCCTTGTAGTGCTCCGCGATGAGCTGCACGCGCTCGGGGATGCTGAAGAGCGCGTCCTTCGGCGTCGTGCGCACGTGCGCGACCGCGATGATGATGCGATCGACGAAGCGAAGTGCGCGCCGGACGATGTCCTGATGTCCGACCGTGATCGGGTCGAAGGAGCCGGGATAGATCGCGAGATGACGCGCCATCGTTCAGGGAGCCGGGATGGAGGTGAGCGCCGTGTCACCGTACCGGCGCGTACGTGCGCCCGCCAGTGCCGGCAGGTTCTCGCGCACGCCGTGCTCCACCCACAGCCAGCGGGCGAAGGGCACGGCGGCGAAGTGTGTGGCGATGCGCGCGGCCGCGCCGCCCTCGTAGGGCGGATCGGCGAGCGCGATGTCGTATTCGCCGGGGCCGAGCCTGCGCACGAACGTTTCCGCATCCGCGCGCACGACGTCGGCCTGTGCTTCGGCATCCAGCGCGCGCAGGTTGGCCTTCAGCGCGTCGATCGCACGCCCCGACTTCTCGACGAAGGTGACGTGTGCCGCGCCGCGCGAGAGTGCCTCGAGTCCGAGCGCGCCCGAGCCGGCGAAGAGGTCGAGCACGCGCGCATCCGGCAGCTCGGGTGCGAGCGCGCTCATCCAGGCCTCGCGCACGCGGTCGGTCGTCGGCCGCGTGGCGCGTCCCTTCGGCGCCGCGATCACACGCCCGCCCCAGCGCCCGGCGATGATCCTCACGCCGCGGGCCGGACGTCCGCGAGCCGCGCCTGCAGCCGGCGCTGCCCACGCCATTCGTCCTCCTGGAGATGGAACGCTACGTCGAGCCGTGCGCCCGCCTCGAGTGAGCCGAGCCGCTCCGCCATGCGGAAGCCGATCGCCTCGAGCGTTGCGCCGTCCTGCACGAGCTGCAGGCGCGCGTGATCGCCGCCCACGATGCGCGGCGCAGCACCGAGCGTGACACCGTACGCAGCCATGAGCGGTGTCGGATTGCCGAGACCGAACGGGGCGAGGTGGCGCAGGAGACGGTGCAAGCCGGCATCCGCTTCCTTCAGCGTCACAGTGACGTCGACGTGCAGCCGCGGCGAGAGCCGGTCCGGATTGGCCTCGAGCAGCTCCTGCGCGCGTGCATTGAACGCCGCGCGGAATGCATCGATGCGATCCGCACGGACATCGAGGCCCGCGGCCTGGCGGTGGCCGCCGAAGCGCTCGAGCAGATGCCCGCAGTCGTGAATGGCGCCGTACAGGTCGAAGCCGGGAATCGAGCGGCCGCTGCCGCGACCACGCCCGGTTGCGGGATCGAGTGCAATGAGAATGGCGGGACGATGCAGCAGCTCGGTCACGCGCGAGGCGACGATCCCGATCACGCCCGGATGCCAGCCCTGTGCGGCGAGCACGATGCCGAAGTGCGTCGCGGGGTCGTATACCGGTTCGAGCATCTCGACGGCCTGCGCGAGCGTGTCGTGATCGACCTGCCGCCGCAGCCGGTTCTGTTCCTCCGCCTCGCGCGCCAGCGCGGCTGCGTCACCTTCGTTCTCGGTGAGGAGCAGCCGTACGCCGCGCTCGGCGGCGCCCATGCGGCCGACCGCGTTGAGCCTCGGTGCGAGGCCGTGACTCACCTGTCCGCCGGTGATCGGACGGCCGGCGAGCCCCGACTCCGCGAGCAGTGCGCGCAGTCCGGGCTTGCGCGTTTCGCGCAGCACCTGGAGTCCGAAACGTGCGAGCACGCGATTCTCCCCCACGAGCGGCGCGAGGTCCGCGATGGTCGCCACGGCCACGAGGTCGAGATCGTACCAGAGCGGCTCGACCGACATGCCGCGCGCGCGCAGCAGCGCCTCACACACCTTGAACGCCACGCCTGCACCCGCGAGTCCCTTGAACGGGTACGTGCAATCCGGCCGGTTCGGATTCACGAGCGCGACCGCATCCGGCAGCGCATCACCGGGCGTGTGATGGTCCGTCACGATGACGTCGATTCCGGCGGCGCCCGCGGCCGCGACCGCATCGTGCGCGACCGTGCCGCAGTCGGCCGTAATGATGAGGCTCGCACCCGCCGACGCCGCCGCACGCACACCCGCTTGCCCGAGGTCGTAGCCGTCGCGCAGTCGATGCGGCACGAACGGCACGACACGCGCGCCGAGCCGGCCGAGCGCGCGCACGAACAGTGCAGTGCCGCACATGCCGTCGACATCGTAGTCGCCGTGCACGAGGATGGTCTCACCCGTGCGGATCGCGTGCTCGATGCGTTCGATGGCGCGGTCGCAGTCCTTCAGCAGCATCGGATCGAGCAGCTGCTCGAGGCGCGGCTTCAGGAAGACACGGGCATCATCGGGATCGGTCTGGCCGCGCGCGGCGAGGACACGACAGAGGACTTCAGGGAGGTGGAGTGCATCGGCGAGGGCGCGTGCGGCCGGTTCATCCGCATGGCCGCGCGCGTGCCAGACGCATGGGGGCGGCGCGAGCCGGCCCCGTACGGCCGAACCAGTCGTCACGCGGAGTCGGACGCGTACAGGATGACCCCGCAGGCTTCGCAGCGCTTCAGCGTCTTGCCTGCGATCACTTCGGACTGCTCCTGGATCGGCAGCACGTTGAAGCAGTTGCCGCATGCGCCTTCGGGTGTCATGGGCGCGAGGGCCACGCGCGACCGTCCGCCGCGCACACGCTCGTAGAGGCGCAGCGACGGCTTGTCGAGCCGCACCGCCTGGTTCTCGCGCCGGTCGCGCAGCACCGCCAGCTCCTGCTGCGCGGCCGAGCGCGCCTCCTCGAGCTGCACGCGCTGCGGCGCGGTCTCGGCGCGCGCCTTCTCGAGATTGCGCAGCATTTCATCCAGCTTCAGATCCGTCCGCCGCGCCTGCTCCATGACCTCGAGCGCTTCATTCTCGCCCGCGTCCGTCGCGCGCCGGATCAGATCCATCTCGGTGCGCGCGGCCGCTTCCTCGCGCGGGTTGCGCACGCGCTGGAGCCGTTCCTCGTACGCGCGCAGCCGCTCCCTGCCCTGCTCCGCCGTCTTCTCCAGTTTGCGTGCCTGCGCGCGCAGCTCCTCGAGCCGCGCTCGCATCTCCTCGATGTCCCGCTCCAGCTTGCGAACCGGCTCGTCGACCGTCGCCAGCTGCGGCGCGAACGACTCGAGCGTGGACTCCGCCTTCGCGATCTGCTCGTCCAGCTCCTGCAGAGCGAGCAGCGCCACTTGCAGCTCCTGCATCAACCGTCTTCTTTCAAAGGTCCACGTTCCCTGCTTCGGCCGCCGGCCAGGTGCCGGCGGTACCGCGGGCTTGCCTTGAAGCCCAGGCCCGTCTGTGCAAGCTGTGCCTGCAGTTCGACCCTGCGCCGCACCAACGCCTCCGCATCCGCGTCGGGCGCCACCGCGAGCCGCGCATTCAGGTCCGCAAGCTCCGCGAAAAGGTGACCGACCAGGGCCAGGTCGGCAACCACGTTCTCGAAGCTCTGCCGCGCATCCGTGATCTCCTCCGGGTCCTGGCGGAGCGCCTCGAGGCGGCTCGCGGCCTCGCGCCCGAGCGACCCCTCGAGCCCGCCCGTCAGCGACAGGAAGATCTCCCGGTTCACCGGATCGTGCACGTGGTCCGGCGGGACGCGCTCGACCGCGTGCGGAACGAGCGCCGGATCGCGCAGCAGCAGCATGAGCAGCAGCCGCTCCCGCATCGTCACCGCCGGCGGCGGCCGCCGGACGGGCGCATCGACCGGCGGCGCCGGCCGCGCAGGACCCGTGGCGCGCGCCTCGCGCTCCAGCGTCTCGCGCCGCACCCCCGTGCGCTCCGCGATGCGTGCGATGTAGATGTCGCGCAGCGCCGGGTCGACCACCGCGCGCAGCGTAGGCAGCAGGCGGTCGAGTGCGCGGCGCGACCCCTCGATGCCGCGGAAGTACTCGTGTTCGTCGAGGATCTGCAGCTTGCGCTCGAGCACATCCACGGCCGCATCCAGATGCGGCCGCAGCGCATCCGCGCCACCCTTCCGCACCAGCGAGTCCGGATCCTCGCCCTGCGGCAGCGACACGACCAGCGGATGCACGTTCGCCCGCAGCAGCGCATCCGCCGTGCGGAAGGTGGCACGCAATCCGGCCGTGTCGCTGTCGTACAGCAGGTACGCACGGCCCGCGTAACGCGCGAGCAGGTTGGCCTGCTCCGCCGTCATCGCCGTGCCCAGCCCGGCCACCACGTTCTCGATTCCGCGCGCAGCCAGCGAAACGTAGTCCATGTACCCTTCGACGACCAGCGCGGCACCCTCGCGCCGGATGGCACCCTTCGACCAGTTCAGGCCGTACAGCTGCTCGCCCTTGTGGTAGATCGGCGTGTCCGGCGAGTTGAGATATTTTGGAGCGTTCGTTGCGGCGCGGCCGACCAGCCGCCCGCCGAACGCGATCACACGACCCGTCACGTCCGCAGTCGGAAACATGAGCCGGTCTCGGAACCTGTCGTACGGCTCCTCCGACTTCTCGCTGCGCTTGATCAGCCCCGCTTCCTCGAGCACCTCGTCCGTGATGCCGTGGCGGTGCGCGGACTCCCGCAGCAGCCGCCATTCCGCCGGCGCGTAGCCGATGCCGAAACGGTCCGCAGCCTCGCGCGGGATCCCGCGGTTCTCGAGGTACGCGCGCGCCGCGGCGCCCGCATCCTCCTCCCACAGCTGGCGACGGAAGTGGTCGGCCGCGAATGCCACCGCCTCGTACAGCGCACGGTGCGGCTCCTCGCGCACCTCGCGCGTCGATTCCGGAATCTCCACACCGACACGCGCCGCGATCTGACGCACCGCATCGAGGAACGTGAGTCCCTGGCGTTTCATCAGGAACGTGAACACGTCCCCCGACTCGCCGCAGCCGAAGCACTTGTAGAAGCCCTTCGCGGGCACGACGTAGAACGACGGCGTCTTCTCGTTGTGGAACGGGCAGAGCGCACGGAAGTCCTTGCCCGCCCGCTTGAGCGGAATCTGTTCGCCGATGAGCTCGACGATGTCGGCGCGGACGCGCACCTCTTCGACGATCGAGTCCGGGATCACGTCAGCTCCACCACGGTCACGCCGGTACCGCCCTCGCCGTGTCCACCCGCGCGGAACGACTGCACGCGCGGATCCCCGCGCAGCACGTCGGCTACGACTTCGCGCAGCGCGCCCGTGCCCTTGCCGTGGATCACGCGCAGCGCGGGCAGCGCAGCCTGTATGGCCGCATCCAACGCGGGAACGAGCACGGCGACGGCTTCCTCCGCACGCATGCCGCGCAGATCCACCTCGCTGGCCGCGTCGAAATCCGGCGCGTGCCAGCCGCCGCGTTTCACGGTCGCGGCCTGCTCGACGCGCGGCGCGGCGACGACTTCCAGTCCGGACACGGGCACCTGGATGCGCAGCCCGCGCGTCTCCACGAGCGCGCGCCCATCGCGCACCTCCACGACCGTGCCCGTCGCTCCCGTCGCGGCGATGCGCACGTGCGAGCCGACGTCGACGGGACCGTCCACACGCTCGCCGCCGGCCAGTTCACGCGCGATCGCATCTTCGCGCTCCGACTCCTCGCGAATCGCCTCCTCGACACGGCGGCGCGCATCGCGGAAGGTCTGCTCGTCGAGGCCCGCCTGCCGTACCTCGCGGATGGCTGCTTCGACTTCCTCGCGCGCACGCAGCAGCAGTGCGCGCGCCTCTTCGCGTGCACGACGCTCCGCTTCGCGCTCCGCCCGGCGCAGCGCTGCCTCGCGCGCGTCCAGCTCCGCACGCAGCGACGACGCCGCCGCAGCTTCCCGTTCCGCAGCTTCCTGCGCCGCGGCGAGCTCGCGCTCGCGCAGCTCCATCTGTCCCAGCAGCCGCTCCGCCTCGCGCTCCGTCTCCGGCAGCGCGGCCTCCGCGCGCGCGAGCACATCGGACGGGATGCCCAGGCGGCGCGCGATCGCGAGGCCGTAGCTGCGTCCGGGGATGCCCTTCAGCAGGCGATACGTCGGACGCAGCTCGACGGCATCGAACTGGAGCGATGCGTTCACCACGCCGTTGTGCTCCGCTGCCAGGCGCTTCAATTCCCCGAGGTGGGTGGTCGCGATCGTGCGCACGCCGCGCTCGGTCAGTGTCAGCAGGATCGCACGTGCGAGCGCGGCGCCCTCCGCCGGGTCGGTGCCGCTGCCCATCTCGTCGATCAGCGCGAGCGCACGCGCATCCGCGTGCTCGACGATCTCGCGCAGGTGCTTCACGTGTGCGGAGAACGTCGACAGGCTGGCCTCGATCGACTGCTCGTCGCCGATGTCCGCGAACAGCTCGGCGAACACGGGCAACTTCGTACCCGCACCCACGGGTGGAATGATGCCGGACTGTGTGAGCGCGGAGATGAGACCCACGGCTTTCAGCAGCACCGTCTTGCCGCCCGTGTTGGGACCCGACACCAGAAGCGTGCGCTCGTCCGGCTCCAGCTCCAGGTCGAACGGTACCACGGGGCCCGGGCCCGCGAGCAGCAGTGGGTGGCGGCCATGGACGATGCGCAGAGCGCGCGTTTGCGCAGCGATCTCCGGACGGTGCGCGTCGCATTCCGCTGCATAGCGGGCGCGCGCGTAGAGCGTGTCGACCGCGACCATCGCCTCGAGCGACGCCGCGAGGGCGTCCCCCTCCGGCCGCACCGCCTCCGTCAGCTCGCGCAGGATGCGCAGCACTTCCCGCGCCTCGGCTCGCTCGAGGTCGCGCAGCTCGCTCATCAACTCGAGCGCGAGCGGCGGCTCGACGAACAGCGTTGCGCCCGTCGCGGACTCGTCGTGCACCAGCCCGCCCACCTCGCCTCTTCCTTCCCGGCGGATCGGTATGACGTAGCGACCTTCCCGTACGCTCACCGATGCGTCCGACACCTGGAAGCGGGATGGGAGGGACGCCATATACTTCTCGAGACGCTCGACGATGCGTGCGCGCGCCCCGCGCAGCTCGCGGCGCAGACGCGCCAGCTCGCGCGATGCCGTGTCCCTCACCTCGCCCGCGTCATCCACCGCGTTCGTGATCCGCTCTTCCAGCTTCGTGTCCGTAACGAGCGGTGCAGCCACTTCGGCGAGCAGCGGCCACTCCAGTGTGGCGGGACGGAGCGCGGCGCGCGTCATGCGCGACGTGCGCAGCAGCGTCGCGATGTCGCGCAGTTCCGGCGCTTCGAGGACGGAGCCCTCCACCTCGAGGCGGCGGAGCGCGGCGCGCAGATCGGGAATGGCAGTCGGCGACCAGTCGCCCGAGCGGACGAGAAACGCGCGCATCTCGTCGACGCGATGCAGCTCGGCGTCGATCCACGCCGCTGCGTCCGAAGGATGGAACGCACGCACGGCTTCGGCGCCGAGCGTGCTCGAGGCCCGTGCGGCCACGAGGTCCAGCGCTTCGGCGTACTGAAGCACGTGCAGCGCGTGCGCGTTCATGCACGCGCTCCACGCGAGAGGGCGGCCCGTGGACCGCCCTCGAAGTTCCGGCTGCACACGTCCATGCTCATCAGATACCCGCTCACGAGCGTTCCAGCTCCTCACGCACGAGCCGGTTCGCTTCGCGGCCGTCGAATCTTCCCTTGATCGCGGGCATGATGCGACCCATCACCGCGCCGACGTTCGCCGCGCCCGCGGCGATCGCGTCGCGCACGAGCGCACGCACCTCGTCCTCGCCCAGGCCGGGCGGCAGGTACTCGGCGAGCTGCTCCGCCTCCGCCTCCTCCTTCACCGCGAGCTCCTCGCGCCCGCCCGCGCGCATCTGCTCCGCGGCTTCGCGCCGGCGCTTGATGGCGCGATTCACGACCTCGATCACGTCCTCGTCCGACGCGGCGCGGCCGAGTTCGATCTCGCGGTTGCGCACCTCCGAGATCGTGGTCGTGAGCAGCAGCGTACGCGCGCGGTCACGCTCCTTGCGCGCCGCGTTCAGATCGCTGCGAAGACGATCCGCCAGTTCGCTCACCGTCGTGTCATCCCGGCGGCCATGCCAGCGGCCGGCCGCCCAGTACGTGCAGGTGGATGTGGTCCACCGACTGACCGCCGTCCTGTCCCGCGTTCATCACGAGGCGGTACCCGCTCCCCGCCACGCCTTCCGTTTCCGCGATGCCGCGCGCCGTCACGAACAGTCGCCCGACCAGCTCCGCATCCGCGGTCGTGAGTGCGTTCACGGACGGGATGTGCCGCTTCGGGATCACGAGCACGTGCACCGGCGCGCGCGGGTCGATGTCGCGGAACGCGACGACATCGTCATCCTCGTGCACCTTCTTCGCGGGGATGGTGCCTCCGGCGATCCGGCAGAAGATGCAGTCCCCGTTCATCCTCGCTCCTCGTGAAGTCGCCCCGTTCCGCCATGGACCTGCCCCGGCCCGGCACGCAATGTAGCGCGGCCCTTCAGCGGACGCGACGCGAAATGGACCTCGAAACCCGCATCGTCGAACTGTTGCGCGCCGAGCCGTCGGGCTCGCTGCCGCTGCACCGCGTGCATCGGGCGCTCCTGGCCGGCGGCATCCCGGCCGGGGCCTACGCGCACCTTCGGGACTCGCTCTGCCGCTCGCACCGGTACGTGTTGCTCGAGCCCGGCGACCCTTTCGGCGACTGTGAAGTCTTCCCCGCCGCGCTGCGCGAGCGCTACCTCGAGGCGCTCGAACAGGTGGACGCCAGCCACGCCCCGCGCATCGCGCTGCTCCGGCCGGACGACGACCTCGATCCGCCGGCGTCTTCGTCGCCGCTCGGTCCCGCACTGGAAGCGCTGGCCGAGCTGTGGGCGGTCGAGCCGGCCGGCAGTGACTTGCACGGCGCGCTCACCGAGGCGCTCGCGGAGGCGGACGCACTGCGGCGCGAGTTGCGCCGGCTCACCGCCGCCGCGCCCGCACCGACCACCACTCCCCTTCCTCGTCCTCGGCCTCGACCGCGAAGCCGGCACGACCCAGCGCCGCCCGCATCTCCGGCGCTTCCTGCCGCAGGATCCCGCCCAGTACCACCGGCGCAGCGGGACGCAGCAGCGTGTGAAAGACCGGAAGCAGCGGCGTCAGGATCGAACTCAGGATGTTCGCTACGACGACGTCGTACGCGCCCGGGCCGCCGGGCAGCCAGCCGTCCGGCCGCGCCGACTGCGTGACGAAGCGGATGCGATCGGCCACACCGTTCACGTCCGCGTTCTCCGCGGCCACGTCCGTGGCCACCGGATCGTCATCGAGTGCATCCACGCTCGCACCGATGCGCGCAGCGGCGATCGCGAGCACGCCCGATCCCGTGCCCACGTCGAGCACGCGCGCACCGGGCGCCACGACGTCCTCGAGAAGACGCAGGCAGCCGCGCGTCGTCGCATGCTCGCCGGTGCCGAACGCCATCCCCGGATCGATCACGATGACGATGTCGTCGGGCGCGGCTGCGGGCGCGCACCATGGCGGCGACACGATGAGGCGGCGCCCGACGCGACGCGGCTCCAGCCCGCGACGCCACGACTCGGTCCAGTCCGCACCATCGCGCCACTCCCACGTCAGCTCGACCGGCTCACCGGCGAGCTCGGTCATGCGGCCGGCAATGCTTTCCGCCTCCGCCAAAGGATCAGCCGGCGCCGGCAGCCATGCGCGCAGCCACGGCCCGTCCTCCTCGGCGCCACCGGCTCCCGACACCACGAGCCCCTCGGCGAGGATGGGCTTCATCTCCTCCGAGGGGCTCTTCACGTTCACGACGAACCAGCGCTCGCTCACCCGCCGCCCAGCGCCTCCTTCACGCGACCCCAGAACCCCTTGTCTTCGCCGCGGTCCGGCCCCTGCGGCGCCGCATCCTCGATCGCCGCGAGTTGACGGAGCAGCTTTTCCTGTTCGTTGCTGAGCGACGTCGGCGTCCACACCACGATGCGCACGATCAGATCACCGCGTCCGCCTCCGCGCAGATGCGGCAGTCCCTTTCCGCGCAGCCGCAGCAGACGACCCGACTGCGTGCCCGGCGCCACCTTCACGGTGGCCGTACCGTCGACTGTCGGCACGTCGATCTCCGCGCCCAGCGCTGCCTGCGAGAACGTGACCGCGGCCTCGTGCACGAGGTTCGCGCCATCGCGCACGAAGCGCGGGTCTTCCTGCACCTCGAGCACGACGAGCAGGTCGCCGCGCGCACCGCCGCGCGGTGCGGCGTTGCCGCTGCCGCGCAGCGTGAGGTAGTCGCCGCTCGATACGCCCGCGGGGATCTCCACCTCGACCATGCGCTCCGCCTCGCGGATGCCGCGGCCGGAACAGGTCGGACACGGCTTCTCGATGCGCTGTCCCTCACCACCGCACGTCGGACACGTCGTCACGCTGACGAGCTGGCCCAGCAGCGAGCGCTGCACGCGGCGCACCTCGCCCGCACCACCGCAGGTATCACAAACAACCGGCGAGCTGCCGGGCGCCGCGCCGCTGCCGTTGCACGCGTCGCATGGGTCCTGGGTGCGCACGCGCACCTTCTTCTTCGTGCCGGTGGCAACCTCGGCGAGGGTGAGCGGCACGCGCACGCGCAGGTCTGAGCCGCGCATGCGACCGCGCGAACGAGAGCGCGCTGCGCCGCCGAAGAGATCCTCCATGCCTGGGAACCCGCCGAAGTCGCGCATGAAGATCTCGAGCGCGTCGGCGAAGTTGAAGCCGGTGAATCCCTGCTGGCCGCCGCCGCCGCGCACGCCCTGATGACCGAAGCGGTCGTACGCGGCACGCTTCTGCGGATCGCGCAGGACTTCGTACGCTTCGGTGGCCTCCTTGAAGCGCTCCTCGGCCTCGCCCGATCCGTTGTTGCGATCCGGATGGTATTCGAACGCGAGCTTCCGGTACGCCTTCTTGATCGCATCCACATCGGCGGAGCGATCGACGCCCAGGATCTCGTAGTAGTCGCGTTTCGTCGTCACGTGGACAGCTCTCCCATCAGCCGGCTCGTGTACTCCACGAGCGCGGCCACCTTTTCGTACGGCATCCGCGTGGGGCCGAGTACGCCCACCACACCGGTCAGGTTGCCCAGCCGGTAGCGCGACGTCACGAGAGTGAACGGGCTGAGGCGCGGATCGCCGTGCTCGCTGCCAATCGTGATGAAAGCCGTATCCTCGTGTTCGCGGCGCGCCAGCACGTTGTGCAGCAGCTGCCGCTGTTCCGTGAGCTCCAGCAGCTGGCGCAGCCGTTCGCTCTCCGCGAACTCCGGCTGACTCGCCAGCATGCTCGCACTGCCGAGCACCACGGGCTCACCGGTCGGCTCGAACATCTCGTCGGCCGACTGCAGCACGATGTTCAGCAGTTCGCGCGCGCCATCCGCATCCGGTGCGGCGTCGCGCAGCCGGTCCGGCAGTGTCGCGCGCAGTTCGCTCAGCGTCTGACCCGCGAGCCGTTCATTCAGCACGACCGTGACGGAGACCAGCGTCTCGGCCGGCACCGCCACGGGCAGGTCGGCGTAAATCGTACGCACGAGGCCGCCGCGCAGCGTCAGCACCAGCAGCACCTTTTCGCTGGAGATGAGCGCGGTCTCGATCCGCTCGAGCACCGCCTGCTCCAGCTTCGGCGCCACCGCCACCCCCAGCTCGCCCGTGATCAGACCGAGCACCTGCGTGGCGTGCCGCACCAGCTGCGCCAGCGCGCCCGTATCCTCGGCCTCGCGCAGTTGCCGGCGCAGACGCCGCTGCTCCGCCGCGCTCGGCTTCACCGGCTGCATCAGCGTGTCGACGTAGTACCGGTAGGCCTGGTCCGTCGGGATCCGGCCCGCCGACGTGTGCGGATGGAAGAGGTACCCCTTCGTCTCGAGGTCGGACATCGCATTGCGGATCGTCGCCGGCGACACACCAAGGCCGTGACGCCGGGCCACGGTCCGGCTCCCCGCCGGCTCCGCCGTCTCGACGTACGTGCGGATCACCGCCTCGAGCACGCTGCGCTCGCGTTCGCTGAGTGCCGTATCCTTCATCGCGGCCGATGTTTTCGCTCGGGAACGTCCGAATGTTTCCGCTGCTGCCGTCACCGTCAAGCAATCGTCATGTCCACGGCGAGGCGATCCAGCAGCAGCCAGCCTCGCGGCGTGAGCCGCAGCATGCCGTCGTCCTCTCGCGCCCAGCCCTCGCGCTGCCAGCGCTCCGCGCGCTCGCGCTGCGCGGCCGACAGCTCCGTCAGGGCCAGACCGCTCGAGGTCCGCAGGCCGAGCCACGCCCGCTCGAGGCGTGACTCCTCCTCCCCGATCCGCTCCTCCCCGTCCCGTGCGGTCCCGGCCGCCTCGACGCGGGTCCGGTACGCCGCCCAGTCGCGCGTGTTCCACCACCGCCGGGGCGGCAGGAAGGAGTGCGCGCCCGGCCCGAGGCCGATCCACGGGCGCCCCTCCCAGTACACGATATTGTGCGCCGAGGCGTGGCCCGGCCGCGCGAAATTCGAGACCTCGTAGTGTTCGTACCCCGCAGCGGTCAGCCGCTCGACCGCGAGCAGGTATTCCTCGACGTAGCGCTCCTCCGGCGGCATGCGCTCCCGCCCCTCCTGAACCCGCCGTCCCAGAGGCGTGGCCGGCTCCGCCGTGAGCCCATAGAGCGACACGTGCTCGGGCTCCAGCGCCAGCGCGTGGTCCAGGTCCTCGGCCCAGTCGCGCTCCGTCCCCTCGGGCAGGCCGAAGATCAGGTCGATGCTCACGCTCCCGAACCCCGCGGCTCTCGCGGCCCGAAAGGCAGCGATGGCGCCGGCCGGGCCATGCATGCGCCCCATCCAGCGCAGCGTGGGCTCGTGGAAGGTCTGCACGCCCAGGCTCACCCGGTTCACGCCCGTTGCCAGCCAGTCCTCGGCGAGCGCCCGCGTCAGGCTCTCGGGATTGGCCTCGGCCGTCCACTCGCAATCGGGCTGCGGCACCGCGAGTTCCGCCAGTGCCGATCGCAGCCTGGCGATCGCGCCCGTACCGAGCAGCGAAGGTGTGCCGCCGCCGAGGTAGAGCGTGCGCAGCGCGAGCGGATCCTCCCAGCCCTCAGCCTTCGCGACGGCCGCCAGCTCCGCGCGGATCGCCGAAACCCATGCGTCGACCGGCGGCTCACGCAGCGCGGTGACCGCGAAATCGCAGTAGCCGCAGCGGCGGACGCAGAAGGGAACGTGGACGTAGAGGCTCTCGGGTTTCACGCCGCGTGATACCCATGGGCCGGCCCTCGGTTGCCGGCCCGCGGCTTCAGAGGGTGGCCTTGAAGAGCAGCCGATTCGGCGTGTGCGCGGGGTTTCCGGCGATGCGGTCGAGGCGCGCGTTGTTGAGCAGCCACGTCGCGATCACCGCCGGCGCGGCGTCGCCGTACTTCGACTTGTAGAGCGCCGCCACGCCGGTGACGTGCGGTGCGGCGAACGATGTTCCCGACCACGTCGCACTGCGACCATCCAGGTGCGCCGTGCGGATGCGGTCACCGGGCGCGTACAGCGTCACGCAGCGCCCGCTGTTCGAGAACGCGGCGCGTGTGTCCGTGCGCGTCGACGCCGCGACGGTCACCACCGCCGCGGCCGCAGCCGGCGAGTAGTCGCATGCATCCTCGGCGTCGTTGCCCGCGCCGGCGGCAACGAACACACCCGAGCGGACCAGATTCGTGACCGCCCGGTTGAACGCCGGCGAGAAGGGCGCACTGATCGATACGTTTGCAACCGCGGGATCGATGCGGTTCACCCGCACCCAGTCCAGCGCGCGCACCATCGCGGACACTTTGCCGTGACCCTTGCAGTCCGTAACGCGTACGCCGCGCAGCCGCACTTCCTTCGCCACGCCGAACGTCCCACCGCCGACCACCGCGGCTACGGCGGTGCCATGGCCATTGCAGTCGCGGCCATCACCGCCCATGGCATCGTACACGTTCACCGCGCGCCCGCCGAACTCGGGATGCCGGAGGTCGATGCCGGTATCGATGATGTACGCGTTCACACCCGCGCCCGTGTGCGCGTAGTGGTAGCTGCGCGACAGCGGCAATGTCGTCTGATCGAGGCGGTCGAGACCCCACGGATCCCCGAGATCGGAAAGCGTCTGGGTCCCGTCCACGCTGATCGTGCGGTCCTGTTCGATGAACGCCACGTCGGGGTCCCTGCGCAGCCGCGCGATCTGACCGGGCCGGAGCCGTGCGGCAAAACCACGGATCACCCCCTGGAACTCCATCGACGGCTGCACACCCGCACGCGCCGCAACGCCGGTCGGACCGTCCGGTGCGGGCTCCTTCAGCACGACGATGAATTCGTCGGGAATGGCGTTGGCCGTGACTAGGTAGAGTGGAGCGAAGTCCAACGCTTCGGGGGCGACGGGATCACCGGCGCAGCCGGATGCGCCAAGGGCGAGCCCGAAAAGGAGCGCGGCGGAACGGCGACGGCACCGTACCATGCGGAAATCTCACTCGATGCAGCGACCGACCGGACACGTTCTGCGTGCCGGCCCGGCCCGGCGCTTCAGCCGGTGTCAGGAATGCGTGGTGGTCCATCCAAGATACGGTGCGCGCGCCCGCGACGAAAGCACGATCAGATGCGCGCGAAACGGAGGCCCGGGAGCTGGCGAATCCGGCCGTCCAGCTCGAGCTCCAGCAGCAACGCCAGCGTGCGGCCCGTATCGAGCCCGGCCGCGCCCGACAGATCGTCCACGTGCCGCGAGCCCTCGCCCAGCAGCTCCCACAGCGGCCGGCCCGGCCCCTCGGGCACGCGCGGCCTGAGCGTGCCCTGCATCGCCGCGGGCGCCGGCCCAGGCGAGCTGAGGCCAAACGCCGTCACGAGGTCCTGCTCCTCGAGCGCGATCGTCGCGCCGTCGCGGATCAGCGCGTTCGTGCCCTCACTAGCGGGACGGCCGATGGCACCCGGAATCGCAGCGACCTCGCCGCCGAGAACGCGCACGCAGCTCGCCGTGCTCAGCGCGCCGCTCGTCGCCGGTGCCTCCACGACCAGCACACCGCGGCAGAGCGCTGCGAGAATCGCGTTGCGATGCAGGAATTGATGTTTCGTCGGCGGTGCCCCGGGCGGCAGCGCCGAGAGCACGAGGCCGCGATCGGCAATGCGATCCTGAAGCACCACGTGCTCCGGCGGATACGCCACGTCCACGCCGCAGCCCGTCACGGCCGCGGTGGCGCCGCCGGCCGCGAGCGCGGCTTGGTGCGCCGCCGCATCGATCCCGCGCGCGAGTCCGCTCGCCACCACCTCACCGCAACGCGAGAGAAACCGCGCGAAGCGATGCGTCACGTTCTCGCCGTACTCCGTCATGCGCCGCGTGCCGACCACCGCGATCCAGCTGCGGCGGAGCAGCTCCACGTCACCGCGCGCAAAGAGCATGACGGGCGCGACGCGCAGATGCGCCTCGAGCACGCCGGCATCCGCGGCCTCGCGCAGCGACGCCGGATAGAGTGGATGGTCGTCGAACAGGACCTGGATGCCGAGCTCCTCGATGCTGCGCAGCGCCGCATCGGTCCGCCGCTCGGCCCGGCCGTCGTAAAGTGCCGCTACGGCATCTTCGCCGAGGTCTTTTCTGTCGGCGTTCTCGAGCGCATCCGCAACACTGCCGTACTGCTCGACGACGCGGCGCCATGTCACGTCGCCCACGCCGGGCAGACAGCGCAGCATGAGTGCGTCGCGAAGCCGTGCGTTCACGGCCGGTAGGGCTCCGGCTCTCCTGCGTCCTCGTTTTCCGCTTCGGCCGCCGCGCGCGCGTGCGACCAGAGCGCTTCGATCAGCTCGGCAAGGCCCCGGCGCGTCGCGGCCGAGATCACGTACCGGCCCCACGCTTCGGGCGCGTCGATCGCGGGCGGCACGGCATCGGGCGGCAGCAGGTCCGCCTTCGTGAGCACGACGCAGTGCGGCTTCGTCATCAGCTCTTCGGAGTACGCGGCCAGCTCCGACCGCAGCAGCGCATACTCGGCCTGCGGGTCCTCCGCATCGATCGGAATGAGCAGCGCGAGCGTGCGCGTGCGCTCGATGTGTCTCAGGAAGCGCAGGCCGAGGCCACGCCCTTCGTGTGCGCCCTCGATGATGCCGGGAATGTCCGCCATCACGAAGCTGCGATGGTCTCCGACATCCACGACGCCGAGGTTGGGTGCGAGTGTCGTGAACGGGTAATCCGCGATCTTCGGCGTCGCGGCCGACACGGACGCGAGCAGTGTCGACTTCCCCGCGTTCGGCTGGCCGACGAGTCCGACATCCGCAATGAGCTTCAGCTCGAGTGCGATCCGCCGCTCCTCACCCTCTTCACCGGGCTCCCAGCGACGCGGTGCCTGGTTCGTGGACGTAGCGAACGCCGCATTGCCCCGGCCGCCGCGCCCGCCGCGCGCTGCGACGAGCTCGTCGCCATCCTCGAGCAGCTCACCCAGCACCTCACCGGAGTCCGCGTCCCGCACCAGCGTACCGACGGGCACGCGCAGGATGAGATCTTCGCCGTCGCGCCCCGTACGGTTCTTCCCCTGCCCGTGCTGGCCGCGCTCCGCGCGGTAGTGCTGCTGATAGCGGTAGTCGAGGAGCGTGGAGAGCTGCGCATCCGCGCGCAGTCGCACGCTGCCGCCGCGGCCGCCATCACCGCCCGATGGCCCGCCGAACGGCACACCCATCTCGCGCCGGAACGCTTCCGCACCGGAACCGCCCGTGCCGGCGATGACGTGGATGACGGCATGATCGACGAACATCAGCCTGCACTCTCTGCGCGTGCGCGCACCGCGGCCCACACCTCGCGCGCCGCCGCGCTGCGCTCTTCATCCAGCATGGCCGTCACAGTCTCGAGCATTTCCGATACATCCTCCGCGCTCGCACCGACGCGCAACGCGCCGCGCAGATGCGAGTACAGCTGCTCCGTCGCTCCCTGCGCAGCGAGCAGCGCCGCAATGCACAGCTCGCGCACGCGCAGAGCAAGGCCCGAACGTCCCAGCACCTTGCCGTAGCCCTCTGTCAACATCCACTCGCCCAGGCCGGGATGCAGCGCGCGGATGTTCTCGCGCAGCCGATCGTAGGCGTGGCCGTACACCTCGCGGCACACGGTTTCGCCGCGTTCGGGCCAGGTCGACGGGTCGGACTCGGGCTCCGTACCCACGGCTGGACCCGCGACCTCACGCCATACGGCCAGTGCACGGAGCGCGCCCGGATACCCGACGAAGAGGTAGCTCTGCACGAGCGCCTCCTCCACTTCCAGCGCGGGCGCGTGCGTTTTCGCCTCGACGAGCAGTGGCCGCAGTTCCGCTTCGGGCCAGCGCGCGCCGATCGCACCCGACACACGCACAAGCGCGCGCACCGCCGCGTTCATCGGGCCGCGGCCTCCAGCGCAATCGCGGGCCGGATCGAACCGACGCGCTCGCCGCGCGTGTTGAACAGGTCCGGCTCCGCCCAGCGTGCAAGACCGGCCACCTCATCGTCGGACAGCAGGTGGAGTGCACGCAGCACCGCGATGATCGCGGGTTCCGACGCGCGCGTGGCTCCGTCCTCGACCTTGATCGCGACGCCCAGCTCTGCACCCGGAATGCCCGCGCAGTACACGCCTTCGGCGCCCACCTTGATCACGATGCGCCCGCCCGTCGCACGCATGAGCTCGGTGCACAGGCGCTGGCTTCCCGCCACGTACTCGGGATGGTCGAGCATCGCGCGCACGACCCGTCGCGCCGCACCATCCGTGCGCCGTGCTTCCGCACCCAGCCGCGCGTACGCGTGGGCGAGCCGGTCGAGCGGAAGCGCGTAGGTCTCCACGCCGCAACCGTCCACGGCCGTTGGAATCGATTCCGCCGGCACGCCGGTCCAGCGCGCGATCTCGGCCAGCATCCGCTGCTGCACCTCGTGCTCCGCCTGCTCGTAGCCGACGGGGGGCCAGCCGTGATGGCGCGCGAGCGCGAGCATGCCCGCGTGCTTGCCCGAGCAGTTGTTGTGCACCGCACCCGGCTCGCGCCCCGACGCCCGCAGTGCACGCGCGGACTCTTCGTGCATGGGCGCGTGCGCTCCGCACGCGAGGTGCCGCTCCTCGAAGCCGAGCGTACGGAGCATGCCGCGCACGATGTCCACGTGCCGCGGCTCGCCGCTGTGTGATCCGCAGCAGATCGCGAGCTCGCGCGCGCCGAACTCGTTCGCATCCAGCACACCGTCCTCGACCAGCGGCATGGCCTGGAACGGCTTCGCGACAGACCGTGCGAATACGACCAGCCCGGGATCACCCGCGTGCGCGCGCGCACCGCCCTCGGCGTCCATCACCGCCACACTCACCCTGTGCCGCGACTCCACCACTCCGCCGCGCAGCACTTCCACACACGCGCTCAAACCGCCTCCAGTCTAGACGTTCTTTCGTTCCGGTCCATGGCGCGATGCGCCGACATCATTTCGCGCTGCGCCCATCGCGATGCCGGTCAGGATCAGCACGGCACCCGCGAGCGTGCGTGCGCCCGGCGTTTCCGCGATCGACGGCAGCAGCCATGCGATCAGCGTCGCGCCGATCGGCTCGCCCACGAGCACGAGGTTCGCAAGGTACGCCGGCACGTAGCGGAGTGCGTAGTTCACACCCGTGTGCCCCAGCATCATCGGCCCCGCGGCCAGTGCAGCGAAGACGAGCCAGTCGCGCGGCGCGTGGCCGCCCACGGTGGCAGGGCCACCGACGACGACGCCCATGAGCACAACCGCCGCGATGCCGTACACGACCAGCGTGTACGCCCACAGGTCGAGCCCGGCGCGGAGCCGGCGACCAATCACGTAGTATCCGGCCGCGAACACCGCTCCCGCCACTGCCAGCGCGTCTCCCAGGAGTGCGCGCCCGCCGATGCGGAAATCGCCCCAGCCGATCAGCACGGCGCCCGCAATCGCGACCGCAATGCCGAGCCACCCGCGCCGCCCGGGCGACTCCTTCAGCAGTGTGGCACCCAGCACGCCGACGAACAGCGGCATGGTGGACACCAGCACGACCGAGCTGGACACGGTGGTGAGGCGGAGCGATGCGATCCAGCTCCAGAAATGTGCGGCGAGGAGCACGCCCGCCGCGATGGCGAGCAGCGCACGCCCACGGAGGGCGGCGAGTGCGGCGCGCGACTGCGGCCGCACGGCCACGATCGCGCCGATCAGCGCGACCGAGAGTGTGAGGCGCCACGCGGCCACGGCCTCCGCAGGCGCCGACGTGAAGCGGATCAGCGGGCCCGCCCAGCTCATGGCCGCCACCGCGACCACGAGGGCGAGCGCGGGCGGTACGGGCGGCCGCTCCCCGGCCCGGCTCACCCCAGCGGCAGCGCGACGATGATGAGCCGCGCACCCAGCACGAGGAACGTGATCCCGAAGATGCGACGCAGCGCCGCGCGACCGACGCGCTGGTTCGCCTTCGCGCCGAGCGGCGCGGCCACGAGTGCGCCGGCGGCGAGAGGCAGCGCCGTCGCCACGTCGATGTATCCCGCACTGCCGGGCGGCGTGCCCTGAACGGCACCGCTCAGCGCGTACGTCAGTGTTCCGGCGGCCGCGGCAAAGCAGACGATGCCGAGCGAGGTCGCGGCCAGCTTGCGGATGTCGAGATGCACGACGTGCAGCAGCACGGGAATGGACATGAGGCCGCCGCCGACACCGAGCAGCGCGGAGAACACGCCGACGCCGATACCGGCGGCGACCAGTGGCAGGAGCGGCGTGTGCAGCGGCTGCGGCGGGCGCGCGGCCTGCGGGCGAAGCAGCTGCACACCGGTTGCGATCAGGAAGATTCCGAAGCCGAGACGCAGAGCGTCACCGGGCAGCATGGGCGCGAGCAAGGCACCGAGCGCCGCGCCGGCGAGGGATCCCGCAGCGATCGGCAGCGTCGCGCGCCACTCGACGAGCCGGGCACGCGCGTACGCGGCCACGCCGGCGATGGCGGTCGGCAGGATGATCGCGAGGCTGGTCGCGTGCGCGACCGTCACTTCCACCGCCTCCGCCACGAACGTCCCGCTCCAGTCGGGATGGCCGTAAAAGAAATAGAGGAAGGGTACCATGAGTACCCCTCCTCCTATTCCTACCAGTCCTGCGACGAACCCGACCGCCAGTCCGGCCGTCGCCAGCGCGGCCAGCGCGCCGAGGTCCATCCCGCCGCGCCCGACCCGCGTGCTACTGTCGGGCCGTCCTCGCCGCCGCGACGTCGAACAGCGACTCCGGTGTGCGCGCCTGCTGGAGCAGATCCACCGCGGTGCGCACCTGCGGGTCGCGCGTGTTCGCGCGCTTCCTCGCCTCGGCCACGCCCCACTTCGATACCGTGATCTCGTCGCCGATCTGCGCCGACACCCAGCGGCGGCCGGCGTCAAAGAGCGCGCGGTCCACGTTCACGCCCGCTTCGACGAGCTTGCGATAGAACGCGTCCAGCATGTCGTTCGTCACCTCGAAGCCCGGCTTCAGGTCGGCATGCGTCTCGGCGTACTCGACACCGAAGCGGAAGCGCACCTCGGGATACGTGGCCGCGTGGTCCTGCACGAGCGTCTCGACGAGCGTGCGCTCCGACGCCGTGAGCGTGTCCGGCCTCACCACCAGGTCCGGCGTGATGCCGCCGCCGCCCAGTACGGTGCGGCCGCTCTCCGTCTTGTACTCAGGCCGCTCGCGCTCCTCTTCGAGGCTTGCGCTGCCGGGCTCGAGGCCTTCGGTGTCCAGCCCAACCGGGTTGTCGATGCCGTACGGTCCCTGAATGCTCCGGCCCGACGGCGTGTACCAGCGCGCGGTCGTCAGCTTCAGCCAGTTGTTGTCCGGCAGCCGGTAGAGCGTCTGCACGGAGCCCTTGCCGTAGGACGTCTGCCCCAGGATCAGCGCGCGGTCGTGGTCCTGGAGTGCGCCCGCCACGATCTCCGTAGCCGATGCGCTCTGCGGCCCAACGAGTACGACGACCGGCATGCCCGGGAACTCGTCCCCGTCCACCGCGTTCAGCTTCTGATTCTGGTTGCGGACGCGGCTGCGCGTCTCTACCACGAGATCGCCGCGATCCAGGAACAGGTCGGACACCGACACGCCCTGATCCAGCAGCCCGCCGGAGTTCAATCGCATGTCGAGGATCATGCCGCGCGCGCCCTGCTGGCGCAGCTCCTGGATCGCCTGGCGCAGCTCGTCCGTCGAGCTCTCGCTGAACACGTTCATCTCGACGTAACCTACCGACGGCGACACCATGTACTTCGTCGGCACGGCGAGGATGTGGATCTCGTCGCGGACGATCGTGAACGCGATCGGCTCTTCCGCGCCGACGCGCGCCACCTTGATCGTCACCGGAGTGCCGCGCGGGCCGCGCAGGCGGGCCACCGCCTGATCGTCGCTCCAGCCACGCGTCGACTCGCCCTCGACCTCGATGATCTGGTCACCCGCGCGCAGCCCCGCCCGCTCGCCGGGCGTGCCGGGCAGCGGCGTGATCACGGTCACCCAGCCGTTGCGCTTCGCGATCGAGATGCCCAGGCCGCCGTACTCGCCCTGCGTCTGGATGCGCAGGTTCTCGTACTCCTCGGCCGGCATGAACCCCGTGTGCGGGTCGCCCAGACCCTGGAGCATGCCGTCGATCGCCATGCGGTACAGGTCGCCCTCGTCGTGCTCATCGACGAAGCCCTGCGACACGTAGTCGACCACTTCCTGAAGCAGCTGCGCAGTCGCGTAGACGTTCCGCTCCTGCTCCACTCCCTGCTGCAGGAACCAGCCGCCCGTCGCCAGCGCGATCGCCGCAACGGTCAGGGGTGCCAGTATCGTCCGCTTCACTCTCATCCGTCCTCCAGCACTCGGTGCGAGGTCCCGGGTTCTAACCCGGGCCGCTCCCGAAAGTTTCTGGAAATTGCTCCCCCAGAACCGCCCGTACCCGGCGGTGCACCGAGGCCGGCTCGGCCGCGCCATCGATCACCGTCACACCCGGTTCGCTATCGGCGAGCAATCGGTATGCCCGGGCCACCCGGTCATGGAATTCCCGACCCGCCGCCTCGATCCGGTCCGCCGTCCGCTGGGACCGGCGCGCCTCGCTCATCTGCTCCGGAACCGCCAGCAGCAGCGTGGCATCCGGCCACGTGCCGCCGCGCGCCAGCGCATCCGCCTGCCGCACCTCGCCTTCCGGCAGCCCGCGGCCGTGCACCTGGTACGCCAGCGTCGACAGCGAGTACCGGTCCGCGATCACCACATGGCCGGCGTCGAGGGAAGGCCACACCACCTCGCGCATCAGCTCCGCACGCGCCGCCAGCAGCAGGAACAGCTCTCCTTCCGGGCCCAGCCCGCCCCGCTCCAGCAGCAGCGACCGCACCTGCTCCCCGATCCGCGTCCCGCCCGGCTCCCTCGTCACCACATGCGCGACGCCGCGCGCCTCCAGCCACTCCGCCAGCAGCCGCGCCTGCGTCGTCTTCCCCGACCCCTCGATCCCTTCGAATACGATGAACAAACCCCGCATCAAAGAACCCGCCTCACGTCGCCCGCCTCACGTCGCCCGCCTCACGTCGCCCGCCGTATGTCGCCCGCCACAGGTCGCCCGAACCACGTCGCCCGCCGTTCAGCTACTCGTAGTACTCGATCCCGAGATGCGTGATCGCTTCCTCACCCATGAGATGCCGCAGCGTGTTCTTCAGCTTCATGTGCTGGATGAAGAGGTCGTGTTCCGGGTACAGCTCGGGTGCCACCATCGGCGACTTGAAGTAGAACGACAGCCACTCCTGGATACCGCTCATGCCCGCACGCTGCGCGAGGTCCATGAACAGCGCCAGGTCGAGCACGATCGGTGCGGCGAGGATCGAGTCGCGGCAGAGGAAGTCCACCTTGATCTGCATCGGGTAGCCCATCCACCCGAAGATGTCGAGGTTGTCCCACCCCTCCTTGTTGTCACCGCGCGGCGGATAGTAGTTGATGCGGACCTTGTGATAGATCTCACCGTACAGGTCCGGATACATGGACGGCTGCAGCACGTACTCGAGCACGCCCAGCTTCGACTCCTCTTTCGTCTTGAACGACTCCGGATCGTCGAGCACCGCGCCGTCGCGATTGCCGAGGATGTTGGTGCTGAACCAGCCGTGCAGTCCGAGCATGCGCGCCTTCAGGCCCGGCGCGATGATCGTCTTCATCATCGTCTGGCCCGTCTTGAAGTCTTTGCCCCCGATCGGCACGCCGTTCTCCCGCGCCAGCTCCTGCATGGCCGGGAAGTCCACGGTCAGGTTGGGTGCGCCGTTGGCGAACGGTACGCCCTCCTTCAGCGCGGCCCATGCGTAGATCATCGACGGCGCGATCGCCGGGTCGTTCGCTTCCATCGCCTTCTCGAACGCAGCCAGCGATTCGTGCGCCGCGCCCGGCCTCAGGAAAATCTCGGTCGACGCGCACCATACCATCACCAGGCGGTCGCACTTCTGCTCGGCCTTGAAGCGGCGGATGTCCTCGCGCAGCTGCTCGCCCAGCTCGCGCTTGTTCGCGCCCTTCTTCACGTTCGTGCCGTCCAGCCGCTTCACGTAGTGCTTCTCGAACACGGCAGGCATCGGCTTGATCGAACGCAGGAAGTCGGCGATCGGCTCGATGTGTTTGTCCTCGAGAACGCCCGCGGCCTTCGTGCTCTCGTACGCGTCGTCACTGATCGGATCCCACGCCGCGAACACGAGGTCGTCGAGATCGGCGAGGGGGACGAAGTCGCGAATGAGAGGCGTGCGGTTGTCGGTCCGCTTGCCCAGCCGGATCGTCGACATCTGCGTGAGCGAGCCGATCGGTTTCGCGAAGCCGCGCCGGACCGCTTCGACGCCGGCAATGAAGGTGGTGGATACGGCACCCAGTCCTACAAGCAGAACGCCCAGCCGGCCGTCGGCGGGCGCGATTGCACGCGTCGCAGTCATGGATCCTCGATCAGGAAACGCCGCGCTCGAGAGGCGCGGCCTCGGTCGTCGTTTCGGTCACGTCCGCCGCCGCCGTCGCTTCCAACGGCACGCCGCGGCCGTGTTTCCACACCCAGAAGATGCGCTGGATGGCCGTGAGGTTCGTGAGGACGGCCAGTACGCCGATCACGATCTTCAGGATCAGTCCGTCCCACGACTCCCCGAAGAAGAGTGACGCCGCGCCGATCAGCACCACACGTTCCGCGCGCGGCATGAGCCCGACCTTGCAGTCGAGCCCCAGCGCTTCCGCGCGGGCGCGAGTATAGCTGATCATGAGGGACCCCGCCATGGCGAGCATGATCAGGTAGATCATCGCCACGTCCTGCGGCCACTCGAAGCGGTAGTCGTTGTAGAGCGAGAGAATGCCGAGGTAGACCGCGATCTCGCTGATCCGGTCCAGCGTCGAGTCGTAGAACGCGCCGAACTTGCTGCCCAGCCCCGTCAGCCGCGCGACGCGGCCATCCAGAATGTCGAAGAAGCCGCCCAGCAGGATGAGGAATCCCGCCGTCCGCACATGGTGCTGATGGAACGCCAGTGCGGAGCTGATCGTTACGAGAAAGCCCATGGTCGTCAGCGCGTTCGGATGAACGCGCCGCGCCGCGAGTCCGTCCGTCACCGGACGGATGATGCGGTAGACGCCGCCTCTCAGGGAGTCGAGGCCGGGCATTACCGCCGTGCGACCGCTGCGCCCATGTGGTCGTGCCTCACGAAGGAAGGATGATGCGCGACTGCGCGCCCGCCTCGATCCCCTTCCCGATTTCTTCGTTCACTTTCGCGAGCAGCTTGTCGAAGTTGCTCTGTGCCGCCACCAGCGTCTGGTACGCCGCCAGCGACTGCAGTGTCGAAAAGGCGCTCTCGTACTCTGCGCGCGTCGCCTCCGCCGGCTCCTCGCCGCGCTGCAGCGACATTGCCACTTCCGCCTCGAGCTCGGACAGACGGTTCATCGCCGCCACCGCCTCGCGGTCCTCCGTCACGCTGCGGCGCGCGCGGCCCAGCGCCTGATACTCCGTGCTCTGGCCCAGCAGCCGTCCGAGCTCCCGCGCCTTGGCCGTCATGATCTCGTCCGTCACTCACGCCTCCATGACCGGCCGGTGCGCCAGCGCCACCCGCTCGCGGCCCGCCAGGTCCTTCTCGATTTTCACGTCCGCATACCCCGCAGCCGCGAGCATGCCCGCCACCGCCTCGCCCTGCCCCGCGCCCAGCTCGAGCGCCAGCAGACCGCCCGACTGCAGCTGCGAACCCGCGCCCGTGACGATCCGCTCGATCACCTCGAGGCCGGTCGCGCCGCCGTACAGCGCCGACGCGGGCTCCCAGTCGCGCACCTCGGGAGCGAGCTGCTCCCGATCCGACTCCGCCACGTACGGCGGGTTCGACACGATCGCCGCGAAGGCCTCGCCGTCGCTGACCGCATCCCACAGGTCGCCGGCCCGCAGCTCCAGTCGGTCGGACAGGCCGAGCCGCTCCGCGTTCTCCCGCGCGAGCGACAGCGCGTCTTCCGAAACGTCCGTCGCCACCACCCGATCGAACGCGCCTTCGTGCAGCAGGCTCAGCGCGATCGCGCCGCTTCCGACACCCAGCTCGAGGGCGACGCCGCGCGCCGCACGTCCCCGCGCCCATGAGACGACGTGGCCCACGAGCCCTTCCGTCTCCGGCCGCGGCACCAGCGCGCGGGAGTCCACGCGCAGGACGATCTCGCGAAAGGGAGTCTCGCCGAGAATGTACTGCACCGGCTCGCGTCGCAACCGCCGGCGCACGGCGGTACGGTACGCTTCGAGCTCGGTCTCGCTCAGCGGACGGTCGTGCTGGAGGTAGAGATCCAGCCGCCCGACGCCCAGAACGCCCGCCAGCAGCAGCTCCGCGTCGAGCCGCGCATTCTCGATCCCGCGCGCGGCCAGCACCTCCGCCGCCTTGCGCGCGACTGCGAGGACTTCCCGACTCACGCCGTGGCGGCCGTCTCCAGCCGCTCCGCCTCCCCCGCCGCCTTCAGCGCGTCGACCAGCTCGTCGAGATCGCCGTCCAGCACATCCGTCAGCGAGTGCAGCGTCAACCCGATGCGGTGATCCGTCACGCGGCTCTGCGGGAAGTTGTAGGTCCGGATCTTCGCGCTCCGGTCTCCCGTCCCCACCTGCAGCCGCCGCTCCCGCGCCCGCGCCGCTTCCTGCTCCGCCAGCTTCGCATCCAGCAGCCGGCTGCGCAGCACCTTCAGTGCCTTCGCCTTGTTCTTGTGCTGCGACTTCTCGTCCTGGCAGCTCACCACCAGGCCCGTGGGCAGGTGCGTGATCCGCACTGCCGAGTCCGTCGTGTTCACGCTCTGACCGCCCGGACCCGACGAACGGAACACGTCGATGCGCAGCTCGTCATCGCGGATCTCGATGTCCACGTCCTCCGCCTCCGGCAGCACCGCCACCGTGGCCGCCGACGTGTGGATCCGCCCCTGGCTCTCCGTCACCGGCACACGCTGCACGCGGTGCACGCCCGACTCGTAGCGCAGATCGCCGTACGCGTCCGGGCCGCGCACCACGAACACCACTTCCTTGATCGCGCCCCGCTCGCCTTCCGACAGGCTCACCAGCTCCAGGCTCCAGCGACGACGCTCCGCATACCGCCGGTACATCCGGAACAGGTCGCCGGCGAACAGACCCGCCTCATCGCCACCCGTGCCCGCGCGGATCTCCACCACCGCCGCGCGGTCCGCCAGCGGATCCTTCGGGATCAGCAGCTTCCGCACCCGCTCCCGCAGCGACGCCACCCGCGCTTCCAGCTCCGACACCTCCGTCGCCGCCAGCTCCGCGAGCTCCCGGTCGCCCGAGCTCGCCAGCTCCTGCGCTTCAGCGAGCTGCTGCTCCGCTCGCGCCAGCGCCTCCCCCGCCTCCACCACCGGCGTGAGCTCCGCATGTTCGCGCGCCACTTCGCGCAGCCGTTCCGGAGACCCCAGCACCGCGGGGTCCCCCAGTCGCGCCGTCAGCTCCGCATGCCGCGCCCGGAGCTCCGCCCATCGCGACGCCCAGCTCATGCCTCACTCTCCACGATGTGAAAAGAGCCGGGCGGACCCGGCTCTCCCCTCACTTCGACGCCGCCTTCGCGGCGTCGCTCTTGCCCCATTTCTGGCGGAACCGTTCCACCCGACCCGCCGTGTCCACCAGCTTCTGCCGACCCGTGAAATACGGATGGCAGACCGAGCAGATCTCGACGTGGATGTCCTTCTGCGTGCTGCGCGTCTGGAACTGGTTCCCGCACGCGCAGTGCACGGTCGTCGCCTGATATTCGGGATGGATCCCCTGCTTCATCTCGCCACCTCGCTTCCGGACCAGACTGTAAAATTTAGCGGAACACCCCCCACCACACAACCCGGCGGAGACCGCCGCGCGGCGTCCGTCTAGAGAGCATATAATGGTCGTTCCCCCTCCGCCGTCCGACCTCACGACGAAGGAGCAGCCATGCGTGCTCGCCACTGGGTAGTTGCGGCCACCCTCGTCGCGGCGTGTACCGAGACGCCGCCGACGGATCCCGGAGACCCGGCCTTCGCCAATGGCCCCTCACCCAACGCAGCGCTTCCGGCGCAGGTCAACGCATTGGTACACGGCCTCTACGCCCCCGGGAACCGGTCGCAGGCCAACAAGGCGGTGGCCGACCTGAAGAAGGCCAGTGGCGACGCCGCGTCCCCCGCGTTCGTCGCGTTCGTCAAGATGCTGCTGGATGATCTCGCGGCAGGTCGGCTGAGCGACCCGAACGGTGCGGCGCCGCCGTCGACGGGGGAGGCGGTCGGCGTCCTCGTCGGCCTCGCCGCGGAGCTCGCCGGCCTGCCCTCTCCCTTCGACGGCAATCCGCTGGCGTACGACGGCGCCCTTGCGATCATCGGCTCTCAGGGCGGCAGCGTCGCGACGAGCGATGGTCGCGCGGGGCTGGTCATGCCGCCCGGCGCTTTAAACGAAGCGGTGCTGGTGGTGATCGAGAAGCTGCCGGACGCGCAGACGCGCGGCGCCGGCCCGCTCTCGACGACGCGCAGCCAGTACGGGCCGTTCTACGAGATTTCGACCTTCCCGCACGTCACACTGGCGCAGCCGGCGGCGGTCGAAATCTGTCCGCGGCCCGTCGGTGACCCGTTCGGCCCCGAGTCCCCGGCGATCGCGGTGCGGCTCGCGCTCGCGCATCCCGATCCCACGGACCCCGGATCGGTGGAGGTCCTCTCCCCGACGCCTGGATTCCTCGCGTGCAACGGCGTGGCCGGCCTGACGACATCGTTCAGCCCGTTCGCCGCGCTCGGCCCGGGTCCGATCACACTGCTGGACGGACAGCTCGCGGTCGGCGCCAACTTCGCGTGCGCGATCCGTGCGGACAGCCTGACCGACTGCTGGGGCGATATCTCGAGCGGCCATCTCGGCAACAATCTGCCCGTGACGAGCCTCGGCGTCTCGGCACCGGTCGATGTCGCAAGCGATCCGGTGTTCGTGAGGATCGACGGCGGCGGCCTGCACACCTGCGGTACGACATCGACGGGGGCGATCCTGTGCTGGGGAAGCAACCGCAACTTTGGCCACGCCCTCGCCAACGGCACGGTTCTGCCGTCGGTCGTCGCCTCACCGACCCCGCTCGCGGCGGGTCCGTACGTCAGCTACTCCGCGGGCCGGCTCCATGCCTGCGGCCTCACACCCACGAATGCAGCCGAATGCTGGGGTGTCAATCAGGTGGGCGAGGTCGGTGACGGCACCGCGGATCTCGCGGGCAGCGCCATGCGACTGTCGCCGGTTCCGGTGAACACGGCACTCACCTTCGCGTCGATCGACGCCGGCTGGCTGCAGACCTGCGCCCTCACCGCTGCGGGTGATCCGTACTGCTGGGGCCGGTGGCGGGGACAGGGAAACCCGACCGCGTCGCTCACACCGGAGCTCGTGCCCGGTGGTCACAGCTTCACGAGCATCTTCGCCGGTGCCGTGGCCACCTGCGCACTCGACACGCAGAGCGATGCGTGGTGCTGGGGCGACAACCTCGGCCAGCAGCTCGGCGGCGGCAGCGCGCAGCCATGGGAGGAGACGCCGGTGCAGGTCCTCGGAGGCCTGAAGTTCGCCACACTCGCCACGAGCCTGGGCGTCACGAACCAGCGTTCCGGTCACACCTGCGGGCTGACGTTCGCCGGCGCTGCGTTCTGCTGGGGCCTGAACAGCGACGGCCAGCTCGGCGACGGTACGAACGCCAATCGCCCGACGCCCGTAGCGGTTGCCACACTCGAGATCTTCGTGGACATCGCGGCCGGTGAACGCTTCACGTGCGGGCTGACGCCCGACCGGCGCGTGTTCTGCTGGGGAAGCAACGCCTCAGGCGAGCTCGGCTCCGGCGTCGCAGGAGGTTTCTCACCGACACCCGTCCAGGTGTTCTGAAGAACGCGACGGGGCCGGTCGGATCCACCGACCGGCCCCTCGCGAACGGATCCACGGACAGCGCCCGTCAGACGACCTCGACCTCCCGCTTCTCCTCCGCGGAGCGATACGCTAGCGCGACCAGCTTCATGATCTCCGCCTGCTCGCGCGGCGGATCGAAGGCTTCCTCGCCTCGCGCTACCGCCACGAAGTGCGACAGCTCCGCACGATACGAGGCGGTGTAGATGTTCTCCCGGCCCGGCGGAATGGCCGGTGTGACGTCGAGCAGGCCGCCGCTCTCGACCTCTTTGTAGACGGCGAGGGGGTAGACCGCGCCGGAACCGCGCGTACCGAGCAGTCGCATGTAGTGGCGGTCTCGTTCCGCGACGAGGCTCCAGCTCACGGTGAGGGAGAGCGCCGCACCGCCCTGGAGGCGCATCAGCAGCGCCGCTCCGTCCTCGACCTCCATCCCTTCACCGCGATGCATGTGGCAGGTGAGGCTCTCGACCTTCGGGAACCCGAGCAGCCACATGGCGAGGTCGATGGTCTGGACGCCGAGGTCCATCATCGCGCCACCGCCGGCCGTGGCTTTGCGGTGGCGCCAGGTCGGACGTACGACGCGCAGCTTGCGGTTCAGCCATGCGCCGCGGCCGAGGAAGATGTCGCCCAGCTCGCCGCTCTGGACGAAGGGGCGGAGCGCCTGCGTGTCGGGGCGGTAGCGGTTGTTCATCGCCACCATGAGCGTGCGGCCGGCCGCCTCCGCTGCACCCACGACGCGCAGCACGCCCTCCTCCGAGAATGCGAGCGGCTTCTCGACGAGCACGTGCTTGCCCGCCTGGAGCGCGGCGATCGCCTGCGTCTCGTGCATGTGGCTGGGCGTGCAGATCACGACCGCATCGATCTCGTCATCCGCGATCACCGCATCGTCCGATGCGTGCACGCGCTCGATGCCGAGCCGCCCGCCGATCGCGCGCGCCTTCGCACGGTCGCTGTCGGCGACGGCCACGAGCCGGGCACCCGGGAGTCGCGTCAGGATCGGCAGATGCACGACCTGCGCGATCGCGCCGAGCCCGAGCAGTCCGATCCTCATTTCCCCCTCCGCCACATCATCCTCCCTCGGTCGTACGCGACGGCAGCATCAGGGCGCCGCCGATGCGCAGGCCCGGATAGCGCACGTCGCTCACCAGAGTGTAACGCGCCTCGCCGTAGACGCGAAAGCGCGCGCTCGGCTCGAACTCGACGCCCGCCATCAATGCGATGCCGGCGGTCGTCGAGTCCAGCAGGTCCTCCACGAACGTGTTCTCGATCGCCTCGCCACGCCCGTTCATCGCGTGCACGCCGACGCCCGCGCCGACATACGTAAACACATCGATCGGCGTGGTCCAGACGATGTGCGCATCGAGCTGCAGCGCGAGGTCGCTCCACTCGACGCGGCCCAGGTCGGACGCCTCGATCGTCACGCCGCGATCCACGAGCGGCGGCAGGTTCGACAGCCGCTCGGCGAGCCGGTCCAGCTCCGCCGACTCGAGCTCCGAAGACCAGTACGTCAGCGACGGCGAGATGCGCACCGCCGGCCCGAGAAATCCGAGGTCCAGTCGCACGCTGTACGCGGACGTCGACTCCACCTTCGTCGGCCAGACGTATCCATAGTCGAAGCCGATGCCGCGGAACGTCAGGTTTTCGTAGTCGTAGTCGGCGAGTCCCTGCCCCGCCGCGGTTCCCGGTACCAGCAGTATCACCGCTGCAATCCAGCGTCGCATGCAGCCTCCGTCCTTTCGAGTCTGGAGTCTGGAGTCTGGTGTCTGGTTGTTGAGCGTCTCACGTAGCCCGCCGTAAACCAGACTCCAGTCTCCAGACTCCAGACTCCAGATTCCGATTCAATAAATGCGGCTCACCTCCACGCCGCGATAATACGCCTTCAGGATCTCTTCGTACTTGTGGCCGTCCCGCGCGCGACCCATCGCGCCGACCTGGCACATGCCGATGCCGTGACCCCAACCGTGGCCATCGATCGCGAGATGGTCGATCGCGCCGCCGCTCTCCTCGACACGCACATCGCTCAGGTACGAGCTGTTCAGCAGCGCGGCACCGGCGCGCGGACGCAGCACCCAGCGGACCGAGTCGGCGCGCAGCTCGTATGTGCGGCCATCCACGACCAGACGCACGGTCGCGCGCTGCGAGTCGTTGAAGTCCGTGATGCGCACCTGCTCCACGCGCCTCACACCATCGACGGCATCGGCCGTATGCGCGGGCAGTGTGGACGCGAGCATCGCGACGAGCGAGTCCTGCGTCCACTCCGTCGACCAGTCGTACCGCGACGACGTATCGCAGTACGCGCCCTCGCCGTCCGCGCGCATGTCGGACACCGACTTCAGGTACGGCTGCGGCCCGCGCCACGGCCACGAGTCCTCGATGTTCGCCGTGCGCCCGCCGCAGGTCGAGCTGTAGTACGCGACGATCGGCGAGCCCTCGTACGTCAGGATCTGGCCGCGCGTCTCGCGCACCGCGCGCGACGCCACACTATCCTCGTCCGCCGTGCCGCCGTACACCTGGTCGAGCACGGATGCGTACAGATCGAAGCCCTGCGAGGAACGCGCGCCGAGATTGCCGATCGCGTACGTCCGCGCCGCGACCGCCTGCGCCTTTACCGCCTCGATCTCGCCCGGCGGCCGCCGCCCGATCTCGCGCGTCACCACCGCGAGCAGGTATTCCTCCATGCCCACGACGTTCACCGCCGTGACACCCTCCGCAGTGCGGCGCACCTCCGCGTCGCCGCGATACTCGCGCGTGCCGAGCTGCACGCGTCCGCCTTCCGCGATCAGACGAATCACCGGCGACGACGTCTCCGCACGTTCGCCAGCGCTCGACACCGCCTCGAACCCGTCACCGCTCGCGCGCACACGCCAGGTCGTGCCCGCCGGTGATGACGCGAGTGCCGAGCCGCTGCCATCGACGAGCGTGAATGATGTCGCCGCACCGACGTCGACGCCCGGCGAGTCGACGAGAATGCCGATGCGCACGGTCGGCATCGCCGACGGCAGCCCTTCCGGCGTCACGGGTCCGCGCGGGGTGGACGGCGGCGCACCCGGCGGTGCCTCACGCACCTCGCCGGCGCGACACGCGGTCACGCTCATCAGAAGGACGATCAACACGCGCTTCATTGCACGGCCTCCTCCATCGCCTCCCTCACGATCCCGATGCACGCATGCACGACGGCCTCCTCGTGTGCGGTCGACAGGAACAGGGCTTCGAACGGGGACGGCGCGAGAAACAGGCCGCGGCGCAGACAGGCGCGGAAGAAGCGCGCGAAGAGCTCCGTATTCGATTCGCGCGCGGTCTCGTAATCGTGAACGGGGCCGGGATGGAAGAAGAAGCCGAACATGGCACCCGCGGAATCGCCCGTGAACGGCACGCCGTGCGCGGCCGCCGCCTCGCTGAGCGCGTCGAGGATCCGCCTCGCCCGCCGTTCGAGGACATGGTACGGATTCGACTCGCGGAGCGAGCGGAGCTGCGCCAGTCCCGCCGCCATCGCCAGTGGATTGCCAGAGAGCGTGCCCGCCTGGTAGACCGGTCCCTCGGGTGCGATGCGCTGCATGAGATCCGCGCGCCCGCCGTAGGCGCCGACCGGGAGGCCGCCACCGATCACCTTCCCCAGCGTCGTGAGGTCGGGACGAACACCGGTGCGTGCCTGCGCACCGCCGGGCGCGACGCGGAAACCGGTCATGACTTCATCGAAGATCAGCAGGGCACCGTGCGCGTCCGCGATCTCGCGCAGTCCGTCGAGGAAGCCATCGCGCGGTGCAATGAAGCCGGCGTTGCCGACGAACGGCTCGACGATGATGCACGCGATGTCGTCGCCGCGGCGCGCGAATGCGTCGCGCACAGCATCCAGGTCGTTGTAGCGGACGGCCAGAGTGAGCCCTGCGATCTCGGCGGGAACGCCGGGCGAGTCGGGCAGCCCCAGCGTCGCCACGCCGCTGCCGGCCTGCACGAGGAATCCGTCCGCATGCCCGTGATAGCAGCCGGTGAACTTGAGGACGAGACGGCGGCCGGTCGCAGCGCGCGCGAGCCGGACGGCGCTCATCGTCGCCTCCGTTCCGCTGTTCACGAAGCGGATGCGCTCCATCGAAGGCAGCGCGTCACGGATGGTTTCCGCGAGCTCGACCTCCAGCGCCGTGGACGCGCCGTAGCTCGTGCCGCGCGCCGCCGCATCCGTCACTGCACGCACGATCGCCGGATGCGCGTGACCGAGCATGAGCGCGCCCCAGCTCATCACGAGGTCGATGTATGCGCGTCCGTCCTCGTCGAACAGCCTCGCACCTTCCCCGCGGGCCACGAAGAACGGCTCGCCGCCGACACGCTGGAACGCCCGCACCGGCGAGCTCACGCCGCCCGGCATCACACCGCGTGCACGCTCCAGCAGTTCGGCGCTGCCCTGCGCGACCTCACGAAGCATTGGCCACCGCGATCAGATCGTCCTCGAGCGCACCGGTGATGCGTGCGCGCAGGAACGTGCCGGGAGGGACGTCGCCGGTGCCGTCGATGTGTACCACGCCATCGATCTCTGCCGCCTGCGCCTTCGTCCTGCCGATGGCCCCCGCCGCCACACCCGCGAGCGACGACGTGCGGCCCGTTTCGCGATCGACGAGCACGTCGACGGTCCGCCCGACCCAGCGCTCGTTCCGCTCGAGTGTGATGCCGCGCTGCACGTCGCTCAGCCGCTCGAGCCGCTCGCGGATCTCTTCAGGCGGCACTCGATCCGGCAGCGAGGCCGCGCGCGTCCCGTCTTCGACCGAGTATCCGAACGCGCCGACACGATCGAAGCGCACCTCTTCGAGCAGGTCGAGCAGCGCCTCGAAATCTTCCTCCGTTTCACCCGGGAAGCCGACGATGACCGTCGTGCGCAGTGCGACATCCGGAATCGCGTCACGCAGATGCGCCACACGCTCCAGGATCGTCGCGCGCCGTTCGGGCCGGCGCATCGCGGTCAGGATTCTGTCCGACCCGTGCTGGATCGGCATGTCCAGGTACGGCAGCAGCCGCGGATCCCGCGCCATCAGATCCACGAGCTCCCGCCGTATCCCCGACGGATACATGTAGAACAGCCGGATCCACGGAATCGATGTCTCGGAGAGCAGAGCACGAAGCAGATCGTGCAACAACCCGACTCTCCCGCCGTCCCCCAGCTCCCGACTCCCGACTCCCGACTCCAGACTCTGAGGCATACGACCCACGAAAGGATCACCCGGAACGTAGCCCCCAAGACGGACGGAATCGCGCCCGTACCACGTCGTATCCTGGCTGACGAGATTCAGCTCCACGACGCCGCCCGCCTCCAGCTCCTGCGCTTCGCGCACGAGTGCATCGATCGGCTGCGAGCGATGTTTCCCGCGCATCAGCGGAATCGCGCAGAACGCGCAGGTGTGGTCGCAGCCTTCGCTGATCTTGAGGAAGGAGCTGTGCGATCGGTGCGTGGCGATGCGCAGCAGCGGACGTTCCATCGCGGGCGCTTCGGCGGGCAGCAGTCCGCGTTCGCGCAGCGATGGCACCAGCCGCTCGATCTCCGTGAGCCCGACGAACAGATCGACCTCGGGAATCTCCGCACGCAGCTCATCCGCGTAGCGCTGCACGAGACAGCCCATCGCCACGACCGCGCGCGGACCGCCCTCGCGCTTTAGACGGACGGCTTCGAGGATCGCGTCGATCGACTCTTCCTTCGCCGTCTCGATGAAGCCGCAGGTGTTGACGAGCACGACGTCCGCCCGCTCCGGCGCACTCTCGATCGCGGCACCCGCGGCCGCGAGCCGTGCGAGCACGCGTTCGGTGTCGACGGTGTTCTTGTCGCAGCCCAGAGTGACGACGGCGACGCGTGCACCGCCCCATGCACCGGCGACCGGCGCGGGCACGGTCGCCGACAGCACCGGAAGCGGGATCCTCGTCACGACGGTATGGTCAACGCACGACGACGCGCGCGCCGGCGGGAGGAGTGAAGGTGAAGTGCGAGTCTTCGATGGGCACGTTGACCTCGAGCCCGCTCAGGTCGAAGCGGCGTACGGCGCCGTTCGCCTCCGTGATCTCGAAGCGGCGGATCAGCCCATCCATGCGATCGACCCAGATGCGCAGCTCGTCGTAGCCGGCCGATGCATCGCGCGGCACGAGCGACAGCACATCGGCCAGCCGGTTCGCGACGCGCTCCGTTCCCTCGTGCGTATGCTCGAAGCGACGCACGGGATCGCCGATGAACTGCGCCTGGAGATCCACGCCGCCTGCGCCCGTACCCGCCTGCATGCGGATCACCTGGCTGTCATCGGCGCTGGGATAGTAGACCCAGATGTAGCGGCCGTCGCTCACGATCACGTCGCCTTCAGGGTCGGCGAAGTCGAGCAGCAACCGATCCGGCCGCTCCTGCATCAGCACGCCGCGGCTCGTCTGCGTCCGCCGCAGCAGCGGGTTCTGCACGTTCAGAACGAAGTCCGCGCGCAGCGAGCGGATGTCTTCGTACCGCTCCGCCGCGCGCAGCAGGATCGCCGTCGCACTGGTGTCCGCGCGCGGCGCCGGAATGGTGGGGTCCGGTGTGGAGATGCGATACGTATCCGCCGGCGTGTCCAGCGGCGCTTCGAGCGTGTCGGGCGCCTGCGGCTGCGGGTCCGCCTCCACTTCCGCACCCGCACCTCCACCCACCGCGTCCGCCGACGGTGGCGCCGGTGGCAGCGGCGGCTCCTCCCGATCCCCACAGCCGAGCAGCAACAGTGAAACGAGCAGTACCCGTTTCAAACCAGTCTCCAGTCTCCAGTCTCCCGACTCCCGACTCCGAGCTACACGACGAACGCGAGGGTCGTTCCTAATCCTCCCCCAGCACGTGCTCCAGCGAATCCAGCCCGATCAGCACTTCCCTCGGCTTGGAGCCGTTCGGCGGCCCGAGCACGCCCGCGTGCTCGAGCTGATCGATGATGCGCGCCGCGCGGCCGTAGCCGATGCCGAGGCGCCGCTGGAGCTGCGACGTCGAGCCCTGCTGAAGCTGGATGCACACCTCGGCCGCTTGGCGGAAGAGCGGGTCGCGCGCCTCGAGGTACGCGGGCACGTCCTCGTCACCCGGCTCGCCCTCCCGGGAGCGGACGAACTCCAGGATGTCATCCTCCCGCTCCCGCGCATGCGCGCGCTCGCGGTACCAGCGCATCAGCCGGTCCGTATCCTCGGTCGACAGGTACGCGCCCTGGATGCGCACCGGGTCCGACGTGCCGGGCGGCAGGAACAGCATGTCGCCGTGGCCGAGCAGCGCATCCGCGCCGTTCTGATCCAGGATCGTGCGCGAGTCCACCTTCGAGCTGACGCGGAATCCGATCCGGCAGGGGAAGTTCGCCTTGATCAGACCGGTAATGACGTTCACGCTCGGCCGCTGCGTCGCCACGATGAGGTGGATGCCGATGGCGCGCGCCTTCTGTGCGAGCTGCGCGAGCGGCCGCTCGATCTCCGCCTGCACCGACATCATCAGGTCCGCCAGCTCATCGACGACCACGACGATGTACGGCAGCAGACCGTCCTGGTACGCCCACTTCTCTTCGTCGGTCTCGCCCGGTCCCGGCTCTGCGCGTCGCAGTGCATCGCCCGCTTCGATACGCCGGTTGAACTCGAGGAGCGAGCGCACGCCGTTTTCCGACAGCAGACGGTAGCGCCGCTCCATCTCGAGCACCGCCCAGCGCAGCGCAGTCGCCGCATCCTGCGGGTTCGTCACGACCGGATGGCGGAGGTGCGGAAGGTCGCCGTACATCGACAGCTCGACCATTTTCGGGTCGATCAGCAGCAGCCGCATCGTCATCGGCGTGTGCCGGTAGATCAGGCTCGTGATCAGTGTGTTGATGCAGATCGACTTGCCCGACCCGGTCGCGCCCGCGATCAGCAGGTGCGGCATCGCCGCAAGGTCCGCCACGTACGGCTTCCCGGTCAGATCCTTCCCCAGCGCGAGCGGCAGCGTGCCGCGTGCGCGCTGAAACGCCGGCGACTCGAGGATGCGGCGGAGGTAGACCATCTCCCGTTCCGGATTCGGCACTTCGACACCCACGACGCCCTTACCCGGGATCGGCGCTACGATCCGGATGCTGGGCGCGTGCAGCGCCAAGGCGAGATCCGCATCCAGCGCCGCGATCCGGTTCACCTTCACACCCGGCGCAGGGATCACCTCGAACTGCGTCACCACCGGCCCGGTCGTGCGCCCGCCCAGCTCGCCCTCGACGCGGAAGGTGCGCAGCGTGCGGATCAGCGTCTCGCCGAGACGGTTCAGTTCACCCTCGCTCACCGTCCCGTCACCGTTCGGCGGCTCAGACAGCAGATCCACCGTCGGCAGCTCGTCCGCCCCTTCCGGCACCGGCAGCACCTCCGGCTCGGGCCGCGCGTGTTCCCGCTTCTTCGGCTTCACACGCTTCACGACCCGCGCAATCACCTCCTCAGGCGCGAACTCCTCCGACTCGAGGTCTGCCTCGTCTTCCTCCTCCGCGTCCTCCGCGCCCTCTGCGGTGGAAGAATCGCGAGGCCGTCGCAGCGCCTCGAACAGCGATGACAGCGGATTCCACCCGAGCGTGGCGATGCACAGTGCAAGGAACAGCACCACGAGCACGAGCAGCACACCGATCCACCCGAGCAGTGCGGCCAGCGGTTCGGCCAGCGTTCGGCCGACCCAGCCCGGCGCGCCTGCAGGCAGGAACTCGACCGGCCCGACGATCGAGCCGGGCGCAACGAGCGCCGCGAACCCGGGCGCGAGCAGCATGAGTCCGGCGGCGAAGCTGCCCCAGCGCACGCCGTCCTCGGCATCGATCCAGCCGAAGCACACGGCGCCGCCCACGGCGAGGACGATGGGCAGCAGCAGCAAACCCGCGCCGAGCAGCGCGTAGCCGGCGCGCTCGAGCGCGTCGCCCACGACGCCCATGATGTTGCCTTCGGGGAACGCACCCGAGTCGGCGGGCAGCGGTACGAGGCTGAGCGCCGTGAAGAGTGCGAGAGTGAGCAGCGCCAGACCGAGGAGCTGCCGTCGTTGCGTCGCCGAAACCATGTTCAGGGATCCTGCAGCTGCACGCGCCCTTCCCTCACGACGGGCACGCGATCGTGCACGTCGAGGCGGGCGCAGAAAGTCACGTCCCTACCCTTCCCGATCGAGCGGAGCTGACGTCCGGCTTCAGTGCGCGCGAGCACGCGATCCAGACGGCGCCCCTGACGCCCCGCGAGCCGGAGTGCGGCGCGTGCGCCGTCGCCCAGCTCGACGTCCTTCCCTGCATCCACGACGCCGCGCGCGACGATGCCGGCACAGAGCGCATCCTCGAGCGCGAAACGTCCTTCGCGCCCGGCGCACACGAGCACGGCATCCGCATCCGCAGCGGCGAGCGCTGCGGCCACCGCGTGCGCGTTCCGGAGGGCCGCCACGATGCATCGCTGCGCGCCGCGCGCCGCGATGAGCGCCGCCGTCCCGTTCGTGGTGCTCATCACGAGCGTGCGGCCCTTCACCCGCGCGGGGGTGAACTCGGGCGGCGAGTTGCCCAGCTCGAAGCCTGCGATCGCTGCGCCGCCGCGCTCACCACACAGCAGCGCGGTCTCGCGGCCGATCTCGTCCGCGATGCGCACGGCCTGATCGACACCCGCCACCGGGATCACGCCGCGCGCGCCGTTCACGAGCGCTTCGAGGATGGTCGACGATGCGCGCAGCACGTCGATCACGACGGCCGTACCCGCGGCGCCGGCCGACCACGGCTCCGCGGGCGAGAGAATCACATCCACTCTCAACCGGCGCGCTCCCGCGCTGCGAACCGGCGCTCGACGAACTTCGTATCGAAATCTCCGGCGATGAACTCCGGGTCGTCCAGCAGCTCGAGCAGGAACGGCTTCGTCGTGTGCACACCCTCTACGATGAACGAGTCGAGCGCGATTCGCATCCGCGCCAGCGCCTCGTCCCGTGTGGCCCCCTGCGCGATCACCTTCGCGATCAGCGAGTCGTAGTGCGGTGGGATGTTGTAGCCGGCGTACGCGTGCGTGTCGACGCGGATGCCCGGACCGCCCGGCATGTGGAAGATCGAGATGTGGCCCGGGCTCGGCGCGAAGTTGCGCGCGGGGTTCTCCGCGTTGATGCGACACTCGATCGCATGGCCGCGCAGCTCCACGCCGCTCTCGGGGATCGACAGCGGCTGCCCGGCCGCCACGCGGATCTGCTCCTTCACCAGGTCCACGCCCGTCACCAGCTCCGTGACCGGATGCTCCACCTGGATGCGCGTGTTCATCTCCATGAAGTAGTACTGCCCGCCTTCATCGAGCAGGAACTCGATCGTTCCCGCGGAGAAGTAGCCGATCGAGGCGGCGCCCCGCACCGCCGCGTCGCCCATCTGCTCGCGCAGCTCCGGCGTCAGCGCAACCGACGGCGCTTCCTCGATCAGCTTCTGGTGCCGCCGCTGAATCGAACACTCGCGCTCGCCGAGGTGCACGATGCGGCCGTGCTCATCGCCGATGATCTGGATCTCGATGTGCCGCGGCCGTCCGAGATACCTCTCGAGGTAGACGGACGGATCGCCGAACGCGGCCTGCGCCTCGTGCTGCGCCATCTGCAGCAGGCCCGCGAACGATGCCTCGTCCTGCGCCACGCGCATGCCCTTGCCGCCGCCGCCCGCCGCCGCCTTGATGATCACCGGAAAGCCGATCTCGCGCGCAATGCCGAGCGCCGTCTGCGGATCCTCGACCGCGCCGTCGCTGCCCGGCACGGTCGGCACACCGACCGCCGCCATGGTGCGCCGCGCCGCGGCCTTGTCGCCCATCAGCCGGATGTGCTCCGCGTTCGGACCGATGAACTTCAGATCCGAGCGCTCGCAGATCTCGGCGAACTCCGCGTTCTCCGCGAGGAAGCCGTACCCGGGATGGATCGCATCGGCGCCGGTGACTTCGGCCGCCGCGATGATGCGCGGGATGTTCAGGTAGCTGTCGCGTGCGGGCGGCGGGCCGATGCACACGTCTTCGTCCGCGAAGCGCACGTGCAGTGACTCACGGTCCGCGGAGCTGTATACGGCGACGGTGCGGATGCCGAGCTCGCGGCACGCACGGATCACGCGCAGCGCGATCTCGCCGCGGTTGGCGACCAGGACTTTGCGGAACATCTACGGGCGGGCCGGGACCATCAGCCCTTCGAGCCGTTCGGCTCGATGCGGAACAGCACCTGTCCGTACTCGACGGGGTCCCCGTTCTCGACGAGGACTTCGCGCACGATGCCGTCCACCTCGGACTCCAGCTCGTTCATCAGCTTCATCGCCTCGAGGATGCACAGCGTCTGCCCCTTCGATACCGGACTGCCGACTTCCACGTAGGGCGGCGCTTCCGGTGCGGGCGCACGGTAGAACGTGCCTACCATCGGCGACGCGACATCCACCAGGTTCGTCTTCGGTGCCGGCGCCTCCGCGGCCACCGCAGGCGCGGCGCTCTCGACCGTCGCGGCGGCGGCAGGCGCTGCCGCCGGCGCGGGTGCGCTCGCCAGCATCGGTGCCGCCACGGGAGCGGGCGGCGGTGTCTTGCTGATGCGGATACGCGTGCCGCCGCGATGGATCTCGAGCGAGTCCACGCCGCTGTTGTCTACGGCCTCGATGAGGCCCCGGACGAGATCCAGGTCGATCAGCGGCTGGCTCCCGCCGTTCGGCGCGCTGCCATTCGCCTGCGCGCGCGACGACTCTTCCGTGCCCCCGCCTGCCGTTCCACCGGACAGTTCCATCGAATTCTCACATCCTTTCGACCGCGGGCGGCCGCGTTGCCGCCTCGCCGCGCACGATCCGCACCATGGCCCGCAGTCCGAGCAGGTAGCTGTCCACGCCGAGGCCCGCAATCACGCCCGCAGCCCGCGCCGCCATCAGCGACTCCCTTCGCACTGCCTCGCGCGCATGCACGTTGGAGAGATGCACCTCGACGTACGGCCGCGCCACCCCCGCAAGCGCATCTGCGAGTGCCACGCTCGTATGGGTGTACCCGGCCGCATTCACGACGAAGCCTGCAACACGGGCGGCCGCGTCCTGGACCCAGTCCACGAGCGCCCCCTCGACATTCGACTGATACGACTCGACCTCGACGCCCAGCTCATGGCCCAGTTCCACGAGCTGACGGTCCACCTCTGCCAGCGTCGTGCTGCCGTAGATCTCCGGCTCGCGGCGGCCCAGCAGATTCAGGTTCGGCCCGTGCAGGACCCCGATCCTCACTTGCGCAGGCTCTGGAGCCACGACCGGAACATCTCCACGTCCTCGTCCTCCTCCGACACTTCTTCGGCCGCCAGCTCCACCGCCTCCGGCCACTCCGTCTCGGTCGCCGGCAGTCCGGGGGACTCCGCGAGCCATTCCCGCAGCGCCGCCTCGCCCTCGTCCGGCTCCTCCAGCTCGACCACGTCGGCCTGACCGGGACGCCACTCTGCGAGGAAGCGCAGGTACTCGCCGGCCGTCGGACCCGCCTCGTCCTCCGCCGTTTCCTCGTCGGGCAGGTACGGCGAGACGGATGATCCGATCGCGCCGCCACTGCCGGTCCACGCGGACTCGACGCCCTCCAGCCAGTGGTCTCCGCGGCTCTCGAACGACTGCGCCTCGGACGCCGGTGTCATCGATTGCGACGCCGCCTCGATCCGGGACTCCGCCTCGCGCAGCTTCTCCTCCAGCCGCTCGTCACCGGGGCGCTCCTCCAGCAGCCGCCGGTACACCTCCGCCGCACGCTCCCAGAGACCCTGCGACGCGTACAGCGTCGCCATCGTCTCCGTCCTCACCTCCACCGTCCCCGCCTCTTCATCGCCCCAGCCTGGGAAGCTCCAGTGGAAATCCCCGCCCGATTCGGCTGCGGGCTCCTCCACCGCCGCTTCCGGGGCGTCGGCCGCTTCCCCGGCTGCCTCCACCTCAGGCCACCCGTTCGCCGGCTCCGACGGTTCGGTCAGTTGAACGTCGTCGAAGGCAAGGGGTCCGCCCTCCGCGGCCTCGCCCTCACCCGGGAGCTCCCACCAGCGCAGCTCCTCGGTCCGGCCGAACTCCGCCTCGATCGGCGCCTCCACGTCCTCCTGCGGCTCGCTCGCCTCGGCCGCCGCGGCGCCGAACGAGCCCGGCTCCGGCCAGCTCGCCGTTTCGAACGACTCCCACTGGGATCCCTCTTCCGCCCCGGACGGCTCGGACGTACCGGCGGTTTCAGGCGCCGCGTCGCCCCCATCGTTCGACGGCGCCAGCGGCTCGATGGCCTCGTCGGCCGGTGCCTGGGCCGCCTCCGCGGCCGCAGGGACCGCTTCGGAATCGGCGGGCTCGGATTCGCGCTCCGCCTCCAGCCGCGTCACCTCCGCGGCGATCGTGCTGTCGGACGGGTCGATCGAGACGAGCTCGCGGAAGTGGCCCAGCGCCTCGTCCCGCCGCCCCGCGTTCCGCGCCAGCTCACCCAATGCGCGCAGCGCGATCAGGTTGTGCCGGTCCAGTTCGAGGACCCGCTCGAACGCCGACACGGCATCTCCGCTCCGCTCCAGGTCCAGCAGAATCCGGCCCCGTACGACGTGCGCACTCGCGTAGTCCGAGTGCCGCGCCAGGCCGGTCTCCACGGTCTCCAGCGCGCGCTCGAGTTCCCCGGCTTTCCGGTAGGCCTCGGCCAGATGCGTGAATACGCGGCCTTCGGGGTGCTGCTCGTGCAGCACCTCGAGCCTGGCGATCTCGTCCCGATGGGATTCCGTCATGGCGACAGTGCTCCGAGAGAAGATCGGGGAGGTGATCGGCGAGCGGACCAAGATAGGCCGCGCTCTTCCGACGGTCAACGCGTTCCGGCCCGCCCCACCCCTTGAAATTCCCCCTCTGGGCGTTGTCGGCTCAGGGGCGCAGGGTTACTTTTTCATGCTTGCGCCGGTCCCTGCGGCGCACGTTCGAGACACTGCCGTGGAGTCGTCTGGCTTATGGTAATGCGCGCGATGCGCGAGAACACGAAGTGGGTCATGCTGATCGTGGCCGTAGCCTTCGTGGGTCTCATGGTGTTCGAGTGGGGGATGGACCTGACCGGCCAGAGCAGCGCCCAGTTGACGGGCGGCGAGGTCGGTGAGGTGAACGGCGAGACGATCACCTACCAGGAGTACATCACCACCTACCAGCGGCTCTATCAGCAGGAGCAGCAGGCCCGCACCGAAACGATCACCGCCGCCGAGAACAAGCAGATCGAGGACGCGGCGTTCGATCAGATCGTGATGCAGCGGCTGATCGAGCAGGAGCTGCGGCGCCGCGGCATCGTGGTGACCAATCAGGAAGTTGCGGACGCCGCGCGCTTCGCGCCGCCACCCGAGTTCATGTCGGACCCCGCGTTCCAGACGGATGGCCAGTTCGACCTGACGAAGTATCAGTCGTATCTGGCGAACCAGGTCACCGACGAGGGGCTGCGGTCGCTCGAGGCGTATTACCGCGAGCTGATTCCGCGCAGCAAGCTCTATTTCCAGGTCGTCGCCGGCGTCTACCCGACGGATGCGGAGCTCTGGCGGATCTGGCGCGACCTGAACGAAACCGCCACGGTCGACTTCATCGCGCTCGACCCGAACGAGATGGTGCCGGAGTCCGAGGTGAGCATCACCGACGCGGAGATCCAGCGCTACTACCGGGAGAACCGCGAGGACTTCGAGCGGCCGGCGCGCGCGAACGTGCGCTACGTCGCGATCGACCGCGCGCCGCTTCCGGCGGACACCGCCGCCGCGCTGCAGCGGGCGGAATCGCTGCGCGCACGGATCGCGGGTGGTGAGGACTTCGCCGAGATCGCGCAGGCCGAATCCGCCGACAGCGCATCGGCCGTCGAGGGCGGCCGGCTCGTGGTCACGCGCGGGCAGACGGTGCCGGCGTTCGATGCCGCTGCGTTCGCGCGTCCGGTCGGTCAGATCGGCGAGCCGATCCTCACGCAGTTCGGCTATCACGTGCTGCGTGTCGAGTCCCGCGACAGCGACAGCGCGACCGTGCGCCACATCCTGATCCCGATCGAGCACTCGCCCGAGAGCGAGGACCTGCTCTTCGATCGCGCGGACTCGCTCGAGGTGCTCGTCGAGACCATGCCGCTCGAGCAGGCCGCCGCTGCACTCGGCCTCGACGTGCGCACCAGTGAGCTCGTCCCCGACCTCCCGTTCGTGCCCGGCGTCGGCGATGCGTCCGAAGGCGTGGAGTGGGCGTTCGAGGAGGCGCAGGTCGGCGATGCCAGTCCCGTGTTCGAGGGACGCGGCGCGTACTACGCCTTCGAGCTGGTGTCACGCGAAGACGCGCGCACACTCTCGATCGAGGAAGCGACGGAAACGATCCGCTCCGCCATTCTTTCCGACAAGCGGCTCGAGCGCGCAACGGAAATGGCACGCGAACTCGTTCAGCGCATCCGCAACGGCGAGTCGCTCGAGAACGTCGCCGGCGCTGTCGGTGCCAGTGTACGCAGCGCGGGCCCGTTCACGCGCAACGAGTTCGTCGCCGGTCTCGGGCGCTTCAGCCCGGCCGTCGGCGCCGCATTCGGTCTGGACGTCGGCGAGATCAGCGACGCGATCGTCTCGAACCGCACGCTCTACATCCTGCGCAAGACCGCGGGGACGGAGGCGTCGCGTGAGGAGTGGGAAGCGCAGAAGGAAGACCAGCGCCGCCAGGTCGCGCAGGGCCTGTCCGAGTCGCGCTGGGGTCTCTTCCTCGCCGCGCTGCGCGAGAACGCCGAGATCCGGGATCTGCGCGCCGAGTTCGAGCGGCAGGCCGAGGCTGCGGCGGCCCGACAGCCCGCTGGGATTTACTGACGTCGGGGGGGGCCCTGAAGGGAAAAGCGGGCGACCTGAGGCGGGCGACAAACGACGGGCGACCAACGACGGGAAAAGCGGGACAGCCAACGGGCGACGAAAAGCGGGTGCCGTTAACCCGCCTTCGTCGCCCGTCGTTTGTCGCCCGTCGTTTGTCGACCGTCGTTGGTCGCCCGTCGTGTGTCGCCCGGCTTTCCTACAGGTCGCCCGTCGTTGGTCGCCCGGCTCTCCTACAGGTCGCCCGACTTCTCCGCCTCCTGCTGTTGGACGGGCTGTGCCGGCTGTGCTGGCGGGACGGCGGGGCGGCTGGCGGGGGGGCGGATGGACTCGGTGGTCTCGACCTCGCTCTTGATCTCGTGCATCGAGCGCTTGAACTCCCGGATCCCCTTCCCCAGTCCGCTCCCCAGCTCCGGCAGGCGCTTCGCGCCGAAGATCAGCAGGAGCACGACCATGATGAAGATCATCTCGGTCGGACCGAAGTTGAATGGCATGGTGCTTCTCCGCGTTGCCGCCTAGAACCAGGAGCGCATTACGAGGCCGACGGCCAGGATGCCCACCAGACTCAGGGCGTTCAGGGTCAGCGTCAGGGGCCCCAGCACGATCGCGACGGCGATCAGGTCGATGCCCAGCGGGCCGAGTGACGCCGAAACGGACGTCGTCAGAAATTCCCGGGCCGCGCTGTCGGGCATGTACAGCACGGCGATTTTCGTGAGCAGGGCGCCGAGAAAGAGCCCGACCACCACGGCCCACAGCATGCGCGGCAGCGCGCCGCGTCGTACGACGTTCATCCTACCGGACCAAGCTAACGCGGTTCCCCGTATGCCGGTAGCTCGATCTCACCGGCGCCTCTCGATCACGTATTCCACGGCATCCCGCAACGCTGCGACCGCCTCGTCCTCGGGCAGTCCGGCGAGGGAGGCCAGCGCGCGCTCGCCGAACGAGTCGGCGCGGGCGCGCGCATACTCCAGCCCGCCGTGCCTCACGGTGAGGTCGACGACCGCGCGGATCCCATCGTCGGTCGGCTCCGGGTCCGCGAAGAACGCCTCCACCTCACGGCGCGCCGTCCCATCCATCCGCTCGAGGGCGGCGATGAGCGGCAGCGTCATCTTGTGCTCGCGCAGGTCCTGCCCGGTCGGCTTGCCCGTAACCGACTCCGAGCCGGTGTAGTCGAGCAGGTCGTCGGCGATCTGGAACGCCATCCCGAGCGCGCGCCCATACTCGCGCAGGGACGCGCGCTGCTCGACGGGTCCCACGGCGGCCCCGAGCTCGCACGCGGCGCCCATGAGGGATGCGGTCTTGCTCGCGATCAGCCGGTCGTAGTCGGACTCCGTGAAGGCGAGCGCATCGCAGGACTGGAGCTGTCGCAGCTCACCCACGCTCATATCGTTCGCCGCCCGCGACAGCACCTCGATGAGCTCGACGCGCCCGAGCGTTGCGAGCTCCATGACCGACCGGCTGTAGAGGTAGTCACCCATGATCACGGCCGTCTGGTGGTTCCACAGCGCGTTCACGGTCGGCATGCCGCGCCGCAGCACGGAATGGTCGACGGCGTCGTCGTGGACCAGCGTGGCCAGGTGCACGAGCTCGACCACCGCGGCGAGCGTCACGGCGTGCGGATGCGTGCCGCCACCGATCCGCTGGCTCAGAAGCAGGAGGGTGGGACGGAAGAGCTTGCCGCGCGACCACAGCAGGTGGTCGTTCACCTCGCCGATCGGCGTGTAGTCGGAAAAGACGATGCGTCGCAGCTCATCTGGAACCCGGTCCAAGAGATCGCGGACCGGCTTCTGGATGTTGCTCAGCTTGGGGAGCGCGGCGCGCAGCATCCTCCTCCGTCGGCTCAGGGAAGCGAGCGGCGGAAGTTAGAGGACGTGGCGCCCGGCTGTCAAAGCCGCGCGAGCCGATCGCTGACGTCGCGGAAGGTGACGTCCAGCCCGATGACCCGCTCGAACGCGTCGCGTGCCTCGGCGTTGCGGCCCAGGGCCTCGTAGGCGGCACCCAGGTAGTAGTAGACGCCGATCAGCTCCATCTCCTCGTGCGTCGTGAGCTGGAGCGCGCGCGACAGCACCTTCACCGCGATGTTCGGCTGCGCCTTGTCGAGGAAGCACTGGCCCAGCTCCTCGTAGATCTTGAGCCGCTCGTCGCCCGAGCGCAGCGCCACCTGGAACTGGCGGATCGCCTCGTCCACCAGCCCCATGTCCTTGAACGCGAGCCCGAGGTCGTAGTGGCTCTTCGCGTCCTCGACCTCGATGTTCTCGTCGATCTTGCTGCGCAGCTTCTTCAGCAGCTCCGCGAAGTCGCGGTCCTCGTCGCCGCTCGGCTCCTCTTCCTGCACCACGTACCGCGTCTCGCCCGCAGGCTGAACCGGCGCCAGCCATTCGCCGAGGTCGACGTATTCGTTCGACGACGCGGCCGGCTCCGGAGGCGGCTCGGGCGTGGGCTCGGGAAGCGGCTCGAACGAGGGCGGCGCCATGCTTGCACCCGACGCCTCGAGTGCGTAGCGCGCCTCGAGATTGGCCGGGTCCACATCCAGAGCGGCACGGTACTCCGCCTGCGCGCCCTCGTTGTCGCCGCTGCGTGCGAGCAGTCGGCCGAGCTCGACGTGCGCCCGCACCTGCACGTGCGACTCGCCCGCCATGCGTGCGTACTCGATGCGCAGGCGGTACGGCTCGATCTCGTCCGGCTGCGAACGAATCATATCCTCGAGTACATCGATCGCCTGCTTGTACCGGCCCTCGGCCGCGAAACCCTCGTGCGCTTCGCGGAAGAGCGCCGCGGCTTCAGGTCGTCCTTCGGCTTCGGCGTAGCGTGCCTCACGGAAGGCGCGCTCCGGGCCCGACTCTCCGGGCTCCGCAAGGGACGTCGTCTCGAAGCCCGGCAGCGGCTCCGGCGCGGCCACCGCCGGCTGCGCATCGTCCAGCGTGGGAAGCGGCGAGTCGTCCTCCGGCAGGTCCTCGAAGCCGGGCAGCTCCTCGTCCGCCCGAACCGCCGTCTCCTCGACCTCATCGACGCGCGTCGCCTCGAAGCCCGGGAGCAGCCCGGCATCCGCAGCTTCTTCCTCTGTCTCCTCCGCGACGTCCGCGGGCTGCTCGAACCCGGCCTCCTCCACGAACTCCGCCTCGGGCTCGACCACCGGTTCGGGCTCCGGCGCCAGCGCGGCGGCCTCGAGCGCGTCCGAGATGTCGGGATCGATCTCCAGCGCCTCGGCGCGCACCGCTTCCGCACCCGCGTCGTCGCCCGACAGCCGGTGCATGCGGTACGCACGCTTCAGCTCCTCGATCGCCTGCTCCGTACGGCCGTGCGTCTGCAGCCGGCGTGCGAGCAGCACACGAATGCTCGGATCCTCCGACAGGGCGGCGAAGTCGTCCAGCGCTTCGAACGCGGGATCGAGTGCACCCTGCCGGAACATCGTCTCCGCGTACTCGAGGTACCAGCGGCGCGCATCCGTGAGGAAACCCTGCCGCGCGCTGAACTGGCCGAGCTTGCGCAGCAGGTCCGTGCGCCGCGGCGCGTAGCGCAGCGCCTTGTTGCACAGCGCGATCGCATTGTTGAAGAGACCTTCATCCGCGTATCGGTCCGCCGCGCGCTCGTAGTAGCGAACTGCCTCCTCCGGCTTTCCGAGCCGGATGTACAGATCGCCTACGCGATTGAAGAGCGGCAGCTCCTGATCGGACTCTTCCTCCGCGCTCTTCAGCGCCTGGAGGTAGAGTTCGATCGCCTTCTCCCACTCTTCGCGCAGCTCCAGCTTGCGCGCCTCGTTCTTCAACTTTGCCAGCGACATCTAGTCTCCGCTCTCCGTCCCGCTCAGGTGCTTCAGCACCCGTGCCGAGAGCAGCCGATCGCCGCTCCCCTCCGCAAGCCCCAGCCGGTCCGCCGCCGCGCTCGTGAACAGTTCATCCGGCGCGAGTCCGATGATCTCCGTACGCACCACGCGGCCTCCCGCCGACAGCACGCGAGACTCGATCGCCCGGAACACGGACGCCGGCGACGTCGCTGCGGGATCCTCGAGGTTCATCGAGATCTGCAGTACGTCCCGACTCTCCAGCATCAGAGCGAGCGCACGCACGCCCCGATTGACTCCGTCACGTTCGCGGATCGCACTCGCGATCGATTCCGCCTGTGCCAGCGTGATCCCCTCCACGTCCACGTTCCATGCGAGCAGCGGCGGCCGCGCCCCGACGCACGTCATCCCCCAGTGCGGATGCGCACCCGGATGCACCCAGCCTTCCGGCAGCACGTCCGCTTCACGTCCTTCCGGCCAACCCTCGACGAGCCGCTCGTACCCGCCGCGCCGCAGATCCGCCAGCCGGCGTCCGGGCGGCGTCGATGCGGCCGCGTAGTACGTCACGGGAACGCCGAGCTCCGACGCCAGCCGCACGCCCACGCGGCGCGCCGATTCCGCTGCCTCCGCCATCGTCATGCCAGCGAGCGGCACGAACGGCAGCACGTCCAGCGCACCCACACGCGGGTGCGCACCCCGGTGCCGCCGCAGATCGATGCGCTCGAGCGCGGCGCGGGCGCCCTCGACGGCGGCCGTCTCGACAATTTGGGGAGACCCAATGATGGTGACCACGGCGCGGTGGTGGTCCGGATCCGCCGACCAGTCCAGCACGTCGGCACCCGCCCCGCGCATCGCCTGCACGATCGCGTCGACGACCGTGCGATCGCGACCCTCGCTGAAGTTGGGAACAGCCTCCAGCAGACGGACCGTCATCGGAGCGCTCCAAGATAGACCATGGCTGCCCCGCCTACAAGCTTCCCGACACCCGTTCCCCACCCTTCCAGACCGACCGAAGCGGCGGCGCGCCAAAGCGGTAGGGGATCTCGGCCAGCTCCGCAGCATCCCACACCAGCACGTCCGCTGGCGCCCCCGGGACCAGGGTCCCGCGGCCGTCCTCGAGACGCAGCGCCCGCGCCCCTCCGGCCGTCGCGGCCCGGATCGCCTCCAGGGGCTCCAGCCCCATCTGCGAACACGCGATCGTCAGCACCAGCGGTACACTGGGCGACGGCGCACTGCCGGGATTGAAGTCGCTGGCCAGCGCCACCGTCGCACCGGCATCCAGAAGCGGCCGCGCGGGTGCGTACTGCCGGCGGCCCAGGAAGAACAGCGTCGCCGGAAGCAGTGTGGCCACCGTCGAGCTTCCCGCGAGCGCCGCGATGCCCGCCTCGCTCACCGCACCCAGATGGTCCGCCGACGCCGCACCCAGTTCCACCGCCAGCTCGGCGCCGCCCGATCCCTCGAGTTCGTCCGCGTGCAGCTTCGGAATCATGCCATGCGACGCACCCGCCTCCAGCACCCGTCGCGTCTGACGTGCATCGAATACGCCGGGCTCCATGAACACATCGCAGAACGTAGCGAGCCCCGTCTCCGCCACCGCGGGAATCATCTCGTCGACGAGCAGATCCACGTACGCATCGCGGCGGTCGCGGTACTCGGGCGGGAACTCGTGCGCGCCCATGAACGTCATCACCACGTCCATCTTCACATGCGACGCCGCCCGTCGCGCCGCTCGCAGCAACTTCAGCTCCGTCTGCGTGTCGAGCCCGTAGCCGCTCTTCACTTCGGCCGTGGTGGTGCCGAGCGAGAGCATCGTCTCGAGTCGCGCGCGCGTCAGCTCCACCAGCTCGTCCTCGCTGCGCGCACGCGCATCCTTCACCGACGACACGATGCCGCCACCGCGCCGCGCGATCTCCATGTACGGCACGCCGCGCGAACGCAGCGCGTACTCGTTCGACCGCCAGCGGCCGAACACGGCGTGCGTGTGCGAGTCCACGAAGCCCGGCGTGATCACACCGCCGCGGCAGTCGATGGTTTCCGCAGCGCGATAGCGCGCGCCCGCTTCCGCCGCGCGGCCGATCCATGCGATGCGACCCGCCTCTACCGCGACCGCGCCATCGGCCAGAACATCGTCCGCACCGGTGCAGGTCACGACCTGCGCGCAGTTTGTGAAGAGTCGTGTCACGCTTCGGCGTCCAGTCGCGAGAACGCGCCGTCGCGCACGAGCCGCTCGATGGCGGCGATGTCCGGGTAAAGCGGACGGTCTTCATCGAGCGGCGGCACGGCCGCGCGCACGCGCTCGTACGCCGCCTCGACGCCGCGTCCCGGACGCAGCGGCTTCAGGAACTCGAGACCCTGCGCGGCCGTGAGCAGTTCGAGTGCGGCCATCGACTCGAGGATGCGCACGGCCTCGCGCAGCTTCAGCGCCGCACTCACGCCCATCGACACGTGATCTTCCTTGTTCGCGTCGGTCGGCACGGAGTCCGTGCTCGCGGGATGTGCGCGCAGCCGCAGCTCCGTCACGAGCGACGCCGCTGCGATCTGCGCCAGCATGAGTCCCGAGCGGACGCCCGGGTTCGGGGTGAGGAATGCCGGCAGTCCCGACAATGCCGGATCGACGAGCCGCGCGATGCGCCGCTCGCTGATGGCACCCATGTCCGCGACCGCGAGCGCGGCCACGTCGAGCGCCTGCGACACCGGCTGGCCGTGGAAGTTGCCGCCGCTCAGGATCCGGCCCGTGTCGGCGAAGATGAGCGGATTGTCGGTCGCGCTGTTTGCTTCGACCGACAGCACGCCACGCGCGTACGACAGCGCCTGCCGTGCCGCGCCGTGCACCTGCGGCATGCAGCGCAGCGAGTACGCGTCCTGCACGCGCGGATCGTTCTCGCGATGCGACTCGCGGATCTCCGAGTCGCGCAGCAGCCGTCGCAGCCGCGCCGCACTCGTCAGCTGCCCGGGCTGCGGACGTGCACGCTGGATCGCTTCGTCGAATGCGTCGGGTGTGCCGCGCAACGCTTCCAGGCTCATGGCACCCGCAACCTCGAGCGTCTCGAGCGCACGCTCCGCAGCCAGCAGCGCGAGGATGCCGATGCCCGTCTGCACCTGCGTGCCGTTGTTGAGCGCGAGGCCCTCCTTCGCCTCCAGCACGGCCGGCTCGAGCCCCGCGCGCCGCAGCGCTTCCGCGCCCGGCAGCCGCTCGCCCCCGTACAGCGCATCGCCTTCGCCGATGGCCACCAGCGCGAGATGTGACAGCGGCGCGAGGTCTCCCGACGCGCCCACACTCCCCAGCTCCGGCACCACGGGATGCACGCCCGCGTTCAGCATCCCGATCAGCAGCTCCACGAGCGACGCGCGCACCCCCGAGTAACCGAGCGCGAGCACGTTCGCGCGCAGCAGCAGGACCGCGCGCACCTCCTCCTCGGGAAGCGGCCGGCCGATGCCCGCGGCATGGCTGCGTATCAGGTTGACCTGGAGTTCGCGCACCTGCGCGGGCGGAATCACCACTTCCGCCAGAGCGCCGAAGCCGGTCGTGAGCCCGTACACGACCCGCCCCTCCGCCACCGCGCGCTCCACGACCGCCCGCGACGCATCGATGCGCCGACGCGCGTCCGCCGACAGCACGACGCGCGTTTCCCCCCGCGCCACACGCTCCACCTGCTCGAGCGTGAGGTCGCCGTTCAGCTCGATCGTTTCCGCCATGCGCGCGAAACTACGAGCTTCCCGCCTTATTTCAACTCAAGAGAGGAGAGAGGGAGAGGGAGCCGCCCGGAAAACCCGCCGTTCCCATCTCGCCCGCGCCCGCCCCCGCCCCCGCAGTCATTAGCGGGCGCGCACCCGCTCGACCCCCTCCAGATCCCGCTGTTCGTAGTCGACCTTGATGTCGGGGTTTGCGCGCAGGTGGACGCGGAACTGGAAGGCGAAGTTGCCGTTCTGCGCCTTCACGAAGTCGAAGTTCGCGTCCCAGTCGTGGAGGTTGCGGGTGAGGGTGAGGATGTGGTCGGTGAACGCGCCTTCAGTGAAGGAGTAGCCCGTGTTCCAGTTGACCTGCCAGTTGGTGGTCGGCTGAAACGACACGGTCGCAGTGAGCATCTGGCTCTCGCCGATGCTGAACTCGTCGTCGCGGGGACGGAACATCGTGTAGGAGAACGAGGCGTTCCAGGTGCCGACCGGCTGTGCCTCGTACGACGTCGTTGCGCGCCGACGTGTCCCCACCATGCCCATCTCGCCCTGCGTCCGGTCGACCGCGGGGCCGGCGCCGGCCTCATCCGTTCCGAGGCCCGTCGTGTCCTGCGTCGGTTCCGGTGCAGGCTCCCCGCCCTCACGCGGCCCCAGCCCGAGCAGCCGTGCAAGACCGGAGTTGCTGTTGATCGAGAACGACGCACTCACGCGGCTGAGATGCGGCTTGAAGTCGCGCTCGATACGCGGCAGCGGCTGTCCGGTCTCATCCGTCGTGCGCGTCTCGAACAGGTCGTGCGTGATCGCGAGCTGGAATCCGCGCAGCAGGTCCGACTGCAGGCTGTTCGAGATGGACGTCGTCACGATGCCGTCGCCCTCCTCGCGCGCCTGCACGAAGTCGTACACGATCGCGTCCGTCTGCAGCGACAGCAGCGTCAGCTTCCGGCCCTGTTCCCGCCGCCTCGGCTCCCCGGGCGCCGGAGCGGCCTCGGCCGAATCCGCCGCCGCGCCGCCTGCCGCCGTCGTATCCTCGGGCGCGCGGTACTTTACCTCGAACGTCTGGTTGAGGCCGATGGACAGCCGGTTCTGCTCGCGCACCTGCTGGATCCCGAACGCCTGCCGCTGCTCGTCCGTCACCGTCGGCGCAGGCGAGTACGCGTACGTGATGGACGGTGACAGCCGGTGCCGCATCCGCTCGAACGGGCCGAAGCCCGGCCAGAACCCGAAGATGTCCGTACGCAGCGCCGCATTGAAGTCGATGCGCGTCGGCGACGAGATCGTGCGCAGCCCGGTCGTATCCGAACGCAGCGTCTCGCCGCGGAGCGACAGCCCTGGCGTCAGCGTGCTCGTGCCGATGAGCCGCTGCTGGTAGCTGAGCGTCGTGTTCCACTGCATCCGGCGGCTCACGCGCTCCGGCAGGCCGGGCAGCGTGTCGCCCTCGATGTCGCGGGCGAGGTCCACCTGGTCGTCGACGTTGATGTTCTGCGAGAGGCCGAACGCGCCCAGCGAGAACGTGCTCGTCGCGCGCCCCGTCCAGTCCCGCTCCTCGCGCAGCAGTGGGTTGATGTTCTCCTCGCCCAGGCCGCGCGTCTCCATGCGGAAGTCACCGCTCGCCGTCCACGTCATGTTGCTGTACCACTTCTCCTCCCCCGGCAGTGCGGGGAAGAGCGTGATCGACGAGAGGTTCAACCCGACGCTCGGCAGCACCATGCGCACCGAGTTGTCCGTCAGGTACTGGTTGCGCTGCCCCTTCAGATTCAGCGAGCCCCAGTCGAAGCGGCGGGACAGACCGATGTTCGTGTCGATGGAGCGGTTCAGCTCGCGCGGGTCGAGGGAACGCGAGCGAACGAACCGCGTCGACGTCGCATAGTTTCCGTCCACGGCGACGCGTGTCCGTTCGTCCGGCTGCCACGAGGCCATCGTGGCGAGTGTGAAGTCGCTGCCGCCCTCCGCCTTCCAGAATTTGCGGTACGTCAGCCCGCCGCTCAGGAACTGGCGGAGCAGACGGAAATCGAGGCTGCCGCGCAGCGCGGTGAAGTCGTCACTCCGCCAGTCCATCGCGACTTCGGCGCCCATGTAGTCGTTAATGGCCCAGTAGAAGCCGATGTCCTCGATCTGGCGGCTGTAGCGGGCATTGCGGCGGGCGATGTCGTTCACGCCGAAGCGCGGCATCAGGATGCCGGTCGCGCGGTCGCGGCCGAGACTCTGCACGAAGAACGGCAGCCACGCCACGCATACGTCGTCGAAGCACAGCGTCACATTGCGCGCCACGATCGTCTGACCGCGTACCACCTTCATGTCCTTCGCGGCGAAGTGGTAGTGCGGGTAGTCGCGGTCGCAGTCCGTGAAGATCGCGTCGTGGCCCCAGCAGCGGCCGGAGTCGTCGCCCTGTAGACACGCGAGTTGGTCCGCGCGCACGCGCCACTCCGCGCCCGTCTCGCTCACGGTCGTGCGTGCGCCGCGCGCGAAGCCGATCTCACGCTCGATGTCGTAGCACAGCGAGTCGCCCTGCACCGGCGCGGTCTCGCCGCCGCTCACCGTCGGCGACCCACGAGCGCACACCGAGCCCTGTTCCTCGAAGTAGGTGATCGACGTGTCCGCCGCGATCCCCAAACCGTCGCGGTTCACCTCCGCCGCGCGCAGCAGGTCCAGCCGTCCGCTGTCCGCCTCGAAGCGCGCCGCCTCCGCCCGGTATTCCGTGGGGATGAAGCCCGTGAGTGCAAGCAGCTCGAGCGCGATCGAGTCACGCGGAATGTTGCCCGGCACGCGGCCCACGCGGCCCGTGTCGATCACCACCTGGCGATCCGGCGGCAGCAGCGAGTCCGGCACTTCGCCCGTGTCCGGCGGCGGCGCGATCAGCGGCCGCGCCGACTTCAACCGCTCGATCACGCGCTCACGCGTCGTCTTGACCGTGTCCTGCTGCTGCTGCGCGGACGCCGGCGCCGCGCCCGCAAGCAGTACGAAGAGCACGATGCACCCCGCCTTCAACTCGACTCCCGACTCCCGACTCCCGACTCCCGACTCGCCCTTCCGCCGCGCACGCTCGACGAGCGCGGAAAGCCCAATGCTCAACTCGTACAGAAGGATCAGAGGAAGCATGAGGAAGAGCGTGAGCGAGATCGCGTCACCCGGCGTGATCATGGCCGACAGCACCGCCATGCCTGCAATCGCGTAGCGCCGCTTCGACCGCAGCCACTTCGATGTGACCAGCCCGAGTGCAGACAGCACGAGCACGACGACCGGCAGCTCGAACACGGCGCCGAACGCCACCAGCATCTTCACGACGAACGAGAAGTAGTAGCTGGCCGTGATGCTCTGCTCGAGGCTGTCGGACGCGAACGTCACCAGCATGAAGCGCAGCGTGAGCGGCAGCGCGCCCCAGTACGCGAGCGCCACACCGGCCACGAAGAGAACGAGTCCGAGGTAGAGCGCCGGAATGATCGCGCGCCGTTCGCGCTTCGTGAGTGCGGGCGATAGGAACGCCCATGCCTGATACGCCACGATCGGCAGCGCCAGCAGGATGCCGATCGTGATCGCGAGCTTGAGCGTGATGAAGAATGCGCCGCCCACCTCGAGGAAGATCAGCTTGCCGCCTTCGGGCAGGTACGGATCGATGGGACGCTTGAGCCAGGCGAGGACGTCCACCTTCATCACGAACCAGAATGCGCCCGTGGTCGCGATGAGGAGCGCCAGCAGACTCCATAGAATGCGCCAGCGCAGCTCCTCGAGGTGGTCGAGGAATGGCATCTCCGCGGCGGAACGCCGCAGCGGATTGAACTTCATGTGCGGATCACAGCGGCAGCTCGGCCTGCGCCTCGTTCAGCGCGGCCCGCGCCCTCCTCGCTCTCAGGTCCCGGAGCTCTTCGTAGAACTCATCCAGATCCTGGAAGTTCCGGTACACCGACGCGAACCGGACGTACGCAACATGATCGAGCGCCTTCAGCTCGTCCATTGCGAGTTCGCCGATCACGCCGCTCTTCACTTCCTCCTCGCCCGACTTCGCCAGTGCTTCCTCGATCCGGTCGCACAGCTCCTCGAGCTGCTGGGAAGTGATGGGTCGCTTCGCACTCGGAAGCTGGAGGGACTGGAGGACCTTCCTGCGGTCGTACGGCTCCGTCGTGCCGTCCCGCTTCAGGACGCGGAGCTGGCGCTCCTCGACGTACTCGTACGTGGTGAACCGCCGGCCGCAGGCAAGGCATTCGCGGCGGCGTCGGACGGCCCGGCCTTCCTGGCTCGTCCGCGAGTCGACGACCCGGTCCTCCGTGCCGCTGCAGTACGGGCAGCGCATCGGAGGCTAGCCGATCTCGCGGAGCCTCTGCGCCGCGATGCTCGCTTCGTCCGAAGCCGGGAAGCGGTTCCGGACGGCCTGGTAGAACGTGCGCGCGCGCTCGAGCTGGCCCCGCTCCTGCGCGATGATGCCCGCACGCAGCAGCGCGCCCGGCGCACGCGGCGAGTCCGACCAGCGACGCTCCACTTCCTCGAGCGCGTCGATCGCCTCGTCGTACTCGCCTTCGGCATAGTACGTCTCGCCGATCTGATACTGCGCATCCGCTGCGACCGGATCGTCCGGATGGTCGGCAATGATCTGCTCGAATGCGCCGCGCGCCGTGCCGTAGGCGCGGTCGGCGACGAGCCGCATCGCCGCCTCGTACATCGCCGTCGCTTCCGCGCCGCCGCCCGGCGACGGCGTTACGGGGCCGGGGCCCATGCCGGAAGACGGCTGCTGCGAGAGCCGCGCGTCGAGCTGGCCCATGGACGCCATGAGCTGCTGCACGAGCGCTTCGAGCCGGCCGAGATTGTCCTCGAGCTGCTGGAACCGGTGGCTCGTCTGGCCGCGCACGTCCATCTGCAGGTCCAGACTGGCATCCACCGTGTCCATCAGGCGCTGGTTCTGACGCGTGAGCTCGCGGTACAGTGAGTCCTGCACTGCGGCCAGCCGCGCGATCTCCGTCTGCAGATCACGCACATCGCGCTTCGTCGCGCAGCCCGCGAGTACCAGGCTGCCCAGCAGGGCCACGAGACCCTGCCGGGCGAGCATCGTCACGCGTCCGGTCGAGCCGGAACGTCGGTTCATTGACCCGGCATCACCAGGTTGTCGCCGCCCCGGGTGATCACGAACTCACCGCGCCGGTTCTGTGCCCAGGCCGACTCGTTGCTTCCCTGCACCAGCGGCTGGTCCTCGCCCATCGTCTCGATCGCGAAGCGTGATGCGTCGAGACCGAAGCCGACCATGAAGTCGCGTACCGCCGCCGCGCGCCGCATGCCGAGCGCGAGGTTGTACTCGACCGAGCCGCGCTCGTCCGCGTGACCGACAATGCGCAGCGCCACGTTCGGGTTCGCGCGCATCACGTTCACCTTCTGCTGCAGGATCGTCTGCGCATCCGCACGGATCGCCGACGCGTCGTAGTCGAAGTGCACGCGCTCCTCGAGGATGCTGCGCGCACGACGCGTCGCCTCCTCGGCCGCCGCGCGTTCTGCCGCCAGCCGCGCGTTCTCGCGCGCAATCGAGTCCTCGCGCGCACGGCGCGCACCATCACCCGCCGTGTCCGGCAGCACCGGCGTCGGCTCCTGCGGCGGCTCCTCGCGCCCACACGCCGTCAGTCCGACCGTTACCGCCATCGCAAACAGTACCCACACCCGCAGCTTCATCGCTTTTTCTCCTGTCACCCGGTGATGTCCTCGCGGTACTACTGGCCCGACGCGAGCGACGCCCGCATCAGAGGCGGTGACCATGCGGCCATGCGCAGCCGGTCGCCCGCCGTGAGTCGGCGCCTCTGACCCGTAACCGTGTCGATAACATACAACCCGTCGCCCTCACCCCCAACCCCCGTGTACACGATATGGCGTCCATCGGGTGCGAAGCTCGGATCTTCGTTCCGCGACCCGGTCGTCAGCTGACGGATCGTGCCCCCCGCCCGCGCGGCGCTTCCGAGCATCACCTGGAAGGCGCTGCGGGACTGTCCGTGGAAGACCACCTCCGAGCCCGTCGGCGACCAGTCCGGGGCCGCGTACTCCACGCGCTCGCCCACCGGGGTGATCAGCGTCGCGCCGCCACCGCCCGGATCCATCGTGTAGATGTGCTGCCGGCCCGTGCGGTTCGACTGGAAGACGATCCGCCGCCCGTCGGGTGAGTAGGAGGGATAGAGGTTGTCGTTGCCGCCGCTCGTGAGCCGCTCCGGCCGCGAGCCGGCCGACGCGGCCATGCGGAAGAGGTGCGTGCCGTACGGGCGCCCGTCCACCCACATGGCGAAGACGATCGACTGGCCGTCCGGCGAATACGCAGGCGTCTGCATCATCGGACCGGCGTGCAGCGTCGTCGTGCGCCCGCTCGCCATGTCGCGCTCGACCAGCGCCCACGTGCCGTCGTCCCGCTTCATCGTGAACGCCAGCTTCCGCCCGTCCGGCGACCACGTGGGCGAGTACACCTGCTGGTCCGAGCCCAGGATCCGCCGCAGGTTCTCGCCGTCGTAGTCGACGAGCATCAGGTCGTACGCGCCGCCGCCGCGCTGGCGGGTGAACGCGATCTGCGTCGCCGCGATCCCGGGCTGGCCGGTGATCCACTCGACGATCGCATCGCTCACCGCATGCACCGCCATGCGGTAATCCGGGGCGCCACGCTCCGGCAGGTTGAAGCGCCCGCCGCGCAGCACGCGACCATACACCACGTCGTGCACCGTGAGCTCGAGCTGCCCTCCGCCCGGCGCCAGCGCACCATCCAGCACGTATACGACCCGCAGCGCGTTCCACTTCGGATAGTCGACCGGTCCCGTCGCCAGCTCCGAGGGCGTGCGCAGCAGCTCGAAGCGATCCGAGAGGCGCAGATCGGTCTCCAGGATCCCGGCGATCTCCGACGCGCCGGACTCGCCGCCGAGCGGCCGGATCGACACGAGCGGCCGGTTCGCCGTGGTGTAGCGCGTCGCCAGTTCCACGCCCGGAGGAAGATCCTGGGCTCGCGCCGAGCCCGCCGCCGCCAGCGTCAGCCATATCGCCCCGGTAACGCGCACCGCAGTCTTCATCAATCGGCCTTTCTCGTTGGAATCAGAGTCTGGTGTCTGGTGTCTGGGGTCTGGAGTCTGGTTGAATGCGGGTGAGGCGGGCGAAGCCTGGAGCTTCCCCGCCGTGAACCAGACCCCAGACTCCAGACCCCAGTCTCCAGACTCAAAGACGACCCCGGAATCGAGACGAACACGCCGCGAACCATCAGCAACCCGGCAGGAACGTAAACTTCACCCACAACCGATCGTTGACCCAGCCTTCCGGCAGCGGCCCGTACGCACCCTGACGTCCGGCGAGTTCGACCGCCGCCTTCACCTGCAGATCGAAGTTCCAGTCGCCGGACTTCTTCGTGAGCTGGATGTTGCCCGTGCGGCCGTCGCGATCGATGTAGTAGGCGACCGCCGCCTCGAGATCGCAGCGGCCGCTCCAGCGGAAGTAACGCCGGTTCTGCAGAATGATGTTCTCGAGGTATTCCGGGTACGGAAACTCCTGCCCCTCGATGTTCACGTTCAGGTTCTCGCCGGTCACCGGAGCCGGCTTCGGGTCCGGACCCTTCGCGGGCTCCGGCTCCTTCGGCTTCTCCTCCGGCGGCGGCGCGGGCGTCTGCACCTTCGGCTGCTGGGGCGGCGGATCCGGCCGCTTCTCCGGCTGCGGCTGAGGCGTGGGTTCCGGCGTTTCGATTCTCGTCGTCGGCGTGGGCGGCTCCGGCTCGGGCGCGGCCTCGGCGGGTGGCGGCGAGACGATCTGCACGCGATACGCGATGAACTCGGGCAGCTCCTGGCGGAACGTGAGCCCGGACACGAACACGAGGACCACGAGCACGACGTGGAAGATGAGGGAGCCCACGACCGCGCGCCGGTCCGGCCGTGGCCGGTGCCGCCCGATCCCGCTCCCCAGTCCCGTCCCGCTCCTCGTCATGCCTACGACCCTTCCTTCGGCTGCACGACCACGCCCACGTTCGACACGCCCATGCGGCCGAGCACACCCAGCACTTCCGCACCCGCTCCCCAGCGCGCGTCCGTGTCGCCCTTCACCATCACGCTGCGCTCCAGGTCGCCATCGAGATAGGTGCGCATCACCGTCTCGAACTCCTCCAGCGACACCCGAGTCTCTCCGATGTACACCTCACCGCTCTGCGCGACGCTCACGATGATCGGATCCTTGCTCGTCAGCGGCGCCGCATCCGCCTCCGGCAGCCGCACCTCGATCCCGCCCTGCAGTATCGGCGCCGTGATCATGAAGATGATCAGCAGCACGAACGCCACGTCGATCAGGTTCGTCACCTGGATCTCCGCCGCCAGCGGCAGAGAAGAACCACGCCTACGCGTACGAAGCATCCCGCCTCACAAACCCGCAGTTCCCGCCGTACGTCGCCCGCCGTTCGTTGCCCGCCCCACGTCGCCCGCCCCACGTCGCCCCCATCACAGCCGCCCTTCCCGCGCCAGCGTCCCGATGAACTCCGACGCAAACCCCTCCAGCTCTCCCGAGAACCGGTTCAGCCGCGTCATGAAGTAGTTGTACGCGATCGCCGCCGGGATCGCGGCCACGAGGCCGAACGCGGTCGTCATCAGCGCCTCGGCGATGCCGGGCGCCACCGATGCGATGTTCGCCGAGCCCGTCGCCTGGATGCCGAGGAACGAGTTCATCACGCCCAGCACCGTGCCGAGCAGCCCCAGCAGCGGGCCCGTCACCGCGATGACGGCGAGCCACACCATCCCTGCGTTCATGGCATCGCGTTCCTCGTCCTGCACCTTCTCCAGCACCAGCCAGAGTGCGCTGAGCTGCGTCTCCGAAAGGCCCGCTTGTGGCGGCGCGTTCTCGCGCAGCGCCCCCGGCCGCAGCTCGCTGAAGAAGTTGGTCCCCTGCCGGAAGACGCGCGTATACGGCGTTTCCGGCAGCTTCGTGATCGACTTGTACGCGTCCTCGAGGCGCTGCGTTCGCTCCAGCGCGTCCACGAAGCGCCTTCCATCTCTGTCAAGACGCCGGAACTGTCCCCACTTCCACAGGATCAGTACCCACGACACGAGCGAGAAGAAGACGAGGACGCCGATGACGATCTGGCTGGTGAGCGTGCCGCTCATGACCATGCGCAGGCCCTGCGGCAGCGAGAACACGCCTTCCTGGATCAGCAGGATCACGCCGGCACCCCCGCGATGTGCGTGTACGTCGCCCGCAGTCCGTCCGCCAGCGACGTCTGCGCACGCCAGCCGTGGCCCGCCGCCCGCCTGCAGTCGAGCTGCGAGTGCCGCAGCTCGCCCGGCCGTTCCGGCGCGAACCGGACCTCGACCCGGCTCCCCGCTGCCTCCATGATTCCCGTCGCCAGCTCGTTCACCGACGTACCCCTCCCCGTCCCGATGTTGAACGCCCGGTCATCGATCGCTGCACTGCGCGGCAGCGACGTCTCGCCCAGCACGAGGTTCGCCTGCACCACGTCCGCCACGTACACGTAGTCGCGCGTCTGTTCGCCATCGCCGAACACCGTCAACGGCTCGCCCGCGCGGATGCGCTCCGAGAAGATCGCCACCACGCCGGCCTCGCCGTGCGGGTCCTGCCGCGGACCGTACACGTTGCCGTAGCGCAGCGCCACGTACTCGAGCCCGCGCACGTGCTCGTAGTAGTGCAGGTAGTACTCCGCCGACAGCTTGGTCACGCCGTAGGGTGAGAGCGGACGCTTCGGCGCGGTCTCCGGTGTCGGTCGCTCCTCGGGCTCGCCGTACACCACGCCGCCCGAGGAGACGAACACCATGCGACGCGTCCCGTGACGCAGCGCGTTCTCGACCACGTTCAGCAGCCCGTCCACGTTCACGCGCGCATCGTAACGCGGATCGGCCACCGAGCGGCGCACGTCGATCTGCGCCGCGTGGTGGTTGACCAGATCGAAGCGCACGTCGGCGAACAGCTGCTCGAGCGACGCGTCGCCGATGTCCATCTCCACGACCGTTGCGCCTGCCGGCACATTCGACCGCTTGCCGGTCGAGAAGTCGTCCACGATCCACACTTCATCACCGCGGGCCACATACGCCTCGGCCACATGGCCGCCGATGAAGCCAGCGCCACCCGTCACCAGTACCTTCATTCCTCTTTCGATCCTCCCGTTGCCGGCGCATCGCCGTTCCCGTTCGCATGCGGTCCATCGATCCCGAACAGGAACCGCGCCGCCTCCACCACCTGCCCACCGCCGTCCTGCGCGACCGCTTCGCGGATGCGCGTGGTCGGCTCGTGCAGCACCTTCGCGAGCAGCTGCCGCGTGAGCGTCTCCACGGCCTCGCGCTGCGCGGGCGTCAGCGGACCCAGCCGGCCGAGCGCCCGCTCCACTTCCTGCCGCCGCACCGACTCCGCGCGCTCGCGCAGGCTCCGGATCAGCGGTACCACCGCGCGCGAGCGATACCACGCACGGAACTCCTCCGTTCCCTCCTCGATCAGCTTCTCCGCACGCGCCACTTCCGACCGGCGCCGCTCGAGCGTGCCGTCCACCACCTGGCCGAGGTCATCGAGGTCGTACAGGAACACATCCTTCAGCTCGCCCGCCTCCGGCTCCACGTCGCGCGGCACCGCGATGTCCACGATCATCAGCGGGCGCCGCCTGCGCGCACGCATCGCCTGCGCCACCGCGTCGCGCGCCACCACGGTATGCGGTGCCGACGTCGCCGATACGACGACGTCCGCCATCACCAGCAGCTCGGGCAGCCGCTCGAACGATGCGACGGCCGTCCCCTCGATGTCGCGAGCGAGATCGCCGCTCCGGTTCGTCACGATCACGCCGGCCGCACCCTCCGCGCGCAGCCGCGCGGCCACCAGCCCGGCCATCTCGCCGGCCCCGAGCACGAGCGCCGTCCGGCCATCGAGACGACCGAAGATCTTGCGCGCGAGGTCGACGGCCGCCGAGGGGACGGACGAGGCGCCGTCGCCCAGTCCGGTCTCCGAACGGATCCGCCCGCCGACGGCGAGCGCGGTCTCGAACAGCCGCGAGAGCACGGGACCCACCGTAACGACATCGCCGCCGATCTCCACCGCGCGGCGGTACGCATCGCGCACCTGCCCCTGGATCTGCGCTTCGCCCAGCACCATCGAGTCCAGGCTGCCGACCACGCGAAACAGGTGGCGCGCGGCCTTCTCCTCGTGCAGCACATAGAGGTAGCCGCGCGCCGCACCCGCGTCGTAGCCGGACGCGTGACAGAGTGCACGCAACCCCACCGCATCGCCATCCACGTGCGCGCCGGGCGCATACAGGTACAGCTCGGTGCGGTTGCACGTCGACAGCAGCACCGTCTCCTCGCAACCCGCGGCCACGAGTTCACGCAGCACCTCGCCGCTCGCATCATCGGGCACGACGAACCGTTCGCGCACCTCGAGCGGCGCGCTGTGATGGCTGATCCCGACGACCGAGAGCGCCATGCTACAGGAAGACCGGCCCGCGCACCATCGCCATGCGCAGGATGAGGTAGGCGACGACGACGATTACGAATCCGGCGACACTCGCGCCCGCGGCGCGCCGCTCGCCGCGCGCGCCACCGAGCAGCAGGGCGAGGAAGACGACCCAGGTGAGCACGCCCCAGATCACCTGCGGGTCCTCGAGCGCGAGCGATCCCTGCTGCCGCAGCGTCCACGCCCAGCCCAGCGCGAGTCCCGCGCTCAGTGCGACGAAGCCGAGCGCGAGCGCGCGCCGCCGGACCAGATCGAGCACGGGCAGTGGCGGCACGTAGTGGAAGATGCGGCCGAAGCGTCGCCCCTTGAGTGCGCGGAACTGAAGCAGATACAGGAGTCCGGCCGCGAACGCGACGCTGAGGCTTCCGTAGGCCGCCAGTGCGAGCACGACGTGCAGCATGAACCACGGACCGCCGAACGCGTTCGTGGCACCGGGCGGCTCGAAGCCGGCGATGTGCGCGCCGATGAGCAGCAGCAGCACGATCGGGGCGAGGATGAGTCCGATCGGACGGCCTTCGTTCGTCCAGGTGATGCCGAGCAGGAAGAGCGCGGTGAGGAATGCGAGCGTCGACATCGTCGGGCCGAGTCCCGCGAGCGGTAGCTCGCCGAAACGCGAGCGGTAGAGCAGCAGCGCAGCGAGATGGATCGCTACACCTGCGGCTGCCAGCGGCCGCCCGCCGCGCGACGCCTCCTCGCGTCCACCCGCGAACGACGCCGCGAGTACACCGCCCGCCGCCGCGTATCCGGCGAGGGCCAGACCGTGAAGCACCGCAATCATGCCCCACAATATGGCTGCGGGCGCCTTCCGGCGCCCGCTTCCATTCGAAATCCATCGCGATCACCGGCCGCAGCCGGACCGCGCACTACCGCATCCGCGCGACGACCTGCACCGGCAGCCCGCGCTCGAGTGCCTCGTATTTCACGTTCACGACGCGCACCGTCGCGGTCTGGTCCTCGACCCGGATGACGCGCAGCCGGCTCACGGGCGTGTTCGGCAGCCGCTCCTCGCGACCCTGCGCCATGCGCCGCTCGGGCACGTACGCGATCAGCTCGTCGCCGATCGAGAGCTGCGATCCACCCAGATCCACGAAGCCGTAGTCCGGCGGGCCGAAGTGCGGCTGCGGCTCCAGGAACCACAGCACCTTCCCCTGCGGCCCCGTCGAGACCGGCTCCGGCTCGCCGCGCACGAGCGCGGGCATCGCCGGCAGCGGCATCACGACGTCGCCGATGCGCGAGGGGCCGAACTGCTTCACCACCGTCGCCGTGGCGATCGTCTCGCCCACCGTATCGACCCGCAGCACCGCCATCGGCTCGATCACGCGGCCCCAGCCCTTCAGCTCCTGGCCAAGGCGCACGACCAGCAGGCTGTCGCCCGCGGCCGGCCGGTTCGCGTCGAGCCGGCCGATCCGCACCTCGTTGAACGGGTGCAGCGACGGCGGCAGCAGATCGTCCTCCGTCGTCGGGTCGCCGAGCCGCACGATCCGGCCCTGCACGCCGAGCGAAGACGAGTCCTGGATCCATGGCACCGACCGCCATTCCCACGGGCTCACCGCCCACGGCTCGAGACGTGACTCGAGCTGCATGCGCGCGCCCGCCGTGTCCGCCTGCGGCGCGGCCTCGTAGAACATCGAACGCTCGCGCGGCGGCTCCGGCGCCGCCTCGGCCGGCGGCATCATCGGTTCCGACGGGTCCGCGCCCTTGATCACCAGCTCCGGAATCGTCAGCCGCTCGTCCGGACGAAGCAGATGCGGGCTCGACAGCTGCGCCCGGTTCGCTTCGTAGATCAGCGGCCAAAGGAACGGGTTCCTCAGGTACGCACGCGCCAGCTCCCACAGCGTGTCGCCCGGCCGTACCACGTGCGACCGCTGCGCTTCCTGCGCACCGGCGCCCGTCGCCATCACCGCGATCGCCGCCCACGCAAACACCAGGGAGAGTACCTGGCGGGATCCTGCCTTGCCGTTCCCGAACATGCCGCGACGCCTCCGTCAGAAGGGCAACTCCTCGTCCGCCGGTTCGCGGCCCGTTCTGGGTCGCTCCGGCCCTGGCTCCAGCACGCTCCGCCAGTCCGTGACCACCGGCGCGTCCTCCGCATCCAGCGGAATCAGCTCCTCGGCCACGATCTCCGTCACGTGCCGGCGCGAACCGGTCCGGTCCTCCCAGGCGCGGTACTCCAGCCGACCCGCCACGTACACGCGCTGGCCCTTCGCCAGCTCGCGCGACGCGCGCTCGGCCAGATCGTCCCACACCACGATCCGGTGCCAGTCCGTCTTTTCCGGGGAGATGCCGCCGCCACGAGTCGTGGCCAGCGAGAACGTCGCGACCCTGCGGCCGCCCTGCGTCGTCCTTATGTCCGGCCTCCCTGCGGCTCGGCCGATCAGGTGGGCCCGGTTCAGGCTGCGGCGCAATGCTCCTGGGTGCTTGTTGCGGGAACGGTTCCAAGGTAAGGCCCGGCTGCGGGGCTGTCAAAGAAATTCTCTTTGCTGCGGGAGGCGTTGCTGCGGGAGGCGCTACGGCGGGAGGCTTTGCGGCGGGAGGCTAACTGCGCCAACGGCGGGGGGATGCGGGTGACGGCGGGAGGCGTACTGCGGGAGGCGTACTGCGAGAGGCGGGAAAGGCGGGAAAAGCGGGAACGGGCGGGTGAAAGGTCGTCCCGATCGGCTATTCCAGTGCCCCGGCGCGCGGGTTTTGTTGCGTCATGAACGATTCGCGAAAGACGCGACACGGCGCGGAGGGATTGCGTGTTTACCAGCTAGCGGAGGGATTCGCCGACCTCGTCGATCCCGAGATCCTGCGATACGTCC
>CAYUIG010000003.1:106975-119385 GCA_964444685.1 uncultured Gemmatimonadaceae bacterium | reverse complement strand
AATCGCTGCCACTGCCGCAGACGGGTGCGCGCCGCTACCTGAACTGGCGCTACGCAGGTATTGGCGGTGCGGTCGCCGCCATCCTCTGGATCGGGATCGCACTGGGCTGGGCGATGTTCGGTCGCGGCGAGGACCGCGACGTCCGACGTACGATCGCGGTGCTGCCGTTCGCGACGCGCGTCGCGTCGGAAGAGGACCGCTTCTTCGCCGAGGGGATGCACGACGATCTGCTGACGCAGCTCGCGAAGATCGACTCGCTGACCGTGATCAGCCGGACGAGCGTGATGCAGTACGCGGAAACCACGAAGTCGATCCGACAGATCGCTGAAGAGCTCCAGGTCGCAACGATCCTCGAAGGCGGCGTGCAGCGCGCGGGAGACCGTGTACGCGTCAACGTTCAGCTCATCAACGCGGCGACGGACCAGCACATCTGGGCGGAGACGTACGACGAGGACTGGACGGCGGAAAACGTCTTTGCGATCCAGACGGACCTGGCGCGCAAGATCGCGTCTGCGTTGCGCGCGCGCCTCACTCCCGAAACGGAGCGCCGCATCGAGGCGCACGGCCCCGGGAACGAGCGGGCGCTCGAACTCTACTTCCAGGCCCGCTATGCGTACGAGAACCGCGGGGTCTTCGGCCGGGAGCTCGAAGAGGTTGTCGCGCTGTGCAGGAGCGTAATCGAAGCCGATTCCACCTATGCACCGGCGTGGGCCATGCTCGCCCACGCTTACCTTGCAGCCAATAACTGGGAGCAGTTGCCCCCCGACAGCGCACTCCCGCTGGCCGAAGAAGCGATCGAACGCGCACTCGCGCTCGATCCGGAGACGCCCGAGGCGCATGTCGCACGCGCACGTCTGCTCTCGAACAGCGGCGAGTACGAGGAGGCGCTCGAGGCCGCAGAACGTGGTATTGAACTGCACCCGGGCTCCACCTACGCCCACGGTATACTGGGTACCGTCCTGGAAAGCCTCGGCCGGGGAGAGGAAGCCCTCGCGGCCAGCCGGCGTGCCGTCGAGCTCGATCCGCTCAGCGTCTCTACCCGCCATCTCCTGGCCGACCGGCTGTTCTTTGCGGGTGAGATGGACGCGGCGGCCGCGGAAGCACGCAAGGTAATCGAGATGGAGCCGCAGGACTGGTACGGCTACTACAACCTCGGTTGGGCCCTCGCCGTCGGTGGTGCACCCGCCGAAGCAGTCCGTGTACTTCAAACCGGGCTCCCGCTTGCCGGCGAGAACGTCGAGACGATGCGGCTCGCTCTGGGCTACAGCTATGCTTTGATGGGCCAGCGCGACTCCGCCCTCGCCGCCATTCAGGGTTTGCAGCAGGTGGGCACGAGCTACGATGCCGCGCTCGTCTACTTCGAGCTCGGCGACATCGACCGGGCCTTCGCCGATCTGGCCGTGGCTCTCCGCGCGGACCCGACCCAGGTGCGCCGCGTGCGACGCGACCCCTCCGCGCGGGACATGGTGGCACACCCCCGCTTCGCACAGGTCCTGCGCGAGCTTGGACTCGACTGAACGGAGGAACGATGCGCTGCCTGCGCTCCATCCCGATCCTCAGCCTCGCCTTCGCCGCGCAGACCGCGTTCGCCCAGACCTACGTGCCCGGCCCCGGGGCACAATGGGAATCGCGCACGCCCGAACAGGTCGGGATGGATCCGGCCGGCATCGCCGCCGCGATCGCGTACGCGCAGGAGAACGAGACCACGGCACCGCGCGACCTCGAACGCGTCCACTACACCAGCTTCGCCCGCGAACCCTTCGGCGATGCGATCGGCCCCTTCAAGGAGCGCGGGCCGCAGACCGGCATGATCGTCCGGAACGGCTACATCGTGGCCGAGTGGGGCGAGCCCGATCGCGTGGACATGACGTTCAGCGTCACCAAGAGCTTCCTCTCGACGACGGTCGGGCTCGCGTGGGACCGCGGCATGATCCCGGACTTGCACGCGCCCGTGTACGAGCTCATGGCGCCCGTGCTCCCGGCCGAGCCCGAGAACACCGGCGCCGAATACGCGCGCAATCCACTCGGCTCCACGCGCCCGCTCGCGCTCTTCGACACCGAGCACAACCGCCGCATCACATGGGATCATCTGCTCCGGCAGGTCAGCGACTGGGAAGGCACGCTATGGGGCAAGCCCGAATGGGCCGACCGGCCCAGCCGTGAACCCGAGACCTGGATGTCGCGCGACCGCATGGAGCCCGGCTCCGCGTACGAGTACAACGACACCCGCGTCAACGTCCTCGCCCTGGCCGCGCTCAACATCTGGCGACGGCCGCTGCCCGAGGTCCTGCGCGAATACGTCATGGACCCCATCGGCGCCTCACCCACATGGCGGTGGTACGGCTACGACAACTCGTGGGTGATCATCGACGGACGCCTGATGCAGTCGGTCAGCGGCGGCGGACACTGGGGCGGCGGCATGTTCATCAGCGCGCGCGACCAGGCCCGCTTCGGACTCATGACTCTGCGCAATGGCCTCTGGGGTGACCGTCGGATCCTGTCCGAGGAATGGCTGGCGATGGCGCGCACGCCGACGCCCGCACAGGACGACTACGGCTTCATGAACTTCTTCCTCAACACCGGCCGCCAGCGGCTGCCGAGCGCGCCCGAGTCCGCCTTCTTCCACCTCGGCGCCGGCGACAACGTCATCTACTGCGACCCCGTGAACGATCTGGTCATCGTCATGCGCTGGGTCACCAGGCGCGGCATCGATGGCATCGTCCAGAGGGTGATTGCCTCCATCCGGTAGGCTGCCTCATGCGAACGAAAGTTCACCGCCGAGGCGCAGAGAACGCGGAGCCACCCCACCCCGGGATGAACTCGATCCCGGGACGGTGTTACGTGTGCAAACGTGACGCGGTTCGATCGAGTGGCATACACACTTCGAGACAACGCGTCGCGGTGTGTACGGATGTTTTGCTCGCAGGGGGAGGGGAAGGGCTCCGCGCCCTCCGCGCTCTCCGCGGTGAAAAGGGTCGTTCGCAGGAAAGCCAGCTACTCGTGATCCTTCACGGCGTTGATGAGCGCCTCCATGTGCGACAGATACCGGTCCAGCGCTTTCCGTCCTGCTTTGGTCAGGCGGTATTCCGTCCTCGGCACGCGCCCCTCGTAGCCCTTCTCGCAGACGATGTAGCCCGCTTCCTCGAGACGGCGCGCGTGCACGCTCAGGTTGCCGTCCGTCGTATCGAGCAGCGCCTTCAGCTCCGTGAAGCCGAGGCGGTCGTTCACCGCGAGCGCGCTCACGATGCCGAGCCGCACCCGCTCATGGATGACGCGGTCGAGGTCGGCGGCCGCGGCCGCGCGGCGCGAGCGTGCCGACTTCGGCTGCGCGGGCGCTTCTCTCTCTTCCTTTACTTTCCTCAACGGCCTAGCCACCGTGCCTCCTCGCGATCCAGACGCCAAATCCGATCTGTAGAACGCCGAAGCCCGCCGCCATCAGGACATCGCCCCACGACTCCGGCGCGACTGCCGCGACGAACCCCAGCACCATGAACACCGCACCCATGAGCGGAACCGCTCGTACTGACGCGGCGCCGCCCGTCACCACACCCGTGCCGTACAGCAGCAGCCAGACGGCCGGGAGCAGCCGATACTCACCCGCGTTCGCGAGTGCGACCGTGAGCACCGCACCCGCCACGAGCGGAGGCCAGAACGCCAGCGCGAAACGCCGGCCGGCCGCGCCCAGCAGCGGCTGATTCGCGCGCCTGGACTTCCGCAGCATCGCCAGCGCGCCGGACACCCCGGCCACCAGCGCGGCCGCCAGCCACACCAGCAGCCACCGCTGCGCGTCCGCCTGCATCGCCGCCACGGCCGCCGCGACCAGCGCGGTCACACCCATCGCGACGCCGCCCAGCCCCGGCACCGAGGTGAACGACTCGGCCCGCGCCATCGCATCGCGGATGTAGCGCAGGTCGGCGCTGGCACGCTCGTGCAGTCGGATCGGCTCGCTCATGCGTACTCCCGAACAATAGCGACAGGGTACTTTGCGCGGTATAGCAGCAGCACACCCGCCGCTTCAATCCCCCGGCTCTCGACTCCTGACTCCCGACTCCCGACTCGAGATCCCGAACCCGCCGCCGCCCGGTGACGCGATGATCAGCCGGTCGCCGGGACGCATGCGGACGGTGGTCTTCGCCGGAAGCTCGCGCTCCGCGCCGTCGCGTGGGCGCAGCACGTTGCGGCCCGCTGCACCATCCGCGCCTCCCGCCAGACCGCGCGGCGAGGATGTGCGCCGCTCGGTGAGGAGACTCGCGTCGCAGTCGGCGAGCGCTTCGATCTCGCGGACTGCGCCGTCGCCACCGGAGAACCGTCCGGCGCCCCCGGAGCCGCGGCGCACCGCGTAGCGTCGAACGCGGAGCGGATACGCGTGCTCCAGGGCTTCGACCGGTGTGTTGAGCGAATTGGTCATGTGCACGTGCACTGCCGACAACCCGGGTGCGTGCGGACCTGCGCCCATGCCGCCGGCCATCGTTTCGTAGTACGCGAATGGTTCCGCCGTGCGCGGATCCACGCCGCCGATCGAGAGGTTGTTCATCGTGCCCTGCGACTGTGCGGGCACGAGATCCGGCAGCACGCCTGCGAACGCGAGCAGCAGCGTGTCGGTGATGCGCTGCGACGTCTCCACGTTGCCCGCGGCCACGGGTGCGGGCGGGCGCGCGTCCACGATCGTGCCGGGCGTCGTGCGCACGTCGATCGCGCGCATCTCGCCGCCCCCCGCGGGCAGCGGCTGTCCGAGCACGGCCTCGAGAACACAGCGGAAAACGTAGCGGACACACGAGTGCGTGATCGCGGCGACGGCGTTGATCCCGCCCGCGGCCTGCGGCGCGCTGCCGGTGAAGTCCACTTCCGCGGAATCGCCGCGGATCGCGATGCGTACGCGAATGGGCAGTGGCCCGCTGCCGAATCCGTCGTCGTCGACCGCATCCTCCGCTTCCCATTCGCCATCGGGCAGCCGCGCGATGCCCATGCGCACCAGCCGGTCCGCGTACGCGAGCAGCGCCGTCATCGCCGCCGTCACCTCCGCCGCGCCGCGCCGCTCCACCATCTCGAGGAGACGCCGTTCTCCCGTCGTGAGCGCCGCGAGCTGCGCGGCGAGATCGCCTTCGCGTTCCGCGGGCGTGCGCACGTTCGCCAGCAGGATCCGCCACACATCCTGCTGCCGCTTGCCCTGCGCAATCAGGCGCACGGGCGGCAGGCGCAGACCCTCCTGCCAGATGTCGCGCGCGAGACCCATTGATCCCGCAACCGCACCGCCCACGTCGGCGTGATGCGCACGTGCGGCCAGGTGCCCGATCGCAGCACCGCCAACGTGAACGGGGGCCACAAGCGTCAAATCCGGCAGGTGCGTTCCGCCCGCGAACGGATCGTTCAGCACGATCACGTCGCCCGGAGCGAGCGGGCCCGCGCGCTCGAGCGCCGCGGCCACGCTCATCGGCAGCGCGCCGAGGTGCACGGGCATGTGATCGCCCATCGCGACCACGCGGCCGTCGCCATCGAACAGCGCACACGAGTAGTCCCGCCGCTCCTTGATGTTCGGCGAATGTGCGGACCGCCGCAGCGACGCTCCCATTTCCTCCGCGAGTGCGGTGAAGAGGTGCCGGTACACCTCCAGTCGCACGGGATCGAACGGCGTCGAAAGGGTTTTCACAAAGGGCTGTTTGTGCTAGTTTTGAGTGCTGTTCGTGGGGGGTCCGGCCGCAACCGGCTCCTCATGCATCGACAACCTGGAAGGAGGAGTGTCTTGGCACGGAAGACCCGTGAGAGGAAGCGACCCGCGCCGCGCCCGGCGGACGGTTTCGAGCTGGCGCGCAACGAGCTGTTCAGTGCCATCCACCAGTGCGGTGTCATGCGCGCGCCCGAAGAGGAGCGCAACGAGTGGATGGATGATACCGTGAATTTCCTTGCGGAACGGCATCCGGACTTGACGTCGGCGCAGATCAGCGAGCTCCGGGAGGTCGGCATCCGTTTCTGCCAGCCCGTCATCCCGCACGGGCGCGAACATAGCGCGATTTCAGCCGAGGACGCAAACGCGGCCTGATGCGGTGCGCGGCCCTCAGCCGCGCACCTGCCAACCTGAAAAGAATCGCGGCTCCGCAGCCACCATACCGAACGTGCCGGTAACGTTCGTGTGGCGTGCGTGCGCATGCGCGCCTATAATGGCGCGGTTTTCGCTCGGGGCGCAGCGACCGGCCGGGCGGGCCGGCTGCGCGACCCCCATGAGCCGGCCCGTGCGTCGTGCACCGGCCCGGTGCAGGAGGTGAGCATGGCGAGCAGGTCCCAGCCGAAGAAGGCGCGGTCCGCGGCCACGAAGACTTCGCGCGGCTCCAAGGCCGCGAAGAAGTCCGCCGCCAGGAAGCCGGCTGCGAAGAAGACATCCGCAAAGAAGGCTCCCGCGAAGAAGGCGGCGGCGAAGAAGGCCCCCGCGAAGAAGGCTCCCGCGAAGAAGGCTCCGGCGAAGAAGGCTCCCGCGAAGAAGGCGCCACCGAAGAAGGCGACCTACACGCTGGCGCCACCCAACAATCCTCCGACGAAGACCGCGGCGGCGAAGAAGTCAGCTGCCAAGAAGCCGGCGGCCAAGAAAGCGCCGGCGAAGAAGGCCGCCGCGAAGAAGGCGGCGCCGAAGAAGGCCACGAAGGTCGCGGAGAAGGCCCCGGTCAAGAAGGCTCCCGCGAAGAAGGCCGCCCCGAAGAAGGCGCCGCCGCGGGCGGTGACGAAGAAGGCCGCGAAGGCACCGGCCAGCAAGCCCGCAACGAAGGCGCCGACGAAGAAGGCGCCCGCAAAGAAGGTTGCGCCCGCGCAGGCGCCGGCCAGGAAGTCACCGGCGAAGAAGGCCGCGCCGCCGACGGCGCAGGAGACCGCGACCGCGCAGGCCACCACGCCGGCGGCACCGGAAACGGAGACGCCGGACACCGCCGCGAAGACCGCCGGAGTCGCTCCCCGGAAGAAGGGCCGGAAGCCCAAGCCGGCGGGCGCAAAGAAGTCGCGTCGCCGCCGCAGCATTCTCGAAGACGACGAGTTCGTCGTCGACGATGATCCCGCCGCGGTCCGCCGCCGCCGTCTCGCGGCGCGCAAGCGTGCGCGCCGGAAGAAGCTACTGAAGCGCCGCGAAGCGCGGGTGCGGCCGTCGCCGCCGCTTCAGGAGACCGACCCGATGGGCGCGTATCTGGCCGGCGAGCAGGTGCCCTGTCCCGTGGGCTGCGGCGGCTTCTCCGAGGTGGTACGCATCGGTACGCTGGACAACGGCGCAGGCGAGGTATGGTTCGAGTGTCTGAGCTGCGCGCAGCGTCGCATGTTCGAGGTGCCGGCCGCGACGAAGGAAGAGAGCGACCGTGTGATGAGCACGGCCGAGGCCGAAGGCCGCGATCCGCACTGCCTGCGGCACGGGGATCGCGTCGTGGTGCTGCGTCGCAGGGGCAAGCAGTTCGCATGTCCCGAATGCGGCGTGGTGTACGGTGAACCGGAAAGCTGATCGATGGAGCGAACCGGCCGGCTGAGCACTCCGCGCAAGCTGCGCGCTCAGCGCGGTCTGCTCGCGCGCCTCGCCCTGCTTGGCGTGGTGCTCCTGCTCGGTTCGCAGCTCCTCAAGCTCCAGGTCGTCGACGTCGAGCAGTACGCCATCATCGCGCGCACCAACCGGCTGCGTCCGCTGCCGGTGCCCGCCCCGCGCGGCACCATCTACGATCGCACGGGTCAGGTCGTCGCCGAGAACACGGTCGGCTATCAGGTCCTGCTCATGCCGGGGCCGCGCGATTCGATGCGTGCGCAGATCGAACGGCTGCGCCCCGTGCTCGGGTTGAACGAGGCGCAGATCGCGCGCGCGTGGTACCGCTTCCAGCAGGCGCCGCACCTGCCCATGCCCGTGCTTACCGATGCGGAGCCCGAAGCCGTCGCACGGCTGGAGGAGCGGCGCTTCATGCACCCGGGCGTGCTCGTCGAGACGTATCCGAAGCGACACTACCCGGCCGGCGACATCATCGCGCATCTGATCGGCTACGTCTCGGAGATCAATCGCGAAGAGCTGGGGATGCCCGACTTCCAGGGCTATGAGCAGGGCCAGCTCATCGGGAAGAGCGGTCTCGAGCGGGAGTACGAGCTGCGCCTCGGCGGCGAGCCGGGCATGCGCTACCTCGAGATCGATGCGCGCGGCCGCATCCGCCGCTGGCTGCCCGAGAACCTCGGCGTACCTGCGATCCCGGGTGAGGACCTGCAGCTCTACCTCGACCTGGATCTCCAGCGCTACATCGACGGCATCTTCCCCAAAGGTTTCCGCGGCGGGTTCGTCGCCATCGATCCGCAGACCGGCGGTGTCCTCGCCTACTACAGCAACCCGACGTACGACCCGAACGAGTTCGTCGGCGGAATTCCAACCACGTTGTGGGATTCGCTGCGCGCCGATGCCGGCAACCCGCTGCTCGATCGCGCGGGCGGCTCGCGTCAGCCACCGGCCTCCACATGGAAGCTGCCGGTCGCTGCCATGGCGCTGGAGGAAGGCGTCATCCGGCCGGAAGAGGTCATGCCCATCGCGTGCACCGGCGGCATGTCGTACGGCGGGCGGTACGCCCGCTGCTGGGAGCCCGCAGGCCACGGCCGCGTCGACCTGATCCGCGGGATCATGCACTCCTGCGACGTATACTTTTACCAGGTCGGCATCCGCCTCGGCCTGCAGCGCTACCTCGAGGTCGGTACGCGTCTCGGCTTCGGCACGCGCACCGGCATCGACCTGCCGACCGAACTCAGCAACGTCTTTCCGTCCGGCGTCCAGTGGCTCGAGGAGCGCTACGGCTACCGACCCCCCGAGAACCACATCATGTCGCTGTCGATCGGGCAGGGCGAAGTCACCATGACGCCGCTCAAGATGGCCGTGCTCTATTCCGCGTTCGCGCGCCCCGACGGCAGGGCGCTCCAGCCGCGCCTCGCCGACAACGGTGAAGAGCCGCCCGTCACCATCGACCTCGGCATCAGTGGCGTCACCATCGACTGGCTGCGACGCGGTATGCGCCGCGTCGTCGCCCCCGGTGGCAGCGCCGCGCTCAGCCGACTGCGCAACTGGGATTTCATGGGGAAGACCGGTACCGCGCAGGTGTGCGCCCTGAACAACCCGCGTTGCACCACGAAGGACCACGCCTGGTTCGTCGGCATGGCCGGTCCGATCGGAAAACACCCGGAGATCGTCGCCGCACTCTTCCTCGAAGAGGGCGAGCACGGCTACACCGCGTCCGGCGTCGTAGCCAACGCCGTCAACTTCTATCTCGACAGGAAGTACGGCCGCCCCTTCGACCCGTATCCCACACCGCGCGAGCGTTCGCCGCGCGGACTCCCCGTCGACTGGGCATGGTACGGATCGCCCGTCGTCGATCCGCCCTGGCCCGACTCCGCCGCCACCCGCTAGCTAGTCGCGCCGCCTCCGCCGCGAACCACCCTCCAGCCGCGCCATCACACGGCGCGCGATGATGCTCGTCTGCGGTTCCCCCGGATCCAGCGCCTCAAGATAGATCTCGAGCGCCCGATCCAGCGGCAGCTCATCGCTCACCGCGGCGTACACGTGCAGCGCATTGCGCACGTGCGTCTCCACCAGCTCCTCCTCCGCCTTCGCTAGCGCAATCATCAGACGCCGCCGCGCCGCCTCGCTCATCCGCCGCCGCTTCAACCAGCTCAGAACCACGTTCGCCTCCTCGGCATCGTCCTTATCTCGAAGTCTCTCGCTCGGTCTGCGGAACGGCAAGCGGACCTTTGGGTCTGGAGTCTGGAGTCTGGGGTCTGGGGACGGGATGGCTCGAATTGCGGCTCGTCCGGGGTCGTAAACCAGACACCAGACACCAGACACCAGACTCCAGACCCCACATAAGGGGTAGCACACCCGCATTACCCACCCTATATTGTGGTCCGACCTTCATCCTCCCGGTATGGCCACGAACATCCGAACGCATCTCAGGAGGCGCGGAAATGGGGACCCAGTTCCTCAGTTCGGAGGAGTACGATGAGCGTGCGCACCGCCACTACGACGAGGGGAACTACGAGTCGGCGCTGGAGACGCTGAAGGAGGGGCTCCGGCTTTACCCGCATTCGGTGGATCTGTACGTCGGGCTGGGCTATACGCGGCTGGCCCGGGAGGAGTTTGCGTGGGCGCGTCAGGCGTTCCAGCACGGGCTGGTGCTGGATCCGGAGCATGAGGACGCGATGGTGGGACTCGGGGAGGTTCTGCTGCGGCTGGGTCGTCGCGAAGAGGCGCTGGGTCTGTTCGAGCGGGTGCGGCTGCGGGAGGGTGGAGAAGAGCTCGAGCTTGTGCTTTCGATGGGACGCGCGCTGTACCGCGAAGGGATGTTTACGGAGGCGCGGGTGGTGTTCGAGCGCGGCGTCGCACGACACACGGAGAGTGCGGATCTGTGGGCAGCGCTGGGCTACACGCTGCACCGGCTGGATGATGATGCGGGTGCGCGCCGGCAGCTGCGTCGCGCACTGCAGCTGGAACCGTCGCACAACGAGGCGCGGGTATACCTCGGCCATCTCCTGTACGACCGCGGTGACTGGGCGGGTGCGCTGCGTGAGTTCGAGCGCGTGAGCGTGGAGGAGCACTGGGATGCGCTGGCGCTCTGGCGCGTGCTCGAGCTGAAGCGCGCGCTCGGCGGGCTGGATCCGGATGCGCCGGAGCTGGAGCCTTGGCAGCAGCGGCTGGAGGCGGTCGAGGGCGAGCCGGACGCGGTGGATACGCTCCTGGCGGAAGTGGAGAGCGCGTTTGCCGCGGGCGTGGCGGCCGAGGCGGAAGCCGGGGAAGGGAACAGTGGGCCGGCGCATCGGGTGCAATTGCAGGACGGCGTGGTGTTGTCGGGGTCGTGGTCCGAGATCGTGCGGCAGCTTCGCGACGTGTGCGGCGCCACCGGTGAGAGCATTGCACAGTTCATGCGGCGGCGGGCGCACGAGGAGCGCGCGCGAACGGGACTGGTGATCCCGACGGAGGACCCGCAGGCGTTCGTGCAGGCGGGCGCACGCGCCGGATACTGGCAGATCGAGTACTGACCGGATGACGGATCATGATCGCGCGCTCCGCCCGCTGGAAGAGGCGGAGCACGCGGTCGAGCGCCTGCGCGCGTATGAGAACGAGGCGGAGCTCGCCGAATCGCTCGGCACCGTGTGGCGTGCGGTGGAGCGGTCGCTGCGCTATCTTCTGCGCATGGACGCGGGCGCACCGGATGACGTGCGGCTCGCGGCGCTCTCCCCGCAGGAACTCCCCATCGCGCGCCTGGTCGCGGAGCTGAGGAAGCGCGAGCGGATCTCGCTCGCGCTCGCCGGCCGCATCCACGAGCTGGAGCGTGTGGTCGCGGTGGCGGCGAAAGGCGTGGTGCAGGCACGCGACGCGGATCTCGGCGTCGATGTCGCCGAACGTCTGCGTGCGGAGATCGAGACACCGCCGGCGGCCGCGATTGAAGTGGCCGAGGACGCACCGCTGACGTTTGAGCCCCCGGCGCCGGCTACGCGCCGGAGGTTTGGCGGACAGGCCCGGCTGATCGCTGCACTCGTCGCGGTGGGAATCGTGGTGATTCTGATCGTGCGGCAGATCGCGGCGCCATCGGACTTCGAGCGCGGCGTGTCCGCATTCCGGCAGGGGCAGCTCGGTCTCGCGGAGCAGCACTTCCGCGCGGCGATCGAGTCGAACGACGAAGATGTCACCGCGCGTCTGTATCTCGCGCGCGTGTTCCGCCGCGAGGGTCGTTTCGAGGAGGCGTCGACCGCGCTTCGCACTGCGGCGGATCGCGCGCCGGATGATGCGGATGTGCGCCGCGAGCTGGGTCATCTGTTCATGGACCTCGAGCGTCCCGAACTCGCGGTGAAACAGTACCGGCGTGCGCAGGAGCTGGCGCCGGAAGATCGCCTGAACTGGCTGGGGCTCATCCGGTCGCTGCGTGCGGCCGATGATCCGGAGGCGGACGACGTGCTCCGGCGCGCCCCCGCGGACGTGCGTGCCGCGCTGGACAGTGCGGCCGCCTGAGAGGAGGAGAGCATGGACGATCTGGTCCGGCGCGTGACCGGCAGCCTCGTCGAGGCGGTGCGCGCGAACGGTCGCGATGTGGCGGCGCCGGTGACGGTGGCCGAGATCTATCAGGACCTCATTCCGTACCGGGACGTGCGCAGCCGGCTCGGCTTCGAGATGAACGCCGACTACGAGCACACGCTGCTGCGCCTGCTCTCCGGCGAGGGTGGGTACGTGCGGCTGGAGCCGGACGAGGCGCGCGAAGAGCTGCGTGCGGAAGTCGAGTCGCCGAATCCGAACGTCGGCCTCTTCCGGAAGTTCGCGGGCTGCGACGTGTGGATCACGGCCGAGGGGGCGCGCGTGGAACCGGAAGGCATCAGCACCGACGACCTCGGCTGGGTGGCCGAGGTGGAGGACACGATCGACCTGACGCTCGAGGAAGCGG
>CAYUIG010000003.1:57395-106965 GCA_964444685.1 uncultured Gemmatimonadaceae bacterium | reverse complement strand
AGTCGCCCCGGCGGAAGAGGCTGCCCCGGTTGAGGAAGAAGCGGCTCCGGTCGAAGCGATGGTGGCGGCTCCGGTCGCGTCCGCGCCCGAGCGTTCGGCACCGGCTCCGGCCCCGGCGCCTCAGCGCCCGGCGGCCCGCGCGCGGCCCGAGCCGCGCCCTGCGGAAACGGTCGTGGCGAGCCGCACGACCTGCGCATTCTGCGAATCGGTGCTGCCCTCGGGCCGTGTCGTGCTGTTCTGCCCGTTCTGCGGTGCAGACCAGTCCCAGCGGCCGTGCCCGTCCTGCTCGGAGCCGCTCGAGGCGACCTGGCTCTACTGCATCTCCTGCGGCGAGCATGCCCCGTCCGCAGGGCGGAGCGCGTGACGGCACGCCCCTCGCAGCAGGCGAGTATGCTTGTGCGCGAACGGGTGGTTCCCTATAATCGCCGCCCGACGCAGACAAACGTGGCGTGTCCGGGCCTCGCGCCCGCCACTCTTTCAGGAGGCATGTGATGCGCAGGACCCATGGGGTAGCGGTGCTTGGTGTGTTCTCGATCTTCCTGCTGGCGGCATGCGGCGGCGGCGATGCGGGGACCGGTGATGACATGATGGCCGACACCATGGCCGCCGAGCCCGCGCCGGCCGAGCCGGCGCCGGCGGAGCCTTCGGCGGGCGGCGCGCTGCCCGAGGGTGTGACGCAGGACATGGTCGCGCAGGGCCAGCAGATCTTCACCGGTCCGGGCAACTGCTTCACCTGCCACGGTCCGGACGGCACGGGCACGGCGCTGGCGCCGAACCTGACCGACGCCGAGTGGATCAACGTCCCGTCCGGCACGTACGAGGAAATCATGGGCGTCGTGCAGACGGGTGTGGCGCAGCCGGCGCAGTTCCCGGCACCGATGCCGGCCATGGGCGGCGCTTCGCTGACCGAGGATCAGGTACGCGCGGTCGCGGCCTACGTGTATTCGATCGCACACGGCGGCTGAGTTGCCTCTGTGTAGTGCCCGAGCGCCGGCGCGTCCCCTGGGGTGCGCCGGCGCTCTCCTTTTCGCGCTCGTCGCGTGCGGCGATCGTGCTCCGCAACAGGCCCAGCTCGTCATCGGAGCGGACACGATCACCCTCGATCCCGGTGTCGCCATCGTCGACTTCGCCGTGGGCGGCCGTGACGGGGAGTTCGCTCCGCAGGAGGCCGCGGCACACGTCGGCGACGTCGTCCGCTTCACCGCCACCGACCTCGGTACGCACGCCATCGTCTTCCTCGAAGGCGGACTCTCCCCGGACGCGCGCGCGTTCCTGGACGACTCCGGCCAGCTCCGCGGGCCTCCGCTCATCGAGCCCGGCAGCGCCTGGGTCCTCAGCCTCGAGGGCGCGCCCGCGGGCGAGTATCCGTTCCACTGCGTGACGCACGGCGGCGCGGGCCGGATCACCGTTTCCTCCCGCTGAGTTTCCACAGGCCACCGGGCCGCCCTATCTTCCGCGCCATGGCACGCATCGCGGTCATCCCCGGCGACGGGATCGGCGTCGACGTCACGCGCGAAGCCGTCAAGCTGCTCGACGCGCTCCGCCGCACGCACGGCCTCGACCTCGAGGTGCGCACGTACGACTTCGGCGCAGAGCGATACCTCCGCACCGGTGTCGCCATCACCGATGAGGAAATGGACGCGCTCGAGCGCGAGCACGACGCGATCCTGCTCGGCGCCATCGGCGACCCGCGTGTTCCCGACCACGCGCATGCACGCGCCATCCTGCTCGGCCTCCGGTTCCGGCTCGACCTCTACGCCAACGTGCGGCCGGTGCGCCTCTACGACGCGCGCTTCTCCCCACTGAAGAACATCCGCGAAGAGGACGTCGACATCGTCATCTTCCGCGAGAACACCGAAGGCCCGTACGTCGGCCTCGGCGGGCGCATGCGCGCCGGTACGGCGGACGAGGTCGCGATCCAGGAGGACATCAACACCCGCGGCGGTGTCGAGCGCATCGTGCGCGCGGCGTTCGAGTACGCGCAGTCGCGCGGGCGTCGCAAGGTCACGCTCACGGACAAGGCCAACGCCATGCAGCACATCGGTGCCCTCTGGCGCGCGGTGTTCAGATCGGTGTCCGCCGAGTATCCGGAGATGGAATGCGACGCCATCTACGCGGACGCACTCGCCCTCGACCTCGTACTGCGCCCCGCACGCTACGATGTCATTGTGGCGCCCAACCTCTTCGGCGACATCCTGAGCGACCTCGCCGCCGCACTCGCTGGCGGCCTCGGTCTCGCGCCCTCCGCCAGCCTGCATCCCGGGCGGCCCGGGCTCTTCGAGCCGGTGCACGGCTCCGCACCCGATCTCATGGGTACCGGTAGGGCGAACCCGCTCGCGGCCCTGCTCACGACTTCCATGATGCTCGAGCAGCTGGGCCACATGGACACCGCGGCCGCGGTCGAAACCGCGGTGCGCGACGTGATCCGCGAGGGTCTGACCACGCCCGATCTCGGCGGCTCGCTGTCGACCGCCGAAGTCGGTGATCGCGTCTGCGAGCGCGTCTCACGTTAGCGAATACGTTCACAACACGGAGCGTTGAAGCATATGGGCACGCAGGGACAGTCCAGGGATGTGGTGTTCCTTTCCGCGAAGCGTACGCCGTTCGGTTCGTTCGGCGGCTCGCTGAAGGATCATTCGGCGACGGACCTCGGCGCGATCGCGTCGCGCGCGGCACTCGACGCGGCCGGTGTGCAGCCCGCAGAAGTCGGGCATGTGGTGTTCGGCAACGCACTCCAGACCTCCGCGGATGCCATCTACCTCGCCCGCCACGTCGGGCTGCGTGCCGGGCTGCCTTTCGAAGTGCCCGCGCTCACGCTGAATCGGCTGTGCGGCTCCGGCTTCCAGGCGATCGCATCGGGCGCGCAGGAGATCCTGCTCGGCGAGGCGGATGTCGTGCTGGCCGGTGGTGCGGAATCGATGAGCCAGGCGCCGCACGTCGTGCGCGGCGCGCGCTGGGGCTCGCTCCGCCTGGGCGAGGCGGGCGGCTTCTTCGAGGACATGCTGTGGCAGGCGCTGCTCGACTCGCAGTGCGGCCTCACGATGGCGCAGACCGCCGAGAAGCTCGCGGACCAGTACGGCATCACGCGTGAGTACGCGGACGAAGTGGCGTTCCGCTCGCAGCAGCGCGCGAAGGCGGCGTGGGACGAGGGGCGCTTCGCACAGGAGATCGCGCCCGTGATGGTGAAGACGCGCAAGGGCGAGACCGCGTTCGAGCGCGACGAACACATGCGGCCCGACACCACGCGCGAAGGACTGGCCGCACTGCGGCCGTACTTCCGCAAGGACGGACTCGTGACGGCCGGCAACGCCAGCGGCATCGGCGATGGCGCCGCCGCGGTCGTGCTCGCGAGCGCGGACTGGGCATCCGCACACGGCAAGAAGCCGCTCGGTCGCCTCATCTCGTGGGGTGTGGCCGGCGTCGATCCGTCGATCATGGGGATCGGTCCCGCGCCCGCGAGCCGCAAGGCGCTCGAGCGTGCGGGCATGCGCATCGATCAGATGGATCTCGTCGAGGTGAACGAAGCCTTCGCACCGCAGTACGCGGCGGTCGAGAAGGAGCTCGGGCTGGATCCGGAGAAGACGAACGTGAGCGGCGGCGCGATCGCGCTCACGCATCCGCTCGCGGCATCGGGCGCGCGCATCACCGTGCACCTGCTGCATGAACTGCGGCGGCGCGGCGGCAGGTTCGGTCTGGGCTCCGCCTGCATCGGCGGCGGACAGGGAATGGCCGTGATCGTGGAGGTGTTCACATGATGGAATACCTGATTCCGCTCGCCGTCTTCGCCGTCGGCGGCCTGCTCACCAGCCTGCGGGTGCTGCGCGAGTACGAGCGCGGCGTCGTCTTCCGCCTCGGCCGTCTCACGTCCGCGAAGGGGCCCGGCCTCATCGCGCTCGTGCCATTCGGCGTCGAACGCATGGTGAAGGTGCCGCTGCGCATCGTCGCGCTCGACATCCCGCCGCAGGACGTCATCACGCGCGACAACGTCTCCGTCAAGGTGAACGCGGTCGTGTACTTCCGCGTGAGCGACCCGGTCAAGGCGACGATCGTCATCCAGGACTACCTGTTCGCCACCAGCCAGCTCGCGCAGACCACGCTGCGCAGCGTGGTCGGCCAGGCCGAGCTCGATCAGCTCCTCGCCGAGCGCGAACACTTCAACGACATCGTGCGCCGCATCATCGATGAAGGTACCGACCCGTGGGGCATCGAGGTAACCGCGGTCGAGATCAAGGACATCGACCTGCCGCAGGAGATGCGGCGCGCGATGGCGCGCCAGGCCGAAGCCGAGCGCGAGCGGCGCGCCAAGGTCATCAACGCCGAGGGTGAGCTCCAGGCGTCGAAGCAGCTCGCGGAAGCCGCGAGCGTGATCCAGCGCGAGCCCGCCGCCATTCAGCTCCGCTATCTGCAGACCGTCTCGGAGATCGCGACGGAGAACAACTCCACCACTCTGTTCCCGATCCCGATCGACCTCTTCCGCCCGTTCCTCGAGCGGCTCGCTTCGGGCGGAGCGGCCGCGCCGCGCGCCGACGAATCGGCGCGGAGCGAGGAGGAGGCGGCTCGCATGCTGGGCGCACCGGCACCCGGCGTGCTCGCTCCGGGCGAGGCCGCGCCGGTCCGGGAGGCCGTCGAGGCGCGCGAAAAGCACCGGGAAGGCAGTTGATCGGTCCAGGGCGCCACGCCATATTCCGCCCCCTCACGTATGGGAAGACAGGCAGGAGGACCGATGGAGGAGATCCGCAGGGTCGCGGTTCTGGGCTGCGGACTGATGGGCAGCGGCATTGCCGAGGTGTGTGCCCGCGCAGGTTATGACACGATCGTCCGCGAGATCGACGACACCTTCGCGCAGAAGGGACTCGCGGCCATCAACAAGAGCATGGACCGCGCGGTCGAGCGCGGGCGGCTCGAGGCCGCCGAGCGCGATGCCGCGCGCGCGCGGCTGCGTGTTACGACGTCGCTCGAAGATCTGAAGGACGTGGACATCGTGATCGAGGCCGTTACCGAGGACCTCGAGTTGAAGAATGGGATGTTCCGCACGCTCGACGGCGTGTGCGGCGAGCACACGATCTTCGCCAGCAACACCAGCTCGCTCGCCATCGCCAGCATGGCCGCGGCCACCAACCGGCCCGACCGCTTCGTCGGACTGCACTTCTTCAATCCTGTGCCGGTGATGAAGCTCGTCGAAGTCGCGCGCACGATCGCGACCTCGGATGCCAGCTTTGCGCGCGCACTCGCGTTCGCGAAGTCGCTCGGGAAGGAGCCGGTCGAGGCGAAGGACACGTGCGGCTTCATCGTGAACCGGCTGCTCGTGCCCTACATGCTGGACGCGATCCGCGGACTCGAGCAGGGACTGGCCAGCATCGAGGACATCGACCGCGGCATGACGCTCGGCACCGGCTACCCGATGGGGCCGTTCGTCCTCTGCGACTTCGTCGGCATCGACACGCTCTACCGCATCTCGGAGATCATGTTCGAGGAGTTCCGCGAGCAGCGCTTCGCGCCGCCGCCACTCCTGCGTCGCATGGTCACGCTCGGATATTTCGGGCGGAAGACGAAGAAGGGATTCTACGATTACACGGGCGAGACGCCCGTGCCCATGCCGCTCGTCTGATTTCGCGACGTCGGCCTTGCGGCCGGCGCGAACGTTCTTCCAGTATGGGCGCATCCCGATAACCCGCGACAGGACGATACGACCGTGAGTCACCCGACGGCCTCACAGGTGGAGGGCACGCCAGGCACGCGTGAGATCTGGGGCAGCCGCTTCGGCTTCATCATGGCCGCCGTCGGTTCGGCCGTCGGTCTCGGCAACATGTGGCGCTTCCCGTACCGCACGGCCGAGTACGGCGGCGCCGGCTTCCTCGTCCTCTACATCCTGATCACGTTCGCCGTCGGGATTCCCGTCGCCATCGCGGAGTTCGGCATCGGCCGCTCCACGCGCAAGAGTCCGATCGGCGCGCTGCGTGCTGCTGGTGGCCCCGCGTGGAAATATCTCGGCTACTTCTTCGTTGCCGCAGGATTCCTGATCCTCGCGTACTACGCAGTCATCGCCGGCTGGGTCACGCGCTACGCCATTGAAGCCATCATCACGCCGTGGCCGGCCGACGCAGCCGCGTACTTCGGCACCGTATCGAGCGGCTGGCAGCCCATTGCGTATCATCTCGGCTTCATGGCGCTCACCATCTTCATCGTGAGCGGCGGCGTGAAGGGAGGCATCGAACGCGTGAATACGCTCGCGATGCCTGCGCTGTTCATGATCGTGCTCGGCCTCGTCGTCTGGGCCACCTCGCTCGATGGCGCAGGCGAGGGGTACAGCTTCTACCTCACGCCGAGCTTCAGCGAGCTGCTCTCACTCGACACGCTCGCAGCGGCTTCCAGCCAGGCGTTCTTCTCGCTCTCGCTCGGCATGGGCGCCATGCTCACGTTCGCGAGCTATCTGCCCAAGGGGTCCAACCTGCCACGGGAAGCAGCGACGATTGCATTCTCCGACTTCACCGTCGCATTCCTCGCCGGCCTCGTCGTGTTCCCCGTAGTGTTCGCACTCGGGCTCCAGGGTGATGTGAGCGAGAGCACCGTCGGCGCGCTCTTCATCTCGCTGCCCGGCGGCTTCGCATCGATGGGCGGCGCGGGCCGGATCGTCGGCATCCTGTTCTTCGTGGCGCTCTTCTTCGGCGCGATCACCTCCGCCGTTTCACTGCTCGAGGTGGTGACCGCCAGCGTGATCGATGAACGCCGCATCTCGCGCCGGAAGGCCGCGATCATCATGGGCTCGATCATTGCCGCGCTCGGCATCCTGCCCGCACTCGACGTCAACGTGCTCGGCGCGATGGACGCCATCGCATCCGAGGTGTTCCTTCCCGTCGGCGGGCTCGGCATGGCGATTCTCGTCGGCTGGGTCATGAAGGGACACATCGACACGTTCTTCGAGGGTGCTTCGCCCGGCATCCGCCGCCTCATGAACGGCTGGCTCTGGATGCTGCGCATCGCGGTGCCGCCGCTGCTCGTCGTCGTGCTGTCCCAAACCATCCCGAGCGGGATCAGCGCGCTTCGAGCGATCTTCGGCAACTGACGCGGCCGCCGTGCCGCGCACGCATTACCGCATCGCGCAGGAGTCCTGGTCGGCGATCGCCGCCTACGCGGGCGTGCCGATCGCGTTCGAGGTGCGGCAACGGTTTCGCGTCGTCACACCGCGGTCCGGTCTGGGGGGCATCCATCTCCGCCTCGAGCGCAAGACGGAGCGCTACACGAAGGACTACGACGCCGAGCCGGCACAGCATCCCACCGCGTGGCCTTCGCGCTTCGACGTTTCACGGTGGGGACTTCTGTCTGCATGGTCGGGCAGCACGCGCGTGGGCGGAACTGCGATCGCGTGGCGCACGCCGGATCTCGACATGCTCGAGGGACGCACGGACCTTGCTGTGATCTGGGATCTGCGTGTCCATCCGGAGTGGCGCAGGAAGGGAGTCGGGCGCGCACTCTTCCGCGCTGCGGCGGATTGGGCCCTCGCGCACGGGGCGCGCTGGCTCAAGGTAGAGACACAAAACGTGAACCTGCCCGCGTGCCGCTTCTACGCGCGCATGGGTTGTACGCTCCGCGCCATCGACACCATCGCCTATCCGTCACACCCAGATGAGGCGCGGCTGCTGTGGTACAAATCGCTGGGGGCGTGAACTAGTCGCGCTGCATTTCCTCGGCGTATTCGCGGTACGCCTCCGGATGGGCGAGGAAATCTTCCGCCCACACCTCGAACGGCGGCAGCGGCAGCCGTTTCTCGAGGTCCTGTACCACGGTCATCGCAAGCTGGAAGCGGTCGCCCGCACGGAAGTCGATGCGCCGGCCCTCGAGCCGAAGCTCGACGAGCTCGCGGAAATCCTCGTCATCGAGCAGTGCGATGAGCCCCGCCACCTGGTCGAGCCGGTAGGATTCGTAGAGCGACTGGAGCTCGGCCAGCGTCGGTGGCTCGGGCCGCGGCAATGCGAGGCCCGGCCCGCGCTCCCGTGAATTGCGCGCCAGCATCTCGCGGAACCACCTGCGCAGGTCCGGCGAGTAGCCGCGGCGCCGCTCTTCGGTGGCGAGCGCGGAGTCGAGCAGCGCCTGCACCAGCGGACGCCCCAGACTGCGCGCCCGCTGATCCACCTCCTCCTCCGTGGCCTCCACGAACAGATCCGCCGTCCGCACTTCCTGGAGATCCGTCTCCCCGCGCGCGGCACGAAAGGAGAAGTAGCCGCGCCAGTGACCATCTTCGCGGCGATACGTGATCAGGAACGCCGTCCAGCGACCTTCCGGACGCTCGAGGAACCCGAACGACCGCGTGCGTGAGCGCACCAGGCCTTCCACCCCACCGCGCTCGGCAGGTGATGGAAAATTCTCACGCATCGGGGGGGACATGGCGCCTCTCCGTCCTGCACGGAGCGAACGTTGCACTAGGCTGCGACGCCAGGAACCGATCTGGGGGAGCCACCGCGCTCGACCGCTTCGGGTCGCGTTGCACGCTAACTTGCTGTCGTGCCAGCGTCAAGCGCGTCGCGCTGCGCCCGCCACGGTCCTGCCCGATCCAATTTTTCCCAATTTTTTGCGCGCACCATGCTCCGGATTTTTCGTGTTTCCGATGTCGGGAGGCGCACCAGAGCGTCACTTCCGCGCATCGGAATGCGCGAATTGCGGCGCGGCCACGGGGGCGAAAACCGCGCGTCTCCCCGATGCTGCTTCGAGTGCGTAAGTCATTGTCTCATAAAGAGGTCCGCGTAAGGGCTTACGTTCGTTGCGGTTACGGATGAAGCTTGACGCACGCGCACGCGCAACGTAACGTTCGTGCGTGCTCGCGCAGGGCTGCGCGTCGCGGGGAACCTCCTCCAGGCAGAGCGGGGCGCCCCGCAAAATTTTCCGAAAATTTTCGGCCGAGGCAGAATGATGTGGGAGACGTGCGCCGTGGATCTGAAGGTGCGGCTGCCCAAGGCGGTGGCGGCGGAGATCGAGGAGGTTCAGCGCCAGGACCCGGAGATGCTGAGCCGCCTTGTCACGTACGCGGTGGCGCGCCGTCGGATCTTCGAGCACCTGTCGCGCGCGGATGAGCGCCGTGGCCCGATCCTTGACGCAGCGGATTCGGTGAGTATACGGTAGGCGCGACGGCGGGGCGCCTTGTGGCGCCCGCACGGCGGCGGGTTTGGATGCGCAACCGTGATGGTGCCGTCGGGAACGGCATTGCGGAATGGCGCCCGCTCCCTCGTCGGATGGTGTGCTGAGAGCGAAGTATCTCGACTGGTGCTCTGCCCGTGTGGCGGAGCGCTTCGTCGAGTTGACGCCGGATCAGATCTGGGAGCTCGCCGAACAGGCACAGGGCGAGACCGGGTCGGCCGGCGTTTCATCATCGGATGACCCGGAGCTGCGCCGCGCAGTCGCCGCCGCCGTCGGCGCGATCGCACCCACCGATCGGCGCGTCGTTTCCTTCCGTGAGCTGGTCGAACGCGTGACCGAAGTGCTGCGTCTCGAGCTGGAGCTTCCCAGCTACGAGACGTGGCTGCGCGCCTACAAGTCGGAGCCGGAGAAGTACGACGAGGAGCTGCTGGGGTTCTGGCGCGAACGAACGGAGGAGTAGCCCGGCGTCAGTGCTCTTCGGGTGCCACCCGTGTGAGGTGCCACCACGTGCCGACCATCGCGGCAATCCCCGCGGCGAGCATCAGCACACCCACGAGTCCCCACGCAAGCGCCCAGTCGGGGCGGTCGTTCGCGCCGCCGCGGAACGCGCTCCAGAGCGACGTTACGGCCATCACGATCCACAGGATGCCGATGCCGAAACCGGCGGCGAGAGCCTTCGTGTTCTGGGGTGGTCGAGCCATGTCTTTCCTCCGTTGCGCGCGCAATATCGGGCGACCGCGCGCCGCCGGCAAGGATTGCGCGCGACCGCCGACGCGGGCATCCTGAAGCCGTAAGGAGGACCAGCATGGCGATCAGACTGCCGCCTCTGCCGATCGGCACGCGGATTCGGGTGAAGCAGGGCAACGTGCCGCAGGACCCGGCGCTCACGGGCCGCACCGGCACGGTCGTTCAGGCCAGCGAGTATGGCACGCACCTCATCGGCGTGGCACTGGATGGCGAATCGGGGATCCGCGGCTTCGCGCCCAGCGAGCTGGCCGTGCTCGAGCCGGTGCCGCTCCTGCCGCCCGACCGCCAGCGCGCCAAGGCCAGGCGCGCGCTCCCGTAGCACGGGACGTGCGGAGCGGAGCGCGCATGGCGAAGGACCACGACTCCGGCCCCCGCACCGTCGCGGAAGCACGCCGCGCGGTCGAAGAATCGCGCGAGCGCATCTCCGGCACGCTCGATACCCTCGAAGACCGGCTGCGCGAGGAGAAGGAGCGCATCGCTCGCAAGGCCGATGTGCTGCGACCCGTCCGCGAGCGCGCCCGCGCCCGGCCTCTCCTCGCACTCGGCCTCGCCTTCGGCGCCGGATTCCTGATCGGCCGCATCGGCGGCGGCGACAATGATAATGACGAGGACGAGGATTATCGTCCGCGTCGTCGCAGCTCGCTCGTTCGCGATCTCCGCAATCAGCTCATCGGCGCGCTCATCGCCGCCGTGGCCGATGGTGTGACGCACCGGATCTCGCGACTGGGCCCCCGGGAATCGGAGCCGCCCCTCCAGTCCGGAGACGCCCGTCCGCTCACGTGACCCGCCCTGCCAGCGGATCCGCGAAGTAGCGTCGGCGCAGGAAGAGCGCGACGTTCACGAGCGCGATCAGCACCGGGACTTCCACGAGCGGACCGATGACCGCCGCGAACGCAGCGCCGTGCGCGATACCGAACGTCCCGACGGCGACCGCGATGGCCAGCTCGAAGTTGTTCGATGCGGCTGTGAACGACAGCGTGGCGGTACGCGGGTAGTCGGCGCCTGCTCGGCGCGCCAGCCAGAAGCTCACGAGGAACATCAGGACGAAGTAGACCAGCAGCGGAATGGCCACTCGCACGACGCCGAGCGGCTGCTGCACGATCGCGCGCCCCTGGATCGAGAACATCACGATGATCGTGAACAGCAGCGCGATCAGGGTCAGCGGCGAGACGCGCGGGATGAACTCGCGGCGGTACCAGTCGTGGCCGCGCGCGCGCAGCAGGAGGAAGCGCGTCGCCATTCCGGCCAGGAACGGCACGCCCAGGTAGAGCGCGACGCTGCCCGCGATCTCGCCCATCGTGATGTCCACCGCCGCGCCAGCCAGCCCGAGTGCCCGCGGCAGCACGGTGATGAAGATCCATGCGTACACGCTGTAGAACAGCACCTGGAAGATGCTGTTGAAGGCGACCAGACCCGCCGCGTAATCGTTGTCGCCATCCGCCAGCTCGTTCCACACGATCACCATCGCGATACAGCGTGCCAGCCCGATCAGGATTAGGCCGATCATGTACTCCGGATGGTCGCGCAGGAACAGCACCGCCAGCCCGAACATCAGCAGCGGCCCGATCACCCAGTTCTGCACGAGGGAAAGACCCAGTACGCGACCGTTCCGGAAGACGTCGCCGAGCTGCTCGTAGCGCACCTTCGCGAGTGGTGCGTACATCATGAGGATGAGGCCGATCGCGATCGGGATCGAGGTCGTGCCGACGCTCGTGCGCGCGGTCAGCGACTCCACCGCACGGGGCCACAGATGGCCCGCCGCCACTCCCGCGGCCATCGCGCCGAAGATCCAGAGGGTCAGATACCGGTCGAGCAGGCCCAATCGCCTGGCGACGGGCCCGCGCGCTTCAGCTGCTGCCGTTGCCACGTCCATGCTCCCGTTGCGGGGAGGATCCCCCCATCCTGAGGTGGTCGGCGAAATCGGCCGGCAGACCGCTCGCGACGATCGCGTGCGCCGCTTCCTCGAGATCGTAGGAAACGCGCACATGCTCGATCGTCGGATCGGCTCCGCCAAACGTGACGAGCGTGTAGCCGGCCCGCGGGTCGCCATCCTTCGGCCGGCCGACCGAGCCGGTGTTCACGAAGTGGATTCCTTCGATCGTCCGCTGCCACGGCACGTGCGTATGCCCGAAGGCCAGCATGTCCCCCACCCGTGCGCCCGCACGCTCCGCCATGGCGAGACTGAAACGATCCGGTCGGTCCTCCGTCCAATAGACCGTGTTCAGAACCGGGTTTCCGTGCACCAGAAGCAGCCGCGGGCCGGCCGTGTGGCCGCCCAGCGGCCGCAGATCCATGCGGAAGGGAAGGGAAGCCAGGCGGCGTCGCGTCTCCGCCGTCACCGCTTGGAGCGTCCAGGCGTACGATCGATGCGACAGCTCCTCCTGCCGCGCATCCTCGTAGCGGCAGCCGCAGTGCGCATACCCGGTCGCGGTCGTGCTGTCGTAGTTGCCCGCCACGCCCGTGATCCCGTGCTCCAGAATCCGCGCCACCACTTCGTTCGGCCACGGCGCGTACCCCACCAGATCACCCAGATGGTGGATCGAGTCCACTCCACGGACCTCGATGTCCGCCAGCACCGCATCCAGCGCCGGCAGGTTCGCGTGCACATCCGAGATCAGCGCGTACCGCAAGGCTCCCCCTCCCGTCGCTTCGGCCTCAGGCGCAGCAGCCCGGCGCGCAGCACGCCGCCTGCTTCGGCGCTGTTACCTCGAGCGGCTTCCGCGCGCGCACGAACGCCGCCATGATCCGGCCGTCCACCGCGTGGCGCACCGCCTCGAAGTCCAGCCCCGCTTCCTCCACGAACGCGCGCGCGTCTTCCGCCCGGTAGATCCGCGTCGGCTCCAGCGACGCTTCCTCGAAGCCGGCCTCCGCGAGCAGCCGCGCGAACTCGCTCTCCTCCAGCGCCCCCGCCACACAACCCACCCACAGCTCCATGCTCCGACGCAGGTCCTGCGGGACCGCACCGCGCACGACCACATCGGACACAGCGAAACGACCCCCCGGCTTCAGCACACGGAACGCCTCCGCCAGCACCTTCCGCTTGTCACCCGACAGGTTGATCACGCAGTTCGAGATGATCACGTCCACGCTCGCATCCGGCAGCGGGATCTCCTCGATGTGACCCTTCAGGAACTCCACGTTCGCGGCGCCCGCCTCCGCCGCATTCCGACGCGCCAGCGCCAGCATCTCGTCCGTCATGTCCAGACCGTACGCCTTCCCGCCCGGACCCACGCGCTTCGCCGACAGCAGTACATCGATGCCGCCGCCGCTCCCCAGGTCCAGCACCACCTCGCCTGCCTTCAGCTCCGCCAGCGCCGTCGGATTCCCGCATCCCAGCGACGAGAGCACCGCAGCCTCCGGCAGCGACTCCGCCGTCACCGCGTCGTACAGATCCTTCGTGATCGGATCGTCGCACCCGCAGCCGCTCGTGCCGCAGCAGCCGCTCTTCTCACCCTTCGCCACCTCGAGCGCCGCCTTCGCGTAACGCTCCCGCACCACCTCGCGCAGCTCACTCATCGCTTCGACTCACCAGTGAAAGTTGATGTATTGGATCGAGAAAAAGGTCAGCAGCAGTCGCCTGCAGGGCCTCGCCCGCAGGCACACAGACTCACCGCGTCCGGGTCCGGCTTCACCGACTCCAGGTACGCGGCCATCTCTTCGAGTACATCCGCCCGCAGCGAGTAGTAGTTCCAGCGCCCCTCGCGCCGGTCCGCCACCAGTCCCGCGTCGCGCAGCACGCGCAGATGGAAAGAAAGCCGCGACTGCGCCGCCCCCAGCGCACCCTGGAGCTCGCACACGCACCGCTCCCCGTTCGACAGCATCTCGATCACACGGACCCGGGTCGGGTCCGCGAGTGCGTGGAACCGCTTCGCCGTCCGGCGCGGATTGGGTTTCAGCGTCATGCTCATGGATCAACAATATTTGATGGATGGGCCGGCGTCAAGGGAGGGTCGATCTGAGACGGTTCGTCATGCTCGCGGGCAAGTTCGCCGAGGTGCCGCCGGCGCCGTGAAGTGACCATTCGAGGGGTCGCGGACTTCGAGTGGTAACCTCGACCCCCCTGTAAGGCGTCGGACGGGCTTGTCGTGGCTGAAGCGGCGCGAATGGTCAGTTCGCGGCGGCATCCCGCGCGGCGGCCGGCCAACCCACGCCGCACGAGGAAAGATCCGCCGACCCCACGCCGCACGAAGAAGGCCCAAGAGCCCGCGAAATGAAACGCCGGACCACCCGGTTGAGGATGGTCCGGCGGATACATCGCGGATTGGAAACGCTAGAACGGCAGGTCGTCGTCGTCCGAATCGAACGGCGAGCCACCACCACTCGGTGCCGCCTGCTGACGACGCCGCGGCGCGGAGTCCATGCCGCCCGACCCGCCGCCCGGACCGGCGCCGAGCATCACCATCTCGCGCACGACGATGTCGGTCCAGTAGCGCTGGGTACCCCCCTCGCCCTCGGTGGTGGAGTACTCGATGCGGCCCTCGATGTAGAGGCGGTCTCCCTTGTGGACGTACTGCTCGACGAGGTCGGCGAGTTTGTCCCAGAAGGTGAGGCGGTGCCACTCGGTCTTCTCCTGCTGACCGCCGGAGCGGTCGCTGAAGACGCGGTTCGTGGCGAGGGAGACCTTGGCGAGCTTGGTGCCGCCGGGCGTGGTCTTGATCTCGGGCTCGGCGCCGACGTTGCCGATGAGCATGACCTTGTTCAGGGAGCGAGCCATGGTCTGACCTTTCTGCATGGGTGGAGCGGCCGCGATCGGCCGGACAGCGGGAAGCTAGGGCAGGGGACCGACATCGTAAATGGCCCGATGGGCCGACATGGCACGTCGCGTGCGACCCCGCGCCGCCGGCGAAGGGAGGTTGCCTGGCGAAGGAAGGTGTGGAGCGTCCGCTGACGCTGCGGTTCGTCGCGCAGGCGACGCTGGTGGTGATCGCGCTGTGGGCGCTTGCGAACCTGGCGTGGGCGGCGCGCGACATCCTGTTCGTCGCCTTCTTCGCGGTCCTGGTCGCGTCGTTCCTGACGATCCTGATCGATCCGCTGGTGGACCTCGGTGTCCCACGTGTGGTGGCCACCATCCTCACGACGCTGCTCCTGTTCGCGCTGGCGGCCGTGCTCGCAGTGCTCGCCTGGCCGACGCTCAACGAACAGCTCCTCGAGATCCAGCGGCAGCTCCCCGATGCCATTCAGCGACTCCAGGACTGGTTGAGTGCGCGCACGCGCGAGATGTCCGGGTCGCTCGGCGAAGCCGGCAGCGAAGTCGAGTTCCAGCTGCGCGAGAGGATGCGGCAGGAGATCGGGTCGCTCGTCGGCGGCACACTGCCGCTGCTCAACACCGCGCTCGGCGCCGTGTCGGGACTCTTCCTCGTGCTTTTCGCGGGTGTGTTCATGGCCGCGACGCCGCGCGCGTACGCCGACGGCTTCGCACGCCTGCTGCCCGGCGTCAGGCCGGAACGCACGCACGCCATCCTCCACGCCATGGGCCACACACTGCGCAAATGGATTCAGGCGACGGCGCTCTCCTGCCTCGCCGTCGCAATCCTCGCCACCGTGGGGCTCACGGTGCTCGGTGTGCCGGCGCCCTTCGCACTCGGTGCGTTCGCCGGCGTGATGGAGTTCGTGCCGTACGTCGGCCCGATCATCAGCGGGATCCCCGCGGTCGCGATGGCGATGCTGGTGTCGCCGGAGAAGGCGCTGTCGGTCGTCGCCCTGTATCTCGTGATTCAGGCGGTGGAGTCGAACCTGCTCCATCCGTTGCTGATGAAGGGGATCGTGAAGCTGGAGCCTGCGCTCACGATCCTGTTCCAGGCGATGATGGCGACGCTGTTCGGATTCCTCGGGCTGCTGCTGGCGGTGCCGATCCTCGCGACGGTGAAGGCGCTGGTCGGCGAGCTGCGTCCGTCAGAGGCGCGCTGACGCGCGCACGTTTCTCGCGCGCGCGGCGAACGCGGCCTGGAGCCGGCGCGTGATCGGGCCGGGTCGCCCATCGGCGATGGGGCGTCCGTCCACGCGCGTGACCGGCATCACTTCCGTCGTGGTCCCCGACAGGAACAGCTCGTCGATCGATTCGATCTCCGCGGCCGGCAGGGGCCCGAGCCGGACCGGGATGCCTTCTTCCTCCGCGAGCGCGAGCACGACGCGTCGCGTGATGCCGTCGAGGATGTAGTTGCACGCGGGGTAGGTGATCAGCTCGCCGTCGCGCACGCCGAACAGGTTGGAGTGCGACCCCTCGATCAGCATGCCGTCGCGGACGAGGATGGCCTCGAACGCGCCGGCCTCCTTCGCGGCCTGGTTGGCGAGCACGTTGGCCAGCAGTGCGATCGACTTGATGTCGCAGCGGCCCCAGCGCACGTCCGGCACCGTCACCGCGGCGGCGCCGTCCTCGAAGAGTGTGGCGGCCGGCGCGCGGAAGGGCGTCGTCGCCATGTACACGGTCGGCACGGCGTCGGCGGGGAAGGCGTGCGCCCGCGGCGCGACGCCGCGTGTGATCTGGATGTAGATCGTGGCTTCGGCGCCGCCGAGGCCGTTCTCCTCGAGCAGCCGCTCGGCGACTCCTGGGAGCGAGTCCACGTCGGCAGCGATGCGCAGCGCGGCCAGGCCGTCACGCAGGCGATCCATGTGCGGCTCGAGCTGGAACGGCCGGCCGTCGTACACGCGGATGACTTCGTACACACCGTCCGCGAACAGGAAACCGCGATCGTCGACCGGGATCGTCGCCTCGGACTTGTCGAGGTACCGGCCGTTCAGGAAGACGCGCATGCCACCTCCGTTTGTGGTGCGTGCAGGATGGCGGGCGCCGGTGCCGGCCGTCAATTGCCGCCCCCGGCCGCGGGCCGGTATCTTTCCGCCTTCCGAGAACCTTCCGCCGGACAGCCCATGACAGACGCAGTGAAGACGATCGAGACGCACCGCGAGGACGACATCGCGGTGGTGACCGTGAACCGGCCCGACAAGCTGAACGCACTGAACGCCGACACCGTCGATGCGCTCGACGCCGCATTCCGCGAGCTCGAATCGGATCGCAGTGTGCGCGGCATCGTGATCACCGGTGCGGGCGAGAAGGCGTTCGTCGCGGGTGCGGACATCGGCGAGCTCGCGAAGATGGGCCCGATCGACGGCGTACAGGTGTCGCGCCGCGGGCAGGATGCGTTCGCGCGCCTCGAGCGCATGCCGAAGCCGGTGCTCGCGGCCGTGAACGGCTTCGCGCTCGGCGGCGGTCTCGAGCTCGCGCTGGCCTGTCATCTGCGCATCGCATCACCCAACGCGAAGTTCGGCCTGCCCGAGGTGAAGCTCGGCATCATTCCCGGCTACGGTGGTACCGTGCGGCTGCCGCGCATCGTCGGTCGGGGCCGCGCGCTCGAGCTGATCCTGACGGGCGAGATGATCGATGCAACGGAAGCGCATCGCATCGGGCTCGTGAACCGTGTGATCGCGGAGGGCAGTGTGCGCGACGCGGCGGTCGAACTGATGCGTCGCATTACAGCGAACGGACCGGTCGCGCTCGCGCTCGCGATCGAGTCGGTGAACCATGCTGAGAACACTGCGTCCGCCGAGGCGCTGCGTTACGAGTCGGACCTCTTCGGCCTGCTCGCGTCGACCGCCGACATGCGCGAGGGCATGGCCGCGTTCCTCGAGAAGCGGAAGGCCGCGTTCAGGGGCGAGTGACAGCGCGATGGCCATCGCGGCGAACGCGCTGGTCTGTCGCGAGCTGAGGCTCCGCAGCTTCCGCAACTTCGCGGAGCTGCATCTCGTCTTCCCGGACGAGGGCGCCGCGATCATCGGCGACAACGGCTCCGGCAAGACGAACCTCCTCGAGTCGATCTACTACCTCGAGATCTTCCGCTCCTTCCGCGGTGCACCCGACGACAACCTCGTGTCGTTCGGCGCGCCCGCGTTCCATGTGCGCGGCGTATTCGAGGCGCCGTCCACCGGTCGCTCGATCGAAGTCACGGCTGCATTCGAGGCGTCGACGCGAAAGAAGCGCGTGACGGTGGATGGTGTGGAGGTCGGGCGGCTCGCGGATGCCATCGGCCGTATCGGCGCGGTCGTGTTCTCGCCGTCGGACATGATCATCGTGGCAGGGCCGCCGTCGGAGCGACGTCGGTTCCTCGACATCGTCCTCTCACTCCACGAACCCGGCTACCTCACCGCACTCCAGCGCTACCGGCATGCGCTGCGGCAGCGGAATGCGGCACTGCGCGCGGGTGCGGCGTCCGCGTCGATCGATGCGTTTGGCGCTGCACTCCTCGAGTCCGGCGGCCGGCTCCTCGCGGCGCGCGCTTCCTGGGTGGCCGCGCACGCCGAAGCCTTCGCGGCCGCCTATCGCCGCATCGGCGACGGCCGCGATGCACGCCTCGTCTACGTGCCGGGCGTGCGCGTCGCACCCGACGCCCTGCGCGATGCCGATGCCGCCGCTCGTGCGCTCGAGGCTGACTTGTCCCGGCTGGCGATGCGGGAGCGGGATCGCGGCGTCACCATGGCCGGGCCGCATCGGGATGACGTGGCGATGCTGCTCCGGTCCGAGGATGGGCAGGTGGACCTGCGCGAGTTCGGCTCCGGTGGCCAGATGCGGACGGGAGCCATCGCGCTGCGGCTCGTCGAGGCCGACACCATCCGCGACGCCACCGGTCGGCCCCCGCTGGTGCTGCTGGACGACGTGTTCGCCGAGCTGGACCGGGGGCGGTCGCGGCGGGTGCTCGAGATGATGGAGGAGCAGGAGCGCGGCCAGGTGATCCTCACCGCGCCGAAGGAGAGCGACGTCGAGCTCCGGTTCGGCGCGTTCGTGTCCTCCCTCGTGCCTTGGCGGATCGCGGCCGGGAGGATCGAGACGTGAGCGGGAAGAAGCTCCCCGAACCGCTGGGCGAGGCGCTCCGGAAGTACCTCGAGCGCTCGGGCATGGGCGAGCGGCTCGAGGAGGCCACGGTCGTCCCCGAGTGGGCCGAGCGGGTGGGCGAGGGGATCGCCGCGGTAACGACGCCAATCCACGTCTCCCGCGGGACCCTGCTCGTGGCGGTTCGGTCCAGCGCGTGGCTCATGGAGCTCCGGCTCATGGAGCGGGAGATCCTGAAGCGGCTGAACGAGGGGCGTGTGAAGGGGCGGATCAGGGCGATTCGGTTTGTCATGGATTCGGGTGCGGCGGGCGACTGACGGCGGGCGACCTTGGGCGGGCGACTAACGGCGGGCGACTAACGGCGGGTCCTTACGGCGGGTCCTTACGGCTGGTCCTTACGGCGGGTCCTTACGGGGGGTCTTTAGGGGGGGTTCAGACGGGGGGGGTGGCGGGGGGGCGCGGGGGGGCGGGCGCGTGAACGGCGGGGGGGGTGAAGGGTACTGATAACGGCTGCATCCAGCCGTATTCGGCAGATTCCAGGGAGCGATCGACGCAGATGGCGAAGAACTCGAAGGGGAGCGATTACACCGCGGGTCAGATCCAGGTCCTGAAGGGGCTGGAGGCGGTCCGCAAGCGCCCGGGCATGTACATCGGCTCGACCGGGCCGAGGGGTCTGCATCACCTCGTGTACGAGGTGGTCGACAACTCGGTCGACGAGGCGATGGCGGGCCACTGCTCGCAGATCGAAGTCCGCATCCATCCGGACAACTCGGTCACCGTCATCGACGACGGCCGCGGCATCCCCGTGGACATTCACCCCGTCGAGAAGAAGCCGGGCGTCGAAGTCGCGATGACGATGCTGCACGCGGGCGGCAAGTTCGACAAGGAGTCCTACAAGGTTTCCGGCGGCCTGCACGGCGTCGGCGTGAGCGTGGTGAACGCGCTGTCGGAGTGGCTCGAGGTCGAGGTGCGCCGCGACGGCAAGGTTTACAAGCAGCGGTACGAGCGCGGCATCAAGGCCACCGAACTCGAAGTCGTCGGCAAGACGAAGCAGACCGGCACGATCGTCACGTTCAAGCCTGATGGGCAGATCTTCCAGGAGCTGAACTATCAGGCCGACACGCTGGCCAACCGTCTGCGCGAGCTCGCGTTCCTCACGCGCGGACTGCGCATCGTGCTCATCGACGAGCGCGAGGAGCCGCAGCGCCGGGAGGAGTTCCACTACGAGGGCGGCATCGTCGAGTTCGTGCAGTTCCTGCGCGGGTCTCGCAAGCCGCTGCATCCGAAGCCCGTTTACATCGAGGCGAGCCGCGAGGAAGCGGAGATCGAACTCGCGCTCCAGTACGACGACGGTTATCAGGAGAACACGTTCACCTTCGTCAACAACATCAACACGCACGAGGGTGGTTCGCATCTCACCGGCTTCAAGGCCGCGCTCACGCGCACGCTGAACGACTACGCCCGCAAGAACAACTTCCTGAAGAAGGAGCTGGATTCGCTGTCGGGCGAGGACATGCGCGAGGGGCTGACGTGCGTGCTGTCCGTGAAAGTGAAGGAGCCGCAGTTCGAGGGGCAGACCAAGACCAAACTCGGCAACTCCGAGGTGCGCGGCGCCGTCGAGCAGGTCGTCAACGAGAAGCTCGCGCAGTTCCTCGAGGAGAACCCGCCGGTCGCGCGCGTCATCATCGAGAAGGCGCTGCAGGCCGCGCGTGCACGCATCGCCGCACGAAAGGCGCGCGAGCTGGTGCGCCGCAAGAACGCCCTCGAGGGCATGGTGCTGCCCGGCAAGCTCGCCGACTGCTCGATCACGGACCCCGCGCTCTGCGAGATCTACCTGGTCGAGGGAGACAGCGCAGGCGGCACCGCGAAGTCGGGCCGCAACCGCAGCTTCCAGGCGATCCTGCCCCTGCGCGGCAAGATCCTGAACGTCGAAAAGTCGCGCCTCGACAAGATCCTCTCGAACGAGGAGATCCGCACGATCATTGCCGCGATCGGCACCGGCATCGGTGAGGACGAGTTCAACGTGAAGAACGCGCGCTACGGCAAGGTCATCATCATGACCGACGCCGACGTGGACGGCGCGCACATCCGCACACTGCTGCTGACGTTCTTCTTCCGGCACATGCGCCAGCTCATCGACGAGGGCATGGTCTACATCGCGCAGCCGCCTCTCTACCGCGTCGCGAAGGGGAAGGAAGAGCACTACGCCTACTCCGATGCGGAGCGCGACGAGCTGCTCAACCGTCTCTCGCCGAACGGTCGCGAGGCCGGTGGCCGCAACGTCAACGTGCAGCGCTACAAGGGTCTCGGTGAGATGAACGCCGAGCAGCTCTGGAAGACCACCATGGACCCGGAGACGCGAACCATCCTCCAGGTCACCATGGATGACGCGGTGCAGGCGGATCAGATCTTTTCGACGCTCATGGGTGACGACGTCGAGCCGCGCCGCGACTTCATCGAGAAGAACGCGAAGTACGTGAAAAATCTGGACGTCTGAGTCGGCTTCAGTCGAAAGGCACATCACCGCCCGGGTCCGAACGCTGGACGCGGGCGGTGATTCGTTCCGGCGCCTACTCGCGCGGCTCCACCTGAATGTTGTACTCCGACATCTCCACGATCGGCCCGTCCCTCACGACGTACTTCTGCGACCACACGTTCCGGAACGAGTTGCCCGTGGACTTCACCGTGCCCGCGCACTGCTGCTGGTCGCCGCGGGTATCTATGGCGTGATGTCGTACTCCGTACAGCAGCGCCGGCGCGAAATGAGCATCCGTCTCGCCCTTGGTGCACGCAGGCACGAGATCATCGGCATGGTGGTCCGGCGCGGGCTCGTCCTCGCCGCGGGCGGCGCCATGCTCGGAATCGCGATGGCGGCCGCGCTCAGCGGCCTGCTCCGCAGCATCCTGTTCGGGGTACAGGCGCTCGATCCCGTCACGTTCGCGGCAGCCGCCGGCTTCCTGCTTACCGTGGCACTGGCTTCGTCGCTGCTGCCTGCGATCCGGGCAAGCCGGGCGCAGCCTGCGGCAACCCTTCGCTCCGAGTGAGTCACGCCGAACGCCTGATCTGCCCCGTTTGCAGCGACGCGCTCACCGAAGCTCCCGGCTCGCTGCGCTGCCCGCGCGGCCACCTCTTCGACCGCGCGCGCGAAGGCTACGTGGATCTGCTGCCGCACGGACACGGCCGCTCGAAGATCGCCGGTGATACGAAGGACATGCTTCGCGCGCGGCAGCGGTTCCTGGAGCGAGGACATTACGAACCCCTCGCGCGACGGATCCGGGAAACTGCGCTCGATCGAATTCCTGCCGGGGGCGTGGTGCTCGAGGTGGGCGCCGGTTCCGGATACTTCATCGGGGCGCTCGCGCAACCGCCGATCGCCGATGCCGAGTTCTACGCATTGGACGTGTCACGCGCCGCCCTGCGCATGGCTGCACGCGCCTGGCCGGAGGTTTTCTTCTTCCTCAACGACGTCCACCATCGCATCTGCATGGCGGACGGCTGCATCGACCTGCTGCTGGATGTATTCGCGCCGCGCAATCCGGGCGAATTCTCTCGCGTCGTGCGTCCGGGCGGCCTGCTCCTCGTGGTGATTCCCGGGGAGCACCACCTGAAAGAGCTGCGCGAGCACGTGCCGATGATCTCGATCGAAGCGGGGAAGGAAGAACGCACGATTCAAAGCCTCGCCCCTGCCTTCGCGCTCGACGCCGAGGAAACGCTCGAGTACACCATCGATCTAGCCGGTGAGGAAGCGGCCGGTGCGCTGCGCATGACGCCGAGCGCCTTTCACCTCACCGAGGCCGACCTCGCCGTTGCCGCTGCCCTGCCGGTTGTCCGCGTGACCGCGGCGTTCCGGCTGCTCCAGTTCCGCAGGCTGTAGCGGCGCCTCAGCGGCTGTATACCGTCAGCCACTCCTGATCGAACTCGTCACGCACCGCGAGGAACACTGCGTTGCTGCCGAAGCCGACCACGCGCACGCGACCCGGCACCCGCACGATCCGGCTGCGACGTCCGTCCACATCGATCACGTCGATCTCCGTGTGCGTCGCATCGTGTGGGCCCCGGCGCGCGATCCACAACGTCCCATCCGGCGCAGACGGCAGGTAGCCGCGCTCGAACGCCGGCAGCGTTTCGGGGAAGTGGATGCGGACACTGCCGGTTTCCCGACTCGAGCGGGTATCGCGGCTCGGCGGGCCCTGCATCGTGCCGCCGGCTCCCGGCCTGGACCAGTTCGCCTCCATGTACGCCTCGCGTTCCCCCTCCGTGACCCGGACGGGCTCGAAGGAGATGCGCGGCCCGCGCTGCCACGTCGCACCGTCCTTCCACTCGACGTGGTAGTCTTCCGCGACGATGCGAATCACGCGTCCATTCGGCGTCACGCTCCACGCGTCGCCGTGCGGAAACGCAACGACTCCGCGGTTCGATTCGTCCGCACCGTGGATGTGCAGCGCCGACGCTTCCTCCAACACCCTACGCCCTGCATGCCAGCGGTAGATGCGCCCGTCACGCAGTACGCCACGGTCCGGCTCGAACGTGCGCCAGTCGAAGTAGATGAAGCCTTCCGCGTCCGGGCCGCGTGGCGCGCTGAAAGCGGAAAGCTCCGGGCGCACCAGTGGAGCCGTGCCAGTGATTCGGCCCTCTGCGGAAACCACACTGTAGCGCGCGTTCCGCGCGTCGTATACGTGGAAGGTGCCATCCGGCTGCCGGAGTATCGACGTCGGCAGCGAATACTCCTCGGGGCCGGGGCCCTCGCGGCCGAGACGTCGCAGCCGGCCGTCCGCCTCCATCACGGCGATCGTCGGCTCGCGGTTGTCCACTACCAGAACCCGCCCGTCCGGCAGCTCCGCCGCGGCGAAGATGCTCGTCAGCCCTTCCGACGCCCGCCGGACCGGCGCTCCCGCATCGACCACGGCCTGCCCGGCGGCCGGCCCCGCCCACACGCACAGCACGGCGCCCACGACTGCGACTCGCATGCGACCACCCTCGCTCGAGGAGTTACGGGATTCCCCGTAGAAGCTGGATGAACGGGCGCCATCTGTCAACGGGAAAAGCCGTAGACGCTCGTAGGGTGTCCGGCCGTGGCCCATTGGGCTATTACTGGGATCGTGGCGGCAAGGACGACGATCCGGCGTGCGGGCGCAGGCCTGCTTCTTCTCGTCTCTTTCACAGGCGGTGGCGAGGCGAGTGCGCAGGAGACCTCCCTGGTACTGGAGCGGAGCATGCGCGAACGCTGGCTCCACGCGGGCCAGCACCCCGGCTTCGTCGGGTTCCGGGAATCAAAGGACGCTCGGCATTTCTCCCGGAGTACGCCGCAGTCATTCGCGCTGCACTGGCGCGACGTCGCCGCGCCGTCGAGGCGGCCGGTTCGCCTGGCCACGGGCGTTCGCTGGGCGGACACGGTGTTACTGGGTGAGCTCCAGGGTGTGTGGGTTCACGAAGTAGTCGGCGACACAGTCATCGCGTCGCGGCGCCTGCCACTGGTCCGGAGCGAGGCCGACATACGCTTCCGCGAGTTGGAACGGCGAGAAGATCCTTCCTTCGACGCCGATTTCGTCATCACACGTAGCGTCGCGGGCCGGCTCACAGGCTGGTCTGCAGTAGACACGACGGTCTGGGTGCGCGCTGCCGGTGAGGAACGCGCGAGGCTCGAGGGTGTGTCCGGGCTCGCGCTGGCCGATGGCCGCACGTTCGAATCACCGATCTCGTTCGAGTACCGGCAGCAGTGGCAGCTCGCGGACTCGCTGGCATGGGCGGCCGAGCGCGACTCCGCGCGTGCGCGCAGCCGTCGCAACATGCCCGGAATCGTCTGGGTTGCGCGCACTCCGCTGGAGGAGCGTCTCCAGGCGGGCGACCACGCCGCGGTGGATTCCGTGCTGGTGTTGTGGCGTGCTGCGCAGGACCCGAACGAGCGCATGCGGATCGCGATGCAGCTCGACTGGTACCGGAAGCCGGATCGATACGCTGATGAACGTATGGCCGCCATCCGGCTCGAACTGGGCGACAGCGCGACCATCATCAGCCAGTCGCTCGGCCTGCCGCGCGCGGATCACGCGTTCGATGTCGTCGAGTGGCTCGATGATCCTGGTCGCCTGTGGCAGCTCGGCATATTGCCCGCGCACACCTACGTGGAATTGGCCAATGCGCTGCTGCGGGCAACGCCGATCATCGAACCGGATTCGACGAAGTGGCCATGCACACCCGCGATGTGTGCGCGCGTGATCGCGAAACTCGAAACCGCGCGTGAGCCCCGGCTTCGTGACGCAGCGCTCGTCGGTGCCTTCGCGCGCGATCCCGCACGCTGGTACGACCGGCTCATCGCGCGCGCGGACTCCGGTTCACGCGTCGTTTCGGAAGCGATCCGCCTCGCGCACGGCATCGCGGCCGGTCCGCCGCTGCCCGCCGGGAGCACGGACTGGCGCGCGTGGTTCGCGTGGCAGGGGGGCCGGCTGGGCCATGCGTCGCATGGTGATGCATTGCGCATGTACAGGGCACGCACCGGCGAGGACCCGACGCATGGGTTGGCCGCGACGTGGCCCCCGGCCGGCGACTCCGCGCGCATCGTGACGCGCACGATCCTCGACTGGGTGAGTGCGCTGCCGGATCCGTCCGCCGACGAGATCGCGCGCATGCTCGTCGGCGACTCCGATGTGGAGCGGCGGTGGGCGGGCCGTGCCGTTCTCGGTCTCATGCAGCGCTACGGCACGGCCGCGCCCGACAGCCTTGCGGTTCCGCTGCTGGAGACGCTCATGCAGTCACGCAGCGTTCCCGGCCAGCCGTCGCCGTGGCCGGTAAGCGACATCGACATTCCCCGGTACTGGAACGCCGTTCCCGAAGGCGACGGACGCCGCTTCCCGATCTTCGTGAGCACCGACAGCTTGCCCGACGGAGTGTCGGTTCCCTCAGTGTGGACCCGTATCGACCGGGCTGCGTGGGGCGCTCGCTCGCCACGCGAGTCGGCCGTGCTGATCTGGACCCGTCCCGTGCGGATGTGGGGTCCCATCGTCGAGATGACCATCGGCTCGTGGGCGCGCGCCGAAACCCCGCCGGATGTCTATCCCCAAGCGTCTTACAACATCGCAACGCTTCGGCTCGTGCGGCGCGGCGACCACTGGGTGCTCGTGAGTCTGTCCATCATCGCTACCTGATTCCGTTCACGCCTCCAGGATCGCGCGAATCGCCGGGTCCTGCGGTGCGTGCAGGTCGGGCGTCCAGCGTGCACCCGCGTCCAGCAGCTGACGCACCGTCCCGGGATAATCCCTACCCGGCTCCTTCACGTGATCTGCACCGAAGCACGCCCAGCCCAGTGGCGTGCTGTTGTGCTCGGGGTCGCGCAGCTCGAGGTCGGGACCGTGCCGCAGCAGAACACGCGCGACGTCGGCTAGCCCCGAGATCGCGGCGTGATGCAGCGCCGTCGCACCGAACTCGTCCGGTGTGTCGACGGGAAAGCCCGCGGCGAGGCAGGCTTCGACGACGGGGCTGCGGCCCTCGCGGGCGGCCTCCGGGAGGAGTCGCAGTTCGGATCCGAGGGAGGCGAGCAGCTCCGGCGTGGCGATGCGCCGTGCGGTGCGCACATCTCCGCGCGCGCATGCTTCCAGCAGCCGATCGACATCGGAGCCGGGCTCGGCGGACGCGCCGTGCGTTTCGAGCAGTGCGGCGAGCTCGTCGTTGCCGCCGCGGCGTGCGAGGGCCCACGGCGTGCGTCCGTCGCCGCGGCGTGCGCTCACGTCGGCACCGCGGTCGATGAGCAGGCGCACGATGTCCGGATGCTGGTTGCGCCGTACGGCCACATGCAGCGACGTTTCGTCCTCCTTTCCGCAGCGAACGTTCGGGTCCGCGTTGTGATCCAGCAGCCAGAGTACACCGCGCTGCACGTCCGGCATGTCGTGCACCTTCCAGTAGCGCAGCAGGAAGTAGAGCGGCGTGTTTCCCCAGTCTCCCTTTGCGTTGAGATCGGCGCCGTACTCCATCAGCAGCTCCAGCGCCTCCACGTGGTACTTCTCCGCGGCGTGGAATGCGGACTCCCCGTCGTTCGGGTTTGCGCCCGCGTCGAGCAGCATGCGCGCGATGCGCGGCGTATGGTTGTGCCCCGTCACGGCGTAGAGGATCGGCACCTGGTAGCGCGTGTTGCGCTCGTTGGGATCTGCGCCGGCATCCAGCAGCAGACGCGCGGTCGCCTCGAGTGCATCGGCGAGCTCCGCATGGAAGGGTGACCAGCAGAGCCAGCCCAGCGGCGTGGCCTGCGGTTCACCGGCGCGCTCGGAGACGAGCGCAGGTTTCTCCGCGAGCTGCCGCCGCACGTTTTCGTGCACACCGAAGACCGCAGCGACGTGCACACTCTGCTTCGCGGCGTCGGGATGCTCGCGCATCAGCCGCCGCGCACGGGGCGCGTTGCCGTTCATCACGGCTTCGAGGATGGATTCGATGGCCCCCTCGACGCCGCACGCGGCCTCCACGTGCGTGCGCAGCCGCGCCCACGACGCGAAGCCGTACTCGCGCGCGATCACGCGCTGCGCTTCCGTGAGCTTCAGCTCCGTGCGCGCACCGAGGATCTCACGCACGCGTGAGACGGCCTCCGGATCACCGCGCAGGAATGCGCGATGAAGCGACTTCGCCTGATGCTTGAGATGATCGAGATCGGGGCGGGAGGGGAGTTCGCCTGCAGCCATGACAACCTCCTTTCACGAGCGCCCGGTGTCCGCGTGACGGGCCGAAAGAAGGTCGAGTTGTACCTGCGGTCTCAGCTCAGGTGGACTGTGTCCTTTCCGCGGACCGGAAGCGCCCTGTCTGCGCTCGCGGTTCATACTAGCGCCGCGTCATCTCGGCGTTCAACCGGACGTCCGAAAATGGCGAGCGGCGGGCCGCCCGATTCGCCATCTTGAGGAAACGGCAACGGAGGCATGGATGGGCGAGGTGAGGTACACGATCCGGGATTCGCGGCTGGGACGGACCCTGGTCGCATGGAGCGAGCGCGGCCTTCGTGCGGTGCTGCTCGGGGATGATGATGACGAGCTGATCGGCGATCTGGCGCGCCGGAGCCCGCGGTCGACGCTGACGCGTGACGACGACAGCGCGCTCGCGGCGGAAGTCGTCGCATGCATCGATGCGCCGGCGCGGCCGTTGAAGGCGGAGTTGGACCTCGAGGGTACGGAGTTCCAGCGGGCGGTGTGGCGCGCACTGCGCGAGATCCCGCCGGGCCGCACGACGAGCTACGCAGAGGTCGCACGTCGCGTCGGCCGGCCGGGATCCGTGCGTGCGGTGGGCCAGGCGATCGCGGCGAATCCGCTCGCGGTGATCGTGCCCTGCCACCGCGTCATCCGCTCGGACGGTGCATTGAGCGGATACCGCTGGGGCGTCGAGCGGAAGCGGCGGCTGCTGGAGAGCGAAGCCGCAGTCTAGAAGGGCAGGGGCGTGCCGTCGGCCCAGCGCCAGTGTTCGATGAGCTGGGCGACGCGCGGCCCCATGCCGTCGCCGTACTCCACCGGATACTGCACGAGGATGTGGAAGAAGCGGTTGTCGCGCTGGCCGACGCCGATCGTGCCGGTGATCGTGCGCCCGTCCTGGTCGTACCGGTAGCGCATCTCCATCAGCGCCCACGGGAAGCGCGTGGTGGGAGCCGGCTGGTCGGGCGCCTTGCGTCCCGCGACGAAGTCCAGGACGTACTGGTTCACCTGCGCGCGGTTCGTGTCGGCGGAATAGACGAAGTACGCGAAGCGCGCATCCGGCTCGCGGACGCCGCCGAAGTTCGCCATGAAATCCACGCCCTCACCCTGCGGTGCGCGCCGCCACTCGAACACCATGTCGGCAGGCACATAGGTCGAGAACGCGGGCGTGAGCCGCGCGCCCGAGTCGAAGAGCGTGAGCTCGACCGGCTCGGGTGTGCCCTCGAGCAGCATCGTGTCGGTGCGCGTCGAGGGCCGCGCCTCGGACGACGGCGGAGCATCCGCCGGCGGCATTGTCGAATCGTTGTAGGGCGGTGGCGGCGGTCCGCCGGCATCGCTCGTGCGCGGCTCGTCGCCGGCGCACGCGGCGAACGCAAGGATCGCGGCGGGCACGAAGAGGAGACGTCGCATTCCAGACATGGCTGCGTTCAGAGCAGATCCTCGTACAGCGGGTTGGTGACGAGCACGCCGGCCTCGTTGACGACCTGGCGGTCCCATGGGAAGACGACGGTGGCCTCGGTCTCGAGCGCGTAGAAGTCGGGGCGGTAGCCGCCGTGCTTCACGAGGCTCGTGGCCGTGTACATCTCCGCGGGACCGACCTGGCGCATCGCGTTGAGTGCAATGCGCAGCGTCTCGCCGGACGTGCAGATTTCATCGACGATCAGCACGCGCCGCCCCTTTGCCTCGAGCGGCGCGGCGGACAGGATCTTCGGCCGCGCACGCACGCGCTCCGCGCCGAGGTCGCGGCTGATCTTGAGCGAATAGAAGTCGCAGCGCAGGATGGAAGCGACCACTGCACCGGGAATCACGCCGGCCTTCGCGATGCCGACGACGATCTCCGGGATGTAGCCGGCCTGCGCAACTTTCAGCGCGAGCACGCGGCACAGCTCGCCGAAGAACTCCCAGCTCATCTCGAACAGTTCCGAGTCCGGCATGCCGCGGGCGTGCTTCGCGAATGTCTTCGGGACGGGCACGGGGAGCCTCCTGTTCGAGGGGTTCTCAAGGTAGCCCCTGCCCGGTCCGGAGGGAAGCGGGCGACATGTTGGAGGGCGACCTGTTAAAGGGCGACCTGTTAGAGGGCGACCTGTGGCGGGCGACTTCTGGCGGGCGACTTCTGGCGGGCGACTTGCTGCGGGTTTGTTGCTGCGGGTTTCTACTGCGGGTTGTGTACTTCGGGGTCGAAGCGTCATCGTGGGGTCATGAGTCTCAAGGATCAGGCGGAGGCGCGGCTCATGACGGCGGTCACGGATCATGGGCTGGCGGATCCGCGCAAGGAATTGCGGGACCGGCTGCGCTGGCTCAAGGGAGCGCATCCGGAAGCGTTCGAGCGTGCGGTACGGTACTACGAGGAGCGAACGCTGCCGCAGCTCGCGGAGGGTGATCCGCTTGCGGCGTGGGTGGAGTATGCGCGTGAGCTAGGCGAGCTGACGGCCGAGGGGCGGGTCGTGTCGGTGGATGCGACGGGACGCGCCCGGGCGTGGTCAGGCGAGGCGGATCTCGTGCTGTTCGTGCCGTCGGACGACAGGGAGACGGCATTCGCGGCGCTGTCGCCGGCGGAGCCGTCGCCCGCGCAGCGAGCGACGTACGATCTGCTGGTGCGCGGTCGCTTCGAGCTCTAACCCTTCGCCATGCTGTCGAGGAACTCCTTGTTCGTCTTCGTGCGGCGCATGCGGTCCAGCAGGAACTCGAGTGCTTCGGCCGGCGGCATGTCGGCGAGGAAGTTGCGCAGCAGGTAGACGCGGTTCAGCTCCGTCTCGTCCATCAGCAGCTCTTCCTTGCGTGTGCCGGAGCGGTTGATGTCGACGGCGGGGAAGATGCGCTTGTCGGCGATGTGGCGGTCGAGCACGACCTCCATGTTGCCGGTCCCCTTGAACTCCTCGAAGATCACTTCGTCCATCCGGGACCCGGTCTCGATCAGTGCCGTAGCAATGATCGTGAGCGAGCCGCCGCCCTCGATGTTGCGCGCCGCACCGAAGAAGCGCTTCGGCTTGTGCAGTGCGTTCGCGTCGACACCACCCGAGAGGATCTTGCCGGAGTGCGGGACGGTGACGTTGTAGGCGCGCGCGAGGCGGGTGATCGAGTCCAGCAGAATGACGACATCGCGGCCGTGCTCGACGAGCCGCTTCGCCTTCTCGATCACCATCTCCGCGACCTGCGTGTGGCGGTCGGCCGGCTCGTCGAACGTGGAGGAGATCACCTCGGCGGGGACGTGCTCCTCCATGTCGGTCACCTCTTCGGGGCGCTCGTCGATGAGCAGCACGATGAGGTGGACTTCGGGATGGTTCTCGATGATCGAGTTGGCGACCTTCTGCATCAGGATCGTCTTGCCTGCTTTGGGCGGTGAGACGATCAGTCCGCGCTGCCCCTTTCCGATCGGCACGACGAGATCCATGAGACGCATCGAGATGTCGCCGGTCTTGTTCTCCAGCCGGAGCCGCTCCTCGGGATAGCGCGGCCGCAGGTTGTCGAACGCGATGCGGTGCTTCGCCTTCTCCGGATCGTCGCCGTTGACCTGCTCGACCTTGAGCAGCGCCAGGTAGCGCTCGCCCTCTTTGGGCGGGCGGACCTGCCCCATCACCGTGTCGCCGGTGCGCAGATCGAAGCGCTTGATCTGCGATGGGCTCACGTAGATGTCATCGGGGCCGTACAGGTAGTTCCAGTCCTGCGACCGCAGGAAGCCATACCCTTCCGGCAGGATCTCGAGCACACCCTCGCCGCGCAGGACGACATCGCTGTCGAGCAGGTTCTGCTCGATGCGGAAGATCAGGTCCTGTTTCCGGAGGCCGGAGTAGTTCGAGATGTTGAGCTCCTCGGCCATTTCATGGAGCTCTGCGATCGACTTGCTCTTGAGTTCGGCGATGTCCACGGGAGGTTCGCTCCGAAGGATCGTGCAGTACTGGCGGAAGGCGGGCCGTTGCCCCTGGGATTCGTTGCGTGATGCTCGGGTTGATCGACGGGAACCGGCTCGGCGCGTGTCCGCGCCTCCATACAGGGAGGTTCAATTGTAGTGGATCGGTGGAACGATAGCAGGGGCTCTCGACGCGCGTCAAGAGTCCGTTTCTGGAGTCTGGGGTCCGGGGTCTGGTTGATCTGCGGAATCCTCAGCCCGTCGTAAACCAGAATCCAGACCCCAGACCCCAGACTCGTTAAAGACTCCAGACTCGTGCTTGACAGGCACCCCGAGTGCCGGGATACTGCCGAAAAGATTCCAGGCGAGGACGGAATGGCGCGTCACAACCGGGAGGGCCGCGGGACGGACCAGCGCGGCATCGAGTACGAAGTCAGCTACCAGCCGGACTGGCTGCGCCAGGTGAAGGTGACGCGGACGCTGGACAACGGGCGGCAGTCGACGAAGACGCTGTTCCGCAACGAGGGTCGGCCGGAAGGGTCGCCGGGGCCGCGCGTGCGGACGCGGATCACGTCGAAGGAGGCGAAGCTCGATTTCGAAGTCGGGATCGACGATCCGCAGGGTGTGGTGAAGCGGATCGTGATCGAGACGTCACTGCCCGGGAAGCAGGACGGGGAGATGCTGTCGTTCACGATCGACGACCGGCTGGAGGCGCCGAAGCGGCGCGGCCGCCGGCGGTCGTCCTCGCAGGACGCCTGACCTCAGAAGACGAACCGCATCGGGTTCTCTTTCGCCTCCGCGATCAACGAATCGAGCTGGGCGCGCACGCCATGGATCGCCTTCGCGAGTGCGGAGTCGGTCTGCATGCGCGCGAGCATGCCGCCGCCCGTGCGCGCGATCTCTGCGCGCAGCACGCCGAGCGCGGAATTCAGTGCAGCGGTGCGGGTGCGCAGCGCATCCATCGTTGCGCGCGTCTCGGGGTCGGTGAATCGTCCGGCGGCGCGCTCGAGAGCGGGTGACACGGTGGCAACCGTCGCCTGGAGTTGCTCGAGGAGAGCGGGCAGTCCTTCATCGCCGAGGGCGCGCGAGAGCGGGCCGCTCTGGAACGCGGCGGCGAGCGCATCGAATGCCGTGCCCATGCGTGTGAACCGCTGCACGATGCCGTCGAGCACGGCGGCGCGGCGTGCGAGCGGCTCCTCGAGCGCGGCCATGTCCGCGACGAGTTGCGCAGACTCGCTGCGCAGCAGCGCGACGGACGCCATCAGCTCCTCGGAGGTGATGGTCCGCTGCGCGTACAGTGTGTCGCCCGGCGCGAGCGGGCCGGCGTCGGGCGAGCCCGGCACGATGTCGATGGCGGGCGTGCCGATCATGCGGGCCGATGTGATGCGCACGTGGCTGTCGCGCCGGATGTGCGGCACGAGGTCGTCGGGCACGGCCATGGTCACGGCGACGCGCACCGTGTCGCCGCTGGCGGGGAGGAAGTCGACGCCCTCGACCACACCCACTTCGCGGCCGCCGAGCCACACGGCCGAGCCGTCGACGAGACGCACGTCGCCGGTGAACACGGCGACGAAGCGCTCGCGCCCCGCGAGTGCGGATGTGATGCGGTCGAGCATGAATGTCGTCGCGGCGAGTGCGACGAGCAGGAGGATGATGAGGGAACCCAGGAGCACGCGACGGCGCGGTTCGTCGCGCGAGGTCGCGCGCGGCGCCGCGCGCTGCAGGTCGGAATGATCCGGCTCGGCCATATCGTCTACAGCAACTGTTTCCCCGTGCACGCGCGGCTGCTCGCGGAAGAGCCGCCGGCGGACGTGGAGATCGTGACGGGTGTGCCGAGCGAGCTGAACCGCCGGCTCGCGGCCGGGACGATCGACGTGGCGCCGTGCTCGAGCATCGAGTACGCACGGCACGCGGGCGAGTATGTGCTGCTGCCCGACCTTGCGATCGCATCGGACGGCGCAGTCGGCAGCATTCTGCTCGAGAGCGCCGTGGCCCCGTCGGAGCTGGGCGGCCGCGAGGTCGCGGTGCCGACGGCGTCGGCCACGTCGGTCGTGCTGTTGCGGGCGCTGCTCGAGCTGCGACTCGGCATCGAACCGGTGCTCCGTTCATGGGACCAGGGCAGCGACCCGGATCCGGTGGCGGCCGGCGCAGCGGCTGCGCTGCGCATCGGCGACATCGCGCTCGCGCGTGCCGTGCCCGACGGCCGGCATGTTCTCGACCTCGGCGCGGCGTGGCGCGAGTGGACGGGTCTCCCCTTCGTGTTCGCCGTGTGGCAGACGACGCGCGCAGGCGCCGACCCCGAAGTCATCCGCCTCCACGAGCGGCTGCTCGATTCGCGCGCCTGGTTCCACACGCATGCCGCAGAGCTGGCGCAAACACACGCAACCACGTTCGACCTGCCGGCCGGCCGGCTGGCGACCTACTGGCAGTCGCTGCGCTACACGCTCGGCGACCGCGAGAAGCGCGGACTCGTTCGCTTCTACGAGATGGCCGCACGGCTCGGTGAAGCACCGGCCGCGCCGCCGCTGCGCTTCCTCGATTCCCGCCCCTCCGCGGCGGCGGGCTGAGTGCAAGCGCCGGGCCGCGGGGTGGACAGCGGCAGGAAGCTGCGGATAGACTTGGGCCCATGAGCGATAGGTGGTCCGCGCCCGCCGCGGCCGTGGGCCGGGGTACGCTGAACACGGTCGCCATGTTCGGCCGGTTTGGCGGCTTCGTCGCCGGCAGCATCGGCGCGATTCGCGACGTCCGCACGTGGGCCCCCGTGCTTCCAGCCCAGCTCGCCCGTCTCGGCGTCGAATCCCTGCCCATCGCCCTCTTCATTGCCGCGTTCACCGGCATCGTGCTCGCACTCCAGGCGTCGTACACGTTCACCGGTGCGGTGCCGCTGTACTTCGTGGGCACGCTCGTCGGCAAGACGATGATTCTCGAGCTCGGCCCCGTGCTCACCGGCCTCGCCCTGGCCGGACGCGTCGGCGCCAACATTGCCGCCGAGCTGGGCAGCATGCGCGTGACCGAGCAGATCGATGCGCTCGAGACGCTCGCCTACGATCCGCTCGCCTATCTCGTCGTGCCGCGCGTGCTCGCCGGCGTCATCATGTTCCCGTTCATCGTCGCGTTCGCCGATGCCATGGGCATCGTCGCGGGCTGGATCACGGCGATCAACCTGCTCGACATGTCGACGCAGGAGTTCTTGCGCGGCCTGCGACTGTTCTTCGAGCCGTTCGACGTGCGCTACTCGCTGATCAAGGCGGCATCGTTCGGGCTGGCGGTGACGTCGATCGGTTCGTTCTTCGGCTTCGCGACGAGCGGCGGAGCCGCGGCCGTGGGGCGCGCGACCACGCAGGCGGTCGTGCGCGGCAGCATGATGATCCTCCTGCTCGATGCCTTCTGGGCGGTGGTGCTGCTTGAGCATTGAGCTGCGCGGCGTGCACAAGCGCTTCGATGCGAAGGTGGTGCTCGACGGCGTCGATCTGGTCGTCGAGGAGGGCCAGACCATGGCCATCATCGGCGGATCGGGCTCGGGGAAGTCGGTGCTCCTGAAACACATCGTGCGGCTGCTCGAGCCGGACGAGGGCGTCGTGCTCGTGGACGGCCGTGACATCGCCGGGCTGCGGCGCGAGGAGCTCTACGAGCTGCGTCGCAACGTGGGGTACGTCTTTCAGTTCGCTGCGCTCTTCGATTCGCTCAGCGTATTCGACAACGTGGCCATGGGACTGCGACGCGTGCGCGGGATCGAACCGGCCGAGATCGAGCAGCGCGTGCGCGAGTCGCTCGCACGGGTGGAAATGGAAGGATACGAGGAGCGTCTGCCGGCGCAGCTCTCGGGCGGGCAGCGCAAGCGCGTGGGGCTCGCGCGCGCGATCGCGACCCGGCCGCGCTATCTGCTGTACGACGAGCCGACGTCGGGACTGGATCCGGTGACCACGGCGGTCATCGACCAGCTCATTCGCAAGCTCGCGGGCGAGCTGGGGGTGACGAGCGTCGTGGTGACGCACGACATGAAGAGCGCGTACACGGTGGCCGACAGGATCGCGATGCTGTATCGCGGCCGGATCCGCTTCGAGGGCACGCCGGACGAGGTGCGCGCAGCGGAGGATCCGGTCGTGCGCGGCTTCGTCGAGGGACGGCCCGATCTGGCGCAGGAGGCTGCGTGAGGCGGCGTACGGAAGTGATGGTGGGTGCGACGGTGATCGCGGGCATCGCGCTCGTGGTGATCGGTACGATATGGCTCCAGGGTCGCGGCTTCGGCCGCGAGGAGGCGTCGGTCTTCGCGCGCTTCGGCGAGGTCGGCCATCTCCTGGAAGGGAACGCGGTGAAGCTGCGCGGCGTGCCGATCGGCCGCGTCGACCGTGTCGCGCTGGATGCGGATGGCTCCGGCGTGCTCGTCGAGATGCGCATCAGCTCCGAGGTGCGGCTGCCGGAGGATCCCGTCGTGCTGCTCGCGCCCGAATCGATGTTCGGCGACTGGCAGGCCGAGATCTACCCGCGCTCGAGTTTCCCGCTCTACGACTACACGGAGTCACCCGACCCCGCCGTGCTGCCGGGGTACACACTGCCCGACATCTCGCGGCTCACGGCGGTGGCCGATCGCATCGCACAGAACATGGCCACGCTGTCGGAGCGGTTCGAGATCGCGTTCACGGAGGAGACCGCCGCGAACATCGCGAATGCGATCGACAACATCGAGGAGGTCACGGGGCGGCTCACCGCCCTGGTGGCGACGCAGGGCGATGCGATCGACAGGCTCGCGGCCGATCTGTCGCGGACCGCAGGCATCCTCGAAGAAGCGGTCGTGTCCGTGCGCCAGACGCTCGGTGAGATCGACCAGGCGGTGGATGCGGATCAGCTCGCCGCAATCGTCGACAACGTGGCGCGCGCATCCGCGCGTACGGAGGAACTCACGGATGAGCTGCTCCAGATGAGTCGCAACCTCGGCGCTGCGGCGGTAAGTGCGGACAGCACGCTCGAGCGCATGGCGGCGGTCGCGGGTGCGATCGAAAGCGGCGAGGGGACACTGGGCCAGCTCGTGCGCGATCCCGACCTCTACCTGCGCATGGTCGAGAGCACCATCGCCATCGAGGCGCTCCTGCGCGACATCCGCGAGAACCCGCGGCGGTACATCACCGTGAGGATCTTCTGAACGGCCTGATCGTCCAGAAGTACGGCGGCACGTCAGTAGGCGGTCCGGAACGGATCCGCGCGGTCGCGGAGCGGGTGTCGGCCGCATACCGGTCGGGTCACGCGGTGGTGGTCGTCGTCTCCGCGATGGGCGATACCACGGATGACCTCATCGCACTTGCGGAGCAAGTCGCGAAGGACGCGCGGCGCCGCCACGCGCGCGAGCTGGACATGCTGCTCACGGCGGGCGAGCGGATCGCGATGTCGCTGGTGGCCATGGCCATCGCCGAGGCCGGTGTCGAGGCGATCAGCCTGACCGGTTCGCAGGCTGCGATCATCACGGACTCGCGTCACACCGGCGCTCGCATCGAGGAGGTGCGCGCGACACGTGTGCGCGAAGAGCTGGAGAAGGGGCGCGTCGTGATCGTGGCGGGGTTCCAGGGCGTCAGCCGCGCCCGCGAAGTCACGACGCTCGGACGTGGCGGTTCCGACACCACGGCGGTCGCGCTCGCGGCCGCGATTGGCGCGGAGTGCTGCGAGATCTACACGGATGTCGATGGCGTGTACACGGGGGATCCGCGGCGCGTGCGCGGTGCGCGCCGGCTGCGACGGATCGAGTATCAGGAGATGGTCGAGCTGGCGACCGCGGGCGCGAACGTCATGCATCCGCGCGCGGTCGAGATCGGTGCGCGCTTCCGCGTGCCGATCCGGGTGCTGTCGAGCTTCGCGGGCACGGAATCGGAGGGCACGTTGATCGCGGATCGGACACCGGGCATGGAGAGCCCGGTCGTGATCGGACTCGCGGCGGTGGGGCCGCAGGCGGCCCTCGTGCTGCGCGGCCTGCCCGCGCGCATGTCGGTCGTCACGAAGCTGCTCAAGCGCTTCGCCGACGCGGGCGTGAGCGTCGACCACGTCACGATGGCGGATCGTGCGGATGGCAAACGGCTCGTGCAGGTGACGGTGTTCGAGGAGGACCGCGAGCACGCACGGGAAGTTGCGGAAGAGTTGCTCAAGGAAGCAGGCGGCGAGGTCGTGGAAGTGCGCTCCGGTCTCTCTCGCGTCACCCTCGTCGGCAGCGGCATGCACGGTGTGCCCGGCGTGTTCGCGCGCACGTTCGAGGCACTCGAGGCCGCGGGCATCGAGGTGTATGCGGTGACGACGTCGTCCATCTCCGTTTCGGTGGTTGTTGGCACCGCGGACGAGCAGCGGAGTCTCCAGGTGCTCCACGATGCGTTCAACCTCGCCGAGGTGCGCGCGTGAAGGTGGCCGTGCTCGGCGCCACCGGCGCCGTCGGCCGCACGATGCTCGCGGTTCTCGAGGAGCGCGGCTTCCCCGCAGCGGAACTCGTTCCGCTCGCTTCGGAGCGTTCGGTGGGTACCGCAGTCGAGTGGCGCGGCCGGAGCTGGGACGTGGCGACGCCTTCGCCGGCAGCGTTCGCGGGGTGCGACGTCGCCCTGTTCTCGGCCGGTGCGGAGCGCAGCCGCACATGGGCGCCCGTTGCGGCCGGGGCGGGTGCCGTCGTGATCGACAACTCGTCCGCGTGGCGGATGGACGAACGCGTGCCGCTCGTGGTGCCCGAGGTGAACGCATCGGCGGTTGGAGACCGCCCGCTCGGCATCATCGCGAATCCGAACTGCGCGGCGATTCAGCTCGTGGTCGCGCTCGAAGCGCTGCGCCGCGTCGCCGCTTTGCAGCGCGTGATCGCCACGACGATGCAGTCGGTGTCGGGTGCGGGGCAGAAGGGGCTGGAAGCGCTGCGCGCGGAGCAGGAGGGTGAGGCGGCGGAGTCGCCGTTCGTGGCGCCGATCGCGGGCAACCTCGTGCCGTTCATCGGCGCGCGCGACGGCGCGGGCTGGAACGAGGAGGAGCGGAAGGTGCGGGCGGAGACGCGGAAGATCCTGGGCGCGCCCGGCCTGCCGGTTTCGGTGACCTGCGTGCGCGTCCCGGTCGCGATCGGTCACTCGATCTCGGTTGCGGTCGAGACCGAACGCCGGCTGGGTGTCGACGAAGCGGCGGAGGCGCTGCGTGCGATGCCCGGCGTCCTGTACTTCGACGCGGAACGGGACCCCACGCCGCTGGAAACGGCGGGCACGGATGCGGTCCGCGTCGGGCGGTTGCGCGCGGACCCGGACACACCCAACCTCCTGCACCTCTGGGTCGTGGCGGACAACCTGCGCAAGGGCGCAGCGACGAATGCCGTCCAGATCGCGGAACGGGTGGTGAATGGCTGAGGAAGGCGTGCAGCGGTCGGCTCCGGCGCGGGAGACCAGCTCGGGCGGCGTGGTCTTCCGCCGCGACGAGGCCGGCGTGCGCTTCCTGCTGATCCGCGACCCGTACCGCAACTGGGGCCTGCCGAAGGGTCACGTCGAGGACGGCGAGACACCCGAGCAGGCGGCGGTGCGGGAAGTGGGCGAGGAGACAGGACTGAATGCGCTGGACGTCGTGGCGCCGCTGCCGACGATCGACTGGTTCTTCCGCAGCGAGGGACGTCTGGTCCACAAGGTCTGCCACTTCTACCTGCTCGAGTGCGCCTCCGGCGACGCTGTGCCGCAGCACGCAGAGGGCATCTCCGAATGTGTGTGGCGGCCGTTCGGCGCCGCGCTCGCGCAGTTGACGTACGCGAACGCGCGCGAGGTGCTGCGCGCGGCGGGACAGCACCTGGGCGAGGCATGAACAGACGCGTTCCGGGCTTCGACTGGCGTGCCGCCTACGCGGCGATCATTGTCCTCGTCGCGGCATGGCTGCTGTACGCGACGCGCGGCATCCTGTCGCCGTTCGTTCTCTATCTCGGCCTGCTGCTGCTCGTCTGGCCGTTCGTCGGCACGCGCCGCCACCGCGTCCTCGTCATCGCCGCCACCCTGCTGCTCGCCGTGTGGTTCCTCGAATCGTTCGGCTCGCTGCTCGCACCGTTCCTCGTCGCGCTCGGCATCGCGTACATCCTCGACCCCGGCGTCGACGTGCTCGAGCGGCGCGGCCTGCCGCGTACGGCGGCCGTGGCCGTGCTCGCGCTCCCGGCGCTCGTCGCACTCGCCGCGGTTGTGCTGTTCGGCATTCCGGCACTCGTGAACCAGATCGAAACGCTGGTCGGCAGGCTGCCCGAACTCGCCACGCGTCTGTCCGAATGGCTCGAGAGCACGCGCGGCCGGCTGTCCCGGCTCGACCTGCCGTTCCTCCGGCCCGAAGCGCTCGCGTTCCTCGAGGAGGAGCGCCTCTCCGAGCTCATTGCGCAGCGGCAGGATGAGATCGTCGGACGCGCGTGGTCCGCCGTGCTGGGCGTCGGCCGCGGCTTCGGCTTCGCGCTCACGATGCTGGGCTACATCGTGCTCACGCCCGTGCTGATCGTGTACTTGCTGCGCGACTGGGACAAGATCACTGCACGCGTGCGCGACCTCATGCCGACCGCGCGCCGCGAGCGCCTGGTCTCGCTCTTCACCGAGTACGACGGACTGCTCTCGCGCTTCCTGCGGGGCCAGCTCATCGCGGCGATGCTCGTCGGCGTCTTCACATGGCTCGGCCTGCTGATCGTCGGCTTCCCGTACTCCGGCCTCGTCGGTGTCGTCGCGGCCGTGTTCAACGTCGTGCCGTACCTCGGCCTCATCGTGAGCATCATTCCCGTCGTGCTGATCGCTGCGCTCTCGGGCAGCTTCCTCACCGCGATCCTCAAGGCCGGCGCCGTATTCCTCGTCGTGCAGCTCATCGATAGCAGCGTCACGGGCCCGCGCATTGTCGGCGACTCCGTCGGCCTGCACCCGGTGTGGGTGATCCTCGCGATTGCGATCGGCGGGTCCGTATTCGGCTTCGTGGGACTGCTACTCGCCATGCCGGTGGCCGTCGGGCTGAAGCTGCTGCTTCGCGAGTCCATCGCGCGCTACCGCACCTCCAGCCTGTACCAGCCGAAGACTACGCTCGAATGAGCGCGCTCGCGCACGCGCCCACCATCCTTTCGCTCCTTCGGCTGCCCCTCGCCGGGCTCTTCTTCCTCGTCGAAGGTGCGGGCGCACGCATGGCCGTGATCGCCGCGGCCGCGGGCACCGACTTCGCCGACGGATTCCTCGCGCGACGGTATGACCTGCGCACGCGCACGGGTGCGATCCTGGACCCGATCACGGACAAGACGTTCCTGCTGAGCGTGCTGTTCGCGTATGCGGCGTGGGGCGAACTGTCGCTGTGGCATCTGCTGCTGCTCGTCGTGCGCGACGTCTTTGCGGTCATCGGCTTCTTCGTGATCGTGCTGCGCTGGATGCGTGTGCGGCTGCAGGCGCGCTTCGCGGGTAAAGTGGTGACCACGCTGCAGCTCGCGGCCGCTGCGGCACTGACGCTGTTCCCCGCCGCGCTGCCGCCGATCGCATGGGCGGCCGGCATCATCGGCGCGATGGCCGTGATCGACTATGTGCGCGCCGGGCTGGCCGACTTGCGGCGTGCGGACGGGCCGGCCTAGGATGCGCGGTTTCATACAGGAGCCATGGAAGCAGAACCGAAAGACCTGACGATCATCGGCGGCGGGCCGACCGGCCTGTTCGCCGCGTTCTATGCGGGCATGCGCGGCGTTACGACGCGAATCGTGGACTCGCTCCCGGAGCTGGGTGGTCAGCTGACCGCGCTGTATCCGGAGAAGTACGTCTACGACGTCGGCGGCTTTCCGCGCATCCTCGCGCGCGATCTCGCGAAGAACCTCATTGAGCAGGGCCTCCAGTTCGGCGCGGACGTGCGCCTCGAGGAACAGGTGCTCGAGCTGTTGCCCGATGGCGACGGCTACATCCTCACAACGGACCGCGGACGCTATCCGACACGCGCTGTGTTGATTGCGGGCGGGAAGGGCGCGTTCTCCCCGCGTGCGCTGGAATGTCCGGGCTACGACGCGATGCTCGGACGAGGCGTCGCATATCACGTGAAGGATCCGTCACACTACGAAGGGAAGCGCGTCCTCATCGTGGGCGGCGGCGACTCTGCGGTAGACTGGGTGCTGAACCTCGTCGATCGGACGACGCGCCTCATCCTGATCCACAGGCGCGAAGGGTTCCGCGCACACGCCGCATCGATGAAGCTGCTGCGCGCGGCGGTGGATGATGGACGCGTGGAGCTGCTCACGCATCGCGAAGTGCGCGCGATCCACGGCGACGACTGCGTTCGCTACGTCACGATCTTCGACAACCGCACGAACGAGGACACGACGTTCGAGGTGGATGCGGTGCTCGCGCTCATCGGCTTCAAGCCGGACCTCGGCCCGATCGCGAACTGGGGGATCGAGCTCGAGCGCAACAACATCAAGGTGAACGCGCGCCTGGAGACGAGCCTGCCGCGCGTCTATGCCGCGGGCGACATCTGCACGTACGAGGGCAAGCTGGAACTGATCGCCACCGGCTTCTCCGAGGCGGCCATGGCCGTCAATCACGCCGTCCATGAAATCGATCCCAAGGCTCGCTACAATCCCGGCCATTCGACCAACCTCAAGATCTTCAAGGAACGCGAGGAGGCGGAGTCCTGAAATGGCACGAATCGTGTATGCCACCGCCTCCATCGCCATGCCCGCAACCCCGCACACTCCGGCGGCACCCATGAGCGCACGCACACCGAAGACGGTTCTCCTGGTCGAAGACAACGAGGACAATCTCGTCGTCTATCGCACGATCCTGGAGCACGTGGGCTACCATGTGCTGGAGGCCCGCGATGGGGAGGAGGGTGTCGAGTGCGCGCGCAGGGAGCGGCCGGACCTGATCCTGATGGACATCTCGATTCCCAAGCTCGATGGCTGGGAGGCGACGCAGCGGCTGAAGGCGGACGACGCGACCCGGTCGATCCCGATCGTCGCGCTGACCGCGCACGCGCTCGAGGAGGACCGGCAGAAGGCGCAACAGGCCGGCTGCGACGGCTACCTCGCGAAGCCGGTCGAGCCGCGCCGGGTGGTGCAGGAAGTGGAGCGATTCCTCGGCCCGCCCCGGGCGGCCGAGGCCTGATCCCTCAGCGGGCGGACCAGCGGTCGATTGCGCGCAGGGCCGCCATGCACGCGGCCTCCTCGGGTGAGCGCGCGGGATCGATCGGCACCAGTCCCGCCAGCAGTCCGTGGTCCCGGCCCGCCGTCGCCTCGATCGACGACGCGACGTAACGCCGGCCGAACAGGTCCAGGATCGCCGACCCCTCGAGTCCCAGCGCCAGATCCTCGCCGGCGTTCTCCGCAGCCACGAGCGTGGCGCGGATCGCCGCGCGAATCCGTCCCGCTTCCGTATCCAGCTCCGTCGCTTCGCCTATGTACGTCCGGCCGTCACGTGCAAGTGTGACCGTACACGTCACGCGCGGGCCGGTGCGGTGCACGACCAGGTCGGAAAGGACGAGGAAACGTTCGGACGGCTTGCGCTCGGTGGGAGCGATCACGAGCGACGGCGTCGGCTCCTCGCGGAACGCGACCCGGATCATCTCCATGCTGAACTGGATGCCGTGCCGGCGGAGCACCTGCGCAGCGGCGTTCGCGATGATGATCGCGGAAGCGTTCGGGGCCGCGGTGACGTGACAGGCGCGCAGCCGGCGCAGGTCCGTGAGCCATACGGTCGCGTTCACCACGCCGGGCAGCGTGGCGATTGCGCGCGACAGCCACTCCTCGAGGTCGTGGCCGGCCTGTTCGCTCGGCGGCGCGGGCGACTCCATCAGCGGAGCAGAAGTCGGGTGGCGGGCATCAGGTCAGGCCCAGCCAGCGGTTGGCGGCCTGGAGCGATGCGAGCACGCCCGCCTCTTCCGGCGAGGCCTCGATGGCCGCGAGCCCGGTGAGCGAGCGCGAGTGGCGGCCCGCGAGCGCGCGTGCAGCGACGAGGACGTACTCGCGGCCGTGCGTCTCCACGACCGCCAGCCCTTCGAGTGCAAGGCCGTCATCCGATCGCGCTGCCACGAGTGCGGCAAAGAGTGCGCGTGCACCTGCGACGGCGCGCCCCTGCATGGTCGCGGCGCCCGCACCGTTGCCGGTGTACGTCTCGTTGCCGCGCCGCAGCGTGACGGTGCACAGCGATCCGCCCGGCGCGCTGCTCTGCGCTTCGTAACCCGCGAACACGAGCCGCGGCTGGCTCTCCGGCTGCGGTTCGCCTTCGATGACGGGCTCGGACACCGGCAGCTGCGGTGCGGCCGGCCTTGGGGCGGCGGTCCCGCGGGCCGCCGCGGCTTCGGCCACCGCCTGCTCGAGCGCTTCCTGTCGCACCTGCGCCACACTCACGATCCGCCGATCGATGACAATGCCGAGCCCGGCACTCAATGCCGACTCGACGTTGCGCACGACCTGCTTCGGATTGAGCTGCGGCGAGGCGAGGATGTGAACCTCCTCGGGGCGTCCGAGCGGGTTGGTCACCACCCGCGCCGAGATCACGCCCGCCAGCGAACAGAGCAGGCGTTCGATCTCACGGTCGGCATGCCATGGTGAAGGGGCTGCACTCATGATCGAACCAGTCCCGGGGAGGAGGGCTCAATAGTACGACCTCGCACCATGCCGACGCCAGAGCGACGCTTCAGAAGATCCGGCGCAGCCCCCGGAGGACGCGGTCCACGAAGCTGCCGCCCGAGTGGAGCGGGCAGAAGGTGAGCGGCTGCGTGCCCTGCAGGAAATACTCGGTCACGACCTGCTCCTGCGGACAGTCCGGTCCGGCCGGGTGGCCGGACGCGGTGTCGACCGGGATCGCCACGACGTTCGCGGGCGGCTGCCAGTCGCGCGGGGCAGGGCGGTCCGCGTACGCCGCCTTCATGATCGCTGCCCACACTGGCGCGGCGGCACTGCTGCCGCCGGCGCGTGCGGTGACCTCCTTCGGCGTGTCGAAACCGATCCACACGCCGGCCGTGAGCTCGGGCGTCGAGCCGACGAACCACAGGTCCTTCGCGTCGTTCGTCGTACCGGTCTTGCCCGCTGCCGGGTGCTGGAAGCCCGCGCGACGGATGGATGCGCCGGTGCCGTGATCCACGACGTCGCGCATCATGTTCACGGTGAGGAACGCGACGCCTTCATCCAGCACGGGCTCCGGCCTCAGGTCGGCCTGCCACAGCACGTTCCCGCGCGCATCCTCGACGCGCGTGATGAACGTCGGCTTCACCCGGTAGCCGCCGTTCGCGAGCGTCGCGTACGCGGCCACGAACTCGGCGGGGATGACCTCGGCGGCGCCCAGGAAGATCGATGGGTACGCAGGGATCGGTGTGGTGAGGCCGAGCGTGCGCGCCATCGCGATCACACGCTCCTCGCCCACGAACTGCCCGACGCGGATCGCCGCGTTGTTGGACGAACGGGCGAGCGCCTCGCGGGCAGGCAGCGACTCGATCGAGTCCGGTACGAGGTCATCCGGCCGCCACGCGACGCCCGATGTGTTCGTTATGCTGACGGGCGTCGTCTCGACGCGCGTGCTCGCCGTGAAGCCCTGCTGCAGTGCAGCGGCGAACACGATCGGCTTGAACGATGAGCCCGGCTGCCGGCGCGCATCGAATGCGCGGTCGAACGACGAGTGACGGAAGTCGCGACCGCCCACGAACGCACGCACCAGCCCGGTCGCGTTGTCCATGACGAGCACCATGCCCTGCAGATACGGTGAGCCGTCACCGTTGGCGGGTGCCAGCACACTGTCGGGAACGGGATGTTCGTAGCGGCCGATCTCGCCCGCTTCGATCTTCCGGATCCGCTCGACCAGTGCTTCGCGTGCGGCGCGCTGAATGTCCGGATCCAGGCTCGTGTGCACGCGCAGCCCCTGCACGTGCGCTTCCGAGCCGAAGCGTTCGCGCAGCTCCTCGCGCACCGCGGCCACGAACCACGGCGCCGCGCCCGCGCCATCGATCGGGTCGGCGAGCTTCAGCGGCGCCGCCTTCGCGGCATCCGCTTCCTCCTGCGTGATCACGCCCTCGCGCGCCATCACTTCCAGCACCGTGTTGCGGCGCTGCACCGCGCGCACGCGGTTCTTGCGTGGGTTGTAGCCCTCCGGGTTCTTGACGATGCCGACGAGCAGCGCGGCCTCGGGCAGGCTCAGCTCGCGCGCGGGCTTGCCGAAGTACGAACGCGACGCCTCCTCGATGCCGTAGCGCCCGTCGCCCATGTACACCTGGTTGATGTAGCGCTTCAGGATCTCCGGCTTGTCGAGCGCGTCCTCGATGTCACCGGCGAGATCGATCTCGCACATCTTGCGGCGCAGCTTGTCGCCGCGCGGCAGCTCCTCGGGGAATACGTTGCGCGCGAGCTGCATCGTGATCGTGCTGAACCCCTCCGCGAACGACAGCGACTTCACGTTCACCGCCATCGCGCGCACCACACCGCGGTAGTCCACGCCGCCGTGCCGCCAGAAGCGGCGGTCCTCGACCGCGACGAAGCCGTCGCGCACCGCCACCGGCATGTCGCGCAGCTCGACGACCGTGCGCCGCTCGGGGGAGAGGTCGGCAAGGAGGGAACCGTCCGCGGCGTACACGCGCGTCGCCTCGGGCGGTCGGTAGTCCATGAAGGCATCCAGCGGCGGACAATCCAGGCCCGGACCGCAACCGGCCAGCACCGCCGTAAGGGCGGCGGCGCCCAGGATCTGCTTGCTCATGGGCGGCTTGTACACCGCTAGAGCAGCATCCTTCCGCCGTCCACCACGAGGGATTCCCCCGTCACGAAATCACTGGCGACGAGGTACAGCAGCGCGCGCACCACGTCCTCCGGCTCACCGGCCCGTTCCGTGATCCGCCGCTCCTGGCCGTCATCGTGGCCGGGCGGCGGCAACACCGTGCCCGGCAGGATGCAGCCGGTGCGCACCTCCGGCGCGAGCGCGCGCGCGAGGACGCGCGTCAGCTGCACCAGTCCCGCCTTCGACACCGCGTGGTGCGCGTAGCTCGGCCACGCCTGGAGCGCCGACAGGTCCGCGATGTTTACGATCACGCCGCCCCCATCCGCTCGCAGATGCGGTGCGGCGGCGCGCGACAGCAGGAAGGGTGCGCGCAGGTTGATCGCCATCACGCGGTCCCAGTCCTCTGCGCTGATCTCCTCGAGCGGCGCACTCTCGAACACCGACGCGCTGTTCACGAGGATGTCCAGCCTTCCGAATGCCTTCGCTGCGGCATCGACGAGCGCGTCGATCTCATCGGCATTCGAAAGATCCGCCTGCAAGGCGACGACGCGCCGTCCCAGCGCGCGTACCTCCTCCGCCGTCGCGGCGGCGGCCGACTCCGAGCTGTGGTAGTGCAGCACGATGTCGGCGCCCGCACGCGCGAGCCCGAGGACCAGTGCGCGGCCGACGCGGTGCGCGCCGCCTGTAACGAGTGCGACCCTGCCGGTGACTTCCATGGGAAGCACAGGGTAGTGGCGGCCCGGTGACATAAGCAATAAGGTTCGGTGCTTTGCTTTCTCGGCAGGAGGCAGGATGGATGTCGTAGCGCTGGTTACGGGTGGATCGAAGGGGATCGGGCTCGGGATCGCGTCGGCGCTCGTGAGCGCGGGCGGACGCGTCGCCATCTCGGCGCGCGGGCGCGAAGCGGTGGATTCCGCAGCGCACGGGCTCGGCGCCCTCGGGATCGTGGGCGATGTGCGACGGCGTGAGGACTGCGAGCGCATGATTGCCCAGACCGTTGCGCATTTCGGGCGGCTGGACGTGCTCGTCAACAACGCGGGCGTGGGCCGGTTCGCACCGGTAGCTGACATGGACCCGGATCAGTGGGACACCGTCATCGGCACCAACCTGAGCGGCGTCTTCTACTGCACGCACTACGCGATCCCGCACCTGCGCGCGGCCGGCGGCGGCTGGGTCATGAACATCGGGAGTCTCGCGGGGAAGAACGCGTTCCCCGGCGGCGCGGCGTACAACGCCAGCAAGCACGGGCTCATCGGCTTCAGCGAGGCGCTCATGCAGGAGGTGCGCTACGACGGCATCCGCGTGTCCTACATCATGCCCGGCAGCGTTTCGTCCGAGTTCCGCCCGCGCGGCGCGGACGAGTCGTGGATGATCCAGCCGGAAGACATCGGACAGATCGTCGTGGATCTGCTGCGCATGCCCGAGCGCACACTGCCCAGCCGGATCGAGGTGCGGCCGTCACGGCCGCCGCGGAAATAGCACGGAGTCGAGAGTCGGGAGTCGGGAGTCGGGAGTCGAGAGTCGAGGAAAAGGATCATGACGGATTACAGAATCGAAAAGGACTCACTCGGGGAGATGCGGGTGCCGGCGGATGCGCTGTGGGGCGCGCAGACGCAGCGGGCGGTCGAGAACTTCCCCATCAGCGATCTGCGTTTTCCGCGCGCGTTCATCGCCGCGCTCGGCACGATCAAGAAGGCCGCGGCGGAGACCAACCGCGATCTCGGTCTGCTCGATCCGGCGCTCGCGGATGCCATCGTCGCCGCGGCCGATGAGGTGATCGACGGGAAGCTGGATACTCACTTCGTGCTGGACATCTTCCAGACGGGGAGCGGCACGTCGTCCAACATGAACGCGAACGAGGTGATCGCGAACCGCGCCGCGCAGATCCGCGGAGACGCGATCGGTTCGAAGAGCGTTCATCCCAACGATCACGTCAACGCAGGGCAGTCGTCCAACGACGTGATCCCGACCGCCATGCAGGTGGCCGCGTGCACGGCGATGATGCGCGACCTGCTGCCGGCGCTGGGGCGCCTGCGCGAGGCACTCACCGCGAAGGCGCGCGAGTTCGACGGCATCGTGAAGTCCGGCCGCACGCACATGATGGATGCCACACCCGTGCGCCTGGGCCAGGAGTTCGCCGGCTACGCCGCACAGGTGACCCACGGCGAGCGGCGCGTGCGCGAGGCCATCGCCGACATGGCCGAGCTGCCGCTGGGCGGCACCGCCGTCGGCACCGGCATCAACACGCACCCGGATTTCGCTGCGCGCGCCATTGCACGCATCTCCGAACTCACGGGCACCGAGTTCCGCGAGGCGAGCGACCACTTCGAGCGACAGGGCACGCGCGACACGATCGTGCAGGCACACGGCGCGCTGAACACGCTCGCGGTTTCCTTCACGCGCATCGCCAACGACCTGCGACTCATGGCCAGCGGTCCGCGTGCAGGCCTTGCCGAGATCACGCTGCCCGCCATTCAGCCCGGGTCCAGCATCATGCCCGGCAAGGTCAATCCGGTCATCCCGGAGGCCGTGACCATGGTGGCCGCGCAGGTGATGGGGAACCACACCACCATCACCGTCGGCGGCATGGGCAGCTACCTCGAGCTCAACGTCATGATGCCCGTCATGGCGCATGCGCTCATCCAGTCCATCACGCTGCTCGCCTCCGCCGCACGCGTGCTGGCCGACAAGTGCGTGTCCGACATCACCGCCAACGAGGATCGCTGCCGCGAGCTGCTCGAGGGCAATCTCTCCCTCGCCACTGCGCTCGCGCCGCGCATCGGCTACGACGAGGCCGCTGCGATCGCCAAGCAGGCCTTCAAGGAAGGGAAGACCGCACGGCAGGTTGCGCGTGAGCGCGGCGTGCTCCCCGATACCGAGCTCGACGCGGTCCTGGATCCGAGGCCGATGACGGAGCCGGGCATCCGGTAGGTTCGGGTGACGCGGGCGACGTGTGGCGGGCGACTCACGGCGGGCGACTTATGGCGGGCGACTCACGGCGGGTTTTCACGGCGGGTTTTCACGGCGGGTTATCACGGCGGGCTTTCACGGCGGGTCGCGCGGCGGGTGAAGCGCGGTTTGGGGCGGCGAACTTCCAGATCCGCGATGCGTCCATGGGACTTGGGGAAGTTGACCGTTCGTGGGGCGGTCAACTTCCCTGGCTCTCCGGGTTTCCTGTCGACGCGTGGGAATTTGACCGGCCAGGGCGCAGCGAACTTCCCGAAGTCCCAGTTGGACATTCCGTTTCGGTAAGTTACCGCGTTCACAGCTCGGAGTAGCACTTCCTCCCGAACGGCGGGGGCCATGCCTCCTCGCGGGGCGAACTTCCAATGCTGCAATGAGCGGTTGGGACTGTTGGACGTTGAGCCGTCCTGGAGCGGTCAACTTCCAACGGTCCCGAGGCATGTGAGGTTCCGACGGAAGTTGAGCCGCTATGCAGCGGCAAACTTCCAGTAGTCCCATCCAGACATGTCACCGTTGGAAGTTCGTCGCTCCCGGACGCGCTTCGACGCATTCTCTCCCGAACGCATCGGGCTCTGTTCGCGGGAATTGTTGGTGCTCGACGGCGCGACCGTCGCCGATCCTGGACCGACCGTCACGCATCGAGGCGCAGCCGGCCTCGTCGGCTGGATCCACCCACACTTCCCGCCAACAGAGCCGACGCGTGGTCCGAGCACCCACACTTCCCGCGAACAGAGCCGACGCG
>CAYUIG010000003.1:0-57295 GCA_964444685.1 uncultured Gemmatimonadaceae bacterium | reverse complement strand
CACCCGCGGGGACCACCCGCCGTTCCCTTCTCGCCCGCGCTCTCGCCCGCCCCTGCCCCCGCAGTTCCCGTCTCGCCCGCCCCCGCCCCCGCAGTATCAGCCGCCGGCCGTCACGGGCGGTTCCGGCGGCACCTCAACTTCCAGCGCAGCTTCGGTGGAGAAGTCCGGCGCAGTGGCCGGCACCAGCTCGTAGCCCTCGGACTTGGCGACGAAGATCGAGGTGATCAGGTCGCCGGTGACGTTGGGGACGGTGCGGGCCATGTCGAGGATGCGGTCCACGCCGAGGATCAGCGCGATCCCCTCGCCTGGCACGCCCACCATCATGAGCACCATGACGAGCAGCGGAATCGAGCCGCTGGGCACACCGGCCGCGCCGATGGCGGTGATGATTGCCATGACGACGACGATCGCCTGCATGCCGAGCGACAGGTCGACACCGAACACCTGGGCAAGGAACAGGACGGTCATGCCCTCGAAGAGGGCGGTGCCGTTCATGTTCATCGTCGCGCCGAGCGGAATGACGAAGCCGGCGATCTGCGGCGGCACGCCGAACTCCTCGACGGAGGTGCGCAGCGTCGTGGGCAGTGTCGCGTTGGAGCTGGAGGTGGAGAAGGCCGTGATCATCATGTAACGGGCCTTCCGGAACAACTCGCGGAATCCGATGCCGGCGGCTGCGCGTGCGATGAGCGGAAGTGTGACGATCTGATGGATGATCAGGCCGACCAGCACCATGATCACGTACATGAGCAGGGACTGGAGCACGTCCCAGCCGAAGCGCGCGGTGACGGCGAAGATGAGGCCGAAGACGCCGTAGGGTGCGAGCTTCATCGCGAAGCCGATGATCTCGATCACCGCATGTGCGACACCTTCGAGCACCTTGAGCACCGGGGACGAGAGGTTCTCGGGCAGGCGGGTGAGCGCGATGCCGAACATGAGGGAGAAGAAGATGATGCCGAGCATCTCGAAGTTCGCCATCGACTGCACGACGTTGCGCGGTACGATCGAGACGAACGTATTGATGCCGAAGCCCGTGCTGCCGGCGGCCTGTACGGTGGCGGCGGCCTGATCGGAGTACTGGGCGAGCAGCCCATCGCGCACGGCAGGGTCGAGGCCGAGCCCCGGCTTCATGACGTTGACGAGCAGGAGTCCGAGCGCGGCTGCGAAGCCGGTGGTGACGATGAAGAAGCCGAGCGTCTTCCCGCCGACGCGGCCGAGCTTGCGGAGGTCGCCGAGCGTAGCGACGCCGAGCGTGAGCGTGGTGAAGACGAGCGGCACCACCACCATGAACAGCATGCGCAGGAAGACCTGGCCGATCGGTGTCGCGATGTTGTTGATCGCCCAGTCGAGCGCGTTGGTGCCGCCCCACATGTAGTTGGCGTATACGCCCGCGCCCGCGCCGAGGACGAGGCCGGTCAGGATCTTGGTGTGCAGGGGAACTCCCCGGCGTCCGTCGCGGTCCGCGCTCATACGGTCTCCGTTGGCTGTGTTGTCTGGAAGGTGTTCAGGCGGCGGGAGGCGGATCGACCTCGACCGTCGCGGTATCGGATTCGAGGCGGACGATGCGGTGGAGAGCTGCGAGACGACGGCGGAGCTCGTCGCGTCGCAGGCGGTTGAGCGTCCAGAGTCCGTTGCGTCGCCTGTCGATGAGGCCGGCGTCCTCGAGCACGGACAGGTGATGCGAGAGCAGCGAGGGCGAGAGCCCGAGCGATCCGCTGATCGCGCGGCAGGACAGCTCCACGCCGTCGGCTGAGAGCAGCTCCACGATGCGGAAGCGGTTCACATCCGAGAGCGCGGCCAGCACGCGCACGACGTCCTGCGGATTCGAAAGATCGACGGGTCCTTCCACTTCGCCTCCGGTGCGGGCGCGCCCCCTTCCTCGGGTGCGCGCGGCTTCATACCCGTCCTCCGGAGGACGGATCCCGGCCGGGTTCCGGGCGGTGCAACACGTGGAGTGGTGCGGCGGGATGCGTGTCCCCGCCCGCCACGAGCTCGAAGCGATAGCGGCCCGCCTGCGGGAACACGACCCGTTCGAGCGGCAGGATGAGTCGCGTGCGTGCACGTTCGCCGTCCGCGCCGGGCCCGACCACATCGGTGTGGCCCTCGATGGTGAGGACGCGGCGGCCGCGCTCATCGAGGAGATCCGCGCGCAGAGGCTGATGTCCGGCCTCGTCGGCATCCCATTCCATCACGAAGACCGCGACCATGCGTTCCTGCATCGCGGGGAATCCCGGCGCCGACAGGCGATCGAATACGCCCACGAGATCGACCCGGCCGTCCGGTCGCTCGCGCGCGTCGTCGCACAGAACGGAGAGTGTGAGCTGCATGGCGCGCGAAGATGCACGACGCGCGCGCGTCGCGCTAGCACTCGAAGAGAAAATCCGGGCGGACGTAGCGGCGCTGGCCGGCGAATCGAGCTTCGAGCGCCTGCATCAGCGCACGTTCCGCTTCGAAATCCGGGATGCCCCGAGACTCCGGCAGCGCGGCGAGATCGTCGGCCGTAAGGCCGGGCGCGCGCAGTGTACCGTCGTCCGCGGCGCCGCGCACGTAGCCGACGGGGAGGAGCGTGCGGCGACGCGTCGCATCCTCGACTTCGATGTAGCGCGCACCTGCCGCGGGTGTGACGAGCACATCGGTGATGCGGCCGATCGATGCACCCGCGAGACCGATCAGCGCGCGGCCGATCGGCGCGCGTGCCGCATGCTCCGTTTCGAGCGACGACGCACGCCTCATCTCACCGGGCACGCCGGACTCCGGCACGATCGGATGCGGCCCTGCATAGAAGCCGCTGTGGTCGTATGCGGGATGCGCGTAGTAGCGCTCGCCGTGGAAGCAGCGGCCGAGCGCGGCCAGGAGATGGTCCTGCCAGCCGTCATCGATCTTCGTGGTGCGGTCGAACGTGGGGATGTCGTCAAGGTCCGCGCGTACGGCCGCGCGCAGCCGCAGCGCGTTGCCGTTCGGCCCCTCGATCAGGCGCGCATGGCCGACCGGCACGAGGACGTGACGGCGATCGTCCGCGAGTGCGAGGTCGAAGTAGCGGATGAGTCCCGTTTCGGCTTCGGCGAGCGCGCCGAACAGCGATCCGATCGGCAGCCCGCCCGCGTCGGAGACCGGCGTCCCGGCAAGGTCGGGGACGGGACGGAGGGGGGCCGACTCGCGGTCGTTCATGGGATGGCCGGGATGCAACGCGTGTTCCTTGACACCTGCGCCGGGCGCGCCGACCTTCGCAGCCCGGTCCGATTCCAGCGCGCGAGGCGCATGCGATTCCGTCGAGACGTGTCTGCGGGTGTCATTGTCTTCCACCGTTCACCCGGCGGCTGCCAGTTCCTCCTCCTGCTGTCGAGGCTCACGAAAAGGCCACTCTGGGAGTTCCCGAAGGGCGGCGTCGACCGTGGCGAGAGCCGCAGGGATGCGGCCCTGCGCGAGCTGCGCGAGGAGACCGGGCTGACCGAGGAGGACATCCGCATCGTCGAGTCCTTCGAGCACACCGAGCACTATCGCTTCAGCACGCTGGTCGGCAGGGAGCGCACGCTCGTGCGCAAGGAGGTCACCTACTTCCTCGCCGAGGCGAAGCATACGCATGTGACGCTGTCGGAAGTCGAGGCGAGCGAGTACGCATGGCTGGACATCGAGGCGGCGAAGAAGCGACTGCGGTATGCCGCCCGCCGACAGATGCTGGACGCCGCGTGGCGCGCGGCCGGCTGTACCGACGAGTGAGCTACGCCTTCCGTTGATCGGAGACCAGCGCGCGCAGTCGCGACACGAGGGCCGGTTCCGACAGCGCGCGCGCACGGCCCAGCAGCTCGTGGTCGCTCGAGCCGCGCAGTGCGCGGCCGTCCGCCCACAGCCGTCCGGACGGCGCCACGAACACGAGGCGGCCCCACCACTCGGTCGTTTCCCGCCAGCACTCGAGCCGCACACCCCAGTGTAGACCGTCGACCGTCACCGACCGCAGCTCGACCGTACGCATCGTGAGACGCGTACCGGCCGGCAGCGGGACGGGCGGGTGCACGCGCACGAACCCGCTCCAGTCGCACGACGGGCACCAGCGACGCTCGATGACGCGGCCGTGCGAGAAGCCCGACGCGAAACGCGCCGTCCGGGATACGATCGGGAAGGTGTCTCCGCCGCACTGGCCGCAGCTGCGCAGCCGCGGCAGCGAACGGTAGCTAACGACGGCGCTCAGGCACAGCGGCAGCACGAAGACGAGCAGCAGATAAATGAGGATCAGAACGCCCACGGTCGAGCCTCGCGTCTCGTGCGTTTACCTGCCGCGCAGGGGGCAAGAAACATACCCCCCATCGCAGGGAAGGGAAAGGCGAGACTGGGGTCTGGAGTCTGGATACTGGAGTCTGGTTCACCGCAGGACGGAGCATCGGCCGCTCTCACAGCGAGAGCGCTCAAAAAAACCAGACTCCAGACTCCAGTCTCCCGACTCGGGGCCGCAGGCCCCATGTTGACAGGGCACGGTACCTGCAACATACTGCGCGGCTGTTGCTCCCGGCGTGTGTTCCGGGGGCTCGGACCGGTGCTCGCGACTCCGGTCGACGGTGAGCGCCGCGGCGCGCGATCCATGTGCGAACCTCACGGGAGAGGACTATGAAGCGCTCGATGTTGTCCATTGTCGCGTTCTCGACTGCAGTGACCATCGCGGCCTGCGGCGGCGGCGCAACGGAGGATGCCGGCATGGAAGCCGACACGATGCTGTCGGAGCCGATGCCTGCTCCGGCGCCTGCGCCCGAGCCGATGGACACGATGCCGATGGACACCACGATGATGGACACGGCCGCGACGACGACCGGGATGTAGGCTGTATGCACGGACGAGCGCGCCGCGGCCTCCGGGCTCGCGGCGCGCTCGTCGTTTATTCCTGGTAGTCTGCCGCAGCGCGTTCGATGATTGCGCGCGCCGAGTCGAGGTCCTGCCACCCGAGCGCATCCGTGCTCACGCCCTCCAGCTCCTTGTAGATCGCGAAGAAGTGCTCCACCTCCCGGAGGAAGTGGCGCGGCACATCGCGCAGCGACCGGTACTCATCGTAGAGCGGATCGCGGACGGGCACGGCGAGGATCTTCTCATCCGTGCCCTTCTCGTCGCGCATCACGAACACGCCGATCGGCCGCACTTCCATGAGGCAGCCGGGGAACGTCGGCACCGTGACCTGCACGATGACGTCGAGCGGGTCGCCATCGCCGGCGAGCGTGCGCGGGATGAAGCCGTAGTCGCCCGGATAGTACACCGCGCTGTACAGCAGCCTGTCGAAGCGCAGCAGTCCGGTTGTCTTGTCCAGCTCGTACTTATTGCGGCTGCCGCGCGGAATCTCGATGACCGCGTTCAGGATGTCGGGCGGCGCAGGGCCGGTGGGCAGGTCGTGCCAGGGGTTGTGCATCGTCACCGCGCAGGTGCGGGTCGCGTCTCTGGAGCGCGACTCCTATTCTAGCGCAATGATGCGGCGAACGAAGAGGGCGCCCGATGAACTCGGCGCGCACGTATCGGCGGCGGGCGGCGTAGCCCTCGCGCCGGCGCGCGCGGCCGAGCTGGATTCCGTCGTGCTCCAACTGTTCACGAAACAGCCGCAGCGCTGGGCCGATCCGCCACTGCCCGCCACCGAGGTCGCCGCGTTCCGCGACGCGCGCGAGCACTGGGGGATCCGCTTCGCCGCTGCGCACGACTCCTACCTCATCAACCTGGCCACATCCGACGCCACGCTCCGAGCCCGGTCGAAGGCGGCGTTCCACGCGGAGCTGACGCGGGCTGCGGCGCTGAAGCTGGACGCGCTCGTGACGCATCCCGGCAATGCCACCGGAGGTGATCGCGCGGATGCGCTCGCACGCAACGCCGCCGCGCTCGAGGAAGCGCTCGCTGCGGTTCCCGGACCGCTCGTCCTCCTCGAGACCACCGCGGGCGCCGGCCAGTCGCTGGGTGCCACGTTCGAGGAGCTGGCCGCACTCATCGACCGGATCGCACCCGCGCTGCGGCCGCGCGTCGGCATCTTCATGGACACCTGCCACGTCTTCGCCGCAGGTTACGACCTGCGCGACGACTATGACGCCGTGATCGCGCGCTTCGACGACGTCCTCGGGCTCGATCGGCTGCGACTGCTGCACCTGAACGATTCGGTGGGAACCCTCGGCAGCCGCCGGGACCGGCACGCCCACATCGGAACGGCCGCGCTGGGACCCGAGCCGTTCCGGCGGATCGTCCGGGATGAGAGGCTCCGGGACGTTCCCAAGGTGATCGAGACGCCCAAGGATGGCGACGCGCTCGCCGCCGACCGCGCGAACCTGCGCCGCCTGCGTCGCTACCGCTTGCACAAAGGTTCGGCGAACGCGCAAAAAGGTGCTCGAAACGGCGCCCGCCGGGCGCCTCGCCGATGACCCCAAACTGTTGAGCTGCCTATGCTTCGCGTTATCGAAGCGGTATGGCTCCGTTCCTGCACTTCCCGCCGCCACAACATGGTTGGCCGCGGCGAGCGGGAACTCCGGGGAGAGCGCCGCGGACAAGACGGGCGGCCGTCGGCAACGACGGTCGCTCCGTCTTTATATGTACCTCTCCTGCTGCTCCTCCTTCCGGCGCTGGCCGCCGCACAGCAATGGCGCGTCGAGGCACACGCCGGTGTCCTCCTTTCCGGCGACTGGGTGCAGGACGAGATCCGCGCGCCGGCCGCCAGCAGCGGAACGCCGGCGGCCGCCGTCACGGCCGCTCCCGCGCCCGGCCTTGCCGTCTCACTGACGGCGGTCGGTCCGCTGCGCCCGAACATGGCGCTCGATCTGGCCGCGGGCTGGAGCCGCGCGATGCTGCAAGCCGAGGATGAATCCACCCGCGATGTGAACCCCGTGCAGAGCGCACATGCGCTCGTCGGCCTGCGCTACCGCCTCGCGAACAGCGTGTACGCGGGCGCAGGCATCGGCGCACTGCGCACATGGGGCCATGAAGTGCCGCTCTTCGATGGGCGCGCGGAGATTTCGCCGCTGGGCGAGGCATCGCTTGGATTCGAGCCGGACCTGGGCGGGCTGCGCATCGTGCTGCGCGCGGCTGCACAGATCCATCGCTTCAACGCACGCGCACTCGAGGAGCGGGGCGGGGACCCGGCGTGGATCTCCCGCTTCTTCCTCGGGGCCGGCCTCGCCTTCGGAGGTCAGCCATGGTGAACCGCGCACTCATCGCTGCGATCGCGGGTGCAACACTTCTCGCCTGCGACTCCGCAACCATGCCAGGATACGAGGATGCCGACGTCTACGAATTCCGGCTCCTCGCCGATCCGCCCCTCGTCCTGCACTGGCCGCTGGGCTCGGAGATCCGTGTGTACGTGAACGGCGGCACCGGCGACCGTGCGGCGCTGCTGACCAGCGCGTTCACTACGGGTGCGCGCGCATGGAACCGCGTCGCACTCTGGGACGAGTACCGCCTCGAGTTCGCGAGCGGCCCGGATGATGCCGACGTCGTGCTCACGTGGTCGGACCTGCCGGAGATCGTGGACATCGACGGCTGTCCCCAGGAAGCCGCGAACGCCGTGACCACGTTCTGCGTCGATGATGACGGACTCCAGACCTTCCCGCTGATCGACGGCGAAGGCGGACGTGTGAAGATGGTGGTGACGGTCAACGCATCACCGGGTGCCGTGTCGCGTGTGCGCGAACTGGTCGCGCACGAGCTGGGACACGTGCTCGGCATCGGCGCCCATTCGGACGATGCCGCGGATCTGATGTGGGGCAGTACGCTCAACACCGATGTGCCGGGTCCGCGCGATGCAGCAACCGTGCGCGTGCTCTATCACACGCACGCCGATGTGCAGCCTTGAGCACGCATCGTGCAATTGACATCGACTCAGCCGGCCGGCTAGATTTCCGGTCGTCGAGTGGTGTTGCCGGAGGAACGTTTCTGGGCCTACAGCACACTCGAATGGAGCCGACTCCCGGGCTGGCCGTCACGCCTCGCGAGAGGAAGGCGAAACGCACGGGGAGGTTACCAGTCCTTTGCGACTGGGCTCCATGAAAAGCCTCCGGTCTCACCACGCGCCGGCCCGCCTCGCGGGCCGGCGCTTTTTTCTGCACCCGCACTTGCGGTTCGGTGATGCGAGGCGGCACCTTGGCCGGCCATACCGACGCGGAGGGACATGGCGGATTCGACGACAGGGGCGCGGGTACGCGTGACGCGGCGCGTGCATTTCAGCGCGGCACACCGCCTGGGACGCGCCGACTGGAGCGATGCGCGCAACATGGAAGTCTTCGGCGACTGCGCGCACCCCAACTGGCACGGCCACAACTACGAGCTGGATGTCACGGTCGAGGGACCGATCGACCCGGAGACGGGGTTCGTCTACGATCTGAAGAAGCTGCGCGAGGACGTCGAGGCGCGCGTGGTGGCCGACGTGGACCACCGCAACCTGAACCTCGACGTCGCATGGTTGGAGGGCCGCAATCCCACGACGGAGAACCTGGTCGTGGCCATCTGGGAGCGGCTGGCGGAGCTGCTTCCCGCACCCGTGCGCCTCGTGCGCCTCGTGCTCTGGGAAACGCCGCGCAACTACGTGGAGTACACGGGGGAAACCCGATGAGCCTGGCCGACGCGCCTCTGCGCGACCTGGTGACCGAGATGCTCCGGCGGATCGGTGAGGATGAAACGCGTCCGGGTCTGCTGCGGACGCCCGAGCGGGTGGAGCAGAGCCTGACGTGGCTGACGCGCGGCTACCGCATGAGTGTCGAGGATGCGGTCGGCGGCGCGTTGTTCGATGAGGACCATCACAGCATGGTCATCGTCAAGGACATCGAGATGTACTCGCTGTGCGAGCATCACATGCTGCCGTTCTTCGGGAAGGTGCACATCGCCTACATCCCGAACGGCAGAATCGTCGGGCTGTCGAAGCTGCCGCGCGTGGTCGAGGTGTTCGCACGCCGCCTCCAGGTGCAGGAGCGGATGACGGAGCAGATCGCACAGGCGCTCCAGGACATCCTGCAGCCGCGCGGCGTGGGCGTGATCTGCGAGGCGTACCACCTGTGCATGATGATGCGCGGCGTGGAGAAGCAGAACTCCAAGACGATCACGAGCGCGATGGAGGGGGTGTTCCTCGAGGACCACCGCACGCGTGAGGAGTTCCTGCGGCTGAGCGTGGCCAACGGGATCGTGAGCTGAACATGTTCGTCGTGAGTGTGCAGGCCCACTACGACTCCGCGCACTTCCTGCGCAACTATCACGGCAAGTGCGAGCGGCTGCACGGGCATCGCTACGTCGTCGAGCTCGCGCTCGCCACGGACGAGCTGGACGAGGCCGGCATTGCATTCGATTTCGTCATCGTGAAGAAGGAACTGCGCGCGCTGGCGGATCGGCTGGACCACGAGAATCTGAACGAGCTCGAACCGTTCACCACGGTCGAGCCGTCGGCGGAGAATCAGGCGAAGTACTTCCACGACGAGCTGAAGGCGCGGCTCCCGCGGAAAATGGCGGACTCGATCGTGTACGTGAGAGTATGGGAGACACCGACGCAGTGGGCTCAGTACTCCGAGCGGGCCACATTCCTGTGATGCGGCGCGCGCTGCCCCTCCTGCTGTTCGCGGCGGCGTGCGCGAGCGGCCCCGTACCCGAGGGGCTGATGCCGTTCCAGCGGCAGGGGCTGCCGCCCGCGCTGCCGGACGCCGGCTGGGGCCTGCACGTGCTCGAGCTCGCCGAAGCGCCCGGCCACTCCATCTGGGCCGGCACGTACGGCAACGGCATCTTCGTGCTCCATCGCGATTCGGCGCGCTGGCGGCAGTTCGTTCCCGACGATGCCGACACGACCTCCATCTCCTGGGGTTTCGTCAACAGCATCGCGTTCGAGGGCGACTCCGCCGTGTGGTATGGCACGATCGGCAACGGCTTCGGCCGCTCGACCGATGACGGCCTCACGTGGCGCAACTGGACCTTCGATCAGCTCGGGCCCGAGTGGCAGTACGTCGCGCCGCACGGCATCGCTACGCGCGCGGACACCGTCTACATCGCCACCGCCGACGGACTGCGCATCACCTGGGACGGCGGCGACACGTGGCGCTGCATCAAGGACGTCGCAGCGGTCACCGGCGGCGCGCGCGTCAACGATGGCTGCACCGAAACCATTCGCGGCCTGCCGACAGAGTATCTGCTGTCGATCGATGTCGGCACCGATGGCACGATCCGCGTCGGGCACCTCAACGGACTCACGGTGTCGCGTGATGGCGGGCGCACATGGCGCGCGCTCGGCCCCGCCGATGGCGTGCCCGCGGAACGCATCCGTTCGGTCGTCGAGAACACGGACTCCACGATCTGGTTCGCGACGGAGTCGACCGTGTACGTCGATTCGACGGGCGCCGGCCACTTTGCGGAGGCGCAGCTCCGCCTGCCCGGGTTCCGCTCGCTCCCAGGTGCGCCCCGCCAGCTCGTGCCCTCGCCGGCGCCGCTACCGCCCAGCATCGCGACGTCGTACGGCATGGCCGCGCAGGGCAGTGTGTTCGAGGGGTTCCGCCTGTACTACCTGGCCGCAGGCGATGTCTATCGTCCCGCCGCCGACGTGTGGGATGTGTTGTGGTGGGGTCCGCCGTGGTGGCCGATCGGCGGCTCGCGCATCGGCCTCGCGCGCGTGCTCGCCGGTGACCGCGGTCCCGCCGACTCGCCCGAAGCGCTGCGCGCACCGCGCAGCGATGCGCCCGCACAACCGCGCCACGCGTGGTTCGCGCGACCGATCGATCCCGATACCGGCAATCCGTACATCGACGGAACGTACCGCTACGGCTCGACCATGGGCGGCAACTTCCAGCAGCATCAGGGCGTCGAGTTCAACAATCCCGCCGGCATGCCGGTGCTCGCTGCAGGACCGGGCGTCGTCGTGTACGCGGGTGAAGCGGAAGCGGGCGCACTCACGGTCGCCATCAAGCACGATCGCGACTGGGAAGGGCAGCAGGTCTTCACGGTCTATTACCACAACCGCGCACTCGACGTAACCGTCGGCCAGCGGGTGCAGGCCGGCGACGTGATCGCACGCGTCGGCAATACCGGCCGCGCCACGAACGACCACATGCACCTCGAGGTGCATGTGGCACCAGCGACGGCGGACAGCTCCGCGATCGTCAATCCCGACGAACGGTTCCCGCCGTACACGGTGAATCCGCAGCTCTGGCTCGAGCCCATGCCCGGCACCGGCATCGTCGCAGGACGCGTGCTCGACTCGACGGGCACGCTCGTCCAGGGTGCACGCGTGCATGGACTCGTGCTGCCGTTCCCCGAGGAGACGCCGTTCTCCTTCGCCGAGACGTATCGCGACCGCGCACACTCCGATCCCGCGTACGGCGAGAACTTCGCCGTGGGCGATGTCCCCGCCGGTGATTATCTGCTCGGCGTGGAGATCGAAGGTCGGCCGGTGTGGCGGCGCGTGCGCGTCCAGCCGGGGATGCTCACCTGGGTCGAGTTCCGTCCGTAGGCCGCCATGCACATCCTGCTGACGGATGTGCTCGCGTGCCCGCGCTGCGGGCCGCCCTTCGGCCTGCTGCTCGTGCCCGATGACGTCCACATGCGACGCGTCCGCGCCGGCATCCTCGCGTGCGCCAACTGCCGCGAACGCTTCACGATCGCGGCTGGCATCGCCGACCTGCGCACCGGCATGACCCAACCGCCCGTCTCCGCGTCGCACGAGAATCCCGATGCGTTCCGGCTCGCCGCACTCATGGGTGTGACCGAAGGTCCGGCACTCGTGCTGGTGGTCGGTCCGGGCGCCGCGGAAGCGCCGCGGATCGCGGCGGTCGTCCAGGATGTGGAGGTCATTGCGGCGGGTGGACCGGATGACGTCGCCACGGGTGCGGGTGTGTCGGCACTGCTCGTGGACGAGCGGCTGCCCGTGATGAGCGGCAAGCTGCGTGCGGTCGCGCTCACGGGACCCGCAGCCGATCACTGGCTCGAGGAGGGCGCGCGTGCGGTGGCACCGGCCGGGCGACTGGTCCTCGAACCCGCGCCCGACAATGCCGAGTCGCGGCTCGGCGCCCGCGGGCTGCGCGTGCTGGCGCGTGAGGGTGGCACGGTCGTCGCGGCGCGCGTGATGTAACGAATCGTTGCGCGAGATCGGTGCAAGCCATTATCTTCGCGGACGTTCCCGCACAGTTCCCGCCCCGAGAGCCGCTGGCCATGGGTTTCTGGAAGAAACTCCTCAAAGCCGACGAACAGGAGAAGGTCGACTACTATCAGGAAGGAGTCGAGCTGCTCAACGTGGGCAAGTACCACGAGGCACTGACGTCCTTCCGGCTTGCGCTGCGGGAGTCGCCCAACGACCCGTCGGTATTGCAGCAGATGGCGATCACGTACACGCGCATCGGCATGACCGAGGAAGCGATGCGCACGTACCGTGCGGTGCTGAGCCGCGATGAGCGCGCGTCCGGCGCGCACTACGGCCTCGCCTTCCTGCTGCTGCGCGAGGGGCGCCAGGAGGATGCGGTGCAGCATCTGCGCGCCTTCCTCGCGGCGCCGCCCGATGGGCCGGAGGCGAACCGGCACATCGAGCATGCGCGCTCTACACTGGCGGAGCTGAGTGCGGCCTCATCGGACGTGTCGGACGGAGCGTAGTGGCGGATTCCGTCATTGCACTCCGCTGGCTCGGGGAGGGACTGCGCTTCCGGGGCGGCGCGCCGGACGGGCCGGAGACGGAAGTGGATGGCGACAGCGCCGCCGCACCGTCTCCGGTGCAGACGCTGCTCATCGCGTTCGCGGGGTGCACGGCCGCGGACGTGATCGACATCACGACGAAGATGCGCGTGCAGGTCGGCGCGCTGACGGTCGTAGTGGAGGGAGACCGCCGCCCGGATCCGCCGCGGCGCTTCACGCGCATCGTGCTGCGTTTCACGGCGGAGGGGGTGGCACCGGAGGACGAGCCGAAGGTGCGCCGCGCGCTGGACCTGTCGGTCGAGAAGTATTGCAGCGTGGGGCACACGCTCCGGACGGACGACCTCGAGATCCGGCACGAGCTCGAGTTTTCGTGAGCGGCATGCGTCCGGATCCGGGGGACGTGCGCGTCCTCCTCATGACCGCGCCCGATGCGGCCACGGCCGAGCGGGTGGTTGGCGCGCTGGTGGAGGAGCGGCTGGCGGCGTGCGGCAACATCGTGCCGAACATCACGTCGATCTACCGCTGGGAAGGTGCGGTGCAGCGCGAGGCGGAGGTGCTGGTGGTGCTGAAGACGATGGCGTCGCATGTCGACGCATTGATCGAGCGGGCCCGCGCGCTGCACCCGTATGACGTGCCGGAGCTGCTGTCGCTCCGGCTGGACAATGGATACGAGCCCTACATCGCCTGGGTGGCGGAGTCCACCGGGCGGGAGCAGGACGGATAGAGATGTCGCGCAGGAGATCGCACGCGGGCCGGCCGGTCGAGCCGGCCGCGAGCGGAGCGGGGAAGCCCGCGCAGGGAGACCTCGGCATCGGGCCGTTCGAGGATCCACCGGCCGAAGCGGAGGCCGTGACGACGCCCGCGCAGTTGCCGGTGGCGGACGCGTCGCCGTCGCTGCCGCCGATGGAGGAGGCGCGGCGACTGGAGTCGATCGATCCCGATCGTGCGATCGAGCTGTACCGTGCGGTGCTGCTGGAGCGGCAGGACACGGATGCGCGGCTCGGCCTCGCCCGGCTCTACTCCGCTCGCGGCGACCACGCGGCCGCACTCGAGCAGCTCGAGGCGGCGCGTGAAGCGGATCCGGAGTACGTGCCCGCGCAGCTCGAGTACGCGGCCACGCTCGCCGCGCTCAACCGCTTCGATGCGGCCGAGCGCGAGCTGCGACGGCTGACGCGCGTGCATCCGGAGCTGGCCGATGCATGGACGACGCTCGGCATCGTGAGCTTCCGGCGCGGACTCTACGCGCAGGCGGAGCAGGAGCTGAAGAAGGCCATCGAGCTGGATCCCGAAGGCGCGATGGCGTACCACTATCGCGGCGAGTCGCTGAACCAGCTCGGCCGCGTGGATGAAGCGCTCCAGATGCTCGAGCGCGCAGCGGTGCTCCAGCCCGACCACGCGCGCACGTACTACGTGATGGGCATCCTGCTGGACCGGAAGCATCGGCCGCAGGAAGCGGCGGCGATGTATCGCAAGGCGCGGGAGGTCGCGCCCGGGTGATCCGCGTGCTGCTCGGCGAGCTGGCGGATACCGACGCCGCCGCCGTGCTGCGGCCCGTGACGTCGGAGTGGGGTGCGGTCACCCCGGCGATGCGCCGCCTCGAAGTGGCCGCGGGGCCCGAGTTGGGTGAGCAGTGCGAGCGGCTCGGCGAACTGCCGGTCGGTTCGGCCGTGATCACGGGCGCCGGCGCGCTGCGCGCGCAGTTCATGGTGCACGTGGCCGTTCGCTCGCGTGAGGAGCCGGTGACACCCGCGCTCGTGCGGCGCGGACTGACGAACGGGTTGCGCAGGCTGGCCGAGTGGGGCATCGATAGTGTGGCCATGGCGCCGCTCGGCACGGGCGCCGGCAACCTCGACGCCGAGATCGCGGCCGAAGCGATGGCGGACGTGCTCGCAGCGCACCTCGCGCGCGAGCCGTACCCGGGCCGGGTCGACGTCGTCGTCGACTCGGAGTACGAGAAGGAAGCCTTCGAGCGCAGACTGCATCCTCTCCCCGGGGATGCGCGCGAGGGCTAGCAGAGACATCTCCCCGAAGGACATCACGCGCGCGGGCATGGCGCTCGCGCAGGCGAGGTTCGAATGAACCGGAGGACGTTCGCGTTCGCGGTGCTCACCGCGTGGGCGGCCGTGCTGGGCATCCACGTGCGGCGGGAGTACTTCCCGCCGGCGTCGGAGCGACTGGCCGAGGCCGCGCGCTCGCTCGCGCCCGGCTCGCACTTCTACGTCGTACGCATGGGCGGCACCGCCATCGGCCGTGCGGCGACCCGGCTGGATACGCTCCCCGGCCGCATGTTCCGCATCGACGATGACCTCCTGCTCGATGTGCCCGCGCTCGACACCGTGCAGCGCGCCGTCGCGCAGACATCCATCACACTCGATCCGCAGCTCCGCCTCGCGGAGTTCACCTTCATGCTGGGCTCCTCGATCGGACGATTCGACGCGGCGGGGCGGATGCAGGGCGATTCATCGCTGCACGTCGAGGTCCGATCGGGTGGCGATGTCGAGACCGCTACCATCCCGGCCGCGGGCGGACTCCTGCTCGATGCCGCCGTTCCCGTGCGCGCGGCCGCGGCCGGCCAGTTCGTCGTGGGCCGCAGCTTCAGTGCGCGCGTGTTCGATCCGTCGTCGCTTTCCGACCGCGTTGCGGAGTATCGCGTGGTCGCGGCCGACACGATGATCGTGCCGGACAGCGTCGGTGTCGCGGATGGCCGCTGGATCGCAACGGGCTGGGACACCGTGGCCGTGTGGCAGCTCGAGCAGAAGCTGGCCGGCATCACGGTCACGAGCTGGGTCGATGACGACGGCATGATCGTGCGCGCGGAGAGCCCGCTCGGCTTCACGATCGAGCGGACCGCATTCGAGCTCTCGCGCCAGGAATGGAGTGATGCGCAGAGCGATGCCGCCCGCGCGGCCGGCTACGGCGCGATCATCGAGCGCACCGCGATCTCCGCAGGTGCAGAAGTCGCGGCCGCAGCCACCGCAGCCGAGTTGCGCGTGCGGCTGCTCGACGTCGAGCTGGATGGCTTCGACCTCGATGGCGGCGCGCAGTCGCTGTCCGGCGACACGCTGATCGTGCGGCGACAGGGCATCCCGCTGTCCGCAGGCTATTCATTGCCGTTCTCTGGTGATGCAGCGATCGAAGCGGAGCTCGAGGCGACCCCGCTGATCCAGTCGCTCGACCCGCGTGTCATCGCGAAAGCGCGTGAAGTCATCGGCGGTACAACGGATCCCGTCGAAGCCGCGCAGCGGCTCAACGAGTGGGTGTACGGAAATCTCGACAAGCAGATCACACCGAGCGTGCCATCCGCGGTGCAGGTGCTCGAAGGCCTGCGCGGCGACTGCAACGAGCACACGGTGCTGTACGTCGCGCTCGCGCGTGCGATCGGCCTGCCGGCGCGCACGGCCGCGGGGCTCGTGCACCTTAACGGGCGGTTCTACTACCACGCGTGGCCGGAAGTCTGGCTCGCGGGGGAATGGGTGGCGGTGGACCCGACGCTGGGCCAGTTCCCGGCGGACGCGGGCCACCTGCGATTCACGGTCGGCGGCCTCGCGCGCCAGCTCGAGCTGGTGCGGCTGATCGGGCGCCTGAGGCTGGAGGTTCCATGATCGAGCTGATCGGAGTGACCAAGAAGTACGGCCGCTTCACGGCCGTGCACCCCATCGACCTCGAGGTCCGGAAGGGCGAGCTGTTCGGCTTCCTCGGGCCCAATGGTGCAGGCAAGACGACGACCATCCGCATGGTCACGGGCGTGCTGCGTCCGTCCGCGGGCACCATCCGCATCGCGGGCCACGACATGGTGGCCGCGCCGCTGCTGGCGAAGCGCGCAATCGGCTACATCCCCGACCGTCCATCGCTCTACGAGAAGCTCACCGGCGGCGAGTTCCTCTCGTTCGTTGCAGGTCTCTGGGGCGCCAACGGCACGGCTGCACGTCGAGCCGATGAGCTCCTCGAGATGTTCGAGCTGGATGACTGGCGCGACACGCTCGTCGAGAGCTACAGCCACGGGATGCGGCAGAAGCTGCTGATCTGCTCCGCACTCGTGCACGACCCCGAGGTCATAGTCGTGGACGAGCCGATGGTCGGACTGGATCCGCGCGCAGCACGTCAGATCAAGGACCTGCTCCGCTCGTTCGCCGCACGCGGCGGCACCGTGTTCCTGTCGACACACACGCTCGAAGTTGCGGAAGCACTGTGCGACCGCATCGCGATCCTGCATCAGGGCCGCATCCGCGCACTCGGTACGATGGCCGAACTGCGGCGCATAGCGGAGGATGAGGCGCTGAGCCTCGAGGAGGTCTTCCTCCAGCTCACGAAGGGGCGCCGCGCGCCCGAAGACGTCGTGGAGGCGGGCGCGTGAGCGCGGGCGTTCTCACACTCCTCGCGCCGAAGTGGCGGACCGCGTCGCGCCGCCTGACGCGCGGCGCGAGTGCGGCACGCACCGCCGGCTTCGCGCTCGCCGGCCTCGCCTTCTGGGTCACGCTCTTCGGCGTGATCCGGCGGCTGCTCGTCTACTTCCGCAACACACCCGGCATCGGTGACCTGCTCGCCGCCAAGCTGCTCGGGCTCATCCTGCTCGCGTTCCTGTCGATCCTGCTGCTGTCGAACGTGATCACCGCGCTGTCCACGTTCTTCCTCGCGCGCGACATGGAGCTGCTCGCCGCCGCGCCCCTGGATCGGCTGCGGCTGTACGGCGCACGCCTGGCCGAGACGCTGGTCAACTCGTCGTGGATGGTCGCGCTGATGCTCGTGCCCGTACTGGCTGCGTTCGCTGCCGTGTACGACGCCGGGCCGCTGTTCCTGCCATCCGCGCTCGCGACCGTGGCGTCGTTCCTCGTGATTCCCGCAGTGATCGGGACCGCGATCACGCAGTTGCTCGTGAACGTCTTCCCCGCCCGGCGCGCGCGCGAGCTGCTGGCGCTGCTCGGCCTGCTCGGTTTCGCCGCGGCCGTCGTGCTGTTCCGCATGATGCGGCCGGAGCAGCTGGCACGCCCCGAGGGGTATCGCGATCTCGTGGACTTCGTTGCGACCCTGCGCGCCCCCCAGTCCCCGTGGCTGCCGTCCGAATGGGCCGCCGAAGCGCTGCTCGCACCGCTGGGCATCGGTCCCTCGGCCGGGGATGGCTTTCCGCTGCTGCTGCTCGCGTCCACCGCGGCCGCATTCGTCGTCATGGGCGCATGGGTGCACGGCCGGCTCTTCGAGTCCGGGCTGACGCGCGCACACGAAGGTGCGGAGACGCGGCCGGCCGGCAGCGTGCGCCGCTCGCGCGTGGACGGCCTCTTCACAGGAATGGCGGCACCACGGCGCGCGCTGCTCGCGAAGGACATCCGCACCTTCTTCCGCGACACCACCCAGTGGTCACAGCTCATGCTGCTGGGCGTGCTCGTCATCGTGTACGTCTACAACATCATGGCGCTGCCGCTGCACACCGGCGAGGACGTCGGGTTCTTCCTCACGAACGTCGTTGCGTTCCTGAACCAGGGACTCGCGGGCTTCGTGCTGGCCGCAGTCGCATCGCGTTTCCTCTTCCCGGCCATCTCGCTCGAAGGCCGCACGCTCTGGCTGCTCCGCTCCTCACCCCTGCCCGTGCGTTCGCTGCTGTGGAGCAAGTTCTGGGTGGGTGTCACGCCGCTGCTCGTGCTCTCGCTCGCTCTCACCATCACGACCAACTTCATCCTGCGCGTGCAGGGCTTCGTGATGGTGCTGTCGCTCGTGACCATCGTGGGCATCACCTTCGCGATGGCGGCCATGGCGCTGGGAATCGGCGCGCTCTTTCCGAAGTTCGATTCCGAGAACCCGGCCGACATCCCGGCCAGCTTCGGCGGGCTGCTGTTCATGATGTCCGCGATCGCGTACCTCGGCATCGTGATCGCGCTCCAGGCATGGCCCGTCTACGCCGTACTGCGCGCGCAGGCGCGCGGACGCGTCGTCGACACCGGCGACTGGACCGCGCTCGTCGTCGGGCTGGGTCTCGCCGTGGCGATCACGGTGGCCGCCATCGTCGTCCCGCTGCGCGCCGCCGCGAACCGGCTGGAGACGCTCGAGACCTAGGCCTCCTTCGGCCGGAGCGGACCACCTTGCGGTGCACACGGGTAGACCGCAGGATCGGTAGTTCGCAGAAGGAGGATGGCCCATGCTCTACATCATCGGACTCGCACTCGCGCTGGGGATCGGCGTGTACGTCGGACTCGGAACGCCCGGTCTGCCCGGCCGGCAGGATCGCGTGGTTCACCCGGGCCGCGCGCATCGTCTGAGGCACAAGCATGTCCACTGGTTCCGCCCGCCGCAGCGATGACCCGCTGGCTCCTGCCGGGCGGCCTGGCCGCCCTGGTCCTCGGTCAGGCCGGCGTCGTCGCGGCCTTCCTCATCCCCGGTCTCTTCACGCCCGGAACGTGGCTGATCGGCCTCGGCCTGCTCGCGCTGGCGGTCGCAGGCGTCGCGAACATCTCGCAAACCGCGGAGTGAGCGACTTCCGCTTCATCTGGCGGGTGCCCGTCCGCTTCCAGGACCTGGACGCGATGGGACACGCGCACCACTCACGGCCGCTGATCTACATCGAGGAAGCCCGCGCCGCATACTGGCGCGAAGTGGCCGGCCGCAACACGGTCGAGGACATCGACTATGTCATAGGCGAGGCGACCGTGCGCTACCACGCACGCATCCGGTTCCCCGACGAGCTGGCGGTCGGTGTGCGCGTGTCGCGGATCGGCGGAAAGAGCTTCGCTATGGAGTACGAGGTGCGCTCGTCGCAGGGTGAATTGCTCGCGACGGCGCACACGCTCCAGGTGATGTACGACTACGCGAACGAGCGCTCGATGCCGGTGCCCGACGGCGTACGGCGCGCGATCGAGGCGTTCGAGGGCGCCTAGAACAGGAACGATATCCCGGCCGACATCAGGCCGATCATTCCACCCAGCACGTAGCCGAGCCGTACGATGAGCTGGAGCTCGCGCTCGGTCACGCCCTTGATCAGCGCCTCGAGCTGCGCGGTCGGATAGTCCAGCACCTTCTGCTCCACGCGCGCGGAGATGTCCACGCGCTGCACGATCGGCGGGACCTGCTGCTGGATCCAGGCCCACAGCGGCTCCGCGACAGCGCGCTCGATGCGCTCCGTTGCGTCGGGCGGCAGATGATCGGCGATCCGGCCGAGCGGACGGTCGAGCAGCATGTCGGCACCGCGCCGGATCGCGTCGCGATATAGCTCACCGGCGCGCTCGCTCTTCGCCGCGGCCACCGCAGCATCGGCGATGCGGTCCGTCGACACGTGCTCGAACAGCTCGCCCCACGTGCGCCGCTCCGCCGCGGTCATCGTGGCGCGCAGCTTCTCCACGAGGAACGAACGCGTCTGATCGTCGCGCGCGATCGACAGCACCCAGCCCTCGACGGTGGTGAGCGCGTCCTGCACGCTTTCGTCCTCTGGCTCGCCGAACACCGACGTGACCGGTTTCTCGAGGAAGTCGACGATCGCGTTGTTGACACCGCGCGCCATGGCGTCGCGCACGTCCGGATCCTGGAACAGCTCCGAGATCTTGGTGGCGCCCTCGTCCTCTACCGCCTTGAGGACCTTGTCGATCGTCTCGGGCGTGATGATGAGTGCGGCGACGAGCCGCTGGTGGAACTTGAGGTCGCGCATGAAGCGGTCGAGCACTTCGTGCAGCACGGTCTCGACGCGGTCCCGTGCGCGCGGATCCTCGAGCAGCCCGCCCAGCCGCTCCAGCGCGATCGGCAGGTACCCGGCAATCGCGCGCTCCAGAGCGGCGACGAGTCCCTGCGGCAGCAGCTCCTGCACCGTACGACCCGGGCGCAGCAACCGTCGCGTGCCGCGCTCGAGGTAGTCCCGGATCGCGACCGCGAAGCCCTCGCCTTCCGCAGCCTCGGCGATCCATCGGTCGGCCGCGTTCGCGATCGATGACTCGCGCTCCGGCGTCAGCAGTTCGGCCAGCGGACGGTCGCGCAGCTCCGCCGCGAGCGCTGCGGCCCAGCGATGCGCGGTCTCGCGGAACTCGTCGCTCGCCACGTGGTCGCGCACGCGCTCGCTCACGCGATCCGCAACCTCGAGCAGCACGCCGTGCAGCTCGTTCGCTGCAGATTCGGGCAGCATCTCGCGCAGCGAGCCGCGGCGCTCCTCGAGCAGCGAGCGGATGAACGCGGACAGGCCCTGGTCGAACGCTTCGCGGAAGCGCGGCTCCGACAGCGTGCGCGCCAGGTCCTCTGCCGTGAGCAGCCGCTGCCCGACCGTCTTGCCCAGCGCTCCCGCAAGACGCGGCTTGTTCTTCGGGATGGCTCCCTGCAGCAGCGGAAAACGACGCCCGAACAGCTTCGGCGGATCGTACGGATGGAACAGCATCCACACCGCGACGGCGTTCGTGATGCCGCCCGCAACCGCGCCGAACGCGACCGTCGTCAGGGCTCGCAGGAGATCAGGATTCACGGGTGGGGAAGGTAGTGGGCAACGCGTCTGGATGGCAGTCTGATCATCGTCTGGTGTCTGGGGTCTGGGGTCTGGTGTCTGGTTTACTGCGGGACCCGGGCCGGTGCCGCTTCATCGCGAGTCCTCATAACCAGACTCCAGACTCCAGACCCCAGACCCCAGACCCGGGTTGCACGGTCATAGCGCCAGCCCTACCTTCGCGTGCCCACTCCGCAGGGAAATGCCATGCCGTTGTACATGAAGATCCTCATCGGGCTCGTCCTCGGGATCGTGCTGGGGCTGGTGGCGAGTCTGTTCGACATCGGCTGGCTCCAGTCCATCCTGATGGGCATCCAGCCGATCGGCACGGCGTTCATCCGCCTGATCACCATGGTGGTCGTGCCGCTCGTCGTGGCCAGCCTGGTGATCGGCACCGCCTCGCTCGGCGACCTGCGCAAGCTCGGCCGCATCGGCGGCAAGACCGTGGTCTACTACATGTCCACGACCGCCATCGCCGTGACCATCGGCCTCGTCCTGTCGAACCTAGTGCGGCCCGGCGGAAGCATCGACACCGCCACGCGCGACGCGCTCGCGTCACAGTTCGCCGCGGAGGCCGGGGCACGCGTGACCGCAGCGGCCGAGAAGCCGACGGTCGTCGAGACGCTGCTCAACATGATCCCCACGAACCCGATTCAGGCGGCGGCGCAGATGCAGCTTCTGCCGCTCATTGTGTTCACCATACTGTTCGGCGCGGCACTCACCGTGATCCGCGAGGACCGACGCAACGCCGTGCTGAACCTCGCCGAGGGCGTGAACGACACCGTCATGGTCCTGATCGACTGGATCATGAAGCTCGCGCCCTACGCCGTGTTCGCGCTCATCGCCGCGATCATCGCGGACCCGAACACCGGGATCAGCCTGCTGCGGTCCCTGCTGATCTACGCACTCACCGTCGTCGCGGGCCTGGTGCTGCACGTGCTCGGCACGTATGCCTTCGTCGTTCGGTTCCTCGTGAAGATGAATCCGGTGACGTTCTTCCGCCGGATCGCCAACGCGCAGATGGTGGCGTTCTCGACATCCAGCTCGAATGCCACACTGCCCGTGACAATGGAAACGGCCGAGGAGCAGGTCGGGATCTCGAAGGAAGTGTCATCCTTCGTGCTGCCGCTCGGTGCCACGATCAACATGGACGGCACCGCGCTCTACCAGGCGGTGGCCACCATGTTCATCGCGCAGATCTACGGCGTGGACCTCGGCTGGACCGGGCAGCTCACGATCGTGCTCACCGCCACCCTCGCGAGCATCGGCGCGGCCGGCGTGCCCAGTGCCGGCATCGTGATCCTGGTCCTCGTGCTCAACTCCGTCGGCCTCGGCGAGCACGCGGCCGCCGGCATCGCGCTGATCTTCGGCGTAGACCGCATCCTCGACATGATCCGCACCGCCGTGAACGTCACCGGCGACCTGACTGCGGCCTCCTTCGTCGCACGCACGGAGGGTGAATCGTTGCAGCCGCATCCCGTGGATCATCCTCTGCGTATGGGTTCCACCTGACGTCTCGACGGCATATTCACCGCGGAGGGCGCGGAGGACGCGGAGCCCCACCCCTCACCAACTGAATAACCGGTGTGGGGTGGGGCTCCAGTCTTTCTCCGCGCCCTCCGCGCTCTCCGCGGTGAAAAAAGGCCGTCAGCGTCGGCGAGCGGCCATGCCTTCACCGGACCGGCCACCGGCGGCCGACTTCGCACCGTACAGCGCCAGCCGGAACACATCATCCATCCGGTCCACGAAGTGGAACTGGATGCTCTCCCGCACGTCCTCGGGCACATCGCGCAGGTCGCGGCTGTTGCCGCGCGGCAGGATCACCTGGCGGATATCCGCGCGGTGCGCCGCGAGCACCTTCTCCTTCACACCGCCGATCTCCAGCACCTTCCCGCGCAGCGTCACCTCGCCGCTCATCGCGATGTCGTGGCGCACGGGCCGGTTCGACAACGTGGATGCAATTGCGAGTGTCACCGCGATGCCTGCGGATGGCCCGTCCTTCGGAATCGCGCCGACGGGGAAGTGCACGTGCACATCCGACTCGCGGAAGTCCTCTTCCGTGATGCCCAGCTCCGGTCCTCGTGAACGCACGTACGAGTAACCGGCGTTCACGGACTCGCGCATCACGTCGCCGAGCATGCCGGTGATGATCAGCCGGCCAGACCCCGGCATGCGCAGCGCTTCGATGAACATCAGCTCACCGCCGCCCGCGGTCCATGCAAGGCCAGTGACGACGCCGACCTCCGGCGCGCTCTCGGCAGGCGTCGCAACGTAGCGAGGCAGGCCGAGGATCTCTTCGATGCGGTCGGCATCGAACTTCCACTTCTTGCGATCCTTCTGCGCACGCGCGCGCGCACGTGTCCGCAGCAGGATCTCGAGCGAGCGGCGCATCAGGCCCATGCCGTTGTCGCGGGCGTAGCCCGAGGCGAGGGAGTACAGGCCGTCGTCAGGGAATGCGACTTCACGCGGTGTGAGCCCGTGCTCCTCGATGAGCCGCGGGATCATGCGCTCGCGCGCGATCGTGACCTTCTCCTCCGGCGTGTAGCCCGCGATGCGGATCTCGACCATCAGCTCGCGCAGGTCGCGCGGTACGCGGTAGAAGTCCTGCGCAACCGCGATGAACAGCACGTCACTCAGGTCGACGGGCAGATCCAGGTAACGGTCCACGAACTGGCTGCGGCCTTCCCAATCGAGGATCTCCTCCATCGCCTCGATCGGTTCGCCGTCCACCTTGCCCAGACCGATCTCGTCCATCTCGGCCAGAAGCATCACAGGATCTCGCGCGCCCACGTCGCGCAGCGACGCGGTGATCTTGCCCGGCTGTGCGCCCGCACGCGTCCGGCGCGTTCCCACGAGCTGCGCCTCGCCTCTGCCACCCAATTCGATGCGTGCGAGCGGCCGGCCCAGTCCGCGCGCCAGTGCGGCCACGAGCGAGCGCTTGCCGACTTCGGGCGGCCCCACGATGCAGGGAATCGGGCCGAGCAGATCGCCGCGTAGTCGCGCGACGGCCAGGTGGTCGAGCAGCCGCTGTTTCGGCTCCGTCAGGCCCAGCAACTCGGTGTCGAGCTCGCGCTGCACGGCGTCCAGGTCGATGCGGCCCGGCCCCGCGGTCGCGGCCTTGCGCCATGGCATGTGCAGCAGCCAGTCGACGTACGAGCGGATGTCGCTCGATTCGGGAGACGCGGGCGGCAGATTGCGCAGTCGCTCGACCTCGGTGCGCGCCTGGAGCACGACGCGCGCGGGCAGGTCGGCAGTCTCGATGCGCCGCAGCAGGTCGATCACCTCGCCTTCCACGGGATCCACCTGCCCCAGCTCCGCCTGCAGCGCCTTGATGCGGCGACGCAGCTCGGCCGCATGCTCCCCCGGCGAGACGTCCTCCGATCCGGGCTCGCTCTCGCGCTCCTGCTCCTCGGCCGCCAGTTGCCGCACGCGCCGGAGCTGCGAGTCCAGCTCCTCGCGCTCGTACTCGAGGCGATCCTCGACGTCCAGCTTCTGCACGACCGTGTCCTTCGCGGCCACGCTGAAGTTCGCGAGCGTGGCAACGAGGTCGGCGAAACGGCCGGGGTCGCCGAGGTTCATGCGCAGGATGCGCGGTACTTCGCGCGGGATGCGCTCGACTTCCGAGGAGAGCGATTCGAGCGTGCCCAGCACGCGCGCGATCAGGCGGCGCGCCGTTTCCTCCTCCGCAGGATGCTCGTCGACTTCGCTCGCGTCGCCGATGAAGAAGCCATCGCGCTCGCGCACGCGCTCGATCCGCACGCGGCGCAGCCCCTGGAAGGTGGCCTGCACTGTGCCGCCCGGCAGATTCAGCCGGTCGGACACGCGTGCCACCACCGCGATCTTCCGCAGGTCCGCCGGATCCACCGGATCGTCCGGGCCGCCCGGCGCGACCACCACGGCCACGAGCAGCATCGGGTCCGCGTAGGCCGTCAGCAACTCGAGCGTGCTGGGCATCCCGATCTGCACGCCGATCACGGCGTACGGATACACGACGGTGCTGCGCAGCGGGACGATCGGGATCTGCTGGAGCGAGGTGTTGCGCTTGCGGGAGTTCATCGGCTCGCGGCGTCCTCTTGAATGCGGAGCAGTCGCGCGGCGTTGCGCCACAGCAGAGTGTCGAGCGCGTCGTCGCCGAGTCCGAGGCCGGCTACGGCGCGGGCGTTCTCGAGCGGGCTCTTCGGCATCGCCGGCCAGTCGCTGCCGAATACCATCTTCGGTACGAGCCGTTCGAGGCGCGGAAAATGGTCCCGCAGCCGCGCCGGCACCAGCCCCGCGATGTCGATGTACAGATTCGCGTGGTGCGAAGCCAGGAACGCGCACTCCTCGTACCAGAATCCGCGCCCGCCATGGGCCATCACGAGGACGAGGTCCGGGAAATCCACGGCCACGTCATCGAGATGCAACGGATCGCAGTACTTCATGCGCGTTCCCGGAATCACCGAGCTGCCAATGTGCATGAGCACCGGGAGGCCGTGTGCCTGGCACAGCTCGTACAGCGGGTACACCCGCGCGTCGTTCGGATAATAGAACTGGTACGACGGATACAGCTTGAGCCCGCGGACGCCGGCCTCGATGTAGCGCCTCAGGAGGCCTGCGGCGTCCGCGTCGCTGACAGGATCTACGGAAGCGAACGGCAGGAAGAAGCCGTCACTCTGCGCAGCCAGCTCGATCACCGTCTCCGTGCGCACGTTGCCCGACGTGGCCGGGCAGTGCTCCGCGAGCAGCACGGCGTGCGACACGCCCTGCGCGCGCAGCAGGGAAGCAGCATGCGACGGATCGGACAGCTGCTCGCCGTGGTCCCGCACCGCAGGCGAGGTGCGTGTGATGAAGTCGATGGTTCCGGGTGCGAAGTCCTGCGGCCGCCAGGGATGCGTGTGGAAGTCGAGGATCCGCATCAGCCGCGGACGGCCGGCCGCGCATCGACGGCCAGCACGCGGTCCAGCGCATCGAAGAAGCTCAGCAGCCGGCGAGTGCACGCGCCGAAGTCGTGGCTTCGCCCCGGCACCGAGCAGCTCGCGTCGATGCGCGTCTGCGCGTCCTCGTCCAGCCGAATGTGGATGCGGATCTCGAGCGTGCCCGCCACGCGCGAGTGGGAGTTGGCGACGATCTCGCCCTTGAGGTCGTCGCTCGACACCACGCGCCAGCCTGCGAGGCCGCCGCCCGCGATGATCATCGCGGAGCGCCACACCCGATCGAACGGCACGCTCCAGGTGCGGCCGCGCAGGCGCGGGTCCTCAGCACGTGGATCCGTCGCCACCGTGCTGCTGCCCAGCGCCTTTGCGAGCCGGTCCTTCATTTCGCTCACTGCGATTCGAGCCTGTAGACGATGGTGACGCTCGCCATCACGGTGAGCGTGCCGCCCTCGACGGGTGTCGGTGCGGCCATCGCTTCCACCGCCATCGCGCGCATGTCGTACATCGGACCCGACACCGGCCGCGCCACGCCGCCCGAGTGGATGCTGAGCGGCGGTCCCAGGCGCTCGCCCGCGGCGCTCGCGATCACCTCGGCCTCCACGCGCGCCATCTCGACCGCACGCTGGAGCGCTTCGCGCTGCGCCGACTCGTAGTCGCGCAGGCCGAAGACGAGCCCGCTCACACGGTTCGCGCCTGCACCGATCGCCGCATCGATGACGCGTCCGACGCGCGCGATCGAGTCGATCTCCACGCGCACCGTGTTCAATGCACGATAACCGGTTATGCGCGGCTCGACATCCTCGCGTGTGGCTCGCGCGTAAACGGGATGGAGCTGATAGCCCTGAGTGCGGATCCGGTCGCGCGCGATGCCCGCGCCGCGGATGGCCGCGACCACCGCCTCCATCGCCTCGGCGTTCCGCTGCGCCGCCACCGCCGCCGTCTCCCCCTCCGTCTCCACGGCGAGGCTCAGCGTGGCCTGGTCCGGCTCGCGCTCCACCTCCGCCGTGGCGCTGACTGTGAGGGTGCGCGGGTCCTCCGCCTCCTGGGCCGCCACCGCCGCGGGCAGGGCAAGCCACAGTACCATCGCCATCCTCTTCATGGCACCTCCTCTGGACCTCGATCCATTCTAGGCCGCGGGTGCGCGCGCCGCGAGCGGGTTTCTCCGGACCGCCGCGCACCTTACTTTCGTGGCCCGGTCACACTCGCGGCCCGCAAGATGCGGGCGACCGGCAAACCCCTGGAGGACGAAAACGGATGAAAGTGGTAATCCCGCTCGCGGGCAAGGGGACGCGGTTGCGGCCGCAGACGTACGTCACCCCCAAGCCCCTGCTGCGCGTGGGCGGCCGGCCCGTCATGAGCTACATCCTCGATGACCTGAGGGACCTCGGCGTCACCGAGATCGTCTTCATCACCGGCTACCTCAAGGACCGGATCGAAGAGTACGTCCGGGCCGAGTACCCCGGCTTCATCGCCCATTTCGTCGAGCAGGCCGTGCAGGACGGGACCGCCGGCGCGGTGGCCCTGGCCGAGCCGTTCATCGATGAGGACCTGCTCATCATTTTCGTCGACACCCTCTTCGACGCCGACCTCTCGCTGGTCAAGCGCCTTCCCGAAGGCACCGCCGGCGTGATCTGGGCGAAGGAGGTCGAGGATTATCAGCGCTTCGGCGTCATCGTGAAGGATGCGGACGGCCACATGCGCCGCATCGTCGAGAAGCCGAAGGATCCGATCTCGAAGCTCGCCAACATAGGTCTGTACTACATCCACGACTGGCAGCTCCTCTTCGAGGGCATCCGCGCAACCGTGACGGGGCCGAAGGGGCCCAGTGGCGAGTTCTACCTGACCGACGCGTTCCAGTACATGATCGACAACGGCGCGAACATCCGCGTCGAGGAAGTCGAGGGCTGGTACGACTGCGGCCAGCTCGAAACGCTGCTGGACACCAACCGCCACCTCCTCGAAAACGGCCGTGCCCGGCCGCCGATCGGCGGACGGGCGGTCAAGGTGCACGCGCCCGTGCGCATCGAGGAGGGCGTGCGCCTCGAGAACGTCGAGATCGGGCCCAACGTAACGGTCGGCACCGGCACCACGCTGAAGAACGTGAAGGTGCGCGATTCGCTGATCGGCGAGGATTGCACGATCGAGGATGCCACACTGCGCGATTCGCTGATCGGGGACAACGCGGTCGTGCGCGGCGTGAGTGGCGCCGTCAACCTCTGCGACCACTCCGTGGTGGACGGCGGCTAGCGCCGGACGCCCGCGAACAACAGCACCGCGAGCAGGGCGCGCGCCACACCATCCGCGCCGCCGGCGTTGCGGTACCACTCCGCCGTGGTGTGCGTGCCACCCGCCTCGCCACCCGCGCCGATCGCGATGGCATCGATGCCCAGCGCCATCGGCACGTTCGCGTCCGTGGAGCCCGCGGTCAGCTCGGGCTCCTCGCCGATGCGGCGCGTCGCCGCGCGTGCCGCGCGCACGAGCCGGCTGCTGCGCGGGGTCGAGCCCGTCGGCCGGTCACCGATCACGCCGATGCGCACGCGCACACGCGCGTCCTCCGCCGCGCTGCGCACAATCGCGCGCGCACGCCGCTCGAGCCGCTCCAGTGTCAGCCCGCGCTCCGCACGCAGGTCCAGCTCGAGCCATGCATCGGCCGGTATCGCGTTCACGCTCGTGCCACCACCGATCCTTGCGACGGTGAGCGACGCACGTTCCGGGACGCGTACCCCAGCCAGCGCGGCCACCGCACGTCCGAGTGCATGAATCGTGTTGGGCGCGTCGCGATCCGCCCACGAGTGCCCGCCCGGTCCTGACAGCTCCATCCGCAGCCGTCGCGCGCCGACCGCACGGTGCACGATGCGGCGCGATCCCGCACCATCGATCGCAATGAAGCCTGCCGCATCGCGCCAGTGGGATCCGGGCGCGAGCAGATGCTTCACGCCGCGCAGATCCCCGCTGCCCTCTTCGCCCACCGTCGCGACCAGCACGACCGGACACACGGTACGAACCTCCGCGGTCGTGCACGCACGCGCGATCGCCAGCAGCGCGGCAAGGCCGCGGCCGTTGTCCGCGATGCCGGGTGCGGCGATCCGGCCGTTCCGCTCCACGATCCGGATCGGCACGTCCGCGCCAAACACCGTGTCGAGGTGCGCGGCCACGAGCACGGGCCGGCCGCCGCCCGCGCCCGGCAGCGTGGCCAGGACGTTGCCCGCTTCATCGGTCGCGACGTGCGCAAGCCCCAGCTCCGCGAAGCGACGCGCGACCCACGCTGCACGCTCCGCCTCGCCGAACGGCGGCGCGGGAATCCGCGTCACCGCGCGCATGTCGTCCAGCGTGGCGGCGTCGTTCGCGCGCACCTCGTGCAGTGCACGCTCGAGCGGGGTGGAAGCGATGAGGGCCATCGAAGCGGCGGAATCTTGCGTACGCGCATGGACTTGCGAAAGGCCCCGCGCGGGGCCACCGTTGCAGCCATGCGTGAGCAGGACCTGGTCTACGACTGGAACACGGCGCCGGGCGCGCTCGACTGGCGCACGCTCCGGCCCGTCGAGCTGGACGACGAAACGCTGCGCGACGGTCTGCAGTCGCCGTCCGTGCGCGATCCATCGATCCCGGAAAAGATCGAGATCCTGCACCTGATGTCGGCGCTCGGCATCCACACCGCCGACATCGGACTCCCGGGCGCGGGCCCGCGCGCCGAACGCGACGTACTCGCGCTCGCGCAGGAAATCGCGCGGCAGAAGCTGCCGATCGGTGCGAACTGCGCGGCGCGCACCGTGCGCGCGGACATCGAGCCCATCGCGCGCGTATCCCAGGCCACCGGCATCCCGATCGAGGCGTGCACCTTCATCGGCAGCTCGCCCATCCGGCAGTACGCCGAAGACTGGACCCTCGACCGCATGCTGAAGGCGACCGAGGACGCGGTCACGTTCGCCACCGGCGAGGGGCTGCCGGTGATGTACGTGACGGAGGACACCACGCGTGCGCGGCCCGAGGCGTTGAAGGCGCTCTATGGTCTCGCCATCGACTGCGGCGCCGTGCGCATCTGCCTTGCCGATACCGTCGGCCACGCCACGCCGCAGGGTGTGCGCCGGCTCGTACGATTCGTCCTCGACGAGATCGTAGCGGACCGTGACGTGAAGGTCGACTGGCACGGCCACCGCGACCGCGGGCTCGGCCTCGCCAATACGTTCGCGGCGATCGAGGAAGGCGTGCACCGCGTGCACGGCACCGGCCTCGGCATCGGCGAGCGAGTCGGCAACACCGAGATGGACCTGCTGCTCGTCAACCTCAAGCTGCTCGGCATGCATGACCACGACTTGTCGCGCCTGGCCGAATACTGCGATGCCGTATCGCGCGCGACGGGCACGCCCATTCCGCCCGGGTATCCCGTGCTCGGCGCGGATGCGTTCCGCACGGGCACCGGTGTGCACGCGGCCGCGATCGTGAAGGCGCGCGCCAAGGGTGACGAGTGGCTCGCCGACCGCGTCTACTCGTCCGTGCCTGCGTCGCTGTTCGGACGGCGTCAGGTCATCGAGATCAGTCACGTGAGCGGCATGTCCAACGTGAAGTTCTGGCTCGCGGAGCACGGCTACGACGTGGGCGACGACGCGCTCTGCCGTCGCATCTTCGAGCTCGCGAAACGCACGGATCGTGTGCTCACCGACGACGAATTGCACGCAGCCTGCCGCGGCCATGCGGCGGAGGTGGAGTCATGAGTGCAAAGTGGGTGCTGCTCGCCGATCCGAAGGACTACGGCTGGACCGAACTCGAGGCGGATGGAAAGGCCGTCTGGGACGGCATCCGCAATGCGCGTGCACAGAGCAACATCCGGAGGATGAAGAAGGGCGACCAGGCGCTGATCTACCACACAGCGCCCGACAAGGCCATCGTCGGGATCGCGAAGATCGCCAGCGCGCCGCGTCCCGATCCCGCGGATGACGAACGCTCCGTCGTGGACGTGGAGCCCGTGCGCGCCTTGAAGCGGCCGATTTCCATTGCCGAGCTGCGCGAGGACGATGTGCTGTCCACAATGAGCTTCATCCGCATGCCGCGCGTCGCCGTCTGGCCGGTGACCGACGATCAGTGGGCGCGCGTACTCGAGGTGGGCCGCGGCTAGAGCGCTTCGAGCGTCCGGTCCGCGAGCAGCCTGTCGATCAGGGCGGGGACGTCACGCAGCGAGAACGGCTTCTGCAGGAACGCGTCCGCACCCGCCTCCCGCCAGCCGACATCCGATTCATCCAGTGAACTGAACAGCACGATCACCCCGCGCGTGCCGAACCACGGTTCGGCGCGCAGCATGCGCGCGATGGTGCGCCCGTCCTGGCGCGGCATGACGGTGTCGAGCAATGCGACGTGCGGACGGAACTCGCGGGCATGCGAAAACGCCGCGGCTCCGTCCCCAACCGTGTGTGCATCGAAACCGTGAAAGCGCAACATCAGCGCGATCATTTCAGCGTTCATCGGCTCGTCGTCGGCGACGAGCACGCGCGTAGCCATGGCCTGCTCCTTCCGGCCACGATTCTACGCACGTTGTGTGCCCCGGTCAGGCGCCGAGGAGTGCGCTCAGCAGGAGGGACGCGATCGTGAAATAGATGATGAGGCCGCTCACATCGACGATCGTGGCGACCAGCGGCGCGGATGCGCTCGCGGGATCGAAGCCCGCACGCCGCAGCACGAAGGGGAGCATGGAACCGACCAGCGTTCCGACCACGACGACACCGAGTACGGAGAGCGCGACCACGGGTGCGAGTGAGAGCATGTGCACGCCCTTGTAATCGACGCCGGTCGCGGGGCCGAGCAGCACGCGGATGAGACCGAGGAGACCGAGTGCGGCGCCGAGCGTGAAGCCGGCGGCGAGCTCACGGCGGAAGACGCGCCACCAGTCGCGCAGTCGCACCTCACCGACGGTCATGGCGCGGATCACGAGGGTGGCAGCCTGTGAGCCGGAGTTGCCGCCGCTGCTGATGATCAGGGGGATGAAGAGTGTAAGCGCGGTGACGCTCGAGAGTGCGTTCTCGAACCAGCCGAGCGCGCTGACCGTGAGCATCTGGCCGACGAAGAGGAGCGCGAGCCAGCCGACGCGCTTGCGCAGGAGCACACCGAAGCCGGTTCGCAGGTACGGCTCCTCCAGTGCCTCCATGCCGCCCAGCTTCTGGATGTCTTCGGTCGCCTCCTCCTCGACCACGTCGACGATGTCGTCGACCGTGATCACGCCGCGCAGCACGCGGTTCTCGTCGATGACCGGAAGCGCGAGCAGGTCGTACTCGGCGAACAGCCGCGCCACGGCCTCCTGGTCCATCGAGTCGGGCGCGGCAACGACCTCGGACTCCATGATGTCGCGCACGAGCCGCTCGCCGGGGGAGCCGAAGAGCTGGCGGAAGGAAACGACACCGAGCAGCCGCTGCGCGTTGTCGAGCACGTAGACGTAGTAGATCGTCTCCGGCTCCATCGCGCCGACGGCCTGGCGGCGCAGGTACGCGATGGCCTCGTCGACGCGCATGTCGGGACGCACGCGTGCGAAGCGCGAGCTCATCAGGCCGCCCGCCTCGTCCTCCTCGTAGGCGAGCAGGGCGGTGACCTCGCGACGGGTGGCGTCGTCCAGCAGTCCGAGCAGGCTGGTGCGCTGGTCTTCCGGCGCCTCCTGAATCAGGTCGGCTGCGTCGTCGGGAGGGAGCAGCCGCAGCCAGAGCCGGCGCTCGGCCGGCCGGAGCGCCATCAGCAGTTCGAACTGGTCGTGGGCGGAGAGGTCGAAGAAGAACTCTTCGGCATCGGCCGGATCGAGCAGGCGGAAGCCCTCGATCCGATCCTCGGCGGAAAGGATCCACCAGGCCTCGGCCAGTTCCGCGAGATCGATCTGCGTTCGCTCGGCCATGCCCGGCTCTCCGTGGTTTGCGGCGCGGCGAGTCTAGCGGAGCGCTCGTAACGCGGCAAGCGCAGAGCGTGACACAGCCGTTACCGATCCCGCAAATCCGCGTCACATGCGTGGCCTACCATCTCATCGAGCCGCCCGATCCGCGGCGGCGCGATCCTCGAACGGACGGCCGCGATGAGACGACTTCTGCTTGCGCTGACACTGCTGCTCCTTCCCGCCGCGGGGCTGCCCGCCCAGGAAACCGGCCGGATCGTCGGCCGTGTGGTCGACGCCCGGACCGGCGCGGGTCTCAGTGGCGTCGAGGTTCGGATCGATGGGACGGAACTGCGAGCGATCTCCGGCATGGATGGCCGATACCTCCTTGCGGAGGCGCCGGTGGGCATGGTGTCGCTCCGGCTCGAGACGCTCGGCTACGGATCGAAGGTGCTCAGCGGGGTCGCCGTCCCGGCGGGCGGCACGATCGAACAGAACGTCTCACTCGACCCGCAGGCCATCGCGCTGGAGACGATCGAGGTCGGTGCAGCCGCCGAGCGCGGAAGTGTGCGCCGCGCGCTCGACGAGCAGCGCAATGCGAACGGAATCGTGAGCGCGATCGGCATGGAGCAGATCGCGCGCAGTCCGGATGGCGATGCGGCGGCGGCGATGCGGCGCGTCAGCGGCGTCACGGTGCAGGATGGCCGGTACGTGGTCGTGCGCGGCCTCGGCGAGCGCTACACCACGGCTTCGCTGAACGGCGCGCGCATCCCGAGCCCCGAGCCCGAGCGCCGCGTCGTGCCGCTCGACCTCTTCCCGTCCGGCCTGCTCCAGACAATCACCACGGCGAAGACGTTCACACCCGACCGCGCAGGAGACTTCAGCGGCGCACTGGTCGACATTCGCACGCGCCAGTTCCCGGCCGAGCGCACCCTCACGTTCTCCGCTTCACTCGGCTGGAACAATGTCCTCTCCGGTCGCACGCCGCCGCTGCCGCCGCGCACGGGTCTGGAATGGCTGGGGTTCGGCGGCGGTTCGCGCGCGCTGCCGCCGACCGTCGCCGATGCGGGCGATTTCCGGACGACGCCCGACCAGGTGGCGATCAACCAAATGGTCGATTCCTTCCGGAACGCGTGGCGCGGCGAGGCGCGCGCCGCGCGGCCGAACGGATCGCTCGGCCTGTCGTTCGGCGGGACCGACCCCGTTCTCGGCCGCGACGTGTCGTATCTGCTCTCAGGCACGTGGTCGCTGAGCCAGGAGGCGAACCTCGATCAGGTGCGCGCGGCGGCAATGGCGGGGCCGGGCGGCACGACCATCGAAGCGGATCGCTACGAAGGCAGCACAGGCCGCGAGAGCGTGCTTTGGGGCGGGCTGCTGAACGCTTCCACACTCCTGGACTCCCGAACGCACGTCGAACTCAACGCCACGTATAACCGCACGGCGGACAACGAGGCGCGGACGGAGTTCGGAAGCAGCGAGAACCACGGCGGGCTGCCGCTGCGCATCGACAGGCTCCGCTACGTCGAACGCAGTGTCTGGTCCAGCCAGCTTCGTGCTACGCGCGATCTCGACACGCGCCACCGGGCCGACGTGGCCTTCACGTGGTCCGGGGTCACGCGCAATGAGCCCGATCGCTCCGAGATCGTCTACGCCTTCGACAGCGACCCGGCTACCGGCGAACCTCTGCCGCCGGCGTGGTTCAGCGCGAGCAACGAGGGCGCCGTTCGCACGTTCGGAGAACTCTCCGAGTACAGCATCGAAGCGGCTGGCAACGTGGAACGGCGGCTCGGGGGGGTGGGAACGGGCCACGCGCTCAAGGTGGGCGGGCTCACGCGACTCACCCGACGCGATGCCGACAACCGGGCGTACAGCATCTCATCGGGGTCACTGGATCGCGCGGGCCGCGAGCTGGATCCGGAGGAAGTCTTCGACGGCCGCTTCACGTCGGGCTCGCAGTCCGTCTTCCGCGTCACACCACTCGGGCAGGGTGGCTCGTATTCGGCCGACGATCGGCTGCTCGCGGGTTACGCCATGGTCGAGCTGGCGTTTGGCGCACACGCACGACTCATCGGCGGCGCCCGCATCGAACACTCCCGCGTCGACCTGACCGCCCAGCCCACGCTCGGCAACGCCTTCGTCACGAGTCCGGCGTACACGGATGTCCTGCCGTCGCTGACCCTCACCTTCGATCTGAGCGACGCGCAGCATCTCCGCTTCTCCGCGACGCGCACGCTCGCGAGGCCGGAGTATCGGGAGATGGCCGGAGTGCAGTATCGGGAAGTGCTCGGCGGCGACAACGTCTTCGGCAATCCCGACCTGCGCCGCACGCTCATCACCAACCTGGACGCGCGCTGGGAATGGTATCCATCGGCGGGTGAAGTGCTGTCGCTCGCGCTCTTCGGGAAGCACTTCGACGACCCCATCGAGCGCGTCTACCTGGCCACGTCCGGCACGCGCGTCGTGACCTTCCTCAACGCCGATGGCGCGCGGAACTACGGCGTCGAGCTCGAAGTGCGCAAGCGGCTCGGCTCGTGGGCGGAAGCACTCGACCCATGGACGGTGTTCGCCAACGCTACGGTGATGCGCAGCCGCATCCGCATCGGCTCGAGCGCCGCGAGCAAGACGCACGATGACCGCGCGATGGTCGGCCAGGCGCCATGGGTCCTGAACGCGGGCATCACATGGCAGCCCGAGGCCGGCGCCACCAGCGCGTCCCTGCTCCTCAACCACGTCGGACGCCGCATCGTTTCGGCCGCCGAGGCACCCTTGCCGGATGTCTACGAGGAAGCGCGCACCGGCCTCGACCTGTCGGTGCGCCTCCCCGTCGCCGGCGCCGTGTCCGCACGGCTCGACGCGAAGAATCTGCTCGATTCACCACACGAGCTGACCCAGGGCACCGTCACGCGCGCGTACGACCACAGCGGCCGTGTGTTCTCGTTCGGACTGTCGTGGCAGCGGTGAAGAAGCGTGACGGAGTCGTGACCGGGCGGCCGTCGACGTGTGACGTGGCGTCGTTCCATTCAGGTCAACAGAACACCGAACCGGAGACAGGAAATCCGACATGAGAGCGCTGCTGATCCTCGCCCTGTTCCTGCTCGCTGCGTGCGAGAGCGATAGCACCGGCCCCGGCCCGGGTCCGGGCGGCGAGCCCGGAGCCGCCACGATCGCGGGCGACATCACGTCCGACCGCACGCTGTACGCGGACACGACCTACACGCTGAGCGGATTCGTGCACGTGAAGGCGCCGGCTACGCTCACGATCGAGCCCGGGACCGTGATCAAGGGCGACTACGATGTCGTGGGCTCGTCACTGTTCATCGAGCGCGGTGCGAAGATCGTCGCCGTCGGCCGCGCGGATGCGCCGATCGTGTTCACCTCGTCGCGGCCCGCCGGCCAGCGCCAGCCCGGCGACTGGGGCGGCCTGATCCTGATCGGCAACGCGCCCATCAACCGCGGCAGCCCGGTGATCCTCGAGGGGACCGGGACCGGTGCGACGAATCCCGAGCTCAACTATGCCGGGGGCACCAATCCAGCAGATGACAGCGGTGAACTCCGCTATGTGCGCGTGGAATTCGCCGGCTACGCGACCGCGCCCGACGCCGAGCTGAACAGCTTCACGTTCGCGGCCGTCGGCAGCGGCACCCGCCTCTCCTACCTCCAGTCGATGGCGGGCCTCGATGACTCGTTCGAATGGTTCGGCGGCACCGTGGACGCGAAGTACCTCGTGTCCTACGAGTCGGGTGACGATCACTTCGATGCGTCGGAGGGATTCCGCGGCCGGGTGCAGTACATGATCGCCTATCAGTCGAAGGTTCTGGTTCCGCGACCCGATGCGGGCAACGTATCCAGCGACCCGCAGGGTATCGAAAACGATGGCTGTGCCGGCGCCAACTGCCTGGACGGCCAGGACTCCGAACCGTTCACGCAGCCGCTGTTCGCCAACTTCACACTCGTCGGCACGGGGCCCGGTGCCGTCGATGCCACCTCGGGCGGCATCGGTGTCGTGCTGCGTCGCGGGACGGCAGGCTGGTACGTGAACGGCGCCGTGGCCCGCTGGCCGCGCGCCGGCCTGTCGCTGCGCGACTCGGCTTCCACCGGCGTCCGCCTTGCCGACGGCGACCTGATGGTCCGCAACATCGTCAACGCGGACAACGGGACGTTGCTCGAAGGCGGAACCGGACGCATCACCGTCGATGCGGCACCGAACGCGATCGTCGATGCGCCGGTCTCGGCCGCGTCCCTCTTTGCCGCGCTGCCGGGGACCCCGGCCGCACCGGGCCAGTTCGACTGGAGACCCGCGCCCGGATCGCCCCTGCGCGCCGCAGGGCTCGCGCAGTTCACCGGTGCGCTTGCGGCGAAAGCAGGCACGTTCGTCACGGCGACGACCTACGCGGGTGCGGCCGATCCGGATGGCCCCGCATGGTGGGCCGGCTGGACCAACTACGCCAGCAACTGACGTTGAGACGCTGCCTGGCGATCGGGGTGGCGGTCCTGCTTGGCTGCGGGGCAGGAGCAGCGCAGGATCGCGCCCCGGTCGATGCGGAGCTGGACATGAAGGCCGATTCGGCCACACGCGCGGAACTCGCGGCCTTTCGCGGCCGGCTTGAAACGCCCCTAGGCCTCGCGGCGGCGTCGCATTCCCGCGACGCGCTCGTCCGTCGATTCCTCGACGCGCTTGCGACGAACGACACGACCGAGATCGCGGCGATGCACATCACCGCCGCGGAGTTCGCATGGTTCTACTATCCGGATTCGCCGTGGTCGCGGCGGCCGTACCGCCAGGATCCCGCCCTCTTCTGGCTGCGGCTGACGGCTGGCAGCGAGAAGGGCATCGCGCGGGCACTGCGCACCTACGGCGGACGGCCGCTCGACGTGCGCGGTTATGCGTGCGAGCGGCAACCGGGCACATGGGGCGCCGCGCGCGTGTGGCAGCGCTGCCGCTTCCGGACCGACGAAGGGCCGCTCCGCCTCTTCGGGTCCGTGATCGAATGGGAGGGGCGATACAAATTCGTCTCCTATACCAACGACCTCTGAACTGGCGAGCGTCGCGGTGCCCGGAGGCGGGTCATAGATTCCGGCCGTGCCATCCCGATCCGACAAGGACGCCATCCGCGTCGCCGCCATCGACGTGGGCTCGAATGCGCTCCGCTTTCTCGCCGTGGAGCGAACCGGCCGGAAAACGTTCCGAACTCTGGCACGCACGCGCAGCCCCATCCGTCTCGGCAGCGCCGCGTTCGGCTCGGCCGGTTTCCCTGCGGAAACCCTCGACGACGCCGTTGCCGCACTCCAGTCGTTCCGCGAACTCATGGAAGCCCACGACGTACGTGCGTACCGCGCCGTCGCAACCGCGGCGGTGCGGGAAAGTGCGAATGGCGCCGAGCTCATCCGCAGGGCGCGTGAGGAGGCCGGCATCGAACTCGAGTCGATCGATGCGACCGACGAGATCCGGCTCGTCCAGCGTGCCGTCCGCACGCGCGTCCGTCTGCGCAACCGCGAATGGCTGCTCGTCGATGTGGGCGGCGGCAGTGCCGAAATTTCGATCATTGACGGCAGGGGCGTTTCATGGAGCGAGTCGGTGCCGCTCGGCGCCGTGCGACTCCTGCCGCTGGATGACCCGCAAGCGCGCATCGAGGCCGTGCTCGACACCGTGCGCATACCGGTTCCAAAGCGGCGTCGTGGCCTGATTGCAACGGGCGGCAACATCGACGCGATTGCGCGCATCGTGGGCCGCAGGCAGCACGGCGTGCACCGGGTGAAGCGGAAGAGCCTGCTCCGGTTGCACGAACGGCTCGCCGCCATCAGCCTGGAAGAGCGGATCGGCCGCTATCATCTGCGGCCCGATCGGGCCGATGTGATCGTGCCCGCCGCACTCGTGTACTATGCGCTGGCACGCCGCGCCGATGCCGATCGCATCCACGTACCTCGCGTCGGCGTGCGCGAAGGGATCGTGCTCGAACTGATCGGAGATGGGTAGGAATCCACCGCCCCCGACTCGCATTCTCGTCGTCGAGGACGAACGCGACATCGGCGCGCTGATCGCGTACCACCTCGCAAGGGAGGGGTATCGCGTCCGCACGGCCGGTGATGGCGCGGAAGCGCTTGCCGCGCTCGCCGCCGAACGGCCGGATCTCGTCGTTCTCGACCTCATGCTCCCGGGTGCGTCCGGCTACGACGTGCTGAAGGAGGTCCGCGAGCGCGACGAGCTGCGCGACGTGCCCGTCGTCGTGCTCACCGCACGACGCGACGAAGCCGATCGCGTAAAGGGGCTCGAGCTGGGTGCGGACGACTACATTACCAAGCCGTTCAGTCCGCGCGAACTGGTGCTCCGCATTGCGGCCGTGCTGCGGCGCGCGCGCTCGCCTGCGGTCGCGGGCTCCGGCCGCATGCTGCGCGGCGGGCCCGTACTCGTCGACCTGAGCGCGATGCGCGCCAGCGTGGATGGTGTGCTGCTCGACCTCACCCCCACGGAGTACCGCCTGCTCGTGTCATTGCTCGAGCGACGCGGCCGCGTCCAGAGCCGCCAGCAGCTCCTCGAGCACGCATGGGACATCCACGCACGCATTGAAACACGTACGGTGGACATGCACGTGAAGCGGCTGCGCGACAAGCTCGGGCCCGGCGGTGACTGGATCGAGACCGTGCGCGGCTTCGGCTACCGCTTCCGCGCCGACGGCGACGGATGAAGCGATCCCGCCTGCGGCTCCGCGCCATCGTCGTTGCCGGCACCGCGGGCACGCTCGTCGTCGCACTCGTCATCGCAGGCTGGGGTGCGATCGGTGCCACACGCACCGATGCTGCCATGCCGGAGATCGCAAGCGCCGCCCGCAGGCTCGCCGGTGAGGCGGTGGCCGTCGGCGCCGTGCTGGCACTCGTCTTCGGCCTGCTGCTCGCATGGGGACTCGGCAGCTTCCTTACGCTCGAACTCAACGAGCTGCGCGGACGGATCCTGCAGCGCGCGCGCGGCGGCCGCGTCGAGCGCGGCTCCGGCCGCCTGCGCGAGCTCCAGGCGGTCGACGCCGCCGTCGACCTCCTCGCCCACGAGCTGACCACACGCGCCCACGCACTGGATGCCGAGCGGGTCCGTCTGGTCGCGCTCCTCGCGGCCGTGAACGAGGGCATCGTCCGGATCGATGCGGATGGGCGCATGGGCCACGCAAATCCGGCGGCGCTCACACTGCTCGGGCTCCCTGTCCAGGACGCGATCCCGATCGCATCGGTCGTTCGCGATCCCGAACTGCGCGACCTCGTGACCCGCGCGCTCGCGGGTGAGTCCGTTCTCACGCGCGAAATCACGATCGGCGCGCGTACACTCCTCGTCTCGGGAAGGCCGCTTCCCGGCGGCGGGGCGGTGCTCTCCGTCGCCGACCTCTCCGAGCTGCGCCGCCTCGAGGGCGTCCGCCGCGACTTCGTCGCCAACGCCAGCCACGAGCTGAAGACGCCGCTCACATCGATCCGCGGGTACGCCGAAACGCTGCTCGGCGCCGACGTCGATCCCGATACACGACGGCAGTTCCTCCAGGTGATCGAAGCCAACGCGACACGGCTCCAGCACATCGTCGACGACCTGCTCGACCTTTCGCGCATCGAGTCGGGCCGCTGGACTCCCGAACGTTCGCCCGTCGACGCGGCCGGCATCGCACGCGACGCATGGAACGACTTCCGCCTCGCCGCGGCACGTCGCAGTATCCGCTTCGACGTCACTGGACGCGCCGACGTGCGGGCGGACGCCGGCGCGCTGCACCAGATCTTCGTCAACCTCTTCGACAACGCGCTCCGTTACACCAGCGACGGCGGCCACGTCCACGTACGCATCAACACCGATGGCGACCGCGTGGAGATCGCCGTGCAGGATGATGGCAGCGGCATTCCCGGCGACGCGCTGCCGCGCATCTTCGAGCGCTTCTACCGTGTGGATCCCGCCCGTTCCCGCTCCGAGGGCGGCACGGGCCTGGGCCTGGCCATCGTGCGTCACCTCGTCGAGGCGATGGACGGCAGCGTCCGGGCCGAGAGTCAGCTCGGGAAGGGCACCACGATCATCATCCACCTGATCCGCTCCTTCGAGGCCGACGCCGCTCCGCGCGCTTCCTGACGCGCCGTTACACGATCGTTACAATCCCGTCACGATCCGTTGTTCGGGCATTCAGAAATTCGAGTCGACAACGCGGGAGGCGCGGTTGCGGAGCTGGGTGGCGGTGGCGGCACTGGCGGCCGGGGCAACACCGGTGTGGGCGCAGCAGAACGTATCATTCGAGCCCACCGGCCGGGTCCAGGTCCAGTACAACACGACGAACGCCGACGTGGACGACGTCGCAGCGAGCACGTTCGAGACGCGCCGCGTCCGGCTGGGCACGCGCTTCACGGTGGATGAGTGGCTGACGGGGATGGCCGAAGTCGAACTCGCGCTCGGCGACCTGGCCATGCGCAACGTCTGGGCGAACTTCGCCTTCACCGACGGCTTCCAGCTCCGCGCCGGGCACATGAAGAAGCCGTTCAGCCTGATCGAACAGACAAGCTCGTCACAAATCCTCACGATCGAACGCGGTGTTCGCATCCGCGGCCTCGCCGAGGCGCTGCTCGCGGCGGATACCGCCGCGGGGAATCCGATTCTGTCACGGTTCGGCGGTGACCCGCTCGTCGGTGAGGAGCAGGCGCTGCTTTCGGACCAGGGATACAGCGGCTTTGAGCTGGGCGCCGCATTCCACGGCACCGCCGGCGCGCTGGAGTGGGAAGTGGGCGTGTTCAACGGCTCGGGCGAGGACCGGCGGGACACGAACGATGACAAGTCGTTCGCGGCACGAGCGACGGTCGGAGTGCCCGGCACGGCGTTGACGCTCGGCGCGGGCGCCAGCCGCCGCGAGCTCGGTGTCGGCGACGAATCCATCGCCGGCACCGCGTTCGCACTCGAAGCCGAATGGGGATCGTTTCGCAGCCCGCTGCATCTCCAGGCGGAGCTGGCGTTCGGCGACAACATCGCCGCCGATGAGTCGTTTCTCGGCACTCACCTCGTGGGCGGGCTGTTCCGACCGATCGAGGGGTCGCGCGCGGAAGGGTGGGAGCTGGTCGGCCGTGCGAGCTGGGGCGATCCCAATCGCTCGATCGACGGCGATGAGGGCGTCCTGCTCACACCGGGCGCCGCGATCTATTTCACCGGCCGCAACCGCATCCAGCTCAACTGGGATGTCTGGGTTCCCTCCGGGGACCGCTTCGACACCATGCACGCGCTGCGCGCACAGGCGCAGCTCTATTTCTGAGAGGTGACATGAGCGGACGAAATCACTGGCTCTGGATGATCCCGCTGCTCGCCGCCTGCGGAGGCGGTGACGGCGGCGCGGGCGCACTCGGCGGGACCGTCACGTCCGATGGGTCCAGCACGGTCGCTCCGATCACCGAGGCGATGGCGGAGGAATTCGGCCTGCAGACCGGCGGCACCGTATCCGTCACGGTGGCGACCTCGGGGACGGGCGGCGGCTTCACGCGCTTCTGCGCGGGCGAGATCGCGATCGCGAACGCGTCGCGCCCGATCACGCCGAACGAGCGGGACGAGTGCATGGCCGCGAACGTCACGTTCCTCGAACTGCCGATCGCACTCGATGGCATTGCGGTGGTGGTGAATCCAGCGAACGACTTCGCGGAGTGCCTCACGATCGACGAGCTGAAGGCGATGTGGCAGTCCGGCAGCCAGGTACGCAACTGGTCCGACGTGCGTGCCTCCTTCCCGGCCGAGCCGATCCAGCTCTACGGGCCCGGCACGAGCTCCGGCACGTTCGACTATTTCACCGAGCGCGTCGTGGGTGTGGCGGGCGCCAGCCGCGCGAACTACACGGCGAGCGAGGACGATAACGTGCTCGTGCAGGGCGTCGAAGGCGATGCGCGCGCGCTCGCATACTTCGGCCTCGCCTACTATACCGCGAACCAGGACCGATTGAAGGTGCTGGCCGTGGACGCGGGGCAGGGCTGCGTGACGCCGACCGAACAGAACGTGAAGAACGGCCGCTATCCGCTGGCACGCCCGCTCTTCATCTACGTCAACGAAGCGGACCTGCGCCGGCCCGAGGTGGCGGAGTTCGTTCGCTACTACAATCTGTTCGCAGCCGAGCTCATCCCGCAGGTCGGATACGTGCCGCTCGACGCTGGCGAGTACGAAGCCAATCTGTCCCGCCTGCCCGCGCCCGATGCGACCTGACCTCGCGCGCCGGCACCGCACCGAGCGCGGAGTCGGCGGCCTGCTGTTCGCGTTCAGCGCCGTCTCGATCCTCACGACCGTGGGGATCGTGGCGGTGCTGATCATCGAGTCGGCTTCCTTCTTCGCACACGTCTCGCCGCTCGAGTTCCTCACCGGGACCGAGTGGACGCCGCTCTTCCGGCCCCAGCAGTTCGGCGTGCTGCCGCTGCTCGCGGGCTCGCTGCTGATCGCGGGCGGTGCGGCACTCGTGGCACTGCCGCTCGGTCTGCTCGCCGCGATCTACCTTTCCGAATACGCACGCGACGGCGTGCGCCGCACCATCAAGCCCGTACTCGAAGTGCTCGCCGGCATCCCGACCGTCGTGTACGGCTACTTCGCGCTCCTCTTCGTCACGCCGATCATCCGCTCGATCTGGCCGGGGACGGAAGTGTTCAACGCGCTGAGCGCGGCGCTGGTGATGGGCATCATGATCCTGCCCATGGTCTCCTCGCTCTCGGAGGACGCCATGGCCGCCGTACCGCGCGAGCTGCGCGAGGGCGCATACGCACTCGGTGCCACGAAGCTCGAGGTGTCGCTGCGCACGGTCGTGCCCGCTGCGCTGTCCGGCATCGTCGCGTCGTTCATCCTCGCACTGTCGCGCGCGATCGGCGAAACGATGATCGTGACCATCGCGGCCGGCGCGCGGCCGCAGCTCACGCTGAATCCGCTGGAGAGCGTGCAGACGATGACGGCGTACATCGCGCAGACCGCGATGGGTGAGGCGCCGCACGGGACGGTCGAGTACCAGACGATCTTCGCGGTCGGGCTCACGCTGTTCGCGATCACGCTCGCGATGAACATCCTGAGCGCGCGCGTGCTGCGCCGCTTTCGCGAGGTCTACGAATGAGCACGCATCCCGCGCGTCAGGGCCGGGACGCCCTCTTCGTGCCGCGCCTCGAGCGGCGCCTCCTGCTCGGAACGCTGTTCGCCGGTGTGTGCTTCGCAGCCACCGTCGTCGGCATTGTCGTCCTGGCCGCGCTGCTCGTCGATCTGCTCGCCGATGGCGCGGGTCGGCTCGGCTGGGAGTTCCTGAACGGGTACCCTTCCCGCTTCGCAGGGCGCGCCGGGATCCGTCCGGCGCTGGCAGGCTCGGTCTGGGTCATGGTGCTGACCGCCCTCGTCGCATTCCCTCTCGGCGTGGGCACGGCGATCTGGCTCGAGGAGTACGCGCCGAACAACCGCTTCACGCGCGCCATCGAAACGAACATCGTGAACCTCGCCGGTGTGCCGTCCGTGGTCTACGGCATTCTCGGCCTCGCCGTCTTCGTGCGCGCGTTCGCGCTCGGCCGCAGCATCATGGCCGCCGCGCTCACGCTCGCGCTGCTCATCCTGCCCGTGATCATCATCGCAGCGCGTGAAGCCATCCGCGCCGTGCCCGGGTCCATTCGCCTGGGCGCGTACGCACTCGGGGCGACCCGGTGGGAGACCGTTCGCTACTCGGTCCTTCCGCTCGCGCTGCCCGGCATCCTCACCGGCACCATCCTGGCGCTCTCACGCGCGGTTGGTGAGGCCGCGCCGGTGATACTCGTGGGCGCGCTGGGGTTCATACCGTTCACGCCGAACGATCCGCTCGATGCGTTCACCGTCATCCCATTCCAGATCTACAACTGGGTGTCGCGGCCCCAGCCGGAATATCACGAGGCGGCAGCCGCCGCGAGCATCGTGCTGCTGGTCCTGCTGCTCACGATGAACGCGGGCGCGATCTGGCTGCGCAACCGCTACACGAGGAAGTTGTGAACCCGGAGTCCATCATCAGCCCTGAAGGCCCAATCGAGCTCGAGGCGCGCGGCCTGTCCGTGTACTACGGCGCACGCCCGGCCGTGAAGGAAGTGTCGATCGGGATCCCGGATCGGAAAGTCGTCGCATTCATTGGCCCTTCGGGCTGCGGGAAGAGTACGCTGCTGCGCTGCTTCAACCGCATGAACGATCTGATTCCCGGCGCGCGCGTCGAGGGTGAGGCGCTGTTCCAGGGACACGACCTCTACGGCGCAGGAATGGACCCGGTCGATGTGCGGCGACGGATCGGCATGGTGTTCCAGAAGCCGAATCCCTTCCCGAAATCGATCCGCGACAATGTGGCGTTCGGTCCGCGCGTCAACGGCTATACCGGCGACCTCGACGAACTCGTCGAACGCTCGCTACGGCGTGCGGCACTGTGGGAGGAAGTAAAGGATCGGCTGGATTCGAGCGCACTGGCGCTTTCGGGCGGGCAGCAGCAGCGTCTCTGCATCGCGCGCGCCCTTGCGGTCGAGCCGGAGGTGCTGCTCATGGACGAGCCCGCGTCGGCATTGGATCCCATCGCGACGCAGAAGATCGAGGAGTTGATACGCGAGCTGAAGGAGGACTACACGGTCGTGATCGTGACGCACAACATGCAGCAGGCCGCACGCGTGTCCGACTACACGGCGTTCCTCTACATGGGTGAGCTGATCGAGTACGGCCCGACCGGCCGGCTGTTCACGAACCCGGCCGAGGAGCGCACCGAGGCCTATATCACCGGGAGGTTCGGATGACCCCCAGCCACTTCCAGGAGGAGCTGGACGAGCTGAAGTCCATGCTCGTCGGCATGGCTGGCATGGCCGAGGACGCCGTGCGCGAGGCGGTGGGTGCGCTGCTCGAGCGCGATCCTGCGCGGGCGCGCGCCGTGGTGGAGCGGGACGAGGATATCGATGCGCTCGACGTGCGCGTGGAGGACGCCGCGCTGCGGCTGCTTGCGCTCCAGCAGCCGATGGCGAGGGACCTGAGGCTGATCATCGCCGCCATCCGCATCTCGGTCGAGCTCGAGCGCATCGGCGACCACGCCGTGAACATCGCCGAGACCTCGCAGTACCTCGTCGAGGCGCCCCGCTTCCCCGTGGTTCCCGAGATCGAGGAGATGGTGCGCGTCGCGTCCGAGATGCTCGCCGACTCCCTCGATGCATTCGTGCGCGCCGACGCCGCGAAGGCGCGCGACGTGCTGGCAAGGGATGACCGAGTGGACGAACTGCACGAGAACAACTTCCGCATCCTGCTCACCCACATGCTCGAGGATCCGCGCCGCATCACCGCGGGAATGGACCTTCTGCTGGTCTCCGGCAACCTCGAGCGCATCGCGGATCTCGCCACGAACATCTCCGAAGAAGTCGTTTTCCTCGTCGAGGGGCGGACCATCCGGCACGGCGGCGGCGCGGACTGAGGCGGCCGCCGTCGCTTGACAGCCCCTGCGGGCGGGCGGCATCCTGGCTGCTTGTCCGCGGAACGGAGAGCTCGGGGAACCGAACGGGCGGTGGCGCAGCTGCTGGCGGAAGTCTCCGAGGAGACGCAGCCGCTCGCCACGAGCACGGAACTGCGCGGCCGGGTGGCGATCGTCACCGGCGGTGCGACCGGCATCGGCCGCGCCATCGCTCTGGAGCTGGCGCGCCAGGGTGTCGGCATCGCGTTCAACTGGCTCGACACGGACGACGGCCGCACGGGCCAGGCGGCGGAGCGCACGGCCGCGGAGCTGCGGCAGCTCGAGGTCCCCGTGCTCGCCCGGTCCTGCGACGTCCGGGAGACGCATGAGGTGCGCTCGTTCGTCGATGAGACGCTCGCGGAGCTCGGCGGCATCCACATCCTCGTCAACAACGCCGGCATCGCCCGCGACCGGGCGCTCTGGCGGATGGAGGATGCGGAGTGGGAAGAGGTCCTGACCACGAACCTCACCGGCGCGTTCCACATGATCCGCGCCGTCGCTCCCACGCTGCGCGCGCAGCAATGGGGTAAGATCGTGAACGTCGCGTCGATCCACGGCCTGCGCAGTGAGTTCGGTCTGTCGAACTACACCGCGTCGAAGGCCGGGATGATCGGCCTGACACGTTCGGCGGCCGTGGAGCTGGGGCCGTCCAACATCAACGTGAATGCGGTCGCGCCCGGCTACATTCGTACGACGCGACTGACTGACGGCGTGGCGCCGGAGGTGCTGGACCGTGCGCGCGAGCGCAGCGTGCTCGGCCGGCTCGGGGATCCGCAGGATGTGGCGCACGTGGTGGCGTTCCTCTGTTCGGAAGGGGCGCGCCACATCACGGGTGCGGTGATCCCGGTCGACGGCGGCCATCTGCTGTAGCTGGAGGGGAGAGTGGAGTACAAGAAGATCCGTCTGGAAGTGAAAGGTGAGGCGGCGACGCTGTTCCTGAACCGCCCGCCGAAGAATCTGCTGACCGTCCCGATGATGGAGGAGATCAACGACGCACTGCTGTCGCTGCGCGACCGGACCGATTTGAAGGTCCTCGTGCTGCGGGGCAGCGAAGGCAACTTCTCCGAGGGTATCGACATGAAGGAGCACGCGCAGAAGCGTGTGCAGCGCGTGCTCCAGGTGTTCCTGCGCATCTTCGAGACGATGCGCATGATGAACGTGATCACGATCGCCGCAGTGGAGGGCCGCGCGTGGGGCGCGGGCTTCGAGCTGGCCATCGGCTGCAACCTGATCGTCGCATCCGAGACCGCCACGTTCGCGGCAACGCAGATCAAGTTCGGCCGCATACCGCCCGTGGCCACGGCCATCCTGCCGCGCATCGCGCCGCGGCGCCGCGCCATGGAGTGGATCCTCACCGGCAATCACATCAGTGCGACCCGGCTCGAGCAGGACGGCGTCGTGAGCCGCCTCTTCCCGGTCGATCACTTCGAGCCGATGCTCGACAACTTCGTCGCCGAGATCACGGACAAGAGCGGTCCCGTACTGCAGCTCGCCAAGCGCGCGCAGTTCGAAGCCTACTATACGCCGTTCCCCGAGGCCGCATCCGTCATTCAGGGCATGTATCTCAAGGACCTGATGGGGCTCGAGGACGCCACGGAGGGGCCGGCGGCCGTGCGCGAGGGCCGCAAACCGGAGTGGAGGAACCGCTGAAGCGCATCCTTCTTGCCGCGTTCGTCATGGCCGCGTGCGGCGGCCGCGGCGGCGCGCCCACGCCCGAGGACCCCACGCCGCGCGCGCCGGACCTGACCGGCCGGCCCGTCATGGTGTTTCCAGCACAGTCGCTTCCCGGCAGCCTCACCGGCACGGCCGAGGAGGCGGTGCCGGGGCTCGATGCGGAGATCGCGTTCTGGCTGAACGAGCGTGCGCCGCGCGTCGGCTGGAAGTTCCCGCCCGAGCTCGAGCGTGCGCTCGCGCGTTCGCCATCGCTGAACATCGAGCTGCGCGCGCTCGCCGTGTCGGCGTTCTATCGCGGCGAGGTGAAGAACATCGGCGATCCACTGTTCGGCGACCTGCGCACGCTCGGCGCGCTCGTCGATGCGCGCTTCGCGCTCGTGCCGGTCGGCGCGGGCGAGTTCGCGGTCGAGGGCGGACACCGCGTCGAGCTGCGCGTGGCTCTCATCGATACGCTGGGCGGCGCCGTGCTCTGGTACGGCGCACTCGCCGGCAATGTCGGCCCCGCCGGCGACCGCTCGCTCGTGGCCTCCGCGGCGCAGGCGCTCGCCGCCGCGCTCGTCCAGTGATCCTGCGCTCGATCATTCCCGTTGCGGCCGCGCTGGCCATCGGCTCCGGCTGCGACTCGCTGCGCAACGAGCCGGAGCTGCCAACGGTCGACGAGGCCGCGGCACCGTACCGCGCGAGCGGCCTCGACGCCGAGTACCGGTTCAACGGCAACATCTTCGAGGTCCGGGTCGCGCAGCCGCGTGCGCAGCTCGAGCGCGGCGGATCACTCTGGGCGAAGGTTGGGCCCTACATCTACCTTTTCACGCCCGCAACGCGCGCCGTCTTCGACGACCATCCCGCGATCGCGGCTGTCCGCGTGACGACGTACGTGTCCGGCGGCGGCGATGTCGCACACGCGCTGCTGCGACGCGATGCGCTGGGCGAGGCGCGCTGGCGCCGCGCACTCAATCTGCTGGGCCTCGCCCTGCAGGAGGGCACGCAGCGCCCCACTCGCCTGGAGGCACTCGTGCAGTGGGGTGAGGAGAACACCGAATACCATTACGCGCCGGCCTGGGTACCGACCGGCAATCGCTGAAGAGGAGAGATGCGCAGGACCGTCACACTGATTCCCGGCGACGGCATCGGACCGAACATCACCCGCGCCACCGTCCGCGTGCTCGACGCCGCAGGCGCCGACGTGGAGTGGGAGGAGCAGATCGCCGGCATGGCCGCGGTCGACAGTCAGCACGTGCCGCTGCCGGATGACACGCTCGAGAGCATCCGCAGAAACCGCGTTTGCCTGAAGGGGCCGCTCACCACGCCCGTCGGCGTCGGCTTCCGTTCCATCAACGTCGCGCTCCGCACGGAGTTCGACCTGTACGCGAACGTGCGGCCCACGCTCACGCTCATGAAGGGCGGCCGCTACGAGGATGTCGATCTCGTGCTCATCCGCGAGAACACGGAAGGGTTGTACGTCGGAGTCGAGCACTACATCGGCATGGGTGACGACCCGCGCGCAGCGGCGGAGTCCGTCATGATCGTCACGCGCTTCGGTGCGGAACGGATCGTCCGCTACGCGTTCGACTACGCGGTGTCACACGGACGACGCAAGGTCACGCTCGCGCACAAGGCCAACATCCTGAAGTACACGCAGGGACTCTTCCTGGATGTCGGGCGCAGGATCGCGGAGGAATATGCCGGCCGCGTCGAGTTCGACGAGCGCATCATCGATGCGTGCGCCATGCAGCTCGTGCTCGATCCCTGGCAGTTCGACGTGCTCGTCATGGAGAACATGTTCGGTGACATCCTGAGCGATCTCATGGCCGGGCTCGTCGGCGGCCTCGGCATGGCGCCCGGCGGCAACATCGGCAGGGACACCGCCATGTTCGAGCCCGTGCACGGCTCCGCTCCGGATCTCGCGGGCAAGGGTGTCGCGAACCCCTCCGCGATGATCCTGGCCGGCTGCATGATGCTCGAGCACATCGGACAGCACGAGTCCGCCGCGCGCATCCGCAACGCCATCATCGCGACACTCGACGCACGCGACCGGCTCACCCGCGACCTCGGTGGCTCCGCCGGAACGGCCGAGTACGCCGACGCCATCATCGAAAGACTCTGATCGAGGACAACGCACCACATGGCGAAGTTCGAAGGCATCGATTACTACGACGTGGACGGCCTCCTCTCCGAAGAGGAGCGCATGATCCGCGACACCGTGCGCGAGTGGGTGGACGACCAGCTCCTGCCTGTCATCGGTGAGGCTTACATCGACCGCACATTCCCGAAGTCGCTGATCCCGCAGATGGCCGAGCTCGGCATGCTCGGCGCCAACCTGCCCGAGGAGTACGGCTGCGCCGGCCTCAACAACGTCGCGTACGGCCTCATCATGCAGGAGCTCGAGCGCGGCGACTCGGGCATCCGCTCGTTCGCGTCCGTGCAGGGCGCGCTCTGCATGTACCCGATCTACGCGTTCGGCAGCGAAGAGCAGAAGAAGCGATATCTCCCGGGGATGGCCCGTGGCGAGATCATTGGCTGCTTCGGCCTCACGGAGCCCGACTACGGCTCCAATCCGGCCGGCATGATCACGACCGCGCGTCGCGATGGGGATGGCTGGGTGCTGAATGGCGCGAAGATGTGGATCACGAACGGCTCGATGGCCGACATCGCCATCATCTGGGCCAAGACCGGCGAGCTGGATGACCCGTCGTCGATCCGCGGCTTCATCGTGCCGACCGACACGCCCGGCTTCCAGGCCCGCGACCAGAAAGGCAAGCTCTCACTGCTCGCGTCGGACACGAGCGAACTCGCGCTGTCCGATGTGCGCGTCGGTGCGGATGCGCTGCTGCCGAACTCCGGCGGGCTGAAGAGCCCGTTGATGTGTCTCACGCAGGCGCGCTACGGGATTGCGTGGGGCGCCGTCGGTGCGGCCATGGCCTGTTTCGATGAGGCGCTCCGCTATGCGAAGGAGCGCGTCATGTTCGACACGCCGATCGGCGGCAAGCAGATCCAGCAGGTCCGCCTCGCCGACATGCTCACCGGCATCACAACGGGCCAGCTGCTGTGCCTTCGGCTGGGCCGCCTGAAGGACGAGGGCAAGCTGCGCCCGCAGCAGGTCTCTCTGGCCAAGCGCGCCAACTGCGACATGGCCACGAACGTCGCCCGCGAAGCGCGTCGCCTCCTCGGCGCCAACGGCATCCTCATCGAGTACTCCGCCATGCGCCACATGGCCAACCTCGAGTCCGTGTACACGTACGAGGGGACGCACGATGTGCATGGGCTCATTCTGGGCCAGGATCTGACGGGCATTTCGGCCTTCTAGCTTCTGGAGTCTGGGGTCTGGAGTCTGGAGTCTGGTTTACTGCGGGAGCCGCCGTAAACCCAGTAACCAGACCCCAGACCCCAGACTTCAGACTCGGCCTCCCCCGGCATGCCGCTTGCGCCGGATTCGCAGACGTAACCGCGAACCCAAGCAAGGCAGGCAACCTCCATGAAGGCCCGCGAGATCATGACGTCCAATCCCGAAGTGCTGACTGCGGAGGACACGGTCCAGCGCGCAGCGCAGCTCATGCGCGACAACGACACCGGCTTCATCCCGGTCGTCGACGACCGCAACGGCATGCGCCTGCGCGGCGTCATCACCGACCGCGACATCGCCATCCGTCACGTGGCCGAGGGTCACACCAGCGACTGCCCGGTCGGCAAGGAGATGTCCGGCGACCGCATTCGAGCGGTGAGTCCTGATGACGACGTGGAGCACGTGATGCGCGAGATGCGCGAGGCGCAGATCCGTCGCATCCCGGTCGTCGAAGGGGATCGCCTCGTCGGCGTCATCGCACAGGCCGACCTCGCCACGCGCAACGTGAACGCGCGCGAAGTCGAGGAAACGCTCGAGCGCGTCTCCGAGCCGAGTCCGAGCCGACGCTAGCTAGCAGTTCCGGGCGGGGGCATGTTTGCGTCTCCGCCCGGATCCCTTCGCTCGATGTCGGCTGTCGAGCGTACGAAGCATGGAAACCGACGCCGTCGCACCGAGATCATTGCCTCGATCGTGGGGCATGCCGTACCGTGCGTACGTGATTCCTCGCGCACACTCCATCCGAACTGCATTCCCGGTTCTGGCGTTCATCGTCGGTGGATGCAACCCGGCTTCGAGCTGGGACCGCGCGCTGGCTGAAGGTTGCGCCGGCTGCGCGATCGAAGCGACAACGATCTGGAGCGCCCGTCCCGGCGATCCGAACATCACCGATCCGACCCGTGCCATCGAGCTCGAAGACGGGCGCGTCATCACCGCGTACTGGCGGGCGCCGCCCACCTTCGCACCCGATGGTTCTTCCATCGGACCCCTGGGCGGGCGCGGTCAGGGACCCGGTGAGCTGACGCACGTGTCCGGTCTCGCCGTGCTCCACGACGGCCGCGTGCTCGTAGCCGGCGTTCCGCGCTCGAATGTGTTCACGAGCGACCTCATCTTCGATGCTCCGTTCGGCGTGGGAGTGGTCATCTCGAAGCGCGGTATCGTACCGCTCGACGACGGCACCATCGTCCTGTATCAGAATCATGGACCGCCGGGGGAGCGCCAGTTTCAGCATGTCTACACCGCCGGCGGTGAGCATCTGCGCTCGTACGATGCCGTTTCTCGCAGTGCCGGCCAGGCGGCGGGACCGGCGTCGCGGGGCCACGTCTGGGTAGCACCGTATCCGGATCCAGGAAAAACGTCCCGGTTCCACGTTGCACGTTGGGATCCGCAGAGCGGCAAGCTGGTGCAGGAGCATGTCCGCGAACCACCGTGGTTCAGGGATTGGACGCCGCCGGAGAATCCCTACGAGGAGCGGCCTGACAAACCGGCATGGCCGATTCAGCCGCACGTCTACGACGTCTACGAAGATGCGTCCGGCGTGCTCTGGACCATCACCGTCGTCAGCGATCCACACTTCGAGGACTACGAGTTCTGGAAGCCTCCGAACAAGTCAGTCGACACGATACTCGAAGCGCTCGACGCAACGACCGGCGAGCTCCTGGCGGCGGTTCGCTATGATGCCGTGATCACCGGCTTCACGAACCGCGGAAGCGCCATCGTCTACGAAGAGGATGAGAACGGGAACCCGAGCCTCGTACTTCACCGCCTCGAACTCGTCGGACGGACCGCCCCGCGCAACGCATCGAATACCGTAAGCCGCTGATCTTCCAGGCGCCCGGGGTGCTGCTCCAACGGCGCTTTTCGAGCGACGCGTTCGGTCGATCAACGCGCGCGATCCAGCCTGTGTCGCTGCTGCACGCGAATTGACCCGACCACATGATTCCGCTAGCTTTCGAGTCTGGGAACACCCCCGTCGGCGGCACGGAACTGCATGCCAATGGCGGGGTTCCGTGTCCCATGGCTGTTTGACAGGATGGGAAGCGAGTGCGGATCGCGGCCGGCATCAGCCGGTCGAGGAAAGTCCGAGCTCCACAGGGCAGGGTGCCGGCTAACGGCCGGGCGTCGCGAGGCGACGGAAAGTGCAACAGAGAGCAGACCGCCGATGGCCCGCGAGGGCACAGGCAAGGGTGAAACGGTGGTGTAAGAGACCACCGCGCTCACGGTAACGGGAGCGGCACGGCAAACCCCACCCGGAGCAAGGCCAAGCAGGGATGAGGCGCGGCCCGCGCCGTCGAATCCCGGGTAGGCTGCACGAGGCCGCGTGCGAGCGTGGTCCCAGAGAAATGATCCGCCTCCGGTTCGCCGGAGACAGAACTCGGCTTATTCGCTTCCCATTCGTAGACGCGCCCGTAGCTCAGTTGGATAGAGCGTCGGCCTCCGGAGCCGAAGGTCACAGGTTCGAATCCTGTCGGGCGCACTCATGGCATGTTGAAGCCCCGCGACCCACGTGGTCGGCGGGGCTTCGTGCGTAAGGTCGTGGCGTACAGTGTGGCGGGCCGCCGACTCCTTTTCCGTCCTGCCTGACGACCGGTGCGTCTGCGCGCACGCGCCGAAAGTCGGGAATCCCGGAAAGGGGTAGCCATGCAGCGCGCCTGTCTCGCCGGCCTGCGAATTTCCGCTCGCATTGCTCTCATTCTCCTGTTCGCTTCGGCCGCATGTTCGAGCGACGGCACCGGTCCGGGGGACGACAGCGACGGCGACGACCCGGGCGACGTCCCGGGTGCACCGTCCGGCCTTGTGGCCAACCCGGGCGACGCCGGAACGATCATTCTGACGTGGACGGACAACAGCTCGGCCGAGTCGGGGTTCGAGGTGCAGCGCAGCCTCCAGTCGGGTTCCGGGTTCACCGACATTGCGACGACGGCTGCCGATGCGACCGGCTATCTGGACTCGTCGATCCAGCACGGGACCACGTACTTCTATCGCGTACGCCTTGTCGGGCCGGACGGAGCGTCCGCCTACAGCAACGTCGCGTCGACGGAAAGCCTGCCGGCACCCGACCCGTCCGCTCCCTTCGACTGCGAGCGTGATGGGTATCCCTGCACATGGTCGGACGTGGGTCGTGGCACTCTTGATGAGAGTGATCGAATCGCCGACGACGTTCTCGAGATGCTTGACGAGGGCGCGAGCGTAGCGGATGCGGTTGCGTTCCTTGATGCCATGCCGGGCGTGGCCGAGATCGAGTCCAGTGACGTCGCGATACGCTTCCGTCTGCGCGGCGGCCGGCCGACGTGGGTGCTTGGGCCGGATGCCCGGCTGCTCGAGGGGCCGCCCGGCGGCGGGCATCCCCAGCACCCGCCGGTGGCGGTGTCGCCGTCGCGTGCTCTGTCCGCCCGCGACGTCGTCGGTGACGTGCCGAAGTCGAAGAGCGCGCTCATCCTGTCGCCTTTTCAGTACCAGTTCAAGCAATCGGATGAGGGAGCAGAGCTGGCCGCGCTCCTGGGCGCGGATCGCAGCTACGAGGGCAACGTCCAGTACGTGGCGAACACGGACCAGTCTCAGGAGGTAGCGCCGTCGGACTTCATGGGGTGGGACGGCTTCGATGTGGTCCACGTCTCGACGCACGGCGCCCAGGTCTGCGGGGACGATGGGTGCAAGACGGTGATCGTCGCCGGCAACCTCGCGAGTGCGGAAGTGATCGTGGGTTCCGCCGACCTGGGCGTGGATCTGGTCAAGATCGAATACGGGGAGCAGGCGTACGGCGCCAGCACGGACTTCTTTCGCTCGAAGTACCCGAGTGGGACCGCTCGTGCACCGTCGACAATGTCACATTCACCGAGCGCACGACGATCGATCTCGTGGACCCGCGGGGCGGCTAGGTCCGACGCTCAGCGCGCCGGCCGGAGGTGATACGACCGGGGTCGTGGAGGGGTGGAGCCTTCCATCCGCCAGGACGCATCCCTGCCTTGGAGTCCGTATCCCCCTTGAGTTATCCGGCCGGGGGGCGGACATTCAGCGCCCCCTGCGGCGGCCTCCCCAGCCACCGCGGGCGCCTTGGTTGGTTTCGTTCCCAGACAGCTCGAAGTCGTAGAACTCGCTACGCCGCGCCGCGCTGGCGCGAGGCGTGCGTCTGGCCGGAGCCACGTCATGTTGCAGAAGCTTTTCGCCCGCCTGCCCGTAGCCGTGCTGATCGCCGCGGCGTGCACCGAATTCTCGGTCGAAGCGGTGGATATTGCGCGCGTGGTGGTCTCACCCAACTCCGCAATGCTGCGAGTCGGTGAAACGATGACGCTCGCGGCGGCACCGCAGGATCAGGCGGGGAATCCCCTGACCGATCGTGCCGTCGCGTGGTCGAGCAGCGATGAAAGCATCGCAACGGTGGACGCCTCGGGACGCGTCACGGGCGTGACCGTGGGCACGGCCCACATCACGGCGTCGAGCGGCGGCCGACAGGGTTCCGCCGACGTGCAGGTCGGCAGCTCCGATGTGGCAGCGGTCGAGATCCTGCCGCGCACGCCGGTCGTCCTGGTCGGCGGCAACACGCAGCTGAACGTGCAGGTCCGTGATGAGCTCGGTCAGCCGCTGAGTCCTCCGGTTCAGTGGTCGTCGAGCAACCCGGCCGTGCTCACGGTCTCCAACGGTCTCGTTTCAGGGCTCGTCATCGGCAGCGCACGCGTGCGCGCGACGGCCGGCGGTGTGACGGATTCGGTCGTCGTCGTCGTCGCTCAGCTTCCGCCCGCGTCCATCATCGTCTCCCCACCGTCCGCACTGCTCGCCGAAGGGGACACCCTGCGATTCACGGCCTCCGTGACGGGCGCGAACGGCCTGCCCGATGTCGGCGCGGTCGTGGAATGGCGAACCGATGATGCATCGGTCGCGCAGGTGGATGCAGCCGGTCTCGTGACCGCGCGGGCCGCCGGTCGCACCGTCATCAGGGCGGCCTCGGGCAACCGCACCGCAAGCGCCGATGTCGAGGTGCGACGGACGACACCCACCACCGTGACCGTCACTCCCGCCGTCGCGGGGCTGCCGATCGGCGGGACCGTGCAGCTGGCGGCGACCGCGCGCGATGAGCAGGGCGCGATCCTGACCGGCCGCGTCGCCACATGGTCGAGTGCCAACCCCCAGATCGCCAGCGTCAATGCGACGGGCCTTGTCACCGGCCTCGCCAGCGGCTCCACCGAGATCACGGCGACGATCGACGGTGTGAGCGACTCTTCCTTCATCGCCGTCACGCCCGCTCAGGTAGCGGCCGTACGTGTCACGCCGACGACCGGACAGCTCGCACCCGGGGACACGCTTCGCTTGCTTGCCGAGGCGCTCGACGCTGCCGGCAACGTCCTCGTGGGACGCACGGCGACCTGGCGGACCTCCGACGCGGCGGTCGCAACGGTGAACGGCTCCGGTCTCGTCACGGCGGTAGCCGGTGGTGCGGTCACGATCACGGCCACGATCAGCGGTTTGGAGGGAAGCGCCGCGCTGACCGTGACCACACCGACGCAGCCCGTGGCGAGCGTGACGGTGACACCCGCAACGACGTCGATAACCGTCGGAAACACGGCGCAGCTCACGGCCACGACGCGCGCGTCGGACGGTACCGTGCTCACGGGACGCACCGTGACGTGGGCGACGTCCGACCCGGCCGTGGCTACCGTCGATGGCACGGGCCTCGTCACCGCCGCCGCAGCCGGTACCGCGACGATCACGGCGACGTCGGAAGGGCAATCGGGCACGGCCGGAGTCACGGTCACGCCACCGCCGCCTCAGCCGGTGGCCACCGTCACGGTGTCGCCTTCGACGGCATCGATTCAGGTCGGGGGCACGGTCCAGCTCAGTGCGACGACGCGCGCCTCCGATGGCAGCGTCCTAACCGGGCGCACCGTGACGTGGTCGACGTCCAACCCAGCGGTGGCCACCGTCGACGGAACCGGTCGCGTCATGGCCGCCGGGGCGGGCAGCGCCACCATCACCGCGACATCGGAGGGACAGTCGGGCACCGCGGTCGTTACGGTCACGTCGAATTCGACGATACCCTTCAGCATCGACATCCAGCCCGCCAATCCA
>CAYUIG010000002.1:0-119516 GCA_964444685.1 uncultured Gemmatimonadaceae bacterium | reverse complement strand
GTACCGGAGCACCGCAGGGTTCGGTTCGATCCCCAGTTCATGATGCAGCCAGGCCGCATGCGACTGCGCGTGCCGCAAAGCCGCAGCGGTGTCGCCGCATTCCGCCAGAGCGCGCATCAGTCCCAGCGCGACCGACGCCGAAACCGGATCGTGGTTCGCGGCGCGACGCCAGTGGTCGACGGCACCGCGCATGTCCCCAACGGCTTCCAGCGCCCGCGCGGCCTCTTCCAGCACCTCGCCGTATGCGTGCGCCAGCCGATCGCGTTCCGCGGACACCCACTGCTCGAACTCGGTCGATCCGCGCAGGAAAAATCCGTCCAGGAAGGACCCGACGTACAGCGCCGCGGCCGCAGCCGGATCACCGCCGAGGCGCGCGCGGTCGAACGCATGCACGTCGCATTCGATGCGAGCGGCGTCGATGGCGAGGTTGTCCCCGAGGGAGAGGATGGTTTCGTCGCCCAGCGCGCGGCGGAGGCTGTGGACGGCCTGATTGAGGAGGTTGCGCGCGCGTTCGGCGTCGCTTTCGGGCCAGAGCATGGCGACGATGCGATCCCGCGCGACGGGCCGGGGCTCCGGCACCGACAGCAATGCGAGCAGTGCGAGGCGATGACGCTGCGCCGCGGCCCCCGTGACCACGCCGCCATCCACTTCCAGGATGGCGCCTCCGAACAGACGAAGACCGATCGGCATGGGCCACGTGGCCGGGCGGAATGGAAGCGACGACGCAGGAGAGGAGTCGCGTCAATTCCACGGTACCGGATCGCGCAAGCGGCGTCAATGCGTCCCGGTTGAGCGCGAGTAAAGCCGCGCAAAGAGGGGGTTGAGCGGGCGGTTGCATGATGGGGTCGTCAGGCCACGCTTCCACTTCAGGGAAAGGATTCATCCATGCTCACGCCCAAATCTCGACGATGGCTCATTGCCGGCCTGCTGCTCGCCGTGTCCGGGTGCGACGGCGACGCCGCGGGTCCGGGTTCCGACGCCCCGCTGGGACCGTTCGGCGCATGGTCCCTGGCGATGAACGCTGAGCACGTTGCGGGAACGCACCCGCAGTTCAACACGCCGCAGATGGATGGCTGCCCGTTCGTTTCAGCCGACGGCAAGGTCTTTTTCATGGCGTCCATGCGCGACGGCGGGCTGGGCGGGATCGACATCTGGATGGCGCGGCGCAACAGTCCCGACGACCCGTGGGGAGAACCCTTCAATGTGGGCGCACCGGTCAACTCGACGGCCAACGACTTCTGCCCCACGCTCGCCCAGGACGGCGAGACCTTCTACTTCGCGAGCACGCGCGAGGGCGGCTGTGGCGGGTCGGACCTCTACGTCAGCCGGCTGCGGGCGGGCGATATCTTCGATGCTCCCGTCCACCTCGGCTGCGAGGTCAACAGCCCGGCCGACGAGCAGAGCCCGTTCCCGTTGCAGCTGGGATCCGGCGACGTCGTCCTTTACTTCTCGAGCTTCCGCCCGGGCGGCTTCTCGTCGGATCCCGAGGGCGCGGTGAGTGGTGACAGCGACATCTACATGAGCGAGTCGAGCGGCGGCGCTTTCGCCGCAGCCCAGCTCGTGCCCGGGCTGAACACCGAGGCCAGCGATGGGCACCCCAACGTTCGACGCGACGGGCTCGAAATCTTCTTCTTCAGCGCGCGACCCGGCGGGCTCGGGGGCCCCGACATCTATTCCGCCGTTCGCGCCACCGCATCCGGCGCATGGTCCGCGCCCGTCAACCTCGGAGCATCCGTCAATTCCGCAGGAGGCGAGACGCGGCCGTCACTCAGCCACGACGGTCTCACGCTCTACTTCGGATCCGATCGGACCGGCGGCGAGGGCAGTGCCGACATCTTCGTGGTGACGCGGAACACCGAGAGCAACTAGCTTTGGTGGTGATCCAACCGCGTGCGAGCGGACGCCACACGGCGTCCGCTCGCCGCGTTTCAGCTGGCCGCAGCCTCGAGCATCGGGCCGACGGCGAGTACGCGCGCGGCATTCAGCCCGAAGATCCCCCGACGCTCCTCGTCCGTGATGTCGAGTGCACCGATCGCGGCCTTCATCTTGTCGATGCTGCCGATCATGTGCGGGTAGTCGCTGCCGGCGAGGATGTGGTCGGCGCCGGCGAACTCGATGGCGAGGCGCAGCGCGGCCGGGTCGAAGTTCACCGTGTCGAAGTAGAACTGCTTCAGTATCTCCGATGGCGGACGGTCGATGTTCGCGCGGCACTCGGAGAACGCTTCGTAGCCGCGGTCCAGCCGCTCGGCAAGGTACGGAATCGCGCCACCGAGGTGGCCGAGCCCCCAGCGGATGCGCGGGTAGCGCGTCGGCACGCCGGCGAACACGAGGTGCGCGGCGGCGAGCGTCGTATCCATCAGGAATCCGACGAGCGGCATGAGCCAGTACTGCGTCATCGCCTCGACGCCGAGCGGATGCGACGGATGGATGTGCAGGAACGCGCCGCGTTCGTTCGCTGTCTTCCAGAGCGGCTCGTAGCGTTTGTCGGCGAGTGCGACGCCGTTGACGTTGCTGAACAGCATCGCGCCGGGGAGCCGCAGCTCGTCGATTGCGCGTGCGAGCTCGTCGGCGGATGCGGCGGGATCGTTCAGTGGCAGCGTCGCAAATGCCGTGTAACGCGTGGGATGTGCACGGACGACTTCGGCGTATGAGTCGTTCACGAGCCGGGCGAGCTGCGCAGCCTGCGCGGGCTCCTCGACGTGCGTGCCGGGCGTGGTGAAGCTCAGCACCTGGCACACGCCGGCCTCCTCCATCACGCGCGTGCGGTAGTCGATGTCGCGGTGTCCGGGCACGACCACGTTGTAGTCGCCGGGATAGGCGAGGACGGGATTGCCGTCGCGGTCCGTGCTGACGCCGACGTTCGTGCGGCCCGTGCGCAGCGCCTCGAGGTACGCTGGCGGATAGTAGTGGTTGTGGAAGTCGAGGATCATCATCTCAGTCGTCGATGGCGGGTGCGGGCGCCGCCGCGGCGCCGCTTCGGACCCAGAAGCTATAGACCGGGAGCCCCGCCGCAACGATGAGGAAACCGACCAGGCTGTTCGCGGGCTCGGCGATCACCTGGTTGACGACCACGGCGAGCGATACGAGTACGAACGCCGCGGTCGTGAACGGGTGGCCCCATACGCGGTACGCGGGCGCGTAGCCGGCGCGTCGTCGCAACAGGAAGATGCCGGCGGCCATGGCGGCGAAGAAGATCCACTCGGTGTAGATCACGCGCGTGAAGAGTGCGCGGTAGCTACCGGTGGCGACGAGGAACGACGCCCACACGGCCTGCAGCGCGATGGCGCGGTGCGGCGTGCCGTGGCGCGGGTGGACGTCGGCGAGCCAGCGGAATAGCAGACCGTCGCGCGCCATCACGTAGTACACGCGCGGCCCGGCGAGCACGATGCCGGCGAGTGCGCCGAAGGTGGAGAACACGACGAGCGCGGAGACGGCGGTTGCGCCGGCATCGCCCATGAGCACGGCGGCCGCATCCGCAGCAACGCGTGACGAGGAGCGCACCGTGTCGAGCGGCAGCACGTACAGGTACGCGGCATTGAGCGCGACGTAGCAGAGCGTGACGAGTGCGACGCCGATCAGCAGTGCGCGCGGAATCGTGCGCTCGGGGTCGACGGTCTCACCCGCGGCGTACGTGACCATGTGCCAGCCGCCGAACGCGAACAGCCCGGCGGCCACGGCGAGCAGGAATGCGGACGCGGGGACGTCGCCGGCTTCGGTGCCGACGAAGTGCGCGGGCAGGTCGGCGCCGAGGGAGAATGCGAGCGCGACGAGCAGCACGACGGCGAGCACCTTGCCGATCGTGAAGAGCGTCTGGAGCGTGCTGCCGTGCTTCACGCCGATCCAGTTGATCGCGGAGAGCAGCAGGATTGCGACGACCGCGACCGCACGGATTCCGGTGTCGGAGAGCGGCACGAGCGCACCGACGTAGCGGCCGAACACGACGCCGATCGCGGCGATGATGCCGGTGTGCATGCTCCAGAACATCGCCCAGCCCCAGAGGAAACCCGCGGGGCGGCCGTACGTCTCGCGCAGGAAGACGTAGACGCCGCCGGTCTTCGGGAACGCCGACGCGAGTTCGGCACATGCGAGCGCGCCGAAGAGCGTGAGCACGCCGGCCGCGAGCCAGACGAGCAGCACGCCCGAGATCGTCGGCACCTGGCCTGTGATCTCGGAGGGCTGCACGAAGATCGAGGCGCCGATGATGGTGCCGGCGACCATGGCGGTGGCGTGAGGGAGCGTGATTGCGCGTTTGAGCAAAACCGAGTCTGGGGTCTGGGGTCTGGGGTCTGGAGTCTGGTCTACTTCGGGTCGAGTATCGGGCGTCCAGGGGCGTGTGTCGAGTGTCGAACGAAAAGCGGGGGTCGTGGCTCAGACCGCGACCCCCGCCGTAAACCAGAAACCAGACCCCAGACTCCAGACCCGAGTACAGTCCTAGAAGCGAATCACAAAACCCAGACTCAGGACCGGCCACACCTTCACCCGATCGATCTCGTCCTGCACCTTCTGTCGCTCGAGCTCGACGTCATCCTGGAACTGCGGATCCGAGATCGCGCCGGTGGTGGCGATGGACGCGTCGAAGCTGCCGATGGCCACGCCGAGATCGGCGAACGGCTGGAAGCCGAAGCCGGGTCCGCCGCGGCTGGCCCAGCCGATGCCGAAGTACGGCACGGTCTCGGGATAGTCGAGCGTGAGCGTGAGCGTACCCACCTCATCGGCGGTGTAGGTGTTGTCGCCGATTTCGAACGTGCCGCTGTCGTCGGCGGGTGAACCGGTGCCGCTGATCGAGTGATCGGCGCGAATCGCGCCTCCGGTCAGGCGGAAGCCGTTGCCGAACGGATAGAAATCCGCGAGTGCGCGGAAGTCCTGGAACTCGAGGTCGGTCTCGTAGTCGATGTCGTCCTCGGTAAAGTCGTAGCCGTAGCGGAAGATGCTCCCGCCCACGCGCACGCCGAGGTTGTCGGTCAGGAGTCGGCCGAACTCGGCGCCCACGCCGAGTGTGCCGATCTGGATGTTCAGCGAGTTCCTCGCCTCCTGAGCCGCGACGCTCCCGGCCGCCAGCAGCATCGCCAGCGGCGCCAGCACAAGGCTTCGCCTCATGGTCCTTGCTCCGATGAAGTGTGGATCACTGGCCGGGGAGGGAATCCCAAACTAGTCCCGGCCAGCCCGGAGGCCAAGCCTTTTCTGCTACCGCGCGGTCCGGATCGGCATACGGATCAGTACCCGTTCCGCGTTGTTGGTCACCTCGAGCGCGCCCTCGAAGACCGGAGGGCGGGGCCTGAATACGAAGTCGGCGGTTTCTCCAATGCTGATCGGTGTGGTGCGCAATTCGACCGGCTGCGGCAGAGTCCAGCCGTCCTTCGCGACCATCGACCACGGCAACACGGCCCCGTTCGTGAGCACCAGCCGGACGCGAAGACCGGGACCGGCGATCGTGATGTTCATGACGCGGATGCGGTACTCCTGTCCCGGAATCCAGTCGATCGGCGCCGGCTCGTTCGTTCCATTCATCAGGAAAGGCTGCTCGCGGCCCGGGCCGGAGCCGATCATCGCGACGATGTCGCGCGACGGATCCCATGCCTCATCGGGTTCGAGGACGAGGAGCGGCCCGTAGAGGCCGCGCGTCTGCTGATGGATGTCGTGGATGTGCGTGTGGTACATGAAGCTGCCCGCACGCGGCGGCGTCATGTACACGTGGAAGGAGTCGCCCGGCAGGATGGCCGGGGTCGGGCGGCCATCGTAGCCGCCGACGCCGGTGACGCCGTCGAAGAAGCTCTCGAGCTCCATGCCGTGCCAGTGGACGGAGGTCGCGCGCGGCGAACGATTGATGACGGTGATGCGCGTGGGCTCTCCCCTGCGCAGCACGATCGTGGAGCCGGGCAGATGCACCGAGTCCGGCGCGGGCTCCGGGCCCTCCTGCAGCACGTAGGCGTAGCGCCGGTGCTGACCGGGGATGGTATCGCTCTGAATGAACAGACGCAGCTCGCGGCGCGCCTGCTCCTCCGGCTGCCAGCCTTCGGGAGGCGGCACGCGAATGGCCATCATCAGACCGCCCATGCCGTGTTCGGTGTGATGATGCGGATCGCCATGATCATCCTCGCCCATGGAGAGGGCGCGCATGCGTTCCGGCGTCGACGGCGCGTTCGGCCCGATCACCGGATTCGTTGCGACGTGGATGTTCAGGTGGCAGTGGAACACCCAGCTGCCGGGCCGATCCGGCGACCACGCCACCGTCATCGTCTCGAAGGGTTGGAGGAACTCGGTTACGACCATGCGGCGCTCGCGCGGCCAGTAGATCGTATCCTTCGCGATGTCGCCGCGCGCATCGACGCGGAAATAGAAGCCGTGCAGGTGCATCGGGTGCGGCACATCCGATGCGTTGATCACACGCCAGTGGATGCTGTCACCGAGTGCGTATTCCAGCCGCTCCGTGTGCGGCCACGGGCGACCGTTGACGACGACCAGCTCGCGCGTCCGATCCAGATCGCCATCTTCGGTGAAGCGGTCGACCTGCACGCCGATCATCAGGACGCGATCCTTCGGCGGACCGGTGGTCCCCGGCGCATCGACGATGAATGCGCCCGTGAGCATGGAGGAAACGGTCCCTGTCGAATCGATGTCGTTCCCCGGCAGCAACCCCTCGTAGAAGTAGCTTCCCTCTGCATCCGCCACGAACTCCCGCGCTGCGGTTTCGCCCGGCGCGACTTCGATCCATTCGAGTTCGCCACCGGTGCGTTCATACAGGCCGTTCACCACCAGCGGCTTGTCGAGCGTGTTCGTTATGCGCGCGCGAATGCGCGTTCCCGCGGGAACGCGGATGAGCGGTCCAGGGATCGAAGGCGCATGTCCCTTCTCCGCGAATACCGGGAGGTCGTACGACCCGGCCTCCGAACCCATCGGTTCCCACCGCGCGCGCACGACCTCGAGGTCGATCTCGAGCACGCCGTCGCGGAACGTGCCGGCAGGAACGCGGTTGTCGTTGTGGGCTGCGAGCGGGAGGTCCCGTATGGGCCGTCGAGCGTTGGGGGCGGCGAACAGCAGAACGGCGAGGGACGGCAGGACCACATACGCACTGCGCATAGGGACCCTCCAGGGGGAACGACCGAGCTGTCTGCGGGAACAGCCCAAAGCTGAATCGCCCTCGTTCCGGCCGCAAGAAGGTCGACCGCCCGGTGGCACGACTTACGCAGGGGTCGCCGGGCCGCGCGGCACGCTCGCCTGCGGCGCCCCGGCAGGGTGTGGCTCATGGAGGTCGAGATGGCGAATGACGGGAACGGGCAGACGAGCAACGTGATCCTGATCCTGGTCGTGATCGCAGCGCTCGCCGTGATCGTGTGGCTCGTGATCGGCCGCAGGGACCAGGACGCCACGATCGACGTCGACATCGACGTACCGACGCAGCAGGAAGGCGGCAGCCCTCCCTAGGTTCGGGGCAGGATCTCCTCGATCCGCTCCACCGGCCGCGCGAGCACCGCGCGGTCCCCGATCTCCACGATCGGCCTCTGGATCAACTCGGGGTGCGACGTCATCGCGTCCAGCGCCTCGTCGTCCGTCATGCTCGCCGGATCGAGTCCGAGCGCCCGTGATTCCTTCGGGCGCAGCAGCTCGCGCGCAGGCATGCCCATCTTGCCCAGTAGCTCTACCAGCTTGGGCCGCGGGATCGGATCGATGAAGTAGTCCACCGCGTCGTAGTCGATGCCGCGGTCGCGCAGAAAGAAGGCGAGGTTGCGGCAGGTGGTGCAGGTGGGCTTCTGGTAGACTGTGGGCCGTGTCATCGAGTCTGGGGTCTGGAGTCTGGGTCTGGTTGACCGCGGGTCGGGCTTGTGGGTAAGGATACTGGCAGGTTCAACCGGAGGCGAGGGCGACATGTGCAGGAACATCAAGGTGCTGAGGCGGGAGGACGGCGCACCGTCCGACGAGGAGCTGCGGGACGCGGCGCTCCAGTACATCCGGAAGCTCTCGGGCTACCGGAAGCCGTCGAAGGTGAATGAAGCAGCGTTCGAACGTGCGGTCGACGAGGTCACGGAAGTGACGCGTCGCATGTTCGATTCCCTGGTTGTCCGGCCGTCCACGCGGGCGACGGCGAGCGCGGAGGCGTCATGAGCTTCGTACGGAAGGCGGACACGGTGGAACGGGAGCCGGTCACGGCCGGCAAGGAGGCGGTGCGGCAGGTGTTGATCGGGCCAGGCGAGGCGCCGAACTTCGCGCTGCGCCGGTTCATCATGCAGCCGGGCGGCGGCATGCCACGGCACACGAACACGGTCGAGCACGAGCAGTACGTCCTGCGCGGCCGAGCGCGCATCACGATCGGCGAGGAGTCGTTCGAGGTGGGCGCGGACGACGTCGTCTACATCCCGGCGAGCGTCCCACATTCGTACGAGGTCACGGGGAACGAGCCGTTCGAGTTCATCTGCGTGGTGCCGAACCTGCCGGACCATCCGAAGGTTCTCTGAGAACTTCAGGGTCTGGAGTCTGGGGTCTGGTGTCTGGGGTCTGGTTTACGGCGGGATGCAAACCCGCACTAAATCAGACACCAGACTCCAGACCCCAGACCCCAGACTCCAGACTCCTTGAATTGACGCGGGACACGCCGTATCAGTAGACGAACCAGCCCTACCCGGGAGTCCCATGAAGCCGACCAACACCTCGGATCCGGCCTACTACCACCGCGTCGTGGACTGCCAGTGGGCATGTCCGGCGCACACGAACGTACCCGAATACATCCGACTGATCGCGCAGGGGCGGTACGCCGACGCGTACATGCTGAACCGCGAGTCGAACGTGTTCCCGGGCATCCTGGGCCGCACGTGCGACCGTCCGTGCGAGCCGGCGTGCCGTCGTACACGCGTGGACGGGAAGCCGGTCGCGATCTGCCGGCTGAAGCGTGTCGCATCCGACCTGCGCGGTGACATCGCCGACCGCCTGCCGAAGCCTGCGGCGGTGAAGAACGGGAAGCGTGTGGCGTGTGTGGGTGCAGGGCCGGCGTCGCTCACTGTGGCGAATGACCTGCTGCCGCTGGGCTACGAGGTCGTGATCTACGAGAAGCTGGGGCGACCCGGTGGCCTGATGCGCACGAACATCCCCGAGTTCCGTCTCCCGCCGGAAGTTCTCGACGAGGAGATCGACGCGATCCTGAACATCGGCGCCGACCTGCGACTCAACTCGCCGGTCGATAGCATGGAGTCGCTGCTGCGCGAAGGATACGACGCGATCTTCGTCGGCTCGGGTGCGCCGAAGGGCAAGGAGCTCGATCTGCCGGGTCGATGGGAAACGCAGGACATTCACATCGGCATCGAGTGGCTCGAGTCCGTGCACTTCGGCCACGTGACATCGATCCAGCCGCGCGTGCTCATCATCGGTGTCGGCAACACCGCGATGGACTGCTGCCGCACGTCGAAGCGGCTGGGCGGCACGGATGTGAAGGTGATGGCGCGGCGCGGACGCAAGGACTTCAAGGCGTCGCCGTGGGAACTGGAGGACGCGGAGGAAGAGCAGGTCGAGATCGTCGAGTACCATGCGCCGAAGCGCTTCATCGTCGAGAACGGCAAGCTAACGGGCATGGAGTTCGACCGCGTCGAGTGGTACGAGGAGGACGGCCGTCAGAAGTCGCGCACGCTCGAGACCGTCGTCATTCCGTGCGACGTCGTGATCCTCGCGATCGGCCAGGAGAACGCGTTCCCCTGGATCGAGCGCGACATCGGCATCGAGTTCGGGAAGTGGGACATGCCGGTGGTGGACCGGAACACGATGATGACGACGCTGCCCGGCGTGTTCTTCGGCGGCGATGCGGCGTGGGGCCCGGAGAACATCATCTGGGCGGTCGCGCACGGCCACGACGCCGCGATCTCGATCCACCAGTACTGCCAGGGCATCCCCGTGACGCAGCGGCCCGTCCATAGCATGCGGCTCGAGAGCCAGAAGATGGGGATGCACGAGTGGAGCTACAGCAACGACTACAGCCCGGCCGAGCGGCAGCGCATGCGTCACGTCGAGCTGGGGCGTCGTTTCCAGAGCGTCGCCGTCGAAGTCGAGCTGGGCTTCACGCCGGAACAGACGGAAGCCGAAGTCCAGCGCTGCCTCAACTGCGACATCCAGACGCACTTCACCGATGCGCTCTGCATCGAATGCGACGCGTGCATCGACATCTGCCCGGTCGACTGCCTGACGATCGCGCCGGACGGGGCTCCGGACGAGGTGCTCGTGAGCCTCACCTCACCGGCCCTGAACCCGGATCAGCCCCTGTTCGCCTCCGGGCCGTTGAAGCACACCGCGCGCCTCATGCTGAAGGACGAGAACCTCTGTCTGCACTGCGGCCTGTGCGCGGAGCGCTGTCCGACGGCCGCGTGGGACATGCAGAAGTTCACGGCGCTGCTGCCCTATGCCGGTCGTGAGGCGGTTGCACCGGCGCTCGATGTCAACGGCTAGACCGCGACCCCCTTCATGGAGCTGGCGACGCCGGGCTGCTCGGACTGTATCCGCATCCCGTAGAACGACCGCCACACGAACACGGTCGAGATCACGAAGAACACGACCGCCAGCGAGACGCTCACCGTGCGCGGCAGCACCACGGCCAGCTCGACCGCGAGCAGACCGAAGAGCGTCGTGAACTTGATGATCGGATTCAGCGCGACCGACGACGTGTCCTTGAACGGGTCTCCTACCGTGACACGCACGACCGTGGCCGCGTGCGGCTCGGTGCCCTTCTCCTGTAGCTCCACCTCGACGAGCTTCTTCGCGTTGTCCCACGCACCACCGGCATTGGCCATGAAGATTGCCTGATACATGCCGAAGATTGCTATCGATATCAGGTAGCCGATGAAGAAGAACGGCTCGATGCACGCGAACGCGAGCGTGCCGAAGAATACCGCAATGAACTCGCCTCGCCGCCGACCTCCTGTACGTCAACGATACTCATCATGAGAAGACGCCCGTCCCGATGATCGCGCGGATTCCGAGCACGGCGAGGTTCGTCGCATTGAGCTCGGGCCTGAAGGCGTGCTCGCCATCTGGACGGGCTACAGGATGTGTCGCGGCCGCTTTACGGACCCGGGCCCCCGGTGCCGGACGCACGCGGGGGCCCGATTGTTTACACGCGCGTGTGTCAGTCGGGCTGTGTGTTACCTCCGCTGACGTGGATGACACGAACGTCCATATGCAGCCGGCCGTCACGGGTGTACGGCTCCCAGGCGGAGGCGACGTCCCGCTCGACGGCCGCCCGCTGTTCCTCCGTCGCGACGGCGAGCGCATCGACCAGAGGCGTCGAGCGGATGTACTGCCAGAGGAATTCGCGCGGCGGTGGCAGCTCCAGCGTATGCATCTGCTCCAACGTCACGACCTTTTCGAAGCCCGCGGTCTCGAGGAGGTCCCGCAGTTGCCCGGCGTCGTGCAGCCGGAACACGGCCGCGACGAAGCCGGCCATCTCGGGGCGCACATGCTGCGCGAGTGCCCTGCCCATGACCTCGAACACCGGCGGCATCGGGCCGGGCATGTTCGCCACGAAGCGTCCTCCCGGCTTCAGCACCCGGCGCACCTCTTTCAGAGCTCTCGCAGCGTCAGGAAAGAATTGCAGTCCCATCTGGCAGAGAACGACGTCCTGGCTCGCGTCCTCAAGCGGAATCGCTTCGGCGCTGCCCTGACGCCATTCGATGGCCGGTGCCACTGCACGCGCCACCCCGAGCATCCCGGGATTCGGATCCACTCCCGTGACATGGTCGGCCCCGACGCGTTCGGCCGCCCTGCGCGCGACGAACCCCGTGCCGCAGGCGAGGTCGAGGACGCTTTGGCCCTGCTGGAGTGCGGCGTGCGTCATCAGCTCCGCCGCGATGGGCGCGGAGATCACCGGGACGAAGTAGCGCTCGTAGTTCTCGGGTGCGCTGCCACCATAGCGTTCGAACGTGGGTTCGGCTTGCATTGTTCCTCCATGGCAGGGACCTGCGGAATGGACGGAGCGGAAGATCCGGAGGGACCAGCGTCGGAATTGGGCCCGGGAGTCGCGAGCGCCCGGTCATGCCCGGAGATATGGGGAAGCAACGCCGACGGCACAACCCGCCGGCGTCGTGTGACGTCAGACGCCAGGCAGTTCCTTCGGCAGATGCACGTGATGGCGCCGGATTCCCCGGTCCACCGTGCAGAGCGGCAGGCGCCGCGACATGCTGTGCGCCGCCAGCATGCGGTCGAACGGGTCGCGTGTCCAGTCGAGCGGGAGCGCCTGATCGATCAGCCGCAGCAACGGCACCTCATCCACGACGAATCGTGGATCGTTCGACACGGCTGAGACAAACTCGTCGATACGCACGTTGAGCCTGCCGATCTCACCCAGGAACTTTACCTCCAGGAACGACACCGGAGAAACACCCCACGGCCGGTAGTCCTCCAGCCACGGAAACTCGTCAAGCCGCGCTGCGGCGACGGTGATCCAGAGCAGAAAATGTGTGTCGAGGACGCACTTCATTCCCGCTCCGTCGACTCGAGGTCCGACTCCTCGGTCCAGGCCCAGCCCCATTCCGCCGCGCGTTCGACGTCCGGTACCTGAATGATGTCGCCGTAATCCGGCACCGGCGCAGAACGCGCGCGGTCCGGCTCGCGGCGCAGCATTATGCGACGCCCCTTCCGCACGATCACCACGACCTCACCGTCCGCGACTTCGTCCAGGATCCGGAACCAGTCTCGCCGAGCCTCAGATGCCGTTATCCGCTTCATGTGTACAATGTACAACTGCGATTCGGTATGCGCTAGTAGGCAACGGGTCTCCACGAACGTGGGGGATCCCTCCACGCGATCTCAGGCGAATCCCGACAACGCACGTCTAGGAGGTCCGTTATATCCATGCACGTCACGTTTCATTCTACACAGGGAAGTCTTGTCTACTCAGTTGTTCAGAAAATCACGGTATGCTGCCGCAATCCTGAGCCTGCTCATCGCGGGCTGTGGCGAAACTGGTATGGATCCCGCCGGACCATCAGATCTCGATCCTGCCGCCGGTATCACCGCTCAGCTTCCCCCGGATCCTTGCCCCGAATGCGATGGACATTGGATAGGACTCAGCGCCGAAGAATGTGAGACCACGCTGGTCGACGACCAGGATACAGACGGGCTCCGCGACACATGTGAGCGTCGGTTCGCCGAGTTCTTCCGCCCATACCTGATCATGGCGCGGCTGACCCTGCCAAGTCCCACGAACCGTACTGGGCGGCTCGTTTCGATGGGAACGATGTGAAGCTATTCTGGGCTTTTGGATTCTTCGAAGATGCGGGCACAGCCAATCCGACAGCGTGGTACTGCAATAACCCACTGCGCTACATTTTCGAGGATTGGACCTGCGCGGGACATCCGGGCGATTCCGAGAGTCTTGTGATGGACCTGTCATACAACGCCACTACAAAGCACTGGGAACTTTCAAGCCTTTCCATGTCGCGACACGGTGAGTACTCGACCGCTGCGGGCAATCAGGTCAGCTACAACGGTCCATACCTTGGTTATCCAAGTGTCTATGTAGCATACGGGAAGCACGCTAGCTACCTGTCCGACAACCAATGTGAATCAGGTGGGCCCTTCGCAAGCAGCGACGAGTGCTTCTCGGATTACTTCGTCCGCGACTACTTCAGTGCGTATCGGAATCTCGGCCGATCGGGCGACCAACTCATCAACTGCGTCCAGGGTGCAACCGGCTACACAGAGTGCTTCTGGGCAACGTCCGGGAGCTTCAGGGGCTGGACTGGGCTGCAGCCCTTGGTTACCGTTGCGCAGTACGGCAACATGCTATCCTATCAGGGGTTCTGACATGTCGCGGGGATTCGTAACCGCTTCGTTCATCGTTTTCCTGATTATGGTCAGCCGGCCTGCGGAACTGCGTGGGCAGGAACCCACCAGAGATGCCGCTGCAATCGTATCAGTGTCGGCGGTGACAGTGCACGCAATTGGAATAGGAGCAGAAGTCCGCGTTCTCGACGGTCTGTATGTTGTCGCTCGTGGCGAGGGTTTGGTGGGTCGGAGGAAGTCTGCAACAGGGGTCGGGTTGCGTACGAACTTGGCCTTAGACCCGCGCGTCGCCATCACTGGAATCGGCATGGTTGGCAGTACTTCATGCCGAAGGCGAGGCGAGAGCGCGTGCGACGCCGGCGACGAGAGCGCGACGGCAATCGCCGCAGGATTGGGACTGCAGTTCATGCTGGGCGACCGGTGGTCCAACGCGTTGGAAGTGACCTACTGGCGACCGCTCGTCCCATCAGAAGAGAGGGACACTGACCACGGCGGCTCGCGGCTGACTCTCGGCCTGACACTGCGATACAACGTGCTGCAGCGCTGAATCCTCTTCCATCGAATCGTTCATTGGTGCGTAGCGGCGGCGATATGCCGTCGCTACGCACCCATCGGCTCGATATTGTCCGACTGACAGCGCGGGCAGAAGTACGTGCTGCGCGCCATGTCTCCCTGGAGGAACCGCTCGATCGGTGTCTTGCACTCGTGACAGGGTTTCCCCGCCCGACCGTAGACCCAGAGCCGTTCGCTGCCCGGCCGCGGCCGCCGCTCGATGGGCACAGTGGTGCGACGGCGCGTTTTCAGGTTCGTCCGCATCAGCCGCGCCGCGGTCTCGTACAGATCCCGGAGCTGTTCGGCGCTGAGCATACTGACGCGCGTGCGCGGATGGATGCGCACCTCGAACAGCGTTTCGCTCTTCCACACGTTGCCGATCCCCGCGGCCACACGCTGGTCCAGCAGCACATCCGCGATTTCGCGACCCGCGTTCGCCGGGAGCAATGCGCGGCGCACGGCGTTGTCGATATCCGGTGGATCGGCCAGCAGATCGGGCCCCAGCCGCGCAAGCCGCGGATGCGTGCGGAGCGCGTGCGTGCGCACGAGTTCGGCGCGGTACGCGTGGATCACTACGAACGCGTCGTCGCCGGTTACGATCACGGCACTGGCGCGCGGCCGGCGCTCGCGTGCGTGCAGGCGGCGCACCTTCCCCTCCATGCCGAGATGCGTGCGCAGCGTCCAGCCGCCGTCGATGTGCACGAGCAGGTGTTTGCCGCGCGCCTCGACGCCCGTAACCGTTCGACCACGCAGCTCCGCAACCTCACCGGCATCGTGCACCTCGATTTCATCGATCGTGCGGCCGGTTAGCGCGGGTGCAAGCGCACGCGCGATGCGGTGAAGCGTATCCCCTTCGGGCACGTCAGGGGACGTAGAGACGCAGGTTCAGATACTCCCGGACGAAACCGGCCTCGACGAGCAGCGGACCCACCTTCGAACGCACCGCCTCCTCGCCGTCCACCCGCTCGATCGTGAGCGTATTCCGCGGCCTCCTGTTGGCCACGACGCGCAACGCAGACAACGCGCGCGCGACGTCCTCCGTCAGCGCGTCCTTGAGTGTGCGCAAACGTCGGCCGCCGCGATCGAGATAGAGGATCGGTGCACCATCCACGAGCACTACGGTGGCGCCCGCAATGCGACGCGGACCGCGGCCGGACTCGTCGTTGTACTCCGGCCACGGCAGCAGCCAGCCGAACGGATTCGCCGGATCGGTAGCGGCGAGCGCTATCGTCTCGTGCTCGTCCTTCGCATCACGCACGCGGCGCAGGCGGTCGATCACTCCGGGATACGCGAACTGCGCCCCGCCGAGGCCTTCGACGAAGTAGCCGCGTCTTACCTTGCCGGCTTCCTCCATCTGGCGGAGGATGCGGTACGTCTGGCCGAAGGCCTTCATGCCCTCGATGGCGGAGGTCTCCCGGGCGACGAGGCCGTGACGCTCGAGGAGGAGCGTCGTCCAGGCGTGGGCTCGTTCGGTCGGGCTGGTTTCGGTGCTCAGGTGCTTTGTAAGCGACCAGCGGCCGCCAGCGTTGGAACGGAATTCACCGCGGAGGCGCGGAGGGCGCGGAGAACGGCTGGAGTTTGTGATGTTTCCACCCCGCCGCCTCCCGGCGAGGGATCGTAGAGCGCCGAAGGTGTCGTTGGTGACCAGCCCCGCCCATACCAGGTCCCACAGGGCTTCCATCAGGTCCTTCTGCTCGACGTTCGGCAGCCCGGTGGCGAAGTCGGTGAGGAAGGATGCGCCGCGGGTTTCGAGGTGCTGCAGGAGCGCTTCGTGGATCGCGTTCAGTTCGAGGGCTGCTCCCGGCGTTGGGGATGCCAGCAGTTTGCCGACGCGCTCGCGGCGGAAGAGCATGACGCGGCCGTCGTCGGGGCCGAGGGGGGAGTGGCCGACCCAGACGAGCCAGCCTTCCGCGCCGAGTTCATCGAGATGGTGCGGACGGAAGCTGCGCACGCGGGCGGGCAGGATGTGGCGCTCCAGCTCCTTGTAGCTGAGCGGGATGCCCTCGAGTTGAGCGATCGCTTCTTCCAGCCGGTCGTGTCGCGCGCCTGAGACGATGCCGTGCCATGCGGGCAGGAAGCGACCGAGCACTTCCCTGCCCACGGGCGCGACCTGACCGCGCAGCTTCGCGATCGTGCGACGCTTGATCTGTCGCAGCACGTCCGGCTCGCACCACTCGTCGTCGATTGCGCCGGGTGTGAACTGACCGCTTACCAACCGTCCATCGTTCGCGAGCCCTTCGAGCAGTGCACGGGCCTGTGCTTCGGGAATGCCGTAGCGCTCCGCGATGTCCCCATCGGAGAATGGCGCGTGCGTGCGCGCGTAACGCAGCAGCAGCGCTTCGACGGGCCTGTCTACGGGCTCGAGGTAGACGTTCGCGACACCGGCCGGCAACGCCACACCGAGCGCATCGCGATACAGGGCGGCGTCCTCGATCGCGATCCATGCATCGCGGCCGCGGACACGCAGCCTGAGCGCGCGCTTCGTTCGCTCCAGCTCTGCCAGCAGCGGTGCCGGATCCCCGACGACGCGCTCCTCGATCTCTTCAAGCGTCAACTCACCTACGCTACGCAACAGATCGTGCAGCTCTTCCGCATGCCGTGCACGCCGCCCTTCCGTGCGATGCTGGAGCTCCGCCTCGACCTCTTCCAGTATCGCCGGGTCCAGCAGCTCCCGCAGATCCGCCTCGCCCAGCAGCTCGCGCAGCAGCGCCATGTCGAGCGAGAGCGCCTGTGCCCTGCGCTCCGCGGCGGGCGAGTCGCCCTCGTAGAGGTACGCGGCCACGTACGCGAACACGAGCGAGCGCGCGAACGGGGAAGCCGACGGTGACTCGGCCTCGTGCACGCGGATCTCGCGGCGTTCGATCGCGCCCAGCACATCTCGTAGCGCCGGCAGGTCGAACACGTCCTGGAGACAGGCGCGGAACGTCTCCATCACCACCGGGAACGACGGATACTGGAGCGCGATCTCCATCAGCTTCTGCGAGCGCAGCCGCTGGGCGAACAACGGCGTGCGCGCGCCGGGCCGCCTGCGCGGCAGCAGCAGCGCACGCGCCGCGTTCTCCCGAAACTGCGCTGCGAACAGCGGCGAGCTCGCCAGCTCGCGCACCACCTGCTCCTCGACATCCGCCGATTCCGGCACCAGCAGGTCGAGCCCCGGCGGCTCGTCCCCATCAGCGATCGTGACGACGATGCCGTCGTCGCTCCAGACCACCTGTACGTCGTAGCCGACCCGCGCCGATACTGCAGCGCGAAGCGCCATCGCCCAGGGTGCGTGCACGCGCGCACCGAACGGCGTGAGGATGCAGACGCGCCAGTCGCCAAGCTCGTCGCGGAAGCGTTCGATCACGATGTCTTTGTCTGTCGGCAAGGCACCGGTGACGGCTTCCTGCTCCTCGAGGTAGCGCACGAGGTTGCCCGCGGCCTTCGCATCGAGGCCGAACTCGTTCTCGAGCTTCTCACGCGCCACTGCATCCGGCAGCGCGCCGATCTCGCGGATGAATGCACCGAGCGCACGCCCCAGCTCGAGCGGCCGCCCCGGTCCCTCGCCTTTCCAGAACGGCAGCTTGCCCGGCTCACCCGGTGCGGGTTCGACGATCACACGGTCGCGCGTAATCTCGAGCACGCGCCACGTCGACGCGCCGAGCGTGAACGTCTGCCCGGGCTGCGTCTCGTAGACCATCTCCTCGTCCAGCTCGCCGACGCGCGGACCGTCCGGCCCGAGGTGCACACCGTAGAGCCCGCGGTCGGGAATGGTGCCGGCGTTCACCGCCGCGAGCATGCGGGCGGAGCGTCGCCCGTGAAGTACGTCCGTTTCGCGGTCCCAGCGCACGCGCGGCCGCAGGTCCGAGAAGTCGTGCGACGGATACAGACCCGACAGCATGTCGAGCACGGACGTCAGTGCGGAATCCGGCAGGTCACGATAGTTCGCCGAACGACGCACGACGTTCGCGAGGTCTGCAACCGGCCATGGCTGCACGCCGGCCATGGACACGACGTGCTGCGCGAGCACGTCGAGCGGATTGCGCGGGACCTTCAGCTCCTCGATTGCGCCCTCGCGCATCCGTTTGCCGACGATCGCGGCCTCGAGCAGGTCACCGCGGTGCTTCGGAAAGATCCGGCCGATACTGACCTCGCCGACGCCGTGCCCCGCACGGCCGACGCGCTGGAGCCCGCGCGCCACACTCCCCGGCGATTCGACGAGGATCACGAGGTCGACCGCGCCCATGTCGATGCCCAGCTCGAGTGAGCTGGTCGCGACGATCGCCTTCAGCTCACCGCGCTTCAGCGACTCCTCGATCTCCTTCCGCTGTCCGTGCGCGAGCGAGCCGTGATGCGCGCGCACAAGCTCCTCGCCCGCTTGCTCGTTCAATCGCGCGGCCAGTCGCTCGCACAGGCCGCGGCTGTTCACGAACACGATCGTGCTCGTGTGCGCTTTGATAAGCTCGAGCAGCTTCGGATAGACCGCAGGCCAGATGCCGAACTGGCGCGTCGTCTCTTCCTCCTCCGCGAGCATCAGCGAGCCGCCGGGTGAGCCGCCGTGCTCCAGAACCGCAACGCCGCCATCCTCCGTCTCGACGACGGGCCGCGTCATGTCCTCGACGGGAACGACCACCTCGAGATCGAGCCGCGGCGGCCTGTGGGTGTCGACGATCTTCACGGGGCGGTCGCCGCCCAGGAAGCGTGCGACTTCTTCCGCAGGCCGCGCCGTTGCCGACAGACCGATGCGCTGCGGGTCGCGCTGCGTGAGATGCGAGAGCCGTTCAAGCGAGAGCGAGAGATGTGCACCGCGCTTCGTGGGCGCGAGTGCGTGGATCTCATCGACGATCACCCAGCGCACCGTGCGCAGCGTCTCGCGCGCGCCGGAGCCCAGGATCAGGAAGAGCGACTCCGGCGTCGTAACCAGGATCTCGCCGGGTTCGTTGCGCTGGCGCCGGCGGTCGGATTGCGACGTGTCGCCCGTGCGAACATCGACGGAAGGCAGATGCACGGGCAGACCCAGCTCCGCGGCCGCGCGTTCGATGCCGCGCAGCGGCACGCGCAAATTGCGATCGATGTCGTACGCGAGCGCCTTGAGCGGCGAGATGTAGAGCACGCGCACACCGGGCTCGTCGGGCTTGTCGCCGTGCGCGAGCCTGTCGATGGCCCAGAGGAACGCGGCGAGCGTCTTGCCGCTGCCGGTCGGCGCGATGAGTAGCGTGTGGTCGCCGTCGCCGATGCGCTCCCAGCCGAACCGCTGCACGTCGGTCGGGCCCGCGAATGCGCGCTCGAACCAGCGGCGCGTGGCCGGACCGAAACGATCGTTGGGATGCGGGAGGTCTGCCGGGGAAATCATGCAAATGAAACCCCGGAACGGGGGCGCGGTGCCGGACCGTCCCTGCCTGTTGACGCGCGGCCGCCGGGCGGGTCTCAGTCCATGCGCAGCGCCTCGATCGGCTGCACCGACGCGGCGCGACGCGCCGGGACAAAGGCCGCCGCCATCCCGACCAAGGCCAGTACCGCTGCGGAGCCGATGAGCGTGACGGGATCCCTAGGCGACGTCACACCGTACAGGCTGCTCTCCAGCACGCGCGTGGCCGCCAGCGCAATCAGGGTCCCGGCGACGAGCCCGATCGCGACGAGCGCCGCCGCATTCGCCATCACGCTGCGTACGATCACACCACGATGGGCGCCGAGTGCGACCCGCACGCCGATCTCGCGCGTGCGCTGTGCGACCGTGTAGCTGAGCACGCCGTAGCAGCCGATCAGCGCGAGTCCGACCGCGAGCGCGGCGAACGCGCCCATGAGCACCATCTGGTAACGAGGCTCTGCCACAGCATCTGCGAGCAGCGAATCGAGCCTCCGGATTCGATCGATGGGAAGGTCGGGCGCGACGTTGGCGACCGCGCCGCGGATGGTCTCCATCGAAACGCCGGTTCCGGGCGGCGCATGAATCAGCAGCTCGATCCCCCGCATCGGCGCCTGCCAGAAGGAGAGGAACGCCGTTGCAGGCGAGCGCGTGTGGTAGCCGCTGCTGCGCGCATCCGCGACCACACCCACCACCGTGAACTCGCGGCGCTGGCCATCGATCGCTACCGCGAAACGTCGCCCGATCGGATCGTCGCCATCCCACAATCGCCGTACCGCACTCTCGTTCACGACCGCGACGGGCGCCGTACCCGGCAGGTCGGTTGCGCGCAGTCCGCGGCCGCGCGTGGGTCGCATACCGATCACGTCGAAGTAGTCGGGTGACGCAGACACCAGCTCGACGTCCGCCTGCCCTTCGACAGCCCGGCCATCGATCGATTCGAGCTCGAGTCGATAGCCCCAGCCGTTGAGCGGCACGTTCGTGGCCACGGCTGCGCGTGTGCCCGGCGCTGCGCCTTCGATCTCGGCGAGCAGCCGCCGCGCGAACGCGACGCGCACAACCTCATCGTGATTCTCCGGCATGTTCATGCGCGCGACGATCCGGTCGCGCGCTTCGAAGCCGGGCGACGCCGGCCGCAGTTCAAGGAACGTGCGCGACAACAGGACCGTCCCGACGAGCAGCACTAGCGCCAATGCGAACTCCACCGCGACCAATCCGCCGCGAACGCGCCGCGCGCCACGCGTGCCGCCGGCACGCGGCAGGCCGGCAGCGCCGCGGCTGAGTCGCCGCGTTGCATGAAGCGCGGGTGTGATGCCGGCGAGCAGCGTCGTCGCGAACGCGAGCAGCAGAGCAAAGGCGAGGACGGTGACATCCACGCGCACGGCGGTGGTCTCGTTCAACCCGAAGAATGCCGGCACGACGAGCAGAATTCCACGGAGCGTCACGGACGCGATCAGTACACCGACCAGGGCACCGGCCAGTGCGAGCAGGCCACACTCGGTCAGGAGTTGACGAAGCAGCGCTCCGCGACCCGCACCGAGTGCGGATCGCACCACGATTTCGCGCTCGCGAACCGCCGCGCGCGAAAGCAGGAGGTTCGCGACGTTCGCGCACGCAATCAGCAGCACGAAGCCCGCCGCAGCAAACAGAACGAGCAGCGGTGCACGGACGTCACCCCGATAGACCTCGGTGATCGCGTTCACGTTCGCGGAGCGCCTTGCCGATGCATCCCCAGCGAGGTCGACGCGCTCGGCGAGCGCCGCGGCTTCCGCCCGCGCCAACGCCACGGTCGCGCCCGGCCGCAGCCGCCCGATCAGGTTGTAGCCGCGCGCTTCCACCGCACCCGCAGCGAAGAACAGGTCGCTGTCGTAGTGCAGGTCCTGGAAGGCTGCGGGCAGAACGCCGATGATCGTCCAGCTCTCGCCGTCCAGCGTGAGCGTCGCTTCGCCCACGCGCACGCCATCCGCGCCCAGACGGTCCCAGAGCGTATGGGTGACCACGACGGTGCGCGGCGCGCCGGGACGATGTTCGCCCTCCGTCCAAAGTCGGCCGAACTCCGGTGCTCCGCCGAGGAGCGGCAACAGCTCCGCGGATGCGATCATCCCGCCCAGCCGCTCCGCCGGACCGTGACCGGTCCAGACCGGACTGCGCAGCCCGAACGCACCCACCTGCTCGAACGAGCGCATGCCCGCGCGCCATGCCGGAAGGTTCTCCTCCGTCACCGCCGACGACGCGATCCACACGAGGCGGTCCGCATCGGGGTACGGCAGCGGCCGCAGCAGCAGCGCGCTCACCAGACTGAAGATCGCTCCGTTCGCCCCGATCCCCAGGCCGAGCGTAAGCACCGCTACCGCGGTGAAGCCGGGACTCCGTCTCAGTAGTCGCAACGCATGGCGCGCGTTGCGGCGCAGCTCGTCGAGCAGACGCAGCCCGCGCGCTTCGACACCCTCCTCCCGGTATCGGTCCGCGCTGCCGAACTCCAGCCGCGCTCGCCGCGCCGCTTCCGCCGGAGGGACTCCCGCGTGGACCAGGTCCTCCGTGCGCCGTTCGACGTGGAACCGGAACTCCTCCTCCATCTCCGACTCCAGATCGGAGCGCCGCGCGACGCCGCGCAGCAGGGACCGGAACCGGGCCGTGAACCGACGCATGGGCTGGTCTCCTCGGGGCAGCTTTCTCCTAAGCTGTTTAGGACAGCATACCGCGGAGGGTCGGGCCGTGTCAAGTCGGCGCCGCGTGCTGGCGCAGCCGAGTCGTCGACGCCAACGTTGATTGAATCGGCGTTCGGCCGACCCACGTGTCCCCGAGGTGACCGTATGCGACTCACGCTCGCGTTTCTGATACTGATGATCCCGGCCGGCGCAATGGCGCAGGATGGTTTCGGGCGTGCCGTGGCGGTTTCGGGAGAAACCATCGCGGTCGTGAAGCCGGACCTCGATCGCGGTTTGTCGGCCGCCATCGTATTCGGGCGAGCGGGCGGCGAATGGCGTGAGGTCGCACGGCTGCATCCCATCGACGGCGGACCGGGCGAGCGGTTCAGCGCGTCACTGGCCTTTACCTCCGATGCGCTCGTCGTGGCGGCCGGAGACCCGGATGGTGTGTGGGCGGCCAATGTCTTCCTTGCACCGCCGTCGTCGTGGCGGCCTGCGCTGCGTGTGCCGCGGATGGAGCGGAACGGGGCCGCCGCGCCGGCCCTGGATCTCGCCGGCATCATGCGGCTGGCCGCACCGCCGGCGCGCGCGGTTGCGATTTCCGCGGATGGATCCGTGCTCGCATTCGCGGGCGGCGGTTCGGGCGGACCCGAACTGATCGTCATGGAGCAGCGCGGCGGCGAGTGGACGGAAACGGCGCGGCTCGCCCTCGAGGGGGACATTGCAGGTCCGCCCGTGCTCGCGGCTGCGCGAGATCGGATCGCGGTCGCTACCGGCAATGGCGTTGCGATCCTGGAACACAACGGTGCGACGTGGCACGTCACCACAACGTTGCCCGACCGTCCCCGGGCGCTCGCGATCGACGGTGATGCCGTGCTCCTCGGGCTTGCGGATCAGGTGCTCGTGCGCCGGCCCGTCACGGGCGCTTGGGAAGTGGTGCAGCGGATCGAAGCGCAGGGGCTGGGTTCACTCGCATTGCACGGTGATGAGCTGTGGATCGGCAAACCTTCCATGGGCGGCGTGCAGCGCTGGGTGCGCGCAGGCGACCGCTGGCGGTTCGGCAACGACCTGGACGTGAACGGTGCTCCGCGGGGCGCCGGTGTCGGTGCATCGATCGCAGCATCGGAGGGGATCGTCGTCGCCGGTGCACCGGGTGAAGGTGCAGCGTACGTGTGGCGCCGTTCCGGTGATGCGTGGGAGTTCGACGGCCGCCTCGTGGGTACGGAGCCGCTCGTCGAAGTGACGGGTGAAGTGCGATGCGCGGACGGTGCGGCTGCGGGGTTCGACTGCGCGAACGTGGACCTGCTCGCGTTCCTGCCGCTGGCATCGATGGGCGCCGAGCCGTGGGAGCGCGTGAGCGACCTCTGGGGCTGGACGGATCGCGAGACGGGTCGCGAGTATGCACTCGTCGGACGCACGGCCGGTATCGCGCTCGTGGATGTGACGGACCCCGCGTCGCCACGGTATCTCGGGCTCGTGCCCGGCAACCCGAGCGGTGCGCGCGATGTGAAGGTGTACCGCGACCACATGTTCTTCACGGGCGACGGCGCGGGCGCGCACGGCCTGGTGGTGTTCGACCTCACTCGCCTGCGCACGATCACGTCGGCGGGCGTGCATCGCCCGGACACGGTCTACACCGGCATCGCGAGTGCACACAATCTCGCGATCGAGACGGAGACGGGACTGGCCATACCCGTGGCTGCGAGCGCGGGCGGGAACACCTGCGGCGGCGGATTGCACATGGTCGACATCACCGAGCCGCGCGCGCCGAAGTTCGCGGGGTGCTATACCGACACGGAAGGGCTGATCGCGCCGGGTCGCACGCACGACGCGCAGTGCGTGATCTATCGCGGGCCGGATGCGGAGCATCGTGGCAAGCGCATCTGCTTCGCGAGCAACGAGACGGCGCTGCGCATCGTGGACGTGACGGACGCCGGGTCGCCGAAGCCGATATCGAAAGCGGACTATCCGGGTCGCGGATACATCCATCAGGGCTGGCTCACCGAGGATCAGCGGTACTTCTTCCTGGACGACGAGCTGGACGAGCTGGTGGGCACGACGACGCGCACGAAGACACTGGTCTGGGATGTGGCCGACCTCGACGACCCGGTGATCGCAGGCGAGCTGCTCGGGCCGGATGGCTCGACCGACCACAACCTCTTCATCCGCGGCGACCGCATGTACCTCGCCAATTATCACGCGGGGCTGCGCGTGGTCGACATCTCGGATCCGACGAAACCGGTCGAGATCGGACACTTCGACACGACGCCGTACGGCTCGAATCCGACCGGCTTCTTCGGCGGCGCGTGGACGGCGTACCCGTTCCTCGAGAGCGGCGCCGTGCTGGTGTCCAGCATCAACGAGGGACTGTTCATCCTGCGCCCGCGCGGGCGACCGATATCGTAGCCCGCCCCCCGGGTGGGTCGGATCGGCCGATCCAGGCATGAACGCGTTCCCGCGGGAACGCTCTCCCGTGGTGGAACCGGCCCTGATGCGGAAACCAACGCATAGGCCCTCGAAGCGTTCCGGATCGGGTCCGGATATCGACCCTGATCCGGAATCGGTAGGGGGGCGAGCCGATGTGTGCTGGATCAGGGTCGGATTCCGGACCCAACCCGGAACCGATCGGACGGATGCACAACGAGTTCCGGCTCAGGGCCGGAGGATCGAGATGAAAGCCGTCATTTTCGGACTCTGGCGACGTCTCATCGCGGCCACACGGCCATCCTCTACCCGCAACGAGGACCGCATGCGCGCGCGCGGTGAGTCGCTCGAATCGCTCGTAATCCGCGAGGCGCGCGAGTCCGACATCCCCGGGCTTGCGGAGTTGCACGTCACGACCTGGAACGCGACGTACGCACCGATGGGTGCGAAAGGCCCGCCGGTCGCGGTCCGCGAGCGGCAATGGCGGGAACGCTTCGCCAAAGATGACGGGAGCTGGTTCTGCTTCGTGGTCGAGAACGAACAGGGCGAGCTAATCGGTTTCGCACAGGCGAACCTGAGCGACAATCCGGAGTACGGCGGCGAACTGAACAAGATCTATCTGCTGCGCGAGTATCAGCGGCTCGGTCTCGGCCGCAGGCTCGTCCGGCTCGTTGCGCAGCGTTTCCTCGCCACGGGCATCACGTCCATGTGGCTGTACGGCGACCCGCGCAATCCATCCGCCGCGGCGTGGGTGGCGATGGGGGCCGTGAAGACGGACGAGGATCCGGGGAATGGGAACTATGGCTGGAAGGATCTGGGGGTGCTTCTAGCATCGCTCTGAAACTCGAGTCTGGGGTCTGGGGTCTGGGGTCTGGTTGAATGCGGGGTGACCCCGCCGTAAACCAGACTCCAGACTCCAGACTCCAGACTCCAGACCCCAGACCCCAGAAACCGCAGCTCAAGCAAGCAGCGCCGGCGTGACGTTCTGATTCGACCGGAACACGTTCGCGGGATCCCAGACGGCTTTGAGCGCGGCGAGGCGGGCGAGGGTATCGGCGCCCCAGGCGTCGCGTACGCGCTGTGCGCCTTCCTCCTCGACGGAACCGAGGTAGTTCAGGTACACACCCTCGGCGCAGAAGGGCTCGAGGGCCCGCCACGTTGCGCGCGCCCAGTCGCGCGCCGCCGCGTAATCCTCCGGTCCGGCAGACATCCCGAGGATCGCCATGTTGTAGGGCGCGTTGCGCTGCGCGAACGCCGTGGCATCGACGGGTACGCGCGCGGCCTCGCCGCTGAACTGCTCGATGACGATCTGGCAGAACGGGGTCGGTGCCGCGCTCATGACCTTCTGCATGGCCGCGGCGACTTCATCATCCAGTCGGGTCAGGAAGTTGGACTTCCAGTAGTGGTAGAAGCCCTCGGAGAGCAGTGGATCGAGCATCGACTGGAGCTCGACGTACTTCATGGGCCCGAGCAGGTCCGCCACCGGCTCCAGTGCACGCAGGGGTGCCGCGATCCGTTCGGCGGCCGCATTGTCACCGAAGCCGCCGACGAGCGCGCCGACGATCGGGCCGGCCTCCGGGTGTGTGCCGAGCACGGCCATCGTCATCAGGTTGTCGGGGGCGACGTCATTGATGGCGCGTACGGCGCCGAGGACTTCCACCGCACGGGCCTGCGGGAAGATGATCATCCCGCCCCAGACGCTGTCGACGGGGTGCAGGCGGTAGTCGAGGCGCGTGACGACGCCGAAGTTGCCGCCGCCTCCGCGGAGCCCCCAGAGCAGCTCGGGCTGGTCGGGGCCTACCGTGACGATTTCGCCTTCGGCCGTGACCATGCGCGCGCCGATCAGGTTGTCGCATGCGAGGCCGTGCATGCGCATGAGCCAGCCGATGCCGCCGCCGAGGGTGAGGCCCGCGATCCCGGTCGTGGACACGGCCCCGCCGGTAGTGGCCAGGCCGTGCGCCTGCGTGGCCCTGTCGAACTGCGACCATGTGGCACCGGCGCCCGCGCGCGCGATGCGGTTCACCGGGTCGACCTCCACGCCGTTGATGGAGCGGAGGTCGATCACGAGACCACCGTCGACGAGCGCGTTGCCGGAGACGTTGTGGCCGCCGGCGCGGACGGAGAGCGGGAGGCTCTGCTCACGCGCGAAGCGGACGGCGGCGACGACGTCGGCCTCGTTCGCGCAGCGCGCGACCAGCGCGGGTCGCTTGTTCACCGCGCCGTTGAAGAGGCGTATGGCTTCAGCGTAACCGGGATCGTCGGGCGTGAGCTGCGTGCCGGCGAAGCCGGCGGGGATGCGTACAGGCGTCACGGCGACCTCCGTCTGAGGGGAAAGGAGGTCCGGCGGCGGGCTGCGGGGGGTCACCGCGTCGTGGGCAGGGCGTCGTCGGACAGGCCATCGTAGGCGGGCGCCAATGCGCATGTCAACCGGCGGGGCTGTCGCGGTTGCGTGCCGCAGCGTATCCTGTGACAGGACCATGGATTGAACCGGCCGCGGTCGCGGCCGGCCCTCCTGTAGAGGTCTCATGCTCGATGTGCAGGCTTCGCCCGCGCCGATGCGGGAGTCCGCGCAGCGCGTGAACGACTTCGCGCTGAAAATCGCCACGGTCAACGGCACGGGCTCGGCCAGTGCGAACGGCCTGCTGATGCAGGCCATCTTCCGCATGGGCGTGCCGGTCACCGGCAAGAACGTCTTCCCATCCAACATCCAGGGGCTGCCGACCTGGTACGAGATCCGGGTGAGCGGCGCGGGCTGGACCGCGCGCACGCCCGTATTCGACCTGTTCGTCGCGATGAACGCGGCCACCTACAAGCGCGACATCGCCGAGCTGCGCAGCGGTGGCTGGCTGATCTACGACTCGTCGTGGGAGATGCTGCCCGAACGGCGCCGTGGCGACGTGAACTTCCTCGGGATCCCGCTCGCCCGCATGTGCAACGAGGCGTTCACTCGCCCGCGCGAGCGGCTGCTGATGAAGAACATCGCGTACGTGGGCGCGCTCGCGGCGCTGCTGGAGGTGGACCTCGAGGTGATCGCACAGCTCCTGCGCGAGACGTACGGCGCGAAGCAGGCGCTGATCGACTCGAACCAGCAGGCCGTGCGCATGGGCTACGAGTACGCGAAGGCGAACTGGGAGTGCCCGCTGCCGATCCGCCTCGAGCCGATGGCCGCGCCCGACGACTGGATCCTGATCGACGGCAACAGCGCGGCCGCGCTCGGCTGCGTCTACGCGGGCGCGACCGTGGCCGCATGGTACCCGATCACACCCGCCACTTCATTGACCGATGCGTTCCGCGGCTACTGCGCGAAGCTGCGGCGCGACGACGACGGGAAGAACCGCTACATCGTCGTGCAGGCGGAAGACGAGCTGTCGGCCATCGGTGTGGCCATCGGAGCGGGCTGGGCAGGTGCACGCGCGTTCACGCCGACGAGCGGCCCCGGCATCTCCCTCATGAGCGAGTTCATCGGGCTCGCGTACTACGCCGAGATCCCGGTCGTGATCTTCGACGTGCAGCGGACCGGCCCATCGACGGGCATGCCGACGCGCACGCAGCAGGGCGATCTCATGCTGTGCGCGTACGCGTCGCACGGGGACACGAAGCACGTCCTGCTCTTCCCCGGCGACCCGAACGAATGCTTCCACTTCGCGGTCAAAACCTTCGACCTGGCCGAGCGCTTCCAGACGCCCGTGTTCGTGCTGTCGGATCTCGACATCGGCATGAACGACTGGCGCGTACCCAAGCTGAAGTGGGATGACGCGTACCGTCCCGACCGCGGCAAGGTGCTCTCCGCCGAGCAGCTCGAGCGCATGGAGAAGTTCTACCGTTATCTCGATGTCGATGGCGACGGCGTCACTGCACGCACGCTTCCCGGCGTCCACCCGCGCGGCGCGTACTTCACGCGCGGCTCGGGCCACAACAAGTTCGGCGCGTACACGGAAGACGCCGGCGACTACACGGAAGTGATGGATCGGCTGGCGCGGAAGATCGATTCGGCGGGTGCGGCCGTGCCCGCACCGGTGATCCAGCGTACGCCGGGCTCGCGCATGAGCATCGTGTCGATCGGCGGCTGCGACGCGGGCGTGCGCGAAGCGGTCGCGCTGCTTACCGCGGAGGGGCTGCCGTTCGACTACATGCGGATCCGCGGCTTCCCGTTCGACGCATCCGTCGAGGCGTTCCTCATGGAGCACGACCGCAACTTCGTGGTCGAACAGAACCGCGACGGCCAGTTGCGCAACCTGCTGCTGCTGGAGACACGTGTCGGGCGGGAGCGGCTGGAATCCGTGCGTCGCTACGGCGGCATGCCGCTCTCCGCGATGCACGTGATCGAAGGGATCCAGGCACACCTGAGAGGGAACGGCCAGCCCGCGGGAGGCATCCGATGACGACGTCGATCGCAAAGCCGGGCGTCCGGCACCCCGGCCTGCCCGTGAACGCGCTCGGGCTCACCCGGCGCGACTACGAAGGCGCGATGTCCACGCTGTGCGCGGGCTGCGGCCACGACTCGATCACGGCCGCGATCGTGCGCGCATTCTGGGAGCTGTCCATCGAGCCGCACCGCGTGGCGAAGATGAGCGGGATCGGCTGCTCATCGAAGACGCCGACCTACTTCCTGCGCGAGGCGCACGGCTTCAACGGCGTGCACGGCCGCATGCCGTCGCTGACGACCGGGTCGCACGCTGCCAACCGCGACCTCATCCACATCGGCATCAGCGGCGATGGCGACTCGCTCTCGATCGGTCTCGGCCAGTTCTGCCACGCCATCCGCCGCAACATCCAGGTGCTCTACATCCTGGAAAACAACGGCGTATACGGCCTGACCAAGGGCCAGTTCTCCGCATCCGCCGATGTCGGCTCGAAGGCCAAGCGCGGCGAGCCGAACCGACACGAGCCGATCGACCCCGTCCTCCTCGCCCTCTCGCTCGGTGCCACGTTCGTCGCGCGTTCGTTCTCGGGCGACAAGGAGCAGCTCGTACCGATCCTCAAGGCCGGTCTTGCGCACAAGGGTTTCGCGTTCGTCGATGTGATCAGCCCGTGCGTCACGTTCAACGACCACGAGGGTTCGACCAAGTCGTACGCGTACACCCGCGAACACACCCGTGAAGTCGTCGACCTCGTGCCGCTGCGCAGCGAGATCACCGCGTCCTACGACGAGGGTGCCGCGCACACCGTCACGATGCACGACGGCAGCGCTTTGCGACTCCGCAAGGTCAGCTCCGACTACGACCCCACCGACCGCGACGGCGTCTACGAGTACGTCCGGCAGAAGCAGCGGGCAGGCGAGGTACCGACGGGGCTGCTGTACGTGTCGGAGAGCGGCGCGGCCATGCACGACCTCGAGGGCACCGTCGCCAGGCCGCTTGTCGATATCCCGTTCGAGGAGCTGTGTCCGGGGGCTTCGGCTCTGGAGAAGCTTCAGGAACGCTTCCGGTAAACTGCAGCAACCGCCGAGAGCGCCGAGAACGGAATTTTTCACCGCGGAGTTCGCGGAGGCCGCGGAGTACGAATTTTTGAAGTGGGTCTCCGGTCAGGTGAGATTGGTCGCGAAAGTCCAACTCCGCCGCGAGCACGAACCACCGGACAACAAAACGATGCTCCGCGCCCTCCGCGCCCTCCGCGGTGAATGCTGTTGCAGTTCTCGGCCTTCTCTGCGGCTCTGCGGTGAACAGGTTAGCCGGAATCGCGGATGCGCAGGGAGAAGTGCGGATCCCCCGGAGGCGGCACACGGTCGTTGATGCGATACCGCCTGCGTGCGGCCTCGATGCCTTCGGATGTATCCAGGAGCCCAAGCGCTTCGGCCACCTCGTCCGTATAGCCCGGCAGCAGCACCCTCCAGCCCCATGGCACACGTCCGGGTGAGACCCTGTTCACGTGCCGGATGATGTTCGTCGTGCAGTTGTTGGTGAGCGTGTTGTAGAACTCGGGACTCGCGTTCAGCGCATCGGCGGCCTCGAGCATTCGCAGGAAGAGCTCACGGATCGCTTCGGGGGTGGCGCGGACGGGATAAACGTACACGTCGTCGCCCCAGACGTCGGTGCGCAGGCGGATCAGGTCCTCTTCATCGCCGATCACGTACATCAGTTCGAAGCGCCGGGCCATTCCCTTCAGCATCGAGTAGTCCTCGCCGGCCTCCTTCCGCGCCTCGACCGAGATCGCCACGAACTGCGAATCGGCGAAGCCGAAACTCAGGAACGTGTGCGCGGGCCCGCGCCATTCGGATGAGAACGGCGAGACGATGTACCAGACCGACTCAAGCTTCGAGAGGTCGTATGTCCGGTCATCCCACGCCTGCACGACCTCTCCGTCCGTGTACCGGAAGTCACGCAGGTTCCGGATGCGGACGCGTGTGGCCTCGAAGTCGGCGGCCGGCAGCCGCGACTGCTCCGGGATCCAGGCGCGTTCGTTCGACGGCCGTACCATGGCCGTGTATCCCGACCCGACGAGGATCGAGAGAGCGAGTGCCGGTATGCTTCGGCGTACCACTTTGCGCATGGGTTCAACCTTAGCAGGACGGCTCGGGAAGGCAACGAATACTCACCACGGAGGCGCGGAGGGCGCAGAGGGGGTGGTGGAGCAGACGCATGTGTGGAGGAGACGCGCGTTGGGATGGTGGAGGAGACGCACCTGAGGAGGAGACGCGCGTTGGGATGGTGGGAGGAGACGCACCTGAGGAGGATACGCGCGTTGGGTGGTGGAGGAGACGCGCGTTGGGTTCGGCCACAGGCGGCGCGGTGAACCTTACCCCGCGCGGCTGTCTCTGAGAGACTGGGGTCTTTCTGACTGCGCTACGTGCCGTGAACCATGCCCCACGCCATTCATGAATGCATCTGGGGTCATTTCAACTGCGCCACGCGCGGTGAATCGTGCCCCACCCCTCCAGAGATAGGTCCTTGGGGCAAGGTTCACATCACTCGCGCTGAAACCAGCCTCGCGCTGCCAAGATCCCCCACGACGGAATGTGCAAAGACGATGGCGAGCAGATAACGGCTGCGACAAGGCGCGCAACATCGGCTGCTGTAGGGTAGGGTGGGATGCGATCGGGGACCTGAACGTGCTCGGGCTCGACAATTGTTCGGCGCGTCGCCTCTGCGTTCTCTGCGGCTCTGCGGTGAAAACTCAGTTCCCGACGGTAGCCGATACGATGGTAATGGGCTGAGGGTAGCGCATGGGCCCGAGCGGCGTCTCGATGGTCGGCGAGGCGCTGAGGGCTACGTTCTTGGGCGCACCGCCCTGACCGGACAACGAAAGCACGAGGTCGACGAGGTCGCGGGCGTTCTCATCGAAGAAGTCGACGAGGTCGAGGCCGATGACGATGGGGATGTCGACGCGCTGGCCGGGGGGCAGCACGACCTCGCGGTTCAGCCGGCCGGAGACCGTTTCGCGGTTCTCGAGCAGCAGCGTCCAGTCCATGGCGAGGAGCCGGGCGGTGACGTCGTTCTCCGCGGGGTTGAGGGCGGCCACGTGCAGCTCGAACTCGAGCGGGACCTCGGCGCGCGTGACGGCCAGGGTGATCCGGGCGGCATCGGAGGCGGAGAGATCGTTCCAGGAACGGATGCGGTCGACGGCCACACCGGCAAGGTAGACGTCGGTGGCCCGGTCGAGGGCGAAGTCGACGTCGCGGAGCGCCGCGATCTGCTGGAGCGTGGCGCAGCCGGGCACGAGGAGTGCCGCGAGGAGGACGGACCGGACGCGTCGCATGGTCATGGGTTGGGAGCATACAAGCTCCGGGCCAGCCCGGCCATGTGCGAAGAACAAGGGGCTCGCGCGTCGTATGGGAGAGACGGAGGTGGACATGAGTCGTCGCAAGGTGGCGTTCGTGGGGGCCGCGCTGATGGCGGGATGCACGGTGGAGACGACGGGGCCGATCGAGGACCCGCGGCCGTTCACGGTGCGCGAGCTGGAGGTCTCGGCCGCGAACACGGCGTTCGGGCTCGGGCTGTTCCGCGCGCTGCATGCGGCGGTGGAGAAGCCGAATCTGCTGGTGTCGCCGCTCAGCGTTTCCATGGCGCTCGGCATGACCATGAACGGCGCGGAGGGCGAGACGTACGACGCCATGCGCGCCGCGCTCGGATTCGGCGCGCTGCCGGAGGACGAGGTCAATGCGGCGTACGCGGGACTGATCGCGCAGCTGCGTGCGCGCGATCGCAAGGTGGAGTTCCGGCTCGCGAACTCGGTGTGGTACCGCGGCGGCTTCCCCATCGAGCAGCCGTTCCTGGATGCCGTGCGCGAGACGTTCGATGCGGAGGTGCGCGACCTCGACTTCTCCGCGCCGTCCGCGCCCGCCACGATCAGCGGCTGGGCGGAGGACGCGACGGGCGGCAGGATCAAGGACCTGATCAGGCAGATCGATCCGCTCGAGGTGCTGTTCCTCGTGAATGCGGTCTACTTCAAGGCGCCGTGGACACAGCCGTTCAACGAGCACGGCACGCACGACGCGCCGTTCCACCTTGAGGGCGGCAGCACCGTCACCGCGCCACGCATGTCGCAGGATGCGCGCTACCTCCACTTCCAGAACGACGACGTCGTCGGCGTCGAACTGCTGTACGCGGATAGCGCGTTCTCGATGGTCGTGCTCATGCCGGCAGACGGCCGCACGCTCGACGATCTCGTGGCGGAGCTCACACCGTCGCAGTGGCAGCAGTGGCTGGACGCGATGCAGCCTGGACGCATCCAGCTCATGGTGCCGAAGTTCCGCTTCACGTGGGGAGATCGGCTGAACGATGCGCTGCGCGAACTCGGGATGGGCGTCGCGTTCGATCCGGCGCTCGCGGACTTCGACCGGATCACGCGCGCGCGCGACGACCTCTACATCTCACGCGTCGAGCACAAGTCGTTCATCGACGTGCACGAGCTGGGCACCGAAGCCGCTGCGGCAACGGCCGTCGGCGTCTCCGTGACATCGGCACCGCCGAGCATCGAATTCGACCGCCCGTTCGTGTTCGCGATTCGCGAGCGCGGATCGGGCACGCTGCTGTTCATGGGACGCGTCGGCGATCCGACCGCAACGGAATGAGGCGAACATGAGGAATGCATGGCTGCTCGCACTTGCGGCTGGCGCTTCTGCGTGCGGCGGACCCACGGCGCACGAACCGGCGCTCGTCGAGGTGGCGAACGGTGACACGGTGACCGTGCGGATGTCTGCGGGAACGACCGCGCAGGTGGACGGGATCGAGATCGTGTTCGTCGACGTGACGGAGGACTCGCGCTGCCCGACGGACGTGCAGTGCGTCTGGGAAGGGAACGGCAGCATCACGCTGCGACTTACCGCGGGCGCGGAAACGCGGAATGTGTCGCTCAACACGGCGACGGAGCCACTTAGTGTTGCGTTCGCCGGGCGTACGTTCCGGATCGGGGACCTCGAGCCGCTGCCACGCACGGACCGCGAGATCCCGCAGCGCGACTACCGCGTACTGCTGACCCTGGTCCCGGAATGAACGCGCGCGGGCCGGTGACGCGCGCTGCGCCACCGGCCCGCGGCCCGACATCGCGTATCAGCGCTCGTCCAGGTCCCCTTCCCCGATCCCCTCGCCTTCAAACTCACGCTCGGCGCCGCCGTCCGACTGTGTGCCATGCTCGCGGCCCACACCGCGGCGGACGTTCTCCTGCTCGGAGCCCGACTGCTCGCGTCCCGACTTGCCCTGCTTCGACCGTTCGATGTTCTGCTCCTGACCGCGCTGCTTGCCTCGCTCCGAACCCAACAGCCCCTCGCCCTGCTGGCGGCCACGCTGCGGCTCGTTGACGTTTCGCTCCTCGCCGCGCGAACGGTCCTTCCCGCGTCCGGCCATGCACACCTCCTGTGGTTGTTGCGAAAACGGGGGCGGCGCAACACGCGCCACCCCCGCGACTACTGCATCGCTCCGACCGACCTTCGTGTCACCGATCGTGGCGGCCGTGCTCCCGGTCCGATCCCGTCAGGTGCTCCCATGCATCACGGACGGAGTCCTTGATCTCTTCCCACGTCGACCGGCCCTTGTGCTCGTACCGATCCCAGCCCGCACGCAGCTCCGGCTCCGCTTCATCCCACGACCGGCCCTGTTGCCGCGACGCGGACTCGAAGCCGTACCGATAGCCCGGCTCGTAATCCTCGAACCGCCGACCCTCGCGCACGTACGGACGGCTCTGCCAGTTCTCACGCCACCAGCGTGACTCGTCGCTCCAGCTCGACCCGGGCTCGCGCGTGGTTCGATCCGTCGTGCGGTTCGCCGACCTGTCCGTCATCCGGCTGCCTTCCCTCTCCTGCGCCATACTGCTGCCTCCTTCTGGTTCGCCGTGAGGGTTCCCCTCCCCATCATGCAAGTTCCGTCCCGTAAATCAGATCCGGGATCGCGAAACTTCGCGATATATCGGAACGTATGGAGTCGAGAGTCAGGAGTCGGGAGTCGAGCTTCGAGGAGGATGCGATGGGTCGCGCAGGCTTTGGTGGCTGGGGTGACTGGGGATTCGGGCCGTGGGCGGCGGCGTGCGGGCCGGATTTCGGGAAGCGGGGTCCGCGCAAGCGTGTATTCGACCGCGGCGACCTGAAGTACGTAATCCTGCGGCTGCTGTGGGAGAAGCCGATGCACGGCTACGAGGTGATGCAGGCGCTGGAGGCGGAAGCCGGCGGCTGGTATTCGGCGAGTCCGGGTTCCGTGTATCCGGTGCTGCAGCTGCTCCAGGACCAAGGTTACGTGACGTCGGAGGATCGTGACGGCAAGCGCGTGTACACGATCACGGAGGCGGGTCGTGCGTTCCTGACGGAGCACAGCGAGCGGGTCGACGATGTGACGGATCGGATCAGCGCGATGGCGGATCGCTTCACGGGTCCCGCGATGGGCGAAGTGACGAAGTCGTTCGTGCGTTTCGCGCAGGCGAGCTTCGAGGAGGCGATGCGCCGCGCGGGGAACACCGATGCGCTGAAGGAGTTGCGAGACGTGATCGATCGTGCAACGCGCGATGTCCGCCAGCGGAAGGAGGCCTGACGATGCCCGAGTGGTTGCTGCTGGTGATTCTGTTCGTCGTGCTGAGGAATGTGATCCAGGGCAGTTCCAGCTGCCGTCCGCGCGCGCTCCCGCACGGCCGCGGTACGACGGCCACGCGTGCGCCCGAGCTGCCGCGTCCCGATCCTGTGACGGAGCTGCAGCGCGCGTGGGTGAACGGCCGGATCACGGACGAGGAGTACGAGTCCGCGCTGGACAGGGTGTACCGGAAACAGCAGTAGGCGACCCGGCGCTACGCACGCTCCGCAATGGGAATGCGGAGTACGGCGCGTGCGCCGGTGCGGTGAGTGCGGTTCTCGAGGGTGAGGCTGCCGCCGTGCGCTTCGGCGATCTGGCGCGAGAGTGCGAGGCCGATGCCGGAGCCATCCGGCTTCGTGGTGAAGAACGGCACGAAGAGGTTGCCGGGATTCTCGATGCCCGGCCCGTCATCCTCGATGCGGATCTCGACGGCGTCCTCGTTTGCGTGCCATGAGATCCGCACCTCGCCTGCCGTTTCGAGCGACGCGTCGGCCGCGTTGCGCACGAGATTGATCAGCGCCTGCTCCAGTTGGGGCCTGTCGGCCATGAGTCGGGAGTCGGGAGACTCGAGACTGGCGTCTGGTGTCGACGGGACGACGACCCGTACTGGGACGCGCTGCTCGATGCCGACGACGCCGCGTATCAGCTCTTCCACGTTCACGGGCCGGAGCTTCGGTGCTGGCAGCTTCGCGAGACGCGCGTACTCGGACATGAGCTTGCCAAGCGATCCTGCACGGCCGGCGATGACATCGAGACCTTCGTAGACCTCGCTCACGCGCGGTGAGTCGGCCAGCTCGCGATCGAGGATGCGGCGCACGCTGCGCGCGATGGACTGAATCGGCGCGAGCGAGTTGTTGATCTCGTGCGAGAGCACGCGTACGATGCGCTGCCACGCCTGCCGCTCTTCTTCGCGCAGTGCGCGACTCAGGTCCGCGAGCACGAGCAGGCGATGCGGCCGGCCGTCCTGCCGGAACTCGCTGCGCCGGATCTCCCACCGTCCGCGTCCGCCGGGGAACGCGCGCTCGACGGTGCGCGGCGCATCACCCGTCAGCAGCTCACCGAGTCCGACGTCCGTGGCAGCGAGCCCGAGCAGCTCGGCCTGCGAGCGCTGCAGCAGGTCGGCGGCCGCGCGGTTCACCACGCGCAGTCTGTCGAACTCATCGAACGCGAAGATCGCGACATCGATCTCGCGCAGGATGCTGGAGAGGAGCGCCGTCGCCTCGACGGCGGACAGGCGCTGGCGGTGGAGCGTGTCGCCGAGCGCGTTGACCTCGGCAAGGACGTCACCGAGCGGATCCCCCGCACCGGCGCCCGCGCCGCGCAGCGAGTAGTCCCCTTCCCTGAGTGCACCGAGGAGATTGACGAGGAGCTGGAGCGGTCGAAGCGTGCGGTTCCATGCGACGGCTGCGGCACCGAGCCAGAACGCGGGCAGCAGCGTGGTGAGCGTCCAGCGCAGCTCCGGTCCGTACGGCCCCACCCATACGAGCCAGATCGCTGAAACGACTGCGGGCAGTCCGCCGATCAGGACGAGCCGGACGACGGTCCGCTCGAGGCTGCGACGCGCCGTCCGGGCTTCGATCATTCGCTACAGGCCGTACTGCTGGATCCTGCGATAGAGCGCGCTGCGGCTCATGCCGAGCTGCTCCGCAGCGGCGAGCACGTTGCCCGCGTGCTTCGCCAGCACCTTGCGGATGAATGCGCGCTCCGCCTCCTCGAGTGTCATCTCATCCTCGCCGCGCGCCGGCTCGCGCGTGTGCAGGCCGAGGTCGCGTGCGGTGATGCGCTCACCCTGCGCCATCAGCACCGCGCGCTCGACCGCATGCGCCAGTTCGCGCACGTTGCCAGGCCACGTGTGCGCGCGCAGCGCCGACTGCGCGGCCGGATCGAAGCCGGCCATGCTGCGGCCGTAGCGTGCGGCGAACGAGGCGAGGAAGTGGGCGGCGAGGAGGAGGATGTCGTCGCCGCGTTCGCGCAGCGGCGGCAGCCGGATCTCGACGGTGTTCAGCCGATACAGCAGGTCCTCGCGGAAGCGCCCCTCCTGGATCTCGGCCGCGATGTCGGCGTTGGTGGCGCAGATGACGCGCACGTCGACGTGGATCGTGCGCGAGGAGCCGACGCGCTGGATGTCGCCGGTCTGGAGCACGCGCAGGAGCTTGGCCTGCAGCTTGGCCGGCATGTTGGCGATCTCGTCGAGGAAGAGCGTGCCGCCGTTCGCCAGCTCGAAGCAGCCGATGCGGTCCTGCCGCGCATCGGTGAACGCACCCTTCACGTGACCGAAGAGCTCGCTCTCGGCGACGCCTTCCGACAACCCGCCGGCGTTCACCGTGACCAGCGGCTTGTCCTTCCTGCCGGATGCGGCGTGCAGCCACTGCGCGACGACCTCCTTGCCGGTGCCGTGCTCACCGGTGATGAGCACGGTGGCATCGGAGTTCGCGACCCGATTCATCACCTCGAAGACTGGCCGCATGACCGGCGACTCGGCGATCATGACGGGCAGTCCCTTCACCTGGAGCCGCTCGTTCTGCGCTTCCAGCAGCCGCGCGCGCCGCACCGCCTGCGCCAGCTCCACCTGTGTGCGCAGCGTCGCGACCAGCCGCTCGTCCTCCCACGGCTTCTGGATGTAGTCGTTGGCGCCATTGCGCATGGCGGTGACCGCACCGTCCACACTGCCCCACGCAGTCATGACGATCACCGGCAGTGTGTCATCCTGTGCGCGGATGCACTGGAGGAGCGTGAGCCCCTCCTTCCCCGACGTGGTGTCGCGCGAATAATTGAGGTCCATCACGACCGCATCGAACGACTCCTCGTCGAGCGCGCGCAGCACCGCGTCCGGTGTGGTCGCGGTCGTCAGCGTGAAGCCTTCTTCCGAAAGCAGCATGCGGAGCGCGACCAGCACGTCCTGCTGGTCGTCGGCTATGAGAACTCTGGCTGTGCCGTTGCGGATCGGTTTCATCTGACGTGTTCGTCTGACGCCTTCGGGTCTGGGGTCTGGAGTCTGGTGTCTGGTTTACTGCGGACCCCGCAGTAGTCTGGCTGGTTCCGATCGCGAGGCGCGGTATGCGGGCAGCCAGCAGGCGAGCAGGCCGACCGCGCCGACCGTGGCCGCGGCCAGGGTGAACGCGAGCGGGTCGAATGCACCGGTCTCGAAGGTGATGGCGCGCATGGAGCGCGCGAGTGCCGTGGCGCCGACGAGACCGAGGCCGATGCCGGCCAGGACGAGGCCACCGCCCTGGCGGAGCACGAGCCGCGCGATGTCGGCGCGGGCGGCGCCGAGCGCCATGCGGATGGCCAGCTCATCGGTGCGCTGACGCACGGTGTACGCGATCACGCCGTACGTGCCGATCGTGGCGAGCACGACCGCGACGATGCCGAAGAGCGCGAGCGTACGCGTGGTGGTGCGCTGCGGTGCGAGCGCGTTGTGGACGACGCGCTCCATCGTGCGCATCTCTCCGGGCGCGACCGCCGGATCCATCGAGGCGACCGCGCGTCGCACGGCCGGCGCCAGCTCGTCGGGCGATCCGGCCGTGTTCACGAGCATGGCCATCGAGCGTGCGGATGACTGCGCGTGCGGCCTGTGGAAGGTCGGCAGCACGGCGTCCCCGCCCGCGTTGGGATTGTGGCGGATGTCGTCGACGACGCCGACCACACGGATCCACGCCGTATCGAAGATCACCTGGATGCGCTTGCCGACCGGGTCCTCATCCGGCCAGAAGCGGCGCGCGAAGGAACGGCTCACGACCGCCACGTTCGGCGCATTCTCCGTGTCGCGCGCATCGAACACGCGGCCGGCGACCGGCCGCAGCTCGAGTGCATCGAAGTAGCCGGGCGTGACGGCGCGCGTGCGCACGATCGGCAGATCCCCCTCGCGCGCATCCACGAGTGCGTCGCTGCGCACGCGCGTCTGGAAGTCCGAGTAGTCCATCGGCAGGATGCTGGACTGCCCGACCGCGAGCACGCCGGGAATCGCGAGGACGCGCCGCTCGAGTTCGCGGAAGAAGCCCGCGGTCTCACCAGCCGCCGCATACCCCTCGCGCGGCAGCGAGACCTGCAGCGTGAGTGTGCCGCCCGTGCGAAAGCCGGGATCGGCGTTCACGAGCGTGAGGAAGCTGCGCAGCATGAGGCCGGTGCCCACGAGCAGCGTGAGGGCGAGTGCGATTTCTGAAACGACGAGCAGGCTGCGCAGGCGACGTCGCCCGGCGGCGCTCGTCGTGGTCCGCGCGTTCTCGCGCAGCACACCCTGCACGTCCGCGCGCGCGAGCTGGAGTGCGGGCGCGAGCCCGAACAGCACGCCGGTGCCGATGCTCACGAGTGCAATGAACAAGAGCACGGAGCCGTCGACGCCGATGCGCGTCCAGCCGGCATTGAAGCGGACGAGTTCGGGCGGGATGGAGTTGCGGAACGCGAACACGCCCCAGAGTGCGAGCAGCACGCCGACGAGTCCGGCTGCACAGGCGAGCACGATGCTCTCGGTGAGGAGCTGGCGCAGGATGCGGACGCGGCCTGCGCCGAGCGCCATGCGAACGGCCACCTCACGGTCGCGGGACGTGGCGCGCGCAAGCAGCAGATTCGCGACGTTCGCGCAGCCGATCAGCAGCACGAGCGTGACGGAGCCCATCATCACGGCCACGTACGGGCGCGGATTGCGGGCGTACCAGTGCTGCACCGGCTCGACGAGTGCGGTCCAGTCGGCCGTGCGCTCGTCCGGATGCGCGGCGACGATGCGTGCGTGCAGCGCGCGCGCCTCCGATTCCGCCTGCGCGAGCGTGACACCGCTCGCGAGCCGTGCGATGACCGAATGGTTGTTCGGCCCGGCATCCGCCGCCTGTGCGGGTGTGAACGTGAGCGGCGCCCACAGCTCGCCGCCGGGCGGGAAGATGAACTCCGCGGGCATCACGCCGACGATGCGGTACGGCTCGCCGTCCAGGCGGATGCTCTGGCCGATCGCGGCGGGATCCGCGGCGAACACGCGGCGCCACAGGGGTTCCGCAATGACGACGAGGCGGTCGCCGCCGGCCTCGACATCGGCGCGCGTGAGCGAGCGGCCCAGCAGCGGCCGCGCACCCAGGATCTCGAAGAAGCCCGGTGACACGCGGAATCCGATCACGCGCTCCGGCTCCTGCGTGCCCGTGACACTCACCTGCCAGAAGCGGTAGGCGGCGACGTCATCGAACGCACGCGCCTCGCGCCACGCATGGTACGCGGCCGCCGATGCGCCGTTGACGTCGGGTGTCGTATTGGGCGGCAGCTCCGTGATCCGCACGACGCGATCGCCATCGGCGACGGGCACCGGCTCGAGCACGAGCGCGCGCAGCACGCTCCATGTCGTAGCCGTGGCGCCGATGCCGAGGGCGAGGCACAACACGGCGGCAGCCGTGAGTCCCGGGCTCCGCACGAGCGAGCGGAGCGCGAAGGCAAGGTCCTTCCGCAGGGTGTCCATCATCATCCGGGTTGCGGTCAAGCTACGTCGGTCCGTGGCAGACAGGAAGGTTCCGGGCCGCTCCGCGGCGAGCCCGGGGAGTTGTTGTCGTTCTTGAGCTTGCGTGATTTCCGGGCGCTCCGCGGCTCCTCGTGTCGTTGCGCTCGTGGGAAGGCGTCTTCGCCGGGACGGGAAACTTCATTCACCGCAGAGACGCCGGGGACGCGGAGAACTGCGGGAGAATTTCTGTTTGGGCGGTGCAACGTGCCGGCGCAACCCGCCTTCGCAGTTGCTCGACCCTCGACCCCCGACCCTCGAGACTCGACCCCGAAGTAAACCAGACCCCAGACCCCAGACTCCAGACACCAGACCCAGAAACGGTTGCCAAACCCGAAACCTCGGGACCATCCTCCCGGCCGGAAAGGAGCCGACCGCATGGTAAGCGCTTGAGCAGCGGGCTCGTCCTCATCCTCATCGTCGTGGCCGCGTATCTGTCGGCGCACGTCGTTCTGGACTGGCTGGCGCGCCGCTATTTCGTGGTGTCAGGGGCGGAGTATCTGCTGCTCGGGGTGCTGCTGGGGCCGCAGGTCTCGGACGTGATCACGGCCAGCACCGTGGACCGGTTCGCGCCGTTCCTGACCCTGGCATTCGGGTGGATCGGGGCGCTGGTGGGCGTGCAGTTCTTCGTGCCGGAGCTGCTGCGGCTCCCTGCAGCGGCGTTCCGGGCGGCCTTCGCGGAGGCCACGATCACGCTGGTGGTAATCGGCGGAGTGATGGCCGCGACGCTGATGTGGTGGTTCGGGCTGCCGCGCGCGTCCGTGATCGAACCTGCGGTCGCGCTCGGCGCCATCGGCGTCGCATCGGCGCCGGCGGGCATCGCGCTCGTCGCGCGCACACTGCGGGACCGCGTGCCGGTCGTACGGCAGCTCCAGATCACGACCGGTGTGGACGCGGTGGTCGCCATCCTTGCGTTCGGCCTGCTGCTGTCGATCACGCGCGTCGAGGGCGCGCCGCGGCCGACTGCGACGGAGTGGACGGTGATCGCGGTCGGCATCGGCTTCGTGGGTGGCGCGCTCTTCCATCTCTTCCTCGGCTCCGAGAAGAACATCGACCGGCTGTTCATCGCCCTCGCGGGCGCGCTCATCCTGAGCAGCGGCGCGGCCGCGTACCTGCGCCTGTCTCCACTGCTGCCGACCATGCTGATCGGCATGGTGCTCGTGAACACGTCCGCGACGCGCACGGAGATCCGCGACGTGCTCGCGCGCGTGGAACGGCCGCTCTACTTCGTGCTGCTGGTATTCGCAGGCGCGGCGTGGCAGCCGGGCGGCGCGTGGATCGTCCCCGCCGTGGTATTCCTGCTGCTGCGCCCCTTCGCCAAGGTGGGAGCGGCACGGCTGTCCGCACGGGCGGCGGGGATCCTGCCGGCGGTCGGCAGCGGCTGGGGCCTCGGCCTCCTCGGCCACGGCGGCCTCGCCCTCGCGATTGCACTGAACTACCGGCTCTACGATGACTCGCCGCTCGCGCACGTCATCTTCACGACCACCATCGTGTCGCTGCTGCTGACCGACCTGTTCTCGGCGCGTGTTGTGAAGGCGCTGGTTTCGTCCTACCGGTCGCGCATGCAGGCAGCGACGGCGGAAGCGGAGCCGACGGAAGGGAGCGCGTCGTGAGGCGGCTGCTGATCCTGCTCTTCCTGCTCGCGGGCACCGAACTGATCCTGCCGCTCGGATCGCAGGGGCACGGCTCGCAGGCGCTGCTGTCCTTCGGGTTCATCATTCTGGCGGCGTACACCGTCGGCGAGATCGCCACGGCCATCCGCATTCCGAAGATCGTCGGCTATCTGATCGCAGGTGTCGTCTTCGGTCCGTACGTCCTGGGCGTCGTGTCCCACGAGGGCGCCGAGCGGCTCACGACCGTGAGCAACCTCGCCGTCGCGATGATCGCGTTCCTCGCGGGTGCGGAGCTGCAGTGGAAGGAAGTGCGCGAGCGCGGCGTCCTGCTGCTCAAGATCACCGGCGTCGAGCTGCTGGTTGCGTTCGTCGCACTCGTGGGGCTGCTGTACGGCGTGCACGAGTTCATCCCGCCGCTGCGCGGTGCGCCGCTGGGAGAGGTGCTGGCCTTCGTGCTGCTGTTCGCATCGGTGGCCATCGTGCACTCCCCGGCGGTCACGCTCGCGCTGCTCGCGGAGACGGGCGCACGGGGTCCGGTTGCGCGTACGACGCTCGGCGTCGTGCTCATCGCGGACGTCGTGGTGGTGCTCCTGTTCAGCGCGATGCTGACACTGTCGCGGTCGCTCACGGCGGGTGGTGGCGGCCCGGACATGAGCTTCGGGCTGATCCTCTGGGAGATCGGCGGCGCGCTGGTGATCGGTGCGCTGATCGGCGCGGGTATCGCACTCTATCTGCGATACGTCGGGCGTGAGCTGATCATGTTCGGCATCCTCGTAGCATTCTTCGGCCTCGAGCTGGCCGAGCTGCTGCACACCGAGCTGCTGCTCACGCTGCTCGCGGCGGGCTTCGTCGCGGAAAACGCGTCACCGCGCGGCGAGGAGCTGCGCCACGCGATCGAACGGTCCGCCGCGATGATCTTCGTGGTGTTCTTCGCGCTCTCCGGCGCCAAGATCGACCTTGGACTCGTGGCGCCGCTGATGCCGCTCATCCTGCCGATCGCGGTCGTGCGCGCCGCCGGCATCTGGACCGGCGTGCGCATCGGCGCGGCGTGGGCGCGTGCGCCGCAGCCGGAACGCCGGTGGGTGTGGCTCGGCCTCGTCTCGCAGGTCGGGGTCGCGATCGGGCTGGCCAACATCGTGGCCGAGGCGTATCCGAGCCACGGAGAGACGCTGCGCAGCCTGCTGCTCGCGCTGATCGCCGTGAATCAGACGGTCGGCCCCATCCTCTTCCGCCGCGCCCTGGATCGGTCGGGAGAACTGCCGGCACCCACGGCGGCACCAGCACCGTCGGCCGAGGGAGCGCGCGCTTAGCTCAGCGACGTTCGATCAGGTTGACGACATTGCCGAGCATGTTCCACTCGAGGACGCGCGCGCCGGTGAGATCGAAGGATGGCGAGCGCAGCTCGCTGCCGCTGATGTTGCGCGCGACGAAGCGATACGACCCTTCCGGGATCTCCTCGAAGCGGAACGTGGCCGATGCGTTGGCCTGGACGTGTCCGATGAGGCGCGTTCGGCCGGACGGCGCGAGCAGGTGCACGTCGATCGGCTGGCCCTGCGGCACGTTGTTGATGACCTGCACCGTGTAGCTCAGGTCCGCACCCTCGGGGTTCTCGCTGGTGGAGGCACAACCGAAGGCGAGGACGGCGACGATCAGGGTGGCAAGAGACCGGAATGGCACGACGATACCTCCGCGCTGGGGGGAGGCCGCCGTGCCGATTCCGGCCCGGACTCGCCTCATCTCCGCTGAATGATCTCTACCTGATTGGTAAAGAGGTTCCAGCGCAAGAGGCGTGCGCCCGCGAGCGAGAATTCATCGGACACGATCTGGCGCCCGTCGATGGTTCGTGCGAGGAAACGGTACGGTCCTACGGCCACTTCCTCGAACGTCAGCATCTCGCTTTCGTTCGGCCCGACCCGCCCGACCAGGCGCGGATTTCCGGTGACCGGCACGAGGAATACGTCGATGGCCGCGGCGGTGCCGCTCGTATTCCGCACCTCGACGCCAAACGCACGGTCGCCCATCGGTGCCGGCTGGCCGGTCGTGGGCTCCGGCGCGCTGCCACAGCCGGCGGCCGCAAGAGTGGCCAGTAGCGCGGCCGCAAACGATGTTCTGCGTTGGTACTGCATACTCCACCTCCTTGCACGAAAATGTGTGCAAGGAGGGTTCCAGAACGGCTATTCCGCGCGCATCACACGCATCGGATCCACGCGGGCCGCGCGCCGTGCGGGCACCCAGCTCGCAAGCAGCGCCGCGCCTGCCAGAACGCCCGCTACGGCTGAGAGTGTCAGCGGATCCGTAGGGCTCACACCAAAAAGCTGGCTGGACAGGAAACGCGTCAGTGTGATCGCACCGCCCACACCGAGCACGAGGCCGGCCGCGATCTGGGTGCCGGCCTGACGCAGCACGAGCTTCACGACGTCGCCGGGATCGGCGCCGAGCGCCATGCGGATGCCCAGCTCGCGCGTGCGCCTGCCGACGAGGTACGCCATCACACCGTAGATGCCGATACCGGCGAGCACCGTGGCGAGCACGGAAAAGGCGAGGAGCGTGCGCGCGACGAGGCGCCGGGTCGCAACGGACTCCGACATCAGCTCGTTCACGGTGGCAACGCGTGCGATCGGCATGTCGGCATCGATGCCGCGCACGAGGGAACGGATGGGCTGTGCGAGCGCGAGCGGATCGCCGCCCGTGCGCACGAGCAGCGTCATGCTGCGTGCGGCGAACTGCGTGGTCGGATGGTAGGCCTCGGGTCGTACCGGCTGGTCGAGGCCGGAGCGCTTTGCATCGCGGATCACGCCGATGACCGTCTGCCAGACCGCGTCGGGATTCTCGGGATTGTTGTATGTGAAGCGGCGGCCGATCGGATCGCCTTCCGGCATGAACTGGCGAAGGAACGTCTCGTTGACGATCGCCACGGCCTGGCCGTCGGCGCGGTCGCGCGTGTCGAAGTCGCGACCGGCGGCGAGGCGGAGACCGAATGCATCGAGGTAGCCGGGCGTGGCACCGGAGTACGCGACCGATACGACGGGCGCGTTGTCGGGCGGCGGCGGCGCGCCCTCCACCGCGATGCTCGTCATGTTGGGCAGCCGGGCGAGGAAGAGCGTGGACACGGCGCCCGCGGAGCGAACGCCCGGCAGTGTACCCACGCGCTGTACGACTTCCTGCCAGAACGCGGTCAGGTCCTCGTCCTCGGGATAGGCTCGTGGTGAAGGCGCCATGCGCACGGTCAGTACACCATCGGGATTGAAGCCGGGGTCGAGGGCGGCCATCGCGGCGAAGCTGCGGATCATCAGGCCGGCGCCGGAGAGGAGCACGAGCGCGAGCGCGATCTCGGCGACGACCAGGATCGGGCGCAGGCGTACGGCGGACTCGCCGCTGGCATCTTCACGCCCGCCCTGGCGCAGGGAAGCCGCGACATCGCGTCCCGCGGCCTGGAGTGCCGGTGCGAGGCCGAACAGGATGCCGGCGGCGATCGAGAGTCCGACCGTGAAGAGCGCGACGGTCGGATCGATGCGCACGTCGGCGATCCTTGGCAGGTCGACGGAGCCCGCGGCCGCGAGCGCACTCACCGCCCACGAAGCCAGCAACAGTCCCGTCGCTCCGCCCGCGACCGCGAGCACGAGGCTCTCGGTGACGAGCTGACGGATGATGCGACCGCGCTCGGCGCCGATCGCGATGCGCACCGCGAGTTCCTTGCGGCGGCCCGCACCGCGCGCGAGCAGCAGGTTGGCAACGTTCGCGCACGCGATGAGCAGCACGAACGCGACGGCGCCGAGTAGCACGAGCAGCGCGGGACGGACGTCCCCGACGATCGTCTCGTGCAGCGGTTCGACGAACACGCCCATGCCCTCGTTCGCGTCCGGGTACTCCTCCTCGAGCGCGGCCGCGATCGACGTCATCTCGTTCTGCGCACGCGTGAGCTCGACTCCCGGTGCGAGTCGGCCGATGACGGAGAGCCATAGTGCGCCGCGCGCCTCGAGCTGCTGCTGGAGCGATGCGCGTGCTTCGAGCGGCATCCACAGACGCGCATCCTCGGGATGCGCGAAATCGCGCGGCATCACGCCGACCACTGTGTACGGATCGCCGTTCAGGCTGATCGTGCGACCTGCGACCGATGGGTCCGCGCCGAAGCGCTCCTGCCAGACCCCATGCGACAGCACGACGACCTGCGGCCCGCCGGCAGTGTGCTCGTCCGCCGCCGGGACACGCCCGACCGCCGGCGTGACACCGAGCGTCCTGAAAAAGTCCTGCGTGACGAGAGCAGCCCGGAGCTGCTCTGGTTCGCCGGCGCCCGTCAGCGTGGCGAACGTGCCGGCATTCGCCGCCATGCTCTCGAAAACCCGCGTCCGTGACTGCCAGTCCGTGAAGTTCGGGTAGGACGTGATGTCCCGCTCGATGTTCTCGCGCAGGTTCCTCGCCCACAGCACCGTGAGCTCCGAGGCCTCCGGATACGACAGCGGCCGCAGCAGCACGCCGTGAACGAGGCTGAAGACGGCGGTATTCGCGCCGATGCCCAGGGCCAGCGTCAGGAGCGCGGCGAGGGTGAAGCCGGGGCTCCGTCGCAGCGTGCGCAGGGAGTAGCGGAGGTCGCGGAGGATGTCGTGCATGATCTCGGTCGCTCCTCGTGCGGGTCGGGTACGCCCGGGACAAGGGACGTGCCGGACGTCTCACGCGCGCGCATCCTGCGCCCATTCATGCGTTTGACCGTTTCGACGGCGCCGTGATCAGGCCCGGGATTCGGCCGGGTCCGGCACGGCGCGTCCCGCGAGCGGTCACGTCCGCGCGCGTACGCGTGGGCCGAACAGCACAAAGTGTCGGCGACCGCGCAAAGACTCCCCGATCGATGCGCTGAAGGTGTCACGATGCTTGACAATGCGGCGTGGGCGGGCGCAACAGCGGCCGCCCGGACCAGGATCCGCAACGCCCGCTGCGATGCTGCAAGTCGTTGAAAACACGAACACTGCCCACTTGGCCGATTCCGGCATGCGGTTTGTCCATAGGGTCGCCGACGCAATGCAGTCCCCATGACACCAAAGAGGCGACGATGCTTCGATTGGAACGGATGCTTCGCTGGCTGACCGCGCTGCCGCTGCTGGTGGTGCTGACGGCCTGTGAGACGGCGGACACGACCGCACCGGTCGGGCAGCCGTCGATGAAGGGCGAGGCCGCGTACGGCCTGTCCGACTGGATCCCCGGCCTGGGCGGCCGCGACGGGTCCCCACAGACAGAGATGCAGTCGCTGCGCGCGGTGAAGCGCACGCAGACGCAGACGGCCGACTACACGACGTCGAAGGTGATCGGGCGCCTGGGCGGCGTGATTGCCGGCGCCGGCGTGCAGCTCGTGATTCCGCCGCTCGCGCTAAAGGAGGACGTGCTCATCACGCTGACCGTCCCGCGCGGTGACTTCATGGACGTGCGCTTCGAGCCGCACGGTCTTCAGTTCCGGTTGCCGGCGATCCTGTCGCTGAGCCTGGTGAACACGGAGGCCGGATCGAACCGGTCGCTGCTGAACGGAATCATCGGCGTGTACCACAACGACGATGCCGAGGATGGCTCGCTCGACGCGGAAGAGACGTTCGGGCTCCAGCTGAACGGGTTCCGTGCGATCTTCCCGATCGAGCACTTCTCGAGCTACAGCGTCGGCTTCCGCCGGGGCTTCATCCTGGTGGGCGCGTAGAGATGCGGCGCGCGAGCGGATCGGAGGACCCGATGCGCACCCAGCCCGCCGGCGATGTCCGGGAGCCGATGCTGAAGGCTGCCGAAGCGGCGATGAAGTCGGGGAATCCGGAAGAGGCCATGCGGCTGTACGAGGAAGTGGTTTCGTACCGGCCGAAGGATGAGCGGACGGCGGATGCGCTGCGACGGATGGGTTGTGTGCACCGCGAGCGCGGTGATACGGAGCAGGCCGAGCAACGGTACCTCGAGGCCCTCGATCTGGCCGAGCGAATCGGCTACTCGAAGGGCATCGCGAATGCCGTGAACTGGCTGGCGGTCGTGGAAGTGAGGCGCGGCCGCCTGGGGCACGGCGAGATGATGTTTCTGCGCGCGGCCCGCATGGCGCGCGGTCTGGATGAGTCGAGATTGCTCGCGCAGATCGAGCAGAACCTTGCGGTGATCTCGACGATCCGCGGCGACATGGATGCAGCACTGGAGCGCTACGAAAGTGCGCTCCTGAATTTCCGGCGCGCGAACGACGACGAGATGATCGCGTCGGTACTCAACAATCTGGGTGTGTTGTACACGGAGCGCGGGAAGTGGCCGCATGCGGAGCGCGCGTTCGACGAGGCCGCGCGCATCGCAGAGGGTATCGGCGACCTGTCGATCCTCAACTCCGTCGAGCTGAACCGGGCGGAGCTGGCGGCGGCGCGGGCGCGCTGGTCCGCGGCCGCGCGCTCGACGAGGCGGGCGCTGCGCCTTGCAAGGCAGCGCAGCGACCGCGTCCGTGAAGCCGAGGCGCTCCGGCTCTCGGCGGTCGTGGCCCGCGACATGGGCGAGCTGCGTCAGGCGGAGGAGCAGCTCTCCGCGGCCGCGTCGCTGGCCGGCGAATGCCAGGACCTGCTGCTGGAAGCCAACGTCGGCCGCGAGCTCGGCGAGCTGTATCTCCAGGCCGGGCGGCGTGCCGAAGCGCGCGCCGCATGGACGCGAGCACGTGACATGTTCGACTCGATCGGTGCAGCCCGCGACCGCCGCAAGGTGGATGCGCGGCTGGGTGAAGTTCCCGCACAGCCGGTTGCGGCCGTGTGAAGCCGGTGGCCGGAACGCACTTGCGCGTTCCGGCCACCGAGGGGAAAAAGCTTGATTCGGGGTGCGCCCCGGTCGCAAATTTGTAAAGAAGCGTTACGGACCGCTCGGTCCTGCGGGCCCCACCGGGTTTCTCTCCCCTCGACGGCTCCCGAAACAGAACATCCATTGTACGACCGGCTGACGAGGGCCGGAGGCGAGTCGTGTCGGCAGCAGCCACACAGTCAGAACAGCATGCGCCCGACGCGCCGGAGACGGCGTTCTCGAGCGTGATCGGTGAGAGCCTGGCGATCCGCACCGCGATCGCGCTGGCCTGCCGGGTCGCCGTACATCCGAGCGTTTCGGTGCTCATCCAGGGCGAGACCGGGACGGGCAAGGAGCTGTTCGCGCGCGGTATCCACTACGGCGGCCCCAACGCATCGGATCCGTTCGTTGCCATCAACTGCGCGGCGATCCCGGAGCAGCTGCTGGAGTCCGAGCTGTTCGGTCACGAGCGCGGTTCGTTCACGAACGCCACCGCACGCAAGCTCGGGCTGCTGGAGGTGGCCGCGGCCGGGTCGGTGTTCCTCGATGAGGTGACCGAGCTGCCACTCCAGCTCCAGGCGAAACTGCTGCGCGCACTCGAGACGCAGAGCATCCGCCGCGTCGGAGGCCTCACCGAGCATCCGATCCGCTGCCGCATCATCTCCGCCGGCAACGCGAATCTTCACGCCGCCGTTTCCGCGGGCCGGTTCCGCGAGGACCTCTACTACCGTCTGAACGTCTTCCGCCTCGAGCTGCCGGCGCTGCGCGCGCGTGATGGCGACATCGAGCGTCTCGCACGCCATTTCGTGGCCGTATCGTGCCGGGAGAAGGGGCTGCCGCCGAAGCGGCTGTCACCCGAAACCGAAGCACTGCTCCGGCTTCACAACTGGCCGGGTAACGTACGCGAGCTGAAGAACGCGATCGAGCGCGCGGTCGTGCTCGCGGAAGCGGATGTGATCCTGCCGATCCATCTCACGCTCCAGTCGCGCGTGACCGTGGCGGCGGAATCCGCGGTCACGGACAAGCCGCTCGCCGGTTCGATCCCGGTCCCGGTCTCGGGTCTTTCGCTCGCAGATGCGGAGGCGCAGCTCGTCGGCATCACGCTGCGGCTCACGGGTGGCAACCACTCCCGTGCCGCACGCCTGCTTCAGATCTCGAGACCGACACTGCTGCGCAAGATCAAGCTGTACGGCCTCAAACAATCATGAGCCCACGCATGGGGCGGCCGGCACCGCCGCAGGGGATGGAAGCGCTGATCGCCGAAGCGCGCGAACTGGAATCGACAGGCCGCACCAGCGAAGCGCGCACGCTGTACGAGAAAGTCATGCGCATGCCTGAAGCCGAAGTGCAGACACCCGCGCTGCTGCGCTGGATCGGCGCGACGCATCGCGTCGAGGGAAACGGCGAGGCCGCGTGGGACTGCTTCCAGGCGAGCCTCGAATGCGCACGGCGCCACCGCGACGGACGCGCGACGGCGCATGCACTCAACTGGATGGGCATCTACTGCCAGGAGCGCGGGCGGCTGGACGAGGCGAAGAAGTACTACCGGCGTGCGGAGCGGCTGGCGGACCGCCACGGCGACCGCCGGCTCGCCGCGATGGTGGGACAGAACCTGGGCGCGATCCTGAATCTTCAGGGCGATCTGGACGCCGCACTCGCGCACTACACCGAAAGCCTCGCCGCCTACCGCGAGCTCGACGACCAGGCCTCGGTCGCGCGCCTGTTGAACAATCTGGGAATGCTGCAGACGGATCTCGAGCGCTGGGTCACCGCAGAACGCACGCTCGACGAAGCGGCCCGCATCTGCGAGCAGCTCGGCGACCGGCGCTCGCGCGCAATGATCGAGGTCAACCGGATCGATCTGCTGGTGCGCCGCGGCCGGCTGTCGGAAGCACTCATCGTCTGCGACCGCGCACGCTACCTCGCCGGGCGTGTCGAGCACGAGGTCGCCCTCGGTGAAACGTACAAGTGGTACGGCATCATCCATCGCCGGCAGGAGAACTACGAGCAGGCGGAAACGTGGTTCGCAGCCGCAATGGAAGTGGCGAATCGCTTTGCCAACCCGGTGCTCGAGGCGGAGGTGCAGTCCGAGCTGGCACTCGTGCACCGCGCGCAGGAGCGCAACCAGGCCGCACTCCAGGCGCTGCTGCGCGCGCACCGCATCTACCGCGACCTGCGCGCGCGCAAACTGCTCGAGGATGTCGACCGGCAGCTCGGCGCACTCGAAGCCCTGTTCCTCGACATCGTACGGCAGTGGGGCGACTCGATCGAAGCCACGGACCAGTACACCGCCGGCCACTGCGAACGCGTCGCCGACTATGCGTGCATGCTGGCCGCGAAGAGCGGCATCGATGCGCAGACGCTCACCTGGTTCCGGATGGGCGCGTTCCTGCACGACGTGGGGAAGACGGGTGTGCCGCCGCACATTCTCCGCAAGCCCGGCAAGCTGGATCCGCAGGAGTGGGCGATCATGAAGCGGCATACGATCATGGGCGACGACATGCTCTCACGGATCGAGTTCCCGTGGGATGTTCGCCCGATGGTGCGCGGCCACCACGAGCGCTGGGATGGAACCGGATATCCGGATGGTCTGGCAGGCGAGGCGATTCCGCTGACTGCGCGCATCCTGTGCATTGCGGACGTATTCGACGCGCTCACCACACGCAGGCCGTATCGCGATCCGAGCTCGCCGGACGAGGCACTCGAGATCATGCGGCGAGACTCCGGCCGCATGTTCGATCCGGTGCTGCTCGCGCGCTTCGAGAGACTGATCCGCAGCCGGACGAGAGCGGCCGCCTGAAGATCAGTAGATGAAGACCGGCGTCCCGACGGGCACGATCTCGTAGAGGCGCTCCACGTCGGCGTTATACATCCGCACGCAGCCGTGGCTCACCGCCTCGCCGATCGAGTCTTCTTCGTTCGTGCCGTGGATCAGGTAGCCGTCGCCCATCTCCAGTTTGTGCGTGCCCAGCACATCGGGAATCTGCCGCTGCACCGTGCCATAGGGCGGGATGAAGATCTTGCCGTCGAAGATGATCTCCATGCCCGGGGTGAACGGCCAGAAGTTGCCGAGATGGTTGACGCGGCCGACCTGGTCGCCGCGCACTTCGATGCGCGTGCCGTCGGCCAGCCCGACGCGGCTGCCCTTCCTGAGCTGCACCGGCTCCAGCCCGCGCTGTACCACCTGTTCGTAGTAGTGCCACTCCGGCGGCGTCCACACCGGGTTCAACGCCTTGCGCAGCACCTTGCGCCGCCCGATCGGCGTCTTGAAGTCGTACGTGCGGTCGCCGTAGGAGAACTGCTCGTGCATCCCGACCGCGACCGGTGCCGCGAACACGACGATCGAGTCGCGCATCAGCCAGAGCGTGCGCGCGCCCGTCGAAACGACGATGCGCGTGCCGCGCGCTGCGTTCGCCTCGTTCCATACGCGCAATGCCGCTTCGTCCGCCGGCGGCGCCATGCGCGGCGAGACCGGCAGTGCGACCGGCGCCGGCGCGCCCGATGCAGCCGGTTCGTTATCGGATACGAAACGGAGCCCGGCACAGCCGGGAAGCAGCAGGATGAGCAGGGCGAAGGGGCGCAGCGTCTTCATCGGGGTCGGGTTCCTCGTCTTCTGCGGGTCGCGGTGTATACCGCGATGGTGGGTGGAGGATCCCGTTGCTTCGGAGTCTGGAGACTGGGGTCTGGAGTCTGGAGTCTGATTTACGGCGGGGTACCCCCCGGGACCCCTCGTCAACCAGACACCAGACACCAGACACCAGACTCCAGGAACGTATCAGCCCTCGACCCGGAACCAGCCTTCCCCGATCAGATTCCCCTCGGCGACGCAGTATACGCGGTACACGCCGGGCCGCCACCAGCCGCCGGCGGCGGTACCCCAGCCGGTGGAGCCGAAGGTGTCTCGCCAGTCACCCTGAATCTCGAAGGAGATCCGGTACGTGGCCGCTAGCGTGCCGTCCTGGCGGACAACGGGACAGGCGATCGGCACCTCGGCGGTGCGGCCGATGGGCTCGTGGTCGAGCTGGAGCTCCATGTTGATGTAGGCCGTGCTCGCCGGGAAGCTGGACGTGTACTGGCGCTGCTCGCGCGCGACGGTCCCTTCACTGGACGCGTAGAAGCGCAGCTGCATCAGCTTGCCGCCGATGCTCGGGATCGTGGGCGGCTTGTTCACGATCTCGAACGTGTCCTCGGCCACGACGCGCCCGTCGTTCAGGCAGCGGACGCGATAGGTGCCGACGGTCCAGTTGCCGGCGTCGGCCCACCCGCGCCCCTGCGCGTTGTAGGGCCGGGTCCAGTCGGGCTGGATCTCGAACGACAGGTCGGCGCTGCCCATCTCCGACCCATCGGGGCGGAAGTAGGTGCACACGATCGGGATCTGCACCACGCGACCCGGTGCCGGCATCTCGAGCTCGAGCTGCGTCGAGATGAAGCGGGCGCTGGCAACGTCGAACTCCTTCGAGAAGTGGCGGTCCTCGAGGGCCGGGAAGTCCGGACCCATCTCGAAGAAGGTGATGGCGGAGACCCGGCCGTTCACGGTCGGGAGCTCGGGGGTGACCTGCGCTGCGGCGCGCGGGGCCGTGAACGTGGCCGCGACCAGCCCGATCGCGGCGGCCCTTCCGACAGAGTGGAGCATGGGTGTCGTCCTCCGGGTCTCGGTTCGGTCCTGCCCTCATCGGTGAAAAGCGTGAATCCCCGGCGGGACGGACCAGTCAATCGTCGTCCAGGATCCGGCGCAGCTCGGCCTCGTGGGCGGCCACGAAGGCGACGTGGTCGTCAGTGACCATGGGGAAGGACAGGTCCACGCCCGCCTTACGGGTTTCGTGGATGACCAGGGCCTGGGGCAGCAGTACCGTCAGAATGCTGAACTCCCGGACGGTCAGCCCTTCGGCCCGGATGGCCTCGACCATGCGCGGGTCCCGCTCCAGCTCGGCCTCGAGTTCGGCCAGCACGTTGTCGCCCTGCAGGTCGACCGCCTTCTCCTCCCCGGACTTCAGGCCCTCCACCCGTTGCATCGCGGCCCGCCACGCGCGCGCCTTCTCGATCGTGAGCGTGTAATCCACGGGCTCGCCGAGCCCGACCTCCGTCAGCGTCTCCGTGACCGCCCGGTTTGCGGTTTCGATGGCATCCTCCGCGACCTGTCCTGCATCGGGTCCAGACTCGCACGCCGCCAGCACGGCGATGAGGGCGAGGGTTGGGTGCATGCGCATGGCGGCCTCCTGAAGGTTCGCGAAGACGTTAGCCGCAGCGCGCTCACCGCGTCAACGCGCGTTGACGCGAACAGCGCCGGCACACACTCTCACGCATGGCCGATCCATGGTATGGACCCGCGGTGCCGATCGCGGCGGGGCCGCTGCGCGGGACGAAGTGGCTCCCGTCGAGCGGCGGCAAGCTCGCGCGCGTACTCCTCGGGACGTACGAGCCGGAGCAGACCGCGCTCTTCCTCGAGCACGTGCGGCCCGGCGCCACCGTGTTCGACATCGGTGCGCACGTCGGCTACTACACACTCCTCGCCGCGCGGCTCGCCGGGAAAGAAGGGCGCGTGTGGTCGTTCGAACCGCATCCGCGCAACTGCGCGTTCCTGCGCCGGCACGTCTCGCTCAACCGGCTCGAGAACGTGCACATCGAGAACGTCGCAGTCGGTGCGCGCGAAGGCGCCGCGCGTTTCGACGAAGGCACCGGGAGCGGAACGGGACGCGTCGCTGAAGGGGGTGCACTCGAGGTGCGCATGCGCAGGCTGGATGACCTGTGCGCGGAGCACGGGCTCGTTCCCGATGTCGTGAAGCTGGATGTCGAAGGTGCGGAGATGGATGTGCTCGAGGGCGGCGCGCGCACGTTCGCGGCGCGGCCGGTGCTCTTCCTCTCGACGCACGGCGCGGATGTGCACGCGCGTTGCATCGACCGGCTCGAGAGGCTGGACTACTCGGTGCGCCCCATCCTCGGCGACGACGTGCGCCGCACGTCCGAGGTGCTGGGCGTACCGCGCGGCGCATGAAGATCTCCGTCATCATTTCCACATACGAGCGGCCCGACGCGCTCGAGCTCGTGCTGCGCGGTTACGCCGTGCAGACCGACCGCGACGTCGAGATCCTGATCGCCGATGATGGATCGGGTGCGGGAACGGCGTCGCGCATCCGCTCGCTGCGGGATGAGACCGGGCTCACCATCGTGCACGTGCGGCACGCGGACGATGGATTCCGGAAATGCGACATCCTGAACCGCGCGATCGTCGCCGCAGGCGGAGACTACCTGCTCTTCACCGATGGCGACTGCATCCCGCGCAACGACCTCATCGCCGTGCACCGGCGACTTGCGCGCCCCGACCGGTTCGTGGCCGGCGGATACCTCAAGCTGCCCGCGGACGTGACGGCGCGGGTGACGGCAGAGGATGTGGCGAGCGGGCGGATCGGCGACGTCGCATGGCTTCGTTCCATCGGCTGGCGGCCGAGACGGCGCGCACTGCGGCTGCTGCGTTCGCGGACACTGTCCGCGCTGCTGGACGCGGTCACACCCACGCGCACGCACTTTCACGGGAACAACGCTTCCGTCTGGAAGGACGCGCTCTTCGAGGTGAACGGCTTCGAGGGGGAGATGGGGTACGGCGGCCTGGATCGCGCGCTGGGCTACCGTCTCGTGAACGCGGGCGTGCGCGGCATCCAGGCCCGGCATCGCGCGGTCGCGTTCCACCTGCACCACGCGCAGCCGTGGAAGGACCGCGAGGTCATGCGTCGCAACCGCGAGCGCATGGCTGCGATCCGCCGCGAGGGGACCGTACGGGCCACGCGCGGCATCTCGGAGCTTGCTCCTGATCCCGAACTGACGATCGAGCGCTGATCTGTCCGCCATCGAGGACGGCGCACTGTGCCCGCTGGAGGTCGCGCGCGTCTACTCGTCCCGGGGTTGTCATTGTGCCGCAACGATCTCGGTCCGGGCATGGCCCGTGTACCTCCATGCTGACGTCAGGCATCATGGAGGCTCGGATGAAACGCAGGATTCTCGCACTCGCGGCCGGACTGGCCATTGTCGCAGCGGCAGCGCCGGCGGAGGCGCAGCAGGCGGGGCGTGCGCGCGCGGAGCGCGACCAGAGGGCGCGCGCAGAGCGAAACGAGCGGGACCGGGATCGCGACCGGGACCGCGACCGCATCCGCAACGACGACCGGCGCGGGCCGGCCTTCTGCCGCAACGGGCAGGGGCACCCTGTGCACGGCTGGCGGTGGTGCGCGGAGCGCGGCTACGGCCGCGACGACGATCGTTACCGCCGGGATCGCGATCGCGACGGCCGGCGCAACGATGACTGGTACCGCGACGACGATCGCTGGCGCCGCGACTGGGAGCGCGTGCGCTGGGACGTAGGGTTCTTCAATCCGCGCTACCGGCAGCGGGAGCTCAACCGCCGCGAGCTGATGGATCTGCTCGGCCGCCGGTCCTTCGATCGCTTCGAGGATTATCGTCGCCGCGCAGGGTATGCGAGCGCGATGAGCGGCGTGTGGTCCGTCACGCAGCAGGGTTACGGCCTGCAGCTCCGCTCCGGCGGACGGCCGCTCGCGCTGCTGATCGATCGGAATCGTGACGGGCGGGTGGACGAGGTCTGGGTGGTGCGTCGTCGGTGACGACGCACTGAGTCGGGAGTCGGGAGTCGAGAGCTGGGAGCTGGGAAAAAGCGGGATCCCGCCATTTCCCAGCTCTCGACTCTCGCCTCTCGACTCTCGACTCTCGACTCAGGCGGCGACGGCCGCCCCTTCCATCTCCACCCACGCCTCGACCAGCTCCGGATCGAAGTGGCGTCCGGACTGGCTGCGGATCTCCTGGATCACGCGTTCGCGCGGCCACGCGCGGCGGTAGGGGCGGTCGTAGGCAAGCGCGTCCACGACATCCACGAGCGCAACGATGCGTGCTGCGATCGGGATCTGCGCGCCGCGCAGCCCGCGCGGATAGCCGGTGCCGTCCCAGCGCTCGTGATGACAGAGCGCGATCTGCTCGGCGAGTCGGATGAGCGGGGAGCGGCCGCCACCGAGGAGGCGCGCGCCGATCGCGGGATGGCGGCGGATCACGGCGGCTTCCTCGGGTGTGAGGCGTCCCGGCTTGAGCAGCACGTTGTCGGGCACGCCGATCTTGCCGATGTCGTGCAGTGCGGCGGCGCGCTCGATCAGGTCCACGGTGTCGGGCGGCAGCCCGATCGCTTCGGCCAGGCGCGCGGCTTCGTGGCTGACGCGTCGCGTGTGCTGGCCGGTGTCGTCATCCCGGCAGTCGGCCGCCATCGACAGCCGGTCCAGAATCTCGAGCTGTGTGAGTTCCAGTTCGCGCGTGCGCTCGCGCACGCGTGCTTCGAGCGTCTGGTTCTGCCGGCGGAGTTCGAGATGCAGGAAGCGGGTTTCCAGCAGATTGCGGATGCGCAGCCGCGTCTCAACCAGATTGAGCGGCTTGTGCAGGAAGTCGCGCGCACCCGATGCGAGCGATCGGCGTTTCGCTTCCTCTGAAATATCTCCGGTCAGCACGAGGACGGGCAGGTAGAAGCTCTCGGTCCACGGCCGGAGCTGCTCCAGCACGCCGAAACCGTCGAGGCCGGGCATCCGCAGGTCCAGCAGGATCAGGTCCGGATCGAACGAACGCACGAGCGCGACCACCGTGGTCGGGTCAGAGGTGCTCTGGACGTGCGTGTAGCCGGAAGCCCGCAGGAACCCATGCAGAAGCTGCACGTTGGCGCGCTCGTCATCTACGATGAGGATACGCGCGCCGAGGAGTTCGGAGTCCTTCATCGGCACTTCGGGGATAAGTGGCGGGACGCCGTGGAAAGAGTAAACAGACGAAGGTCCGCGCGCTACCCCCGGCGGAAATCAGCCCAGCAGGCGCTGCATGTTGTCGCGGTAGCCGCGGCTCGACGTGAGGCGTGTGCCGTCCTGGAGCAGAACGAGGTAATCTCCCTGGAACAGAGGCTCGAGCTCGCGCACGCGATCGAGGTTCACGATCGTCGAGCGGTGGATGCGCAGAAACCGTTCGGGATCGAGGCTGCGTTCGATGCCGCTCATCGTTTCGCGCAGCAGATACGAACGGCCGTTTGCGTGCAGCTTGACGTAGTTGGCCGCCGCTTCGATCCAGTCGATGTCGGCGGTGCGCAGGATGACGATGCGGCTGCCCGAACGCACGGCCACGCGCTCGAGGAATTGCGGCCGCTGATCGAGATCGGCGAGCAGCGCGGCGAGGCGGTCGTCGACGGAAGCGCGGCGGCGTGATGTGAGCTGACGGCGCACGCGATCGAGCGATGCGCCGAATCGCTCCGCATCGAACGGCTTGAGCAGGTAGTCGAGCGCGTGCGCCTCGAACGCCTGGAGCGCGAACTGGTCGTACGCCGTCACGAACACGATCTCGGGCAGCGCAGCAGCACCGAGTTCGCGCAGCACGCCGAATCCGTCGAGCCCCGGCATCTGCACGTCGAGGAACACGACATCGGGATCCAGCTCGCGGATCGCGTTCACGGCCGCAGTGCCATCCTCGGCCTCGCCGACCACCTCGAAGTCCGGCTGCTGCTGGAGGTGGATGCGGACGCCGTCGCGTGCGAGCGCTTCATCGTCCACGATCAGCGTGCGGATGACTTCCTTCATGCGGACCTCGTAGCTTCCGAGGGTGGTGTCGTGGTTTTCAGCGGAATCTCGACCATCACGCGCGCGCCGCCGCCCTGCCGGTTCGCGCGCTCGAGTTTGTGTGCATGGCCGTACAGCTGCTCCAGCCGTGCGCGGGTGTTGCCGAGGCCGACGCCGCCGCCATGTGTCGGATCGTTCTCACGGAAGCCGGGCCCGGTGTCGAGAATCTCCAGCCGCAGACGTCCACCCGCGCGGCGCGCGCGCACCGTCACCTCGCCCGGCCCCGGCCGCGCCGCGATGCCGTGGCGGATCGCGTTCTCGACGAGCGGCTGCAGCAGCAGGCTGGGCACGTCGGCGTTGCGCGTCTCCTCAGCGATGTCGAGCGTGACGCGCAGGCGGTCACCGAAGCGCACCTGCTCGATCTCGATGTAGGGGGCCAGCAGCGCCAGCTCCTCATCGAGCGTGACGACCTGATTCTCGTTCTCGAGCGTGAGGCGGAGCAGGTCGCTCAGACGTGTGAGCATGCGCGTGACCGTGTGCCCCTGCCCCTTCAGCGCGAGCACCGAAATCGAGTTCAGCGTGTTGAAGAGGAAGTGCGGATTGAGCTGCATGCGCAGAGCCTCGAGGTTCGCGCGCGCCAGTCCGGCCTCGAGGCGCGACGCCTTGAGTGCCAGCTCCGCGGCCGCGCGCCGCTCCTCCTGCACCTGCCGCCCGAACTCGAGTGCGTACACTACGCCCAGGATGCCCCAGTAGTAGAGCACGTCGAGCACGAAGTATATCGTCATCAGGCGGACCAGGTTCTCGCCGAACGTGAGCGGGAACGGTCCGGGAAAGAGCAGGAAGTCGCTGACCCAGGAGGTGAGCGCGAGGTGCACGACCGCGAACAACACCGACGCGACGAGGTGCACGGGAATCGACCGCGCGAGATTGTCGCGCTCGACGCGGAAGCGGCGGGCGAGCCAGAGGATGATCGGCAGCAGCGCCGCCAGGATGTACCACGACGGCATCGTGGAGCCGAGCGCCCGGCCCCACGGTGCGGCCTGTCCGGCCGCGGCGGAACCGGCGCGCAGCTGCGTGGCCTCGGCAAGGCCGACCAGCGTGCAGCCGCCCAGCACGACCGCCCAGAATCGCCAGCTTCTCGGTGACAGTACCATGCCTCCAGAGTCGCAGAACGTCAGGGCCGCAGCAACGGGGGTGGGACGGAGAAACCGGAATCGGGTTCAGGTCCCCATTCGGAACGGCACCGGACATGGGCGGCGGGCGGGCGCGGTGCGAGGGGAAGTACGGGATGGAATGGAGCTTGGGCGTCCCGCATTTCCCAGCTCGCATCGCCCCCGCGCCCGCCCGAGCCCCCGCGGCCGGACGCCCTGTGTTGCGCACAGGCACGACCCTGTATAATGGGCGGCGTCCCGGACGCGTTGCTCCCCGAGCGAACGTCCCGAGCGTGTCCCGAGACAGGTCAGACATTGGAAAGCGTGGTCAAGCGGCTCCTGCAGATCGGGAGCGACGACTTCGTGCGCGAAATCCTCGGCGTTTTCCTGACCGAGGTGCCGAAGCGGATCGAAGCGATCCGTGAGGGCATCGCGTCAGGCGACGCCAAGGGCGTCGCGTTCGCTGCGCATTCCCTGCGCGGCAGCTGCGGCAACATGGGCGCGGAGGAGGCGGAATCGATCTGCGGCCTGATCGAGGAGCGCGCGAACGCGGGTCACGTCGAGGATCTCGATGCGCCGGCCGAACGTCTCGCCTACTCGCTCGAGTGCTTCTGCGACAATCTCCGCTCCGAGCACCGCGCGCTCCTCGAGCGCTGAATCACCCCGGAAAGAATCGCTCCAGACGGTCGCGGTAGCGGCGGCTCAGCATCAGCTCTGTGCCGTCCGTCAGCACGACCACGCGGTCGCCGTGCGACCACGGCCGCAGCTCGCGCACACGATCGAGATTCACGATGTGGCCCTTGTGCACGCGCGCGAAACGCTGTGGGTCCAGGCTCTTCTCCAGCGACGTGAGAGTGGCGCGCACGATGTGGCGTTCACCGCCCGCGTGCAGCACGGCGTAGTTCCCCGCCGCCTCGATCCAGTCGATCTCATTCGCAGGAACGAAGTAGCTGCGCTCGCCGGCATCGACGAGCAGCCGCTCGACGGGCGTGCGCCGCTCCAGCATGCCGGCGAGCAGCTCGTTGATCCGTTCGCTCGATGCTCGTCCGGCCGATGCACGCTCGCGGACGCGCTCGACCGCGTTTCGGAATCGGGGCGGATCGTACGGCTTGAGCAGGTAGTCGACCGCCTGCACTTCGAACGCCTTCACGGCGTACTCGTCGAACGCGGTCACGAACACGATGTGCGGCAGCCGCTCACCCGCGAGCGCCTCGAGTACGCCGAAGCCGTCCGGCTCGGGCATCTGCACGTCGAGAAACAGCACGTCCGGCCGGTGCGCTCGTACGGCCGTTACCGCCTCCGCACCGTTGGCCGCCTCGGCCACGAGCTTCAGTCCCGGTTCGGCATCGATGAGCCGCGCCAGCTTTCGCCGTGCCGGCGGCTCATCATCGGCGACGACGACGGTCAGCTCCGTCATCCCGGATCCGCCGTGCGCGGCAGTCGCAGCCGCACGTTCGCCCCACCGTCGGGGGCGCGCTGGATGTCGAGGTCGAAGTCGTCGCCGTAGAGGCGCTGAAGCCGCTCGATCGTGTTGGTCAGCCCGATGCCTGCGTGCGTGCGCCAGTCCTCGCTCATCCCCGGACCGTTGTCCTCCACTTCCAGCTCCGTATGCGATCCGGCGACGCGCGCACGCACGGTAATCCGCTGCGCCGTTCCGTTCGCCGGCCGGCCGTGCCGCACCGCGTTCTCGACGAGCGGCTGGAGCACGAGCGGCGGCACGCGCGCGTCGCGTTCACCACTGTGCTCGATCGTTAGGTGGACGCCGTCGCCGAAACGGGCGCGCAGTACGTCGAAGTAGAGGTCGACGGTCTCGAGTTCCTCGGCGAGCGGCACGAACGGCTCGGCGTCCGAACGCATGCTCCGCCGCAGCAGTTCGGAGAGGCGGGCGAGGATCGTGTCGGCGGCGGCTGGATCCTCGTACATCACGGACGACACTGCGTTCAGTGCGTTGAAGAGGAAGTGCGGCTGGATCTGTGCGCGCAGCGCGTCCAGCCGCGCGCGCACGAGCTGCGTTTCGAGCTGCGCCATGCGCAGATCACGTTCGCGAACCGCACGCACGTGGTCGATCAGGTACACCACGATCAGGATCGTGCCGTACGCGATGAGCTGCATCGGCAGCTCCATGAAATAACGTACGGGCATCCGGCCGTAGTTGTACGCGCCCAGCCCGAAGAGCGGGAAGATGAGGCTGCGCGAGGCCCACATGAGCGACGTGTCCACGGCGCCGAACAGCAACGCGGCGGGCACGTGCACGGCCGCCGCACGCGGCCAGCCGGGGCCGTCGAGCCGGCAACGGCGCGCGAGTCGCACCACCAGCGGCAGCAGAGCGAGGAGTGAAAACGCGGCGGTGAACTCCTCGATCAGCGGTTCTGCGAACGGCGTTCCCGTTCCCCGCGCCACGTCATCGAGGAAGTGGTAGGTGAAGAGGAACGTCGCCCCGATGGCCGTCAGCAGGATGGCGACGAATACGTTCACGCGTCGCATCTCAGAATGCGAAGGCCACCACGTAGTCGCCGGGCGTGGTGCCGAGGTTTCCGTGGCCGCCCGCTGCAATGACGATGTACTGCCGGCCGTCGCGACCCACGTAGCTCATCGGCACCGCGTTGCCGCCCGCCGGAAGCTTTGCGCTCCACAGCACCTCCCCCGTCTCGATGTCGAGCGCGCGCATTGTGTCATCCATCGTGCCTGCCATGAAGACGAGCCCCCCGGCCGTCACCATCGGCCCGCCCAGGATCGCCGAGCCGAACGAGGGATCGAGATCGCCCCAGCGGCCGATCGGGACACTCCACAGGATGTCCCCGGAGGTGAGGTCCACGCCATGGAGCAGGCCCCAGGGCGGCGGCGAGCAGGGCACGCCGGACGGTGCGAACAGGATGCTGCGGGCCATGCCGTACGGAGTGCCGTGCTGCGGCGTGAACTGCGCGCGCAGCCCGGAGCGCGACTCCCCTTCGAATTCGTCGCGCGGGATGAGCCGCACCCAAACCGGCATGCGATTGATCGGCACGACCGCGATCCCGCTCTCGCGCGCCACCGCCATGCCACCCCAGTTGGAGCCGCCTACGTAGCTCGGATACACGACCGTGCCCTGGAGCGACGGCGGCGTGAACATCCCCTCGTTGCGCATTCCCTCGATCGCCATGAGGCAGGCCGCGCGGTCCTCCGGCGACAGGATACCGAGGCTGTCGGGATCGAGTCGCGTGGGATGCAGCGGCGCGGGCCGTGTGGGGAATGGCTGCGTCGGCCATGCCTGCTCGCCCGGGACATCGCTCGCCGGCACAGAGCGCTCCTCCACCGGGAACACGGGACGTCCCGTATCGCGATGCAGCACGAAGACGTGCCCCATCTTCGTCGTCTGCACGACGACCGGCACATCGTCGCCGTCTATGCGGAGTGTCGTGAGCACCGGCTGCGCAGGCACATCGTAGTCCCACAGGTCGTGATGCACGACCTGGAAGTGCCACGCGACCTCGCCGGTTTCCGCGCGCAGCGCGACGACACTGTTCGCGTAGCGGTTGTCGCCGAGGCGCTCGCCGCCGTAGAAGTCGGGCGCGGCGCTGCCGGTCGGCACGAACACGAGCCCGCGCTCTGCGTCAGTCGCGAGAACGCCCCACGCATTGCCGCCGCCGGTCGCTTCCGCCTGCGCGGGCTGCCATGCATCGGAACCGGGCTTCCCGGGCAGCGGAATCGGGTCCCAGCTCCAGCGTAGCTCACCCGTGCGCGCGTCGTAGCCGCGCACGATCCCGCGCTCGACCTTGACGCGACGGTTGTCACCGATCGAGGACCCAATGACGACGATGTCGCCGATGACGGCGGGGGGCGAGGTCATGGAGTACTGGCCGCGATCGAAGAGCGAACGCACATCCGGCGTGTTCAATGCGACGACGCCATCCTCACCGAAGCTCGCGCATCTTTCTCCGGTGCCTGCATCGATGGCGATGAGGCGCGCGTCCATCGTGCCGAGGAAGACTCTCCGCGGGCACTCGGAGGCATTGCTGTCTTCAAAGAGGGCCACGCCGCGCGAGACGTAGCCCTCCGAATAGTGGGTTTCCGTCGGAATCTCCGGATCGAACCGCCACAGCTCCTCGCCTGTCTCCGGCACCAGCGCGATCACGACGTTGCGCGGCGTGCTCACGAACAGCGTGTTCCAGGCGAGCACCGGCGTCGCTTCGAACTTGCTGGGGTTGTGACCGTCCGTTCCCGGCATCTCGCCCGTGCGGAAGGTCCATGCAGGCGCGAGCTGCTGCACGTTCGTGCGGTCGATGCGTGTGTGCTGCGACCAGCGCATGCCGCCCGCGTCGCCGCCGACAGCCGGCCAGTCGGACGTCGGGAGGCCGCTCTGGGCGGATGCGGGTGCGGCTGCCAGCACTGCGATGAGCGCAATCGTCGTTCGATGCATCAGTCCTCCTGTCTCGGTTGCGTTTCACGTTCGCGCACAGCGTCGCGCAGAGCGAGAAGCGCGGGAGAAGAGGGACTCGGGGGTGATGAAAGGGACAACCCGACTGCGGGCGGGGGCGGGGGCGGGGGCGGAGCGAGGTGGGAACTGCGGGGGCGCGGGCGGGCGCGAGAGCGGGGGCGCAACCATGCGAAATCGCGTGGTTGGCGCCCCCGCTGTTCCCGGACATGTCGCCCGTCGTTCGTCGCCTGCCGGGCGTCGCCCGTCGTGCGTCGCCCGACTATCCGGCTACTTCACAACGCGAAGGCCGGTCACGACCACCTCGACGTTATGCGCGAGGCGCAGACCGAAGTTGCCGTCGGTGCTGGCAAGCTTGCCGGCGCCAACCAGGTCGGCCTTCGGGAAGGTGGCGACGACGGTGCCGTTGATCTCGCAGGAGACGTTGTCACCGCGGACGGAGACGGCGATTTCCTGCGTGACGGGCTGGCCCTTTCCGGCCGCCCTGTTCACCGCGGTGTGTGGGGTCGGCCGGCGGCCGCCGAGCTGGAAGGGCTCCGGACCGAAGCCGCGCACGATGTAGTTGCCGTTCCCGTAAGCCGCGCAGTAGAGCAGGCTCTGATTGGCGGAGCCGAGGTCGTTGCCGCCGATCATGATGCCGTACGGGTGCGGGTGGTCGTTGAGCGCCATGTATTCGGCCTCGTGGAACGTCGCCCGCACCGTGTAGTCGCCGGTGAGGCGCTCGCTCGACCAGTAGGTCGTGGCGGGGCCCGTCGTGATGCGGAACCCGTCGCCCTCGGCGGCGAAGCGCGCGTCGTTGACGGTGGCGCCCTCGCCGGCGGCGCGGGCGTCGACCGCACCCGACCAGCCCTCCACCTTGATGCCGCCGTCGGCGACCTTCCGGTCGGCGTCCTGGGCGGCCGCGGTGCCGGGGGCCAGGAGCCCGACCAGTGCCAGTGTGCCAAAGATCTGCGTGCGTCGCATGGTTCCCCTCCCCTGAGTTTGGTCCAGCGCGGGCTGACAGGATGAGGCATCGCGCCCGCTCGCGCGAGGGGTCGGGCCCGGGGCTATCTTGTGGCATGATCCTGCTCGCCGACTGCGACCAGTTCTTCGTCCAGTGCGCGCGGCTGGCGGACCCGGAGGGCGCCGGCCGCGAGCGGCTGCTGCTCGTAGGCGGGACCGCGGAGGGCCGGGGCGTCGTCACCTCCGCGTCCTACGAGACGCGCGCGTTCGGCGTACGTTCGGGCATGCCGACCGGTCAGGCGCTCCGGCTCTGCCCGCAGGCGAAGGTGGTCCCGGTCCCGCGGAAGCTGTGCAGTCAGAAGGGCCACGAGGTCCGGACCGTCCTCGAGCGCTTCAGCCCGGCCGTCGAGGCCGCATCGATCGACGAGGCCTACATCGACCTCGCCGGCACCGAGGGTCTCTACCGCGGCCGCAGCACGCGCGACATCGCGCTCGAGATGCAGGCCGCCGTTCTGGCCGAGACCACGATCCAGATCTCGATCGGCGGCGGCCCCGGCAAGCTCGTCGCGAAGCTCGCGGCCGGGCGCGCGAAGCCCGCGGGTGTCCGGATCGTGGAGGCGGACGAGGTCGCCGACTTCATGCGCGGGCTGGAGCTGCGCGCCATTCCGGGCATCGGCCCGGTCTTCACGGAGCAGTTGCGACGTCTCGGCCTCGTGACCGTCGACGACGTCCTGCGTCACGAACCGATCACGCTCGAGCAGTGGCTCGGCGAGGAGCGCGGGCGCTGGCTGCTGCGCCGGGCGCAGGGAGTGGACGAGGCGCGTGTGACGCCGGGGCGCGAGGCGCGGTCGATGTCGCACGAGGAGACGTTCCCGCGCGACATCGACGATGACGACGCACTGCGCAACGAGCTGCGCGCACTGGCCGTCGCGCTGGGCCGCGACGTGCGCACGGCCGGCTTGCGTGCGCGCACGATCACCGTCAAACTGCGCGACGCAGACTTCCGCACGCGCTCCGCTGCACGCACCATCCCCGAAGGCATCGAGAGCGATGCCGGCATCATCACGGTAGCGAACGAGCTGCTGGCGAAACTGCGCGCGCGGCGGCGCGTGCCCGCACGCCTGATCGGCATCGCGATGTCACACTTCGCGGAGGACGGAGCGGCGCAGCTCGGACTGTTCGATTCGGAGTCGGTGGAAACCGAGCGGGACCGCTCGATCGCGAAGGCAGCCGACGCGGTGCGCGAGCGCTTCGGCTCGAATGCGATCCGGCCGGCGAGTCTGCTGGATCGATCCTGATTCCGCTTCACCGGGCGGGGAAGCAACGATCACCGGCCGCCGCCGCCGGACGGCTGGGACACCTGTATGTGCCACAGCTGCGCGTCACCGTCCTCATCTTCGTAGCGCGCCCACGCCTCCAAGCCGCGAACGGCGAGCAAGTCGTAAGTCGTGGACAGTCGCACGGAGCCGATTTCAGCGCCGTTAGGGGAGACGATGCTCCAATCCACCGCATTGGAGCCGGGGACATTTTCCCTTCGCAGCCATACCGTCCCATCGCCACCGACCTGCAGTCCGGACACTGAAGGAAGCCATGGTGGGCTGTACAGCGCGCTCATCGCGCGGCTGACAGCTTCCGCCGAGTCCAGTGCCAGCCCGTTGGAATGCCGCGATGCGGCGTCGCGCAGCCACCCAGAGCGCATGCGGATCGGAGTGAATTCGTACGGATGGGAGCGGATTGTGTCTCCGCCCGCGTTGATCCAGTGCAGCGTAAACACCGGGGCCGCTTCACCGTCGATGACGCGGTCCACGACCACGAGGACACTTCCATCCGCAGCCGAAGCCACGAGGGGATAGTCACCGAATGGCTGGAGGATCAGCTGCTCCTTCACGACGAACGAGTCCGCCGTCGCGATCTCGACGTCCAGGTTCGACGTGGCCACGTCTACGAAGTTGCGCGTTGACAGCAGCATGAGCGTGTCGAGCTCGGAGTTCTCGAAATCGGTCACCCATACAGGGAGCTCCGACACGGGCCCTGGATACGAGACACGAAGCTTTTCCTCTATGATCCGTCGCATCTCGCCCGCCGGTACCTGTGCCTGAAGCGAGGCGGTAGTTTGCACGACTGCGCGATTGGATCCCGTCACTGCGAGGAGTCGAAAGCTGTAGAGCTCACCAACCCTTCCCGGCAAGTCCAGAGGCACCTCCCGGACTCGATTGAGATCCGGCCCGACCAACAGAAGCGAAGAGCCTCGGTGAACCCAGATGCTATCGCCGAACCAGCCCAACCTCAGGATTCGTTCGTCGGAGTCTCCCAGATCGATTCGTCGAACGAGTCCACGGCGCCAATCGAGAGCCACGAGCACGTCGTGATGCGTCGCAACGTACAACAAGCCGTCGGCTCCGATCCCGGAAGCCATCACGGAACCATACTCATTTGCAGCCAGAACTTCCGTCGCCTGATAGGCAAGCATCCGATGTGACTGAGCGTACGCGACGCCATTTGAGAGCTGGGCCAACAACAGGGCGATCACACACGCCGACACGCCACGCGTGGCACTCATGGCCATCGGAAGCCGACAGGCCAAATTCACGAGCGACCTCCTGAAGCCGCTACGGAGTCGTCGGGAACCTGGATGCGATAGAGCCGAAGTTCCGGAACGTACATGGAATCGCCAAGCCATCCGAACACGAAGCCGGGAGCACTGGCCAGACCCCTGAAATTGAATGGCAGGCGAACGGAGTAGACGAGGTTGCCGCCAAGTTCGTAGCGCTCCCAGAGTCCCGCCTCAGAGGCCTCGCGCTGAAGCCATAGGCCCTCGCCATCCGCGAGGGCTTCGCGGACAGGCGGCAGACGTTGCGGGATCCACGTGCCCTCCATGACAGCCTCGAACGTTAGCGATCCGCGTCCACCCTGGGTTCGGTAGGCATCGACGAGTGCTTCCGCGCGTCCCCTCACCCATCCCATCAGACTGTCGGTCATCGATCGGACACGATACGGGATCACGATCGAGTCCATGCGTTCACCGGCGGTGGAGTACCGCTGGATGCGAATCGTTCCCACGTCGCTATCGGCCGGCAGACGATGCAGGACGTAAAACCAGTTGCCGCCGGATTCAACGTTGACGATAGGCCTCGCGTCGAACGCAGGAGGAAATCCGATTTCCAATCCTTCCGAGGTTCGGATCCGCTCGAGCGACGGACCGTGGTTGGGAATCCAGTCCGCAACGCTTTGCCTCCCTTCACGGTCCCACATTACGAGGGGGATCGAGTCCGCAGCACCGTCGGATGTCGGCCGACCGAGTGTGGCTCCATCTGCCAACAGCCACTTGCCGCGCGCGGACCAGCGACTCTTGGGAATCGGCTGATACGGACGCAGCATGGTCTCCACAACCCTACCATCCATATCGAAGAGCGTAACGCGAGCCAGCGACCGGTCGAACACCCACAAGAGCGAGTCGCCCAGGAACCCGACCTGCTCCGGCTGCTGAAACTCGCCCGGGCCCGAGCCGCGGCGGTCGAGCTGAATCCGCATTGTGCCGTCCGTTCGCAGGAGCAGGACGACCGCATGGTACGGATCCGCTACGGCAAGCAATCCATCGGGGCCGAACGTTGCGCTCGTCGGCTCGCGCAGTTGAACTCCGGCGACTTCAGCCGTGCCCCCTGCACTCCACACGTGTACAGCTGTGGCCTCGACGGCCGATGTCTGTGACACGTCAGGCGCCTGGGAACCGCATGCGCCTGCGAAGCATGACGCGAGGACCCCGAGGATAGGCTGCGGACGCATCGGCGCTTCTCACTCACCTGTCCAGTCAAGCAGCTCCGGGCCGCACGTTGCGTCGGAGGGCACGACGTCAGGATTCGCTAGCCGCCTCGAACGGCGACTAACAAGGCATTCAACGCCTGGGAACGCAAAGAACGCCGAGATCATGTTGTTCTCGGCGTCCTCGGCGACCTCGGCGGTGATCGATTCTATTGCTTGACCAGCGCCTGAATCTCGGGCGGCAGATCGAACACCTTCGGATCGATGTCCATGAAGTGGACAGCGGTGAAGGTGAACTGCTGCTCGACGCCCATCGCGGCCTGCGTGGCTTTCGTGGCGAACTTGATGCCGTCGAAATCCTTGTACTCCTGGACCGTGATCGTGGTGGGCACCTCACCCATCGAAGTCGCGGCCGTGGTCTCGGTGCCGATGAGCAGGCCGGTTGCGATCGAGTAGCACTCGAACGACTCGCGGCCGGACTTCCAGACCAGCCGGACGCGCCAGCACTCTTCACCCGCCCACTCGGACTTGCCGACTGTCTCGCGCGTCGTGAACAGCGAAGCGTCGCGCAGCATGGACTCGGGGCCGGTGTCCTCGAGGACCTGCTGGAGTTCCTTGCCCTCCTTGATGCGCGGGCCCTGGAACGGGTTCATCTCCCACGCGGTCTCGCCGTCGAAGCCGACCGAGATGCGGCCCACACCTTCGAGGTCGATGACGGTGAGGCTCTTCATGCCCGAGACCGACACCTCCATCGGACCCGTGATGCCCATCGCGGGCATCGAGAACTCGCCGACCATGTGCATGGACGTCCGTGAGCGGATGAGATCGGCACCGCCGATCGCCTCGACGTAGCGCGCGATCACCTGCTCGGCCGACGGCACCTCTTCCTGCGCGGCGGCACCGACGGGCACGAGCGCGCAGACGAGGGTGAGGAAGAAGCGTCGCATTGAATGGACCTCCGTGAAGGTTCTAGTTGGAAGCAGACGGCTCGCGCACCCAGCGGAGCGCGGCATCCAGCGCCGCGTCGCGGCCGGCGAGCAGATCGGTACGGCGGAGCGGGACCTCGACGTCGGGAATGACACCCACACCCTCGATGCGCACATCGCGGGCTGCGGTGAAATCGGCGACGACGTACATGAGCACATCGCCATTGGGCAGGCGCGCCATCGCGGCGGGCAGCGCCTGACCGGCGGTGGTGCGACCGAAGACGCGTGCGCGGCCGATCGACTGCATGCCGCCCGCGAAGAACTCGGACGTGCTGACGGACATCTCGTCGACGAGAATCGCAAGCGGCCCGCCGAACGGCTCGACGCGCCGGCCGTCGCGCGTGACGGTGCGCGGATTGGCCTTGATGTCGAGCGATATGCCGCGCTGGCGCATGTGGCCGAGCGCAACGGCTTCGGTCAGGAAGTGCCCGCCGACACCCGCAACCATGCCGGCCACGCCGCCGGGGTTGCCGCGCAGGTCGACGATCATCGCATCACAACCGCGCAGCTCTTCGACGGCTCCGTCGAACGGCACCATGAGCGGCACCATCCACACGTTCATGCGGATGAAACCGACACAGCCACCATCGACCTCGATGCGTTCGTGCTTCAACGTCGCGAAGAACGCGGGCAGATTGCCGAAGCGTACGGCCTGACCGGTGCGGCGCTGGCGCCGGACGGACAGCGTGACTTCGCGGTCCAGTGCATCGCGCATGCGCAGCTCGACGGTGCTGCCGGGCGCACCCTCGAGGATGCCGTTCGCGGCGAACGAGAGCTGTGTGAGACCGTTGCGACGCTGCTTCGGATCCTCCAGTGCGCGCACACGCTCGAGCGCGCTCGTCAGATCGCGATCGCCGACGCGCAGGAGGATCCAGCCGGGCCGGATGCCGGCAGCTTCCGCGGCGCTGCCGGGCTCCACTTCGGTGACGACCACGTCGTCGCCGAGCAGGCGCACGGCCATGCCTACGTGACCCGTCCGTTCCGCGCCTTCGTCCGAACCGGAGCGGAGCGCATCCGGGTCTACAGCGTCGGCCACGTCGCCGGGAATCACGACGTAGTGGGACTCGCCGAGGCGGGACAGCATCTCGCCGAGGACCGTGCGCAGGTCGTCCTGGTCGTCCGCGGCGCCGGCGCGCGGGCGCAGCTCATCCCGCACCGCCAGCCAGTCGACACCGTTGAACGCGGTGTCGTAGTGGGTGCGGTGGACGCGCTCCCACGCGGCATCGAAGGTCGCGAGGGCGAGGTCGGGGTCGATGCGGTCCTGTCCGCGGACCGGCGACACGATGGTCGCCAATGCGAGGAGCGGCGCCGCCAGGTGGAATAGCCTGTTCATGGTACCGGGCTGGAAAATAACGGCGGCCCGCCCACGCTCCAATGCTTGCCGGGCGCCCGGCGCGCCGGCAGCTTTGCCCCGCCCGGAACACGGAGGAACCCCTGAAGTCCTGGATCGCCGCTGTCGCACTGGCATTCCTGGCCGCACCCGTCGCGGCGCAGGCGCCCGGGAGCGTCCTGCTCGCAGCCGGCAGCACGCGCGCTCTCGCCCTGGGCGACGCGTTCGTCCTCGGGTCTCCGGACAGCGACGCGATCTTCTACAACGCCGCCTCGCTCCCCTCGGCAGGTGTTTCCGCCGGCTTCGAGAAATACGAGGACGCGCGGGCGTTCGGCGCGTCGGCTGCGCTCGAGTGGCTGGGCGCGCGCATTGGCATCGGACTGCGCAGCGCGGGTACGGCCGGAGGCGGGGACGAGACCGAGCTGGCGGGCGCCGCGTCACGCGAAGTGCTCGGGGTGCGGCTCGGCGTGACCGCGAAGGTGCTCGAGCGTCGAGCGAGCGGCGCACGGGCAGGCGGCGTTGCTGCGGATGTTTCGGTTGGCGCCGAAGTCGGACCGCTGCGCCTCGGATTGGCCGCGCGCGACCTCGGTGCGGACATCGAATCCGATGAGGCAGCCGTCGCAGGTGCGTGGCCGACACGCGTCGTGCTCGCCGCTGCGACACGGGCGCTGCCTATCGGCCCGTTCGACGTCACAATCGCGGCGCGTGCGGGCGGCGAGAAGGTCGACGAGGTCGTGAGCGGCGGCGGCGTCGAGGTCGCATACTGGCCGATACAGGGCCGGACGTTCGCGGCACGCGCGGGGACGATCCGCGATGCGGCTGGCAATACGACGTGGACGTTCGGCGGCGGGTTCGCCGGGGACCGCATCTCGCTCGACTACGCCTTCGCCGACACGGGCGACGGCGTGCACCGCATCACCGTGCGCTGGCGGTAACGACCGGCGCCCGGAGGAACGCGGGGTCGGGATTCGTGAAGCCGATCCTGTCGAGGTAGACACGGCCTTCGGGGGTGCGATCGAAGACGAAGCGAATCGCGCGCAGCTCCGCGGGGCGGAACGCAGCGCCCGACACGCGCACGAAATCGGCAAGCGGAATCGTATACGTCTGCATCACCAGCTCCGAGTGCTGCACGCCGCTGCTCTCCTCGCGGTCCCTCCGACGCAGCACCCACGTCTCGAGCGGCGCACGCACGGGCCCATAGCTGGAGAGCGCCACGCGCGCCGTCACGCCCTGCGCGTCCTGCACTTCGATCGTGAGGTCGGTCGAGTCCGAATCGTTTGAGCGGTCGGGCATGAGCAGGAACTGGAGCGCGGAGTTGTTGCCGAGCTCCCAGTTGGCCGCCACTTCATCGTGCAACTCGACGGCGTAGCTCGGTGGCGTAGCGCGCGGCGCACTGTCGGGCGCGGCCTTCCAGCCGAGCACCACCACGTTGTTGTTCTGGGACGTGCCCTCGCGCTGCGAGTTCGTCGTGCGCAGCGAGATCTCCTCTTCGCGCCAGACATCGAGTGAGTCGCCGAGCAGCGTGACCCCGTTCTCCGTGCCGGTCGTGACGTCGATGTCTTCCTCGAAATCGGCGACCGGCGAGAAGTTGCTCTCCTCGAATCGGGTCACGTACATCGTCCTCGGCAGCCAGTCGCCGGCGACGCGATGGTCGCGGAAGAGCGGGAAGTATCGTTTGTCGTCCTTCAGCGTGGCCTCGAGGAAGGCGGATATCCAGACCGCGCCTGCGCGCCGCTGTTCCTCCGGCGTGAGCAACGCGCGCAGGTCGAGTACGCGTCCCGCGCGGTCGCCGCAGCAGTCGTGCGCGCCCCACACCGTGTTCCACTGTCCGTGATTCGCGCGATAGACGTAGACGGCCGCCTTGAAGAACGGCTCGCCGCTCGTGAACTGCACGCGCTGGTACTGTCGCAGCCCCATGAATGCGGAGACGTCCCCGTCGTGGGAGCCGTGCAGCACGAGATAGTTCACATCCTCGACGGGTACGAGCCGATCCGCGGGTGTGTACTGGCCGTCCACCGGTGCGAGTGCGATGAGCGAGCGGATGCCGAAGCCGAAGTCGAACGTTACGTTCGCATCGTCGGGATAGCGCTGGAGCCGATTGAACGCAGCGGCGTGACCGACCGCTTCCCCGCCCCGCGAATGCCCGATCAGTGCGATGCGCTCCATGTCCGCGAGGCCGCCGAGCGGCTGTTCCACGAACGATGCCCACGTTTCGAGGTGCTTCAGGAACAGCCAGCCGCGCGCATCGTTCTCGTTCGACAGTCCGTTGATGAAGTTCATGTCGAGCGAGGCGAGGATGTAACCGCGGCTGGCGAGAAGTTGGCCCAACCATTCGTAACCGGGATCCGAGTAGTCCTCCGGATCGTGATTGCCGTGCGCGATCAGTACCAGCGGAAAGGGACCGCTGCCTGCGGGATACCACACCCGTGCATTGATCGGCAATGAGTCTTTCGTGATGCCCCAGTCCTTCCGGCGATTCGATGCGCGTGATCCGAAGTCGACGAGCTTCGAGCCGTCGACCGTGTGCGTGCGAATGGTTACGTCGCGGTATTCGGGTCGGCGTTTGTCGGTGCCGCTGCCGTAGGTGAGGTAGCGAACCTCGTACGTGCCTGGCTGCGTGGGATCGGGTGCGTCGAGCGTGTGCCGAGCCAGGACTTCCTGGGAGTCGTCCGGCGTCAGCTTCATCGCCGGGTAGCATGACGTGAGGGTTGCCGCTGCGAAGGACATGCACCAGAGAGGCGCAGAGAACGCAGAGGAACGGCGCTTTACCGCCGAGGGCGCCGAGAACGGATCATGTGGTTGCTTCATCGTAGTTCGTAGCTTCCGGTTTTTCCGCCGCTTCTCTGCGCGCTCCGCGACTCTGTGGTGAATATCCGTTCCGTACGGTGCGCTGAACAGAGGCCAACCTCTTGTCGCGCGCGCAGGGGATGGGCCATAGTGGGAAAGCGCTTCGAGTCCTGGGACCGGAGGTTGCGATGAAGCTGCCGAACCTGTGGGCGGTCTGTCTCCTCTTTCCGGCCAGCGCCGCTGCCCAGAGCGTTGTCACGGGTCAGGCGTTGGAGGCGGGAGCCGAGTCACCGCTGTCGGCGGTGGAGATCCAGCTTCACGACGCTCGCGGGGTGGTTCGGGCGCAGGCGGTAACCAACGCGTCCGGGCACTTCCGGCTCGCGGGGCTCCGCCCCGGCACCTACCGGATCGTAGCGACCGTGCTCGGATACGAGGCCATCCGATCCGATCTTTTCGAGTTGCCCGCGAACGACTCGATCGATGCGCTGATCCAATTCACGCCCGAGGCGCTGGCGCTCGACTCTCTGGAGGCTCTCACCCGGCGCGAGGAGCGCCACCTGGACGCCGCACTCACCGGGTTCTACGCGCGCGCGGAACGGAAGTCTGGCGGGCGATTCATCCTGCCCGAGGACATCGACCGGCGCGGCGTGCGCCTCGCCTCCGACCTCCTCATCACCGCGGGCCTCCAGGTCTACGGCCTCAGCCCCGGCCACGGCGACCGCGCCGTGTTCGTGAAGCGCACCGGCTGCGCGCCGAGCGTCTACATCGACGGCGTGCCCGTCACAGGGGTCGGTACTGTGGACCCGAAGGACGCCTTCGACGCCGTCAACATCCTCAGCCCACTCGAGATCGAAGGCATCGAGGTTTATCCCGGCGCGGCCTCCGTGCCCGCGCAGTTCTCCGGGTCGAACTCGGGGTGTGGTGTGGTGGCGATCTGGTCCAGGCGTTAGCTCGTGGGTTGCCTCTGCAAACGACATTCACCGCAGAGGCACAGAGGACGCGGAGGAAGCCTTTGTACTCTGTTCTCTGCGTGCTCTGCGGCTCTGTGGTGAGTGTAGTTCGCTAGGCCTGGCGCTTCCGCCTCCAGAGCACGTACGAGTACACGCCCGGCAGCAGCGCGCCCGCCATGATCGCGCCCATCGCTACGAAGAACGACAAACGGTTCGGCAGGAACGCGGAGGCGAACACCACGACACCTGCCAGCACGAAGGTGCGGCCGGCGAGGCGGTGCGTCTCGCGCCAGATGCCCTCGTCCTCCAGCGTCCAGGGCGTGCGGATCCCCATCCACCAGTTCGACTTCACGCGCGGCAGGTAGTTCCCGAGCGCCACCGACATCACGCCGAGCGCAATCACGATCGCCTGCGCCACATCGATCGGCCAGCCGAGCGCGGCCGCCAGCGTGGCGCCGTGCACCAGCGCGAAGAAACTCATGAGCACGTTGATCACGATCCAGAACGTGTCGTCGAAGCGCTCGTAGTTCTTCCGCCGCGGATCCAGCCCGCGCAGTAGCGGCATCAGCAGCCACAGCGCCGCAGCCACCAACGGCGCGATGAACGCGCCCGGCCAGCGCGCCGTCCAGCCATCCACGTCCCCGTCGATGTTCCAGTGCGTCGGGATCCGCTCCGGCAGATGCTCGAACGCCACCAGCGACGCCACCAGCATCAGCACCACCACCCCCGCACCAAACCAGCGCCGCGTCATCGTGACCCTCCTACGTCGAAGAGGCCCATGATCTCCTTCATCACATCCTGGAATACCGTCGTGTCCAGCGAGTACACGATGCTCCGCCCCTCCCGCGTCGCCTGCACCAGCCCCGCATCCTTCAACACCGACAGATGATGCGACACCGACGGCGCCGAGATCGGGAACGCTGCCGCGATCTCCCCGGCCGTCCGGTCCCCGCGCCGCAGCAGTCGCAGGATCTGCCGCCGCGTCGGGTCCGCCAGCGCCTTCATCGTGTCGTCGATCGCCATGTGATATTTAGACGTTTATCTAAATATTGCCGTGGGCCGACCGGGTGTCAAGCGGAATCGGACAGGAGGTCGGGGGTGGCCTTACAGATGCACGTTGATCGGCGCCTAGATTGGGTGATGGGGCGGACATGGACGCTCGAGCCCGACCCCGGGACCCAGGAAGAGCGAGGCAGACATGGCAACGATTCTCGTGCCGCTGGATGGCTCGACGTTCTCGGAGCAGGCGCTGTCGGCGGCGATCGAGCTGGCCAAGCGGATGGGTGCGCGGCTGCACCTGGTGCGCGCGCACCAGCTTCCGCCGGTACCGATGACGCCGGAGCTGGCGGGCGCGCCGACCGGCGTGCTGGAGCAGTCGATCCGGGAGGCGGAGCAGGAATACCTAGGGACGGTGGCGAACCGCTGCATGGAGGCGGGCGTGTCGGCGCGGACGGACCTACTGGATGGTCCTGCAGCGATGGCGCTGGCGGCGTACGCGCAGGAGGTCGGGATCGACCTTATCGTGATGACGACGCACGGCCGCGGCGGGATCAGCCGCGCGTGGGTCGGCAGCGTAGCGGATGCACTCGTTCGCAGGTGCACGACGCCGGTCCTGCTGCTGCGGCCGGATGAAGCCGGCGAAGTGCCGACCGTGCTGGCGAAGCACGTGCTGATTCCGCTGGACGGGTCGGATCTGTCGGCGGGGATCGTGGATGCGGCGACGATGCTGGGTTCACTCAGCGATGCACGCTACACGCTGCTGTACGTGAACGTGGTGGTCGCGCCGCCGCTCGGACTGGGTGTGGACGGTCCGCCGATCCCGTTCGCGGCCTCGCTGTCGGAGGCGCGTTCGTGGCTGGATTCCGTGGCGGCACGTCTGCGCCGGCGCGGGCTGGCGGTGGAGACGGACGTCCTCACGCATACCACTGCAGCCCAGGGCATCCTGGACTGGGCCGGCGAGAACGACGTGGACCTGATCGCACTGGCGACGCATGGTCGCGGCGGGTGGTCGCGGATGGCGCTGGGCAGTGTGGCGGACAAGGTGATGCGGGGCGCGCACGTGCCGGTGCTGCTCTACCGTCCGCGGGCGCCTGTGCAGCGGGGAGAAGCGGTGGAGGCTGGGGCCGTGGAGGGTTCGACCCGCTAGCCCGCTTCGGCTTCCTCTGGCGGCGCGGGCAGCGTGAAGCGGAAGGTGGAGCCGCGGCCGACCTGGCTGTCGACCGTGATCTCGCCGCCGTGCGCGGTGACGATCCCCTTCGCGATGGCCAGGCCGAGTCCGATGCCTTCGCGTCCGCTGCGCTGGAGCTTCCAGAAGCGGTCGAAGACGTGCTCGAGGTGTTCGGGTGCGATGCCGCGGCCGGTGTCGTGGACGGCGAACTCGACACCGCCGGGGATCGCGCGCGCGTCGAGTCGCACGGCGCCGCCAGGTTCCGTGAACTTGATGGCGTTGCCCACGAGGTTCGAGATCACCTGACCGATGCGCTGCCGGTCGGCGCGCACGTTCGGCAGCCCGGACGGAACGCGGGTGTCGAGGTCGATCTGCTTGTCGCTCGCGAGCGCCCTCAGCGATTCCAGCGCCTCTTCCACGAGTGCGGCGGGTGCGTGCGACGCGAGCCGCAGTGCGTGCTGCCCCGCCTCGATGCGCTTGACCTCGAGAAGGTCGTTCACCAGCCGTTCCATCTGACTCGCGGACTGGCGGATCCCCTCGAGGTGCTGCCAACCGCCGCGGCCTCTCTCCTCTGGGGAGATCTGTTTCAGCAGCAGCGAGATGCCGATGCGGATCGCGCTGAGCGGGTTGCCGAGGTCGTGCGAAACGACGGCGAGGATGTCGTCGCGATCGCTGATGGCCTGCTGCGCGTCGCCGTAGAGGCGCGCGTTGTCAACGGCGAGTCCAGCGCGCAGGCCGAGGTCGAGCGCGAGCGCGATGAGGTCCGGCCGATAGAAGTCTCCGCGCGACGAGCAGAACCCCAGTGCACCGCACACCTCGCCGCGTGCGATGAGCGGTACCGCGAGTGCGGAGCGCAATCCCAGGGCCCGGAACGCCTCGAGCTGCGCCTCGCCCTGTGAGATGACACGCAGGAATCGCTGGTCGAGGTCGGGGACGTGCGCCGGTTCGCCGGTCTCCATCGCGGTGACGGCGGGATGCGGGCGGCTGCGATCGATGGCAACGGCGAGGAGCGGTTCGAACAGAGCTTCCTGCGTAGGATCCGCATGCGCCATGGCCACGCGCCGGAGCTCGCCGCTGCGATCGAACGCGAAGACGGTGCACCAGTCGCCGAGCGTGGGTACCGCCAGACGCGCAACGGTGGCCACAGTCTCATCGTAGTCGAGCGACGACGCCAGGAGACCGCCGGCGTGCGCGAGAAACCGCTGGCCCTCCTCGATGCGCCGGCGTTCGGTGACGTCGCGCAGTACGACGGTGAGCACGATCTGGCCGTCGACCTCGATACGCGAGATGGACGCTTCCGCCGGGAACTCCTCGCCCGACTTGCGCAGTCCCGCGATCTCCTGCCGCTCGCCCATGCGGCGCGCCTGCACGGGCGACGCCGCGAACTGATGCATGTGACGCGCGTGAATGCCGCGGAAGCGCTCGGGCAGCAGGATGTCGAGGGGCTGTCCGAGCACCTCACCCGCGCGCCAGCCGAAGATGCGCTCGGCACCTTCATTGAACTGGATGATGAGATGGTCCCCGTCGACCGAGATGATCGCGTCGGCGGCGATCGAGATCATCCCGAGGCAGATGGCCTCGGTGATGCTGCGCGGCCGGGTGCGCGGCAGGTCGTTCATGCGTCGGCGGGGGACCGTGAGGTAGCGCGCCGCACGCGCGCCTCGTGCGCCAGCACCTTGCGCAGCACACGCGCGGTTTCCGGGTGCACGTTGACGATCTCGGTCTCGAGTCCTGCGTCGCGCGCGTCCTGGAGCACCTGCTCGAGGACGAGCGAGCCGGTCAGGTCGACGCGGCCGAGCCGCTCCATGTGCACGACGAGGCGGCCGGCATCGCGGTGGTCGGCGAGCAGATCGGCCACCTCCGCCTTGAACGCATCGGCCGAGCCGAACCAGAGCACGCCTTCAGGCCGGATGTTCAGTGTGTCGCCGTCCTGCCAGCGTGCCACGCGCAGTCCGAACTCGCGCCAGAGGTGCACGCCGATGGCGAGCAGCACACCGAGCACGACCGCCTGATCGATGCGCGGCGAGAGCAGCAGCGTGAGCAACAGCGTACCGGCTGCAACCGCGAACTGTGCGCGCGAGAAGCGCCACACGCCGAGAATGGGCCGGATGCGCACCATGCCGACGACCGCCGCGATTACCAGCGCAGCGAGCACGGCCGTGGGCAGCGGCGCGAGTACATTGGCGAAAGGCAGGAACGCAAAGACCGTAATGCCCGTGATCGCGCCGCTCCAGCGGGTGCGCGCACCGAGCATGTACGCGAGTCCGCTGCGCGAGAAGGAGCCGCCGACCGGGAACCCGCCGCCGATCGCGGATGCGACGTTGGCGACGCCCTGGCTCACGAACTCGCGGTCGGGATTCCAGCGCAGCCGTTCGCGTGACGCGTAGTGGCGCGCGATGGATGCGGCCTCGGAAAATCCGATCAGCGCGATGACCGCCGACGAAAGGAGCAGCGCGGGTCCTGCGGCGTACGGAAGGTCGAGATTCGGGACGGGCCAGCCGCGGGGCACGTCGCCCAGTACGGCGCCGTCGTACCCGGTGAAGTTCGAGTAGAGCACCGCGGCCACGGTGGCAATGAGCACGCCCGGAATGTACGGGTGCATTCGCCGTGCACCGAACACGATGAGGAGGGACACGGCCGCGAGGCCGATCGCCTCGACGTTCCATGAGGCGACGCGTCGCAGAACATCGAGCAGCTCGGCCACGACGCCGTTCGCGGCCGACTCGAGTCCCAGCACTGCGGGTACCTGCGCCATGATGATGAGGATCGCAGCGCCCGTGGTGAATCCGCGCAGCACGGGCTCTGACATGAGATAGACGACGCGGCCGGCGCGCAGCATCCCGATGCCGATGCGGATGAGGCCGACCATGAGGGCGAGCAGCGCGGCGAGGAGGACATACTCGCGCGTGAACGGCTGCGCCATGCCGGCGAGCGCACCCGCGGTGAGCAGCGCGGTGACGGCGGCGGGTCCGGTCTGGAGCCATGGCGAGGAAGCGAAGAATGCGGCCGCGATGGGCGGCAGCGCGGCTGCGAAGAGGCCGTACTGCGCGGATACGCCGGCGATGTGCGCGTACGCGAGCGCTTGCGGGATGAGCACGAGCGCCATGCTCACGCCGGCCAGCGCATCGCTCGCGCTCAGCCGCGTGCTCAGCCCTTTTCGGTCGGGTAGTCCCGCTCCAGCCAATCGATCATTCCCCCGAGGACCAGGCGCGGCGCGTGACCGGCGCGACGCAGGACGGATGCGGCGGCGGCGGAACGGACCTCGTCGCCGCAGACGATGGCGGGCGGCGTGTCCGCATCGAGCTCCGCCGCACGTGTCCACGTCTCGGTCCAGGGCAGATTGCGCGCGCCCGGGATATGAGCATGCCGGTACTCGTACCCCTCGCGCACGTCGACGACCTGGAGCCCGTCGAGCTGGTCCTTCAGCTCGTCGACCGTGAGGACCTCGATGGATTCAGTCGGCAGGCCGGCGGCCTTCCATGCAGCCAGCCCGCCCTCAAGATGACCGGCGACCCGGAAGCCCGCGTCCTTCAGGATCTGAACCGCGATCTTCGCGATCGGTTCCGGCTCCGCGTGCACGACGTACGTGGCATCGGCGGGGAGCAGCATCTCGGCGCGATCGGCGAGGTCGGCGCGGTTGAACTGGAGATTGACCGCGCCGGTCACGTGCTCCTTCGCGAACGGACGCGGCGTGCGCATGTCGAGCGGGACCGCGCCTTCATCGATGGCGGCCTTCACTTCCGCGGGTGTCACGCGGTCACCTCCGTCTCCTCGAGGCCGAGGTTGAACGCCTTGATGCGCGCGTAGTCGGCCGGGAACGGCTTCGCGGTTTCCGTCACGAAGCGCGCGAACGACTCGGCATCGGGCTGCTGCATCGCGAGGTTGAAGCGCTTCTCGAAGCCGATGGTCGAACTCACCTTGCCACTCATGTTCACGCCACCGCACGCCGAAACGCCGTAATGGTTCGGGTAGACTTCGACGGTTTCGGGCAGCGTGAACAGCTTCGTCTTGATCGACTCGTACTGTGTGCGCGCGCGTTCGGCCTGATCCATTACATCGAGCGCCTGGTCGCCGAGCAGCAGGTCGGGGCGGCCGACGTCACCGACGAACAGTGAGTCACCGGTGAGCACGAACCAGGGATCGTTAGAGCGTGCGGTATCGGCGATCAGGTAGCTGGTGTGCTCGGGCGTGTGACCGGGCGTGTGGAGCGCGGTGATGCGCACCTTGCCGAGTTCGATCGTCTGGCCGTCGCGCAGCGGCGTGAAGTCATAGCGCACGGGCGCGGACTCGTGCAGCCAGTGCATTGCGCCCGTGAGCTCGGCCAGCTCGCGTGCGCACGAACGGAAATCGGCGTGCACGTGCGTCTCTAGGACGCCGGTGATGGAAAGGCCGAGGTCGGCGGCCTCGAGTACGTAGAAGTCTGCCCCGAGGTCGGCGATCGGGTCGACGATGACGCACTCCTTCGCGCGTACGCAGCCGACGAGGTAGGACGCAGCCCCGAGCGGCTCGTATCGGAACTGCTTGAACATCATGAGTCGTCGTCTCCGCGTCGCAGGTGGAAGACGAGGTGGCCGTCCTCCTCGTGCCACTCGAGCAGCTCGTTGCCGGTGTCATCGGCCCACGCGGGGAAATCGGCAATCGCGCCGCGGTCCGTGGCGAGGACGCGCAGCACCTGTCCCGGCTCGATCTGCCGGATCTCCTTCGACGCCTTCACGATCGGCATCGGGCAGAGCATGCCGCGCGCGTCCAGGATGCGGTCGGCGGTGAGCTCGGCCATGGCGCCTCCTCAGATGAACAGGGTGACGTGGCTCTTGCGTGCCTCGGAGAGGAACGCAGCGGCGCCGCCGAACTGAACGCCCGGCAGGAACTCGTCCTCGCGGTAGCCGAAGACGTCCATCGTCATCTGGCAGGCGATCAGCTTGACGTCGAGCTCCTTCGCCGTGTCGATCAGCTCGGCAATGCGCGCGACGTTCTTCTTCCTGAACATCGACTTCATCATGCCCGTGGCCATGGTCTGCATCCCGGGCAGCGCGGTGACCAGGTCCGGCATCGGGATGGGCATCGGCATCGCCGGATTCGCGACGGGCGAGACCTTGAGCTTCTTCTCGAAGTCCCTGTGGATCAGGTTCAGCCCGTAGAAGGTGAAGAAGACGGACACCTCCATGCCCGCCGCGGCCGCGGCCGTGGCGAGGATGAAGGGCGGATACGCCCAGTCGAGCGTGCCCTTCGACGCGATGATCGCGGCCTTCTTCGATGCCGGGTCCTTCCTGAAGGCCCGTTCGATCTCCTCGCGGACGATCTGGCGGATCTGGTCTTCTGTAAGGTTTGCGGTCGTATCGAGCATGCGGTCTGTCCTCTTGCGTTCGTGGCCAGGCAATCTAACGACAATTCACCGCAGAGGCGCAGAGCGCGCTGAGCACTTCGCGGCGTTCGTCGTCCGCCCCGGCGATGCCAGCTCAAGTTTCTTTCTTTTCACTACAGGGCCTGGCGGCTCGGGATTCCACCGCGAACATGAAGCGCCGGCGCACCCAATCCTATTGTCGTTCTCCGTGTCCTCAGCGCCTCTGCGGTGAAATGTAATTCCCTTCCCAAGCCTAAGTGTTTCCAGCAGCCGGTGAACCGGCAAGCCGGTACGCCTCGCGCGTCGGCCGGAGGGGGCGCATGAGCCAGTACGGACGGCGGTCTCCGTTGGGGGAGACGCGGTCGGCGGGGCGGGCCTGCTCGAGCCACTCGCGGTAGAGCTGGTGCGCGCGGGCGGTGTCGACGGCGATGTCGCCGGGGCGATCGTCTGGATCGGCCTTCCGGATGCGGACGGCCTGGTGCCAGCAGTGGCTGCCCGAGATGGGATCCGGCTGGACCGGGAACGTGAGGTTCTGGTGGACACCGACATCGCTCCACCAGATGCGCAGCGTGTCCGGATCCGAGGACTCGAACGGGCCGGCGCCAGCGAGGCGGCGCATGCGCCACTGGGTGCCGTCGCGGTCGAGCTTCACGGTGGCCATGATCTGGCGCTGGCCGAGATCGCGCTGGGCGCCGGGTCGCCAGCGACCCATGTGATGGCTGCACGCCACCACGCCGGGCCGGATCCCCTCGGTCACCCATGCACGCACGACGAAGTAGCCGATGCGCGTCTCGACGCGGATGGCGTCACCGGTCTTCACGCCGAGGCGCGCCGCATCGCGCGTGTGGATCCACAGCGGGTTCGTATGCGCGATCTCATCCAGCCACTTCGCGTTGCCGCTGCGCGTGTGGATCTGCACGGGCAGGCGGAAGGTGCTGATGAGCGGCATCTCGCCGGAGTCGAGCGCGGAAGGGTGGATCTGGCTGCGGATGTACGTCGGTAGCGCGAGCTCCGGCCAGCCCCATTCGGCCAGCGTGCGCGACCAGAACTCGAGCTTGCCGCTCGGCGTGGGAAATCCGCGCACGACCTTTCCCTCGTGCAGCACGCCGGCGGGCCGTCGTCCGTCGGCGTCGGGATCGGGTTGCGGCTGGGGCACGATGTTCGGTGACGCAGGCTTCGGCGCTTTCGTGTACACGCGGCCGAAGCGGTCGACCTTCACGTCCTCCAGCTCCTGCTTCGGCACTTCCTGCTCGTGCACCGCACCGATGCGCTTCGCCACCTCGAATGCGCCGTACTGCCGCATGTACGCCAGCGGCGTGAGGCCTTCCGCGGCCGCAGCTTCCGGGAGGCCGGGCACGGAGTTCTCGAACATCCAGCCGTAATACTCGTCGATGGTGAGCTTCGACCCGGGCGACGCCTTCGATTCGAACCACCGACGAATGCCGAGCGCGCCATCGGGATCGATGCGCCACGACAGCTCGATCCAGAACTCGTTCTCCTCCCACACCTCGCCTGGATTCACGGCGCGCGTGTCGGCGACGCTTTCTCCCATGCGTTCACGCGCGGCGCGCAGCACGGGCTGGCGGAAGCCGATCCACTGGCCGTCGTACTGCTCGTACGAGTGCACGTCGTGGCGCTCGGGGCCGTGACCCATGGGCAGGATGTAGTCGGCGTAGAATGACGTCTCGTTCCATGTCGGAGTCAGTGCGACGTGCAGCCCGACCTTCGACTCGTCCGTCAGCATCTCGATCCACGAGAAGCCGTCCGGATTGGTCCACACCGGGTTGTAGACGCGCGTGAAATAGACATCGAGCTTGCCGCGGCCCTCCTTCACGAAGTGCGGCAGCAGGAACGACAGCTCGAACATCGAGAGCGGATACTCGGCCGGCCACGAGAGCGCGTTCCATGTGTCCGGGTGCGGCGGCAGATGGATGGGCTTGGGTACGTACTTGTTCCACGCGTTCGGGAAGGTGCCGCCCGGCACGGCGATCGCGCCCATGAGCGCGTTGAGCATGAACAGCGTGCGCGCCACCTGCCAGCCGCCGAGGTTGCCGGCGGCCGCGCTCCGCCAGTTGTGCGTGGAAAGCGCGCTGCCGGCTTTCGACACGGCGTCGGCGATCTCGGCGATGATCGCGGCATCGACCCCGGACTCGTTCGCGGCGAAGTCGAAGGTGTACCGCGCGTAGAGCTGTTCGAGCTCCTGCTCGAACGACTCGAACGTGGGTGGGAGATCCGGGCGCTCGTGTTCGAGCCACTGCTCCCAGTTCCACCAGCGTCGCACGTAGTCGCGATCGTAGAGGCGGTTGCGGATCAGGTGGTTCGCGATGGCGAGCAGGATTGCGGCTTCGGATCCCGGATACGGTGCGACCCACCAGTCCGCATGCGTCGCGGTGTTCGACAGCCGCGTGTCGAACACGATGAGCTTCGCACCGTTCGCCTTCGCCTCGATGACGCGCTGCGCGTGCGGATTGAAGTAGTGGCCGGCCTCGAGGTGGCTGCTGACGAGCAGGATGACCTTCGCGTTCGCGTGATCCGGGCTCGGGCGGTCCAGCCCCATCCAGAAGTGATAGCCCGCGCGCGCACCCGCGGAGCAGATGTTCGTGTGCGAGTTGTGGCCGTCCACGCCCCATGCTGCCAGCACGCGCTCCGTGAATCCATCCTCACCCGGGCGCCCGACGTGGTACATGATCTCGTTGCGACGGCCCTCGACGAGCGCGCGGCGGATTCGGGCCGCGATGCCGTTCAGTGCATCATCCCATGAGACCTGCTCCCACTGCCCTGCCCCGCGCGCACCCTTGCGCTTGAGGGGCGTGAGGATGCGGTCGGGATCCGTGACCTGGTTGAGCGTGGCCGGCCCCTTCGCGCAGTTCCGCCCGCGCGACCCGGGGTGCTCCGGATTCCCTTCGAACTTCCTGACCGTGAGCGTCGTGCGGTCGACGTACGCGAGCAGTCCGCACGCGGACTCGCAGTTGAAGCAGGTGGTGGGGACGAGCGAATAGCGCTTCTCGACACGGCGCGGCCACGACTTCGAGTCCAGCTCGGTCCAGTCGTCCCACTCCTCCTTCGGCGGGAAGGCCTTGAGACCAGCCTGGCTCGGGCCCGGGTAGCGGTCGTCCATCATCGAGAATCCGTGTCTGGGGTCTGGAGTCTGGAGTCTGGAGTCTGGTTCACGGCGGGTACACGGATTCCCATGCACCAGACACCAGACCCCAGACCCCAGACTCCAGATACGTTGTTCATGCCAGGGGCACCGACTGTCCGGCCTGCACGTACGCGTGCTCGTAGGCCAGCAGTCCGATCGCTGCGGCGACGGCGCCGAACGTTCCGATCCAGGGCGTCAGCACGCCGGCCGCAACGAGCGCCACACTCACGATGAAGAATGCGGCGTAGCGGCCGCGCGTCATCTCTCGTGCAGCGAGTTTCGCGTGTGCGGTCGTGTGCGTGAGCGTGTGCTCACCGAGGACCATCAGCAGATGGATCCCGGCGGCGAACGCGACGATCGCGTGCAGGGCAGGAGCCGCCGATGCGTGCATGCGCGGCGCGAGCAGCGCGAGCGCGGCAGCGCCGAGCAGCGCGGCCTGCACGGTGAGGTGCGCGGGCGCGAGCGGGTTCTGCCAGAGATCACGGGCTTTCGCCTGGGCGAAGAGGTACGCGGTGTACGCAGCGGTTGCGGCCGCGAGCGGGCCTCCGAGCAGCGCGATCCATGCGGTGGATGACGTCGCACCGAGCAGTGTGGCAACGAAGTGTGCGGCGAGCGCGATCGAGAAGGCGGCGATGATGAAGCCGCCGCGCACGAGCCAGCTCCGCCATTGCGGGCGCGTGAAGATGTAGAGGAAGCGCGACGGGTGCTCGAGATCCGCGATGAGCACGAGGCCCGTCAGCGCGAGGAACACGCCGGCGACGATCGGTGCGGCCCAGACCCAGAGCGCACTCTCCCACGACAGCAGTCCGAACAGGCAGAGCGCGAGCGGCACGAGGTACGCGCCTGCGGCGATCCCCTTCGTCCACGTGTAGAGGCTGACGCGCCAGTCCCATGGCGCGCGGTGCGCGACGTCGTAGGAAAGGACCGCGGCGGCCGAAGAGTTGTGCGGGCCGGGGTGACCGGCACCGACGCCGTGCGGCACCTGCGGCTGCTCGCTCCACATGTAGAGGTTGCCGTCGGGGCGCCGTGCGGCGAGCGGGTCGAGCGTGGCCTGGTGCGCGCCCTTGTAGAAGAGCTTCGGTCGCGTCTCCTTCTCAGGCCGACGCACGCTCACGGGCGAGCGGTTGATGATCTGCGATACGAGCGACGTGGGATCATCCAGGTCGCCGACGAGGATGGCTCCGGTCGGGCACACGACGACACACGCGGGCTCGAGGCCGACGTCGATGCGATGCGCGCAGAAGTTGCACTTCTCCGCCGAGTGGTCCTCGGGGTTGATGAAGATCGCGTCGTACGGGCAGGCGGCGATGCACGCCTTGCAGCCGATGCACGCTTCCTTGTCGAAGTCGACGATGCCGTCGCGGCGGCGGAACATCGCGGCCGTGGGGCATGCGGTGACGCACGGTGCGGCGTCGCACTGGTTGCAGCGTGTGACCTGGAATGCGCGGCGCGCCTGCGGGAAGGTGCCGACGTCGACGTACTTGACGTAGGTGCGGGTGACCGAGAGCGGGACCTCGTTCTCGGATTTGCAGGCGGTGGTGCAGGCGTGGCAGCCGATGCAGCGGGTGTGGTCGATGACCTTGGCCCAGCGGGTCGGCGCCTCGCGCGCGGCGGACGTTTCCGGCATGCCGGCAAAGTGCCCCGCGTCGATTGCGTCCGCAAGCCGCGGCCCGCATGCTGCGTGTCAACCCGATCTGTGGAAGGAGAAACGACATGGAACTGAAGTCACCCGCGTTCGAAGCCATGGGCGTGATCCCGCGGCGGCACACCTGTGAAGGCGACGACGTGTCGCCGCCGCTGCAGTGGAGCGACCCGCCCGTTGGCACGCGCGGCTTTGCGCTGATCGTCGACGACCCCGACGCGCCAGACCCGGCGAAGCCGGAGCGCGTCTATGTGCACTGGGTGCTGTACGACATACCGGCGGGCGTGCGGCTGCTGCCGGACAACGCGGACCGCGCGCTGCCGGAGGGCACGCGTCGCGGGAAGAACGACTGGAACCGGGCGGACTACGGCGGGCCGTGCCCGCCGATCGGCCGGCATCGCTATTTCCACAAGCTCTACGCGCTGGACAAGGTGCTGGGGGACCTCGGCACGCCCACGAAGGCGGAACTGGAAGCGGCCATGAAGGGGCACGTGCTGGCGCAGGCGGAGCTGATCGGCACCTATCAGAAGGGTGATTAGCGGAGTACAGAGTTCCCCCGACAAACGCACCAGGGAGGTTGCCGTACACGAAAGAAGCAGTTCCCCGATCCCTGCGATCATGGCGGCGAGCCATGTTGGGGGTGGCATGACGGCACAGGGAAAGGAGGACGGGATGAGCGAAGCAGCGAGGAGTCATCCGACCTTCCGGGTTGCCGACATCATGCAGCGAAAGCTGGTTTTCCTCCGGCCGGACGAGCCGGCGCGGAAGGCCGCACGCACGCTGTACGAGTCGGGCATCTCCGGGGCACCCGTGGTCGAGGACGGCGAGGTCATGGGCGTGATCTCGACATCGGACCTCGTGCGCATCGTGGCGTACGGCCCCGAGGCCGAGCTGCCGCCGGAGGTGCGGACCGGTGACGGTCCACCGCCGGAGCCGACGGTGCGCGACGTGATGATGCCGGCGCGCTTCTCGATCCGGTCGAGTGCCACGATTCCCGAGCTAGCGGAGTTCCTGCTGCGTGCGGGCATCAGCCGCGCGCTGGTGCGCGAGGGCGGGCGTGTCGTGGGCATTGTGAGCACGACCGACGTGCTGCGCGCCGTGGCGGGGCACTTCCACGTCGGCCCGCGCGCCTGATCGCACGTGCCGGGTGAGGTCCGATCGCTCGAGCATACGGCGGATGTCGGGATCGAGGTGCGCGCTCCGGATCTGGAGGCGCTCTTCGATCTCGCCGCGCGCGGCATGCTGGAGCTGATCCGCGGCGAGCGCCCCGCTCACGCAGGGGACATCGAGCGCACAGTCGAGTTGGAAGCGGGCGACGTGGCCGGTCTCATGGTGGCGTGGCTGCGCGAGCTGCTGTATCTGCACGCGGTCGATGGCCTTGCCTACCACTCCGCCTCGTTCGAAGCGCTCGGACCGAGGCGACTGCGTGCCCGCGTCACGATGTTCGCGGACGATGGTCCCAGTGTGCGTGAGATCAAGGGTGTGACGTACCACGCGCTGCGTGTGGAGGGCGCGCATGACGGCTGGCATGCGCGGGTGATCTTCGATGTCTGAGCGGCTCGAGATCCGGCAGATCGGCGAGTATCGCTGGCTGATTCCGCGAACCGGCAGGATGAACGTGGACGGCCTGATCTTCGCCGATCGTTCGCTGATGGAGGACATCCGCGGCGACGAAGCGGTGCGGCAGGTGGCGAACGTGGCGTGTCTGCCGGGCATCGTGGGACGGTCGATCGGCATGCCGGACATCCACTGGGGCTACGGCTTCGCGATCGGCGGCGTCGCGGCGTTCGATCCGGCGCGCGGCGGCGTCGTGAGCCCGGGTGGTGTCGGGTACGACATCAACTGCGGTGTGCGGCTGCTGCGTTCGCGGATTCGCGCGGACGAGCTGCGGCCGAAGCTGTCGCAGCTCATGGATCAGCTGCTGCGTGACATTCCTGCCGGTGTCGGTAAGGGCTACGAACGCTTCAAGCTCGATGATGCGGCGGTGCGCGCGGTGCTCGCGGACGGTGCGCGCTGGACGCAGCGCGAGGGATACGCAACGGAAGACGACCTGCAGCACATCGAGGCGTACGGCACGCTGCAGGGTGCGGATCCGGACCAGGTCAGTGAGCGCGCGATCGCACGCGGGCGCGACCAGCTCGGCACGGTGGGTTCCGGCAACCACTTCATCGAGGTGGGCCGCATCGATGAGGTCTACGATGCGAAGGTTGCCGAGCGCTTCGGTCTTGAGCCGGACACGGTGACGGTGCTGATCCATTCTGGGTCGCGCGGGCTCGGATACCAGGTATGCGACGATTACCTGGAGCGCATGCTGAAGGCGGCGGCCCGCTACGGTATCGAGCTGCCCGATCGCCAGCTCGCGTGCGCGCCGCTCGATTCACCCGAGGCGCGCGAGTATCTCGGTGCGATGAACGCGGCGGCGAACTTCGCGTTCGCGAACCGTCAGATGATGGCGTACCGCGTGCGCATGGCGTTCGAGCGCGTGCTGGGCCGGCCATGGCAGGAGCTCGGGCTCACGCTGCTGTACGACGTCGCGCACAACATCGCAAAATTCGAGGAGCACGAAGTGGACGGCGCGCTGCGGAAAGTGTGTGTGCACCGGAAGGGCGCGACGCGTGCGTTCCCGCCGCGGCATCCCGAAGTGCCGAGTGCCTATCGTGACATAGGCCAGCCTGTCCTCATCCCGGGCGATATGGGCCGCTACTCGTACGTGCTGGTCGGCACGGATGCCGCGTTCGCGGAGACGTTCGGTTCGACCTGTCACGGTGCGGGGCGGCGGATGAGCCGGTCGAAGGCGAAGAAGGGGGCGCAGGGCCGCAACCTCGAGCGTGAGTTCCGCGAGCAGGGCATCGAGGTGCGCGCGTCGTCGTACGCGACCGTCGCCGAAGAGGTGCCGGAGGCGTACAAGGATGTGGCGGACGTCGTGGACGTCGTGCACAACGCGGGCATCGGCCGCAAGGTCGTGCGGCTGCGTCCGCTCGGTGTGCTGAAGGGCTAGTTCCGCTGGATCGTCCCGTCCGGATTCACGCGCTGCACCGTCGGCCGCGGCCCTTCGATGAGCTGCAATTGCGGCGCGGGCCGCGCGAGTGACGGGATCGAACCGGGCAGCACGTAGCCATCGGCCGCGCCCGGATCCACGACGTATCCCATGTCACCGAGTGCGGCGGCGGTGATGGCGCTCAGCGGATTCCCCGAGCCGTTGATCCAGCCTGTCATCAGCTCGTTGTTGAACACGGACTCGCGCCAGTGGCCGTCGCGTGTGCCGGGGCCGCCGGTGTTCTCGACGGGGACCTTGTTGCCGCCGTAACTGCCGCCGCCCGCCGCATCGAACGCGGCGACCGCACCGGGCTGCGGGAAGTAAGGATCGGCACCGCCGGCGCCGACGAGCTGCCCTCCCCACATCGTGCCGATGCCGATGACGTGCCCCATCTCGTGCGTGATGACGTCGGCCAGCGTGCCGTTGCTCTCCATCATGGCGAGGTCGGCGGCATCGAGAGACATGAGTCCGGCTACCGGCAGCAAGCCGACCGTGCGGATGACGCAGGGGCCGGCCTGGCCCAGGATGCTGCCGGGCCCGTCGATCGCCTTCACGGCGATGAAGATCACGAGGTCGTCGACGGTCTGACTGAATGCGGACGTCGTGCCGCAGCTGCCGGCGTTGATGTTCAGCGGGATGTCCGTGAGGTCGCCGGTGATCAGGCTCTCCCAGCGCGCCGCGGCCGCCTGGAATGCCGCCTGTTGCGTGGGCGTGACGCTCGTCGTGAACACGAGGTCGATCTGATAGCCGCCGCCGCCGGACGGTGGCGGGGGCGGCGCCGTTGCCGTCGCGGTGAACTCGGTGCTGAGGTTGCCGACAGACGCGCGCAGCCGGTTGAGCCCTGGCGTGGGTCCCATCTTCCAGCTCTCGACGACCGCGTAACCCTGGATGCTCGTCTGAACGACTGCGCCGGTGACGGAACCGCCACCCGCGATGACTTCGAACGTTACCGTGGCATCCTGGACCGGGAGACCCGTTCCATCGAGCACCCGCACGGCCGGCGGCCAGAGCACCGCCTGACCCACCTGTGCCGTCTGGCCATCGCCGTTGGGCACCTTCAGGATCTGCGCGGGAACGCCGGTCGTGCCCGTGGCGGTGAAGGTGACGGGCGCAAGCAGGCCGGAGCTGGCGGTGACCGCGTTCGCGCCGGGCGACACGCCCAGCTTCCACTCGCCGGCACTCGCGATGCCATCCTCGCCTGTCTGCGCACTCGTGTTCGCGACCGAACCACCGCCGGTGGTGACCTGGAAATTCACCGTGACGTTCGGGACGTCGTTGCCGTGCGCATCGCGCACTCGGACAGCCGGTGGTGTCACAGCGGTTCCCGCCGGCGCGGTCTGCGACAGGAGCGAGATGGCCTGGAGCGTCGCGGCCGGGCCGGGCAGCGCGGTTGCGGTGATGGTGACGGGCTCGAGGCCGGGCGCAGTTACGAGGAGCGCGTTCGGTCCGACGGCCGTGCCAAGCGTCCATGACGCGATGCGCGCAACACCGGTGTTGTCGGTATGCGCTCGCGCCTCCATGCCGGCGCTCTGCGGCGAGAGCGAGCCGGCACCCGCCTGCACGAGGAAGGTGACCTCGACGTTCGGGACCGGATTGCCGTACTCGTCGCGCACGGATACGGCGGGCGGCACGGGTACGGGCATCCCGACCTGCACCGACTGGTCCGCGCCATCCACGATTCCGAGTGAGGCGGGCGCAGCCGCGGTGGCGGTGGCGGTGAGCACGGTGCTCGCGCCGCCTGCGGTTGCGGTGAGGGTGTACGCGCCAGTGGCCGTGCCGAGCGACCACGTGCCCGCGCTGGCGAGGCCTGCGGCGTCGGTGAGGGCGGAGGCATTGGCGACGGAGCCGCCGGGCGCCGTCGCAAAGGTCACGAGGACATCGGGCACCGGCCTGCCCTTCGCGTCCTCGACACGCACCTGCGGTGCTATGGTCAGTGATGAACCGACGTTGCCGATCTGGCCGTCACCCGTCACGTCGATGACAGCAGCGGGCGGACCCGGCTTGTCGTCGGGCGCCGTCCCCGACTCGCAGGCGACGAACACGAGGGCAGCGGTCAGGACCGCGGCCCGCTTCAGGGCGGATGGGGATCGGCGCATCGATTCCAGGGCTCTTTGAGGACTGCAACCGGCCACGGGGAGATGGCGCGGGCGGGCGCGGCTCCGACGCAATCGTGATACGCGCGCCGTCGCCATCCTTAAATGATTGTCACAACGCAGCTTGAGCGCAAGGACCGCATGGCACGCCGGCGCGCCGGGGCGCAAGGAGTAGCCCCCGGTTCGAAACCGGTGCCGGGGGTCAGCGAGCCCGGAGCAGCCCCGTCTCGAGAGCGAAGCGGACCAGCTCGGAGCGGTGGGTCAGCTTGAGCTTCTCCATGATCCGGGACCGGTAGGTGTCCACGGTCTTGGGCGAGATGAAGAGCTTCTCGCCGATCTCGGAGGAGCTGAAGCCTTCGGCGGTCATGGCGAGCACGTCACGCTCGCGGTCGGTGAGCTTCTCCAGCGGATCGGGCGCGGAGTCCTCCCCCTTCACGCGGAATCCCTGGAGCAGGAGCTTGGCCGCGTTGGGGTAGAGGAAGACCTCGTCGCGAGCCACGGTGCGAATGGCGTTCGTGAGGTCTTCGTCGGCGCTGGTCTTCTTCACGTAGCCGCTGCCGCCGGCCTCGAGCACGGCCAGCAGGTACTCCTCCTCGGCGTGCATCGTGAGCACGAGCACCCGCGCCTTGCCCATCTCGGCGATCTTCTTCGTCGCCTCGAGCCCGCCCATGCCGGGCATGGAGAGGTCCATGACGATGACGTCGGGGCGGGTGTCGCCCAGCTTCTGTATGGCCTCCTCCCCCGTCCCGGCTTCACCGACGACCTTCATGTCGGTCTCGGCATCGAGCAGCGCCTTGAGCCCGGCGCGCAGGACGATATGGTCGTCCACGAGGAGGATACGGATCGGGTTCGGAATTTCACGCATGGCTCGTCTCGTCGCTCGGAATCCAGGTTGTCACGGTCGTGCCGAGACCGGGTGTGCTTTCGATGACGACCTCCCCACCCACGTAACCCGCACGTTCCTGCATGCCGAAAAGGCCCAGGCCCCGGTCGCTGTCGAGAGTCTCCGGCGGCACGAAGCCGAGGCCATCGTCCCGAACCCGGAGCTCCGCGCCGCCAGGCCGGCGCCCCAGCTCGACCTCGAGCCGGCTCGCACCGGAGTGGCGGACCACGTTGGAGACCGCTTCCTGCAGGATACGATACAGCGCCAGCTCACCCTCCGGCGAGAGCGCCCCGGCCACGTCGTCGGCGTCGATGCGCAGCTCGAGGCCCGCAGACAGCGCCGAACTCTCGACGTAGGAGCGGACCGCGGTGGCCAGCCCGAGCATGTCGAGCGCGGGCGGCCGGAGCCCGTGCGCCATGCGCCGGACCTCCTCGATCGCCTCGCCCAGCTCCGCACTGACGCCGTCGAGTGCGACGCGCATCGCATCGACATCCTGACCGCTGCGGGCCACGCGCAGCTGCACGCGCAACGCGGCGAGCGTCTGTGCGGTGCCATCGTGCAACTCGCGCGCAACACGTTTGCGCTCTTCCTCCGCGGCGTGCGTGGCGCGCGCGGACACGTCGCGCAGCCGGCGGCGATAGGCCATCGAGCTGTCGAGCATGTCGTTGAACGTGCGTGCGACGCGTCGCAGCTTGTTGTCCGCAAGCGGTGAGATCTCGGCGCGCGCGGTCATGTCGCCACTGCGCACGCGCATCGCCGTGTTTTCGAGATTGCGCAGCGGCATCAGCGCGAGGCGCAGGATCACACCGTTCGCGAGCACGCTGAGCAGCACACCCACGCCGATGATCGCGCCCACGCCGAACGTGCTGCCGCCCGCGTAGTAGCGACGCATCACGTCGACCACCGCGACGGCGACCGCACCGATCAGGACCGCATTGGCTGCGAGGATCTTGACGAAGAGCGGCGCCCGCAGCATCGCGGTCGCCACGGAGTGCACGGGCGTGCGGCCGGAGCGAGACCCGTCCTCCCGGTCTCGCCCGGCACGCACTCCGCCACCGACCGACTCCGGACCCCCCCGGTCCGACGACGTTCGGAAGGCGATCTCCGTGGGTACTGCCATTCGCGATCTCCAAGGCGTGCTGCGAGAGTACGCGATCAAGCTACCGGCCCGCCGGAGACGTATCTATCGGGCACCGGGCCACGAATCTGTAGGGGTTTTCCCTACACGCTCCGACATCGGCTACTCGAGGCGGAGCAGCGTCTGGCCCTCGGCCGACAGGATGCGCAGGACGCGGTCGCGTCCGTCCTCCGCCACGAGCAGGTCCACGCACACCGGACACACGATCGTGTGCGTAAGGTGCCGGTCGACATCCGCCTGCTCGCCCAGCATGATCTCGATGCGGCCGTCGCGCGGGTCCCATGCAACGCCGCGCAGCGCGGCGCCGCCGATCTCCTGCGCGCCCAGGCCAATGTCTCCGATCTCGAGCACCGCGCGGCGACCCGCATTGCGGTTCGTGAATCGCTTGAGCGCGGGCGCCCAGTCCCGTGACGATAGATGCCGGTCCATCCGAACCTCTCTTGCTTTCCTCCATGCACGCTGCGTTGGGCGTGCTGGAGTGGAAGTTGTGCGCGGGTGAGGTGGCCGGGTGTCGGGGAATGGCGGATCGGCTGTCCGGCAGCCTCCGCAATTTCGTCACCCGTGGGCGGCGGTTGGTCCCCGGGCAGCTTGTGCCTCGGGCCCGTCCGGCGCACACTGCGCTCCTCGAACCCAACCGGAGAACACCATGCGCATGCGACTCCGCCCGCTTGCCTTCGTCATTCTGCTCCTTGCTGCCGGCTCTTCAGCGTCTGCCCAGCAGACGGGCGCCCGGGCCTCGGACGTCGAGTCCATCGATGCCATCCTGGCCGCGGTGTACGCGTCGATCTCAGGACCCGCGGGGCCGCGCGACTGGGAGCGGTTCCACTCCCTGTTCATCCCGGACGCGCGGCTGATCCCCACCGGCCGGCCGCCCCAGGGCGCGGCGCGGCACCAGGTGTGGTCGCCGCAGCAGTACGTCGAGCGCGTGGGCCCGATGTTCGAGCAGAATCCCTTCCACGAGATCGAGGTGCACCGCGTCGTCGAGGAGTTCGGCAACATCGCACACGTGTTCAGCACCTACGAGTCGCGACGCGATCCTGCCGATGCGGAGCCGTTCCAGCGCGGCATCAACAGCATCCAGCTCTTCAACGACGGGACACGCTGGTGGGTCGTGACGATCTTCTGGGATGCGGAGCGCGACGGGAATCCGATTCCGGCGAAGTATCTGCCTCGGTAGCCTCTGGCTGCCGAAAAACATTCACCGCAGAGTCGTCGGAGGACGCGGAGCCCCACCGGCCCACGAGAAAAGCAATCACCGCGGAGGTCGCGGAGGACGCGGAGCCCCACCGCCCCACTTGGTGGGTGGTGGGGCTTCCTCGTTTTCACTGCTTCCTGGTCTCGCGGTGCGCCGTGAAGTGACCGTTCGGAGGGGATTCGAGCTCGAATGGCAATCTTGACCCCCTTATTGGGGGTCGAATGGGCATCTCGCGTTTATCGGCGCGCGAGTGGTCAGTTCACGCTGTTTCATGTGAGGTCTACGGATAGCAGAATCCACCCACAACAGGATCAAACTCCGCGTTCTCCGCGTTCTCCGCGGTGATTGCTGTTTTCCGTTGTGGGTCAGCCAACCAGCGACTCCATCAGGGCGATCATGCGCGCATCCCATGGATCCGCGGTGGGGTCGTCGCGGGCGATGTCGACATTGATCTCGGGTGTTTCGAGGATGAGCGGTATGCGTTCGCTGCGGCGATCCTCGACGAGCCAGCGGAAGGCTTCGACGCCGATCTCGCCCTCACCGATCAGTGTGTGCCGATCGCGGTTGGAGCCGAGGGCGCCCTGTGAGTCGTTGAGGTGGAAGAACGCGGGCGGCTCGCCGGCGGCCTCTTCGAACTCATCGAGGATGGCGGTGAAGCGCTCACGCGATTCGGAGATGTCGTAGCCGGATGCGTAGAGGTGGCAGGTGTCGAGGCCGTAACCTGCGCGCGGCCGCAGCTCCTTCGGTATGCACGAGAGGATGCGCCCGACTTCTTCAGCAGTGCGCCCGACGGTGCGGCCCGCGCCCGCGGTATTCTCGACCAGCAGCCGCGGCCCATCCGGCGACGACTCGATTGCCAGCGTCATCGCCTTCGCCACGCGTTCGCATGCGGCCTCGGGATTCCCATCGCTGGCCGAGCCGGGATGGAAGCAGATGCCGAACGCACGAATGGCGGTGGAGCGCTCCATCTCCTTCACGAGACCGGCAGCCGCACGCTCCCACTTGTCCGGCTCCGCGGTCGCGACGCTGAGCACGTATGCCGCGTGCACGAGCACGTGCTCGTGGCGCATGCCCGTTTCCGCGAGCGCTGCGTGGAAGCGCTCGACGCGATCGGGATTGATCGACGACTTGTCGCCGTAGAATTTCGGGATGGCCGTGAAGATCTGGATGGCGCGCGCGCCCGCGTTGGCGGCGCGGCGGACGGCCATGTCGAGGCCGCCGGTGTCGATCGGGTGGACGCCGAAGATGCGGTTCATGGAGTCTGGAGTCTGGGGTCTGGTGTCGGGTTGAAACCTCGAAGGTTCGCTCGTCGAAGACCAGACACCAGATACCAGACCCCAGTCACCAGGAACATCCTACCTTCCCCTCTCCCTCGCCAGACGCCGGTAGTACTCCTCCACCATCTCGCGGTACCCCTCGGGAACGGCGTCGCTGCCGCCGAGGAAGAGCGCATCGGGCTGTTCGCCGAGGAGCTCGCGACGCAGGCGGAACTCGAACTGCTTCATGCCGTCGACGACGGAGGCCTGCAGTTCGGCGATGCCGCGCGGGTCGCCGTAGTTGCGCTCGTCCGTGAGCCGGCCGAGGTCACGGATGACGCCATCGAGTTCGCGCGTGTCCTGCCCCTGCCTGCGCAGCTCCTCGCGCAGGGCCTGCGCTTCCTGGAGACGCTGGCGCGCCTCGGAGCGGAACTGGCGGATGTCGTCGCCGCCCCAGGTGCCGCGGCCATCGGCCCAGCCGCCGCGTGCGCCTTCGGGGCCGCCCATGCCTCCCTGCATGCCGCCCTGCTGACCACCCTGCTGGCCGCCCTGCTCGCCCTCACCCTGTCCCTGTCCCTGACCCTGCTGGCCTTGCTGACCCTGCTGGCCCTGGCCCTGCTGTCCCTGCTGACCCTGTCCCTGTTGGCCTTGCTGGCCCTGCTGACCTTGCTGGCCTTGCTGCTGGCCCTGCTCCCCACCTCGCTCGCCCTCGTCTCCGCGCTCGCCCTCCTGCTGGCGGCCCTGCTCGAGCCCTCGCTCACGCTCGCCATCCAGGCGTTGCCGCGTGCGTTCCTCCATCGACTCGAGACCACGCGCAAGACTGCGTGCACGTTCGACGGTCTGTTCGCGCTCGCTGCGCGTGCCACCCTGGAACGAGCCGGCGGCGCGCTGCACCATCGCGCTCACGGAATCCAGCGCCTCGCCGATCTCGCGCTCCGTCTGATCCACGTACTCGGGACGCGCGCGCGGGTCGGTCAGGTTCTTGGAGTACTGGATGCGCTCCTTGAGCTGATCGTCGCGGATCAGGTTGGATGCGCGCTGGAGCTGGCGTGATGCCTCACGATCATCGCCTGCAGCCTGCTGTGCGAGTGCGTCCAGCTCGCGCTCGAGGTTCTGCACGGCCGCGAGCTGCTGGTCCTTCTCATCGCGCAGGCGCCGGGCTTCCGCGGTGGCGTCGCCTCGCTCCTCACGCAGGTTGCGCATCCCGGACGCGATCTCGCGCTGCTGCTCGGCGAGCCGCTGCGCCTGCTGCGCAGCCTGGTCCGCACGCTGCTGCACGTCCTCGGAGCGCCTCTGCTCCAGCCGACGACGCGCTTCCTCGAGCCGCTCGAGCGCCTGTGCCGCCTCCGCCGTCCCACCGCTGCGCGCATTGGATGCAGCACGACGCATGGCATCCGCGGCCTCGCGCAGACGGCGCGCGGCCTCCTCCAGTTCGGGCTGACGGTTCTCGCGTGCGAGCCGCTCGAGCTGACGCGCCGCTTCCTCCGTCTCCTCCGCGAGCTGGCGCTGCGACTCGCCGCCGCCGCCGCCCGCCTGCCGCTGTCCGGCCTGGCGCCGCAGCCGCTCCGCTTCCTGCTGCTGCCTGCGCGCGAGCTCGCGCAGCCGCTCGAGTGCTTCGTCGCGCTGGTTGTCCGCCTGCTGCTGCTCGCCGCGCTGCACGGTTTCGTACTGGTTGCGCAGCTTGTCGAGCTCGAGCTCGAACAGGTCGGCGAGGTCCTCCGCGTTCGCACCGCCGCCGCCACCACCGCCACCGCCCTGCTGCTGGCCCATGGCCACCTGCACCTCGCGGAAGATGGCCTCCGCGCGCTGCAGGATGAGCAGCGCCCTCTGTTCGGGCTGGAGCGCATCACCCGGCCGCGTGTTCTTCAGCTGCGACAGCGCAGACTCCATCTCCTGCGTCGCCTGCGGCAGCAGCTCGGCGATCTTCAGGAAGTTGGAGTCCTGCGTGACCTCGCGGTTGCGCATGCGCTGCGCGAGCGTGTTCACCTCATCGCGCAGTCGCTCCTGCGAGAGCGCAATCGTATTGATGTTTTCGCGGAGCGCGGACGCCTCCGCGTTCGCGCTGTCTCGCAGCACGTTGAACGTGGCGGCGATGATCTGGCGCTGCTGCTCGCTCAGGTCGCCGCGCTGTTCCTGCTGGCCGCCGCCACCACCGCCACCGCCCTGCTGCTCGGCCTGACGGTATTCCTGACCGAACGGACGAACGCTGAGGAAGTAGATGTCGCTCGTGGCGCTCACGCCGCCGCCGGGGCGGTTGTCGCGCACGCGTGCGTGGTAGGCCACGAGGTCGCCGGGCTGGAGCCCGAACTCCTCGAGGTACAGCGTGTGGCCCGCGCTCACCTCGCGCATCGGCCGATCCGTCGCGTGCAGCCGCACCACCTGCTCCTCGCCGCCGTTCACCGAGTAGACGAGCTCGAGCAGCGCGACGCCGTTGTCATCTTCGGCCACGGCCTCGAGGAATACCTCCTCGATCGCAGTGGGGCGCGTGTCGCGGCCGGGCTTCGCGAAGCGCACGACCGGCGGCAGGTCCTCGAGCAGCTCGATGCGGTACTGCGGCGATGCGTTCACCGGCTGGCCGTCGTTCGAGCGCAGCTCGATGTGGTAGTAGCCCTCCGCATCGATGCGCAGCTCGCCCGCGAGCACACCCGCGGTGTCGGGCGTCAGCTCCGCACCCGCACCTTCACCGAGTACGATCCGCCCGCCGGGCGAGGGCACGGTGGTGGTGGCGCGGAAGAGGACGACGGTGCCGCGCGGCACCGCGATGTCGCCGCCATCCTCGACGACGCGCGGCGGCAGGCCGGTGTACGCGGGGAAGCGGTACTCGAGTGTGAGGCGATCCACGTACGGCAGGTCCGCCACGGTGATGCGATGCACCGGCGAGCGCACGCCGTTCGACTCGATGAAGTACTCGGTGTCCGCGCCGACATCGAAGAGCAGGATCTCGAATGAGCCCGAGTCTGCGGGCAGCATCTCGAGCCGCTCGAATGCGGAGTCCGCACCCTGACGCAGCACCAGCTCCGCGCGTTCAGCCGCGAAGCCGACGAGCGATGCGGCAATGGCCTGGTCCGCGCCGCGCGGAATCGTCACGTCGCCGGGTGTAACGGAGATACGATACGGCGATGCATCGGTTGCGGGCGCGAGCGGATTCAGCAGTGCGCTGGCGCCGTGACGCACGAATGCGGGACGCACGACGAGCATGGCGAGCGCGACCACGCTGGCAGCTGCGAGCACGCCGCCGAAATTGCGGATCTCGCGCTGGTCGACGCGCCGGCCCTCATCGATCCTGCGCACGCGCTCGATGGCCGTTTCGATCGTGCGGCGCGCCAGTACGGGTGAGAAGCCCGCGGCCGCTGCGGCCTCGTCGTCGCGCAGATCGAGTGCGGAAAGTACGGTGGCGTCGAGCGTGGGCTCGTGCTCCTCGAGGTAGAGCGCCACCTGCTGTTCGCTCACCTTGCGGAGCTGCGGCCGCACGAGCCACTGCCACGCCACGAGAGCCACCGCGGCCCAGAGCAGCAGCCGGAACGCGATGACGGCGCCCGGCGCGAAGCCGGTCTTCTCGAGGCCGTACGCCGTAACGAGGAAGGCGAGGACACCGGCGCCCGTGGCGATGGCGATGCCGCGCAGCGCGAGCTTGAGCCGCCAGCGCGCGCGCACGCGCCGAATGACGGTGAGCAGCTCGGAATGTGGGGTGCGTCGCATGCGTGCCTCCACCTCTCCAGTGATCAGGCCTCCGCCTGTCTCGTCCTCGTCCGTCCCGTACGATTCGCCAGCGCCGTCTCGGCCGCGAACAGCGCGAACGCCGCGAGCAGCAGCCACCACCACAGCGACTGCCGCCGCTCGCGTTCTTCCGGCGCCACCGTCTGCGCCTCCGCGAGCGACTCCGCCGACCCCGACTGCGGTTCCGCCGCCGCCACCACCGTCGCGGGATCGAGCGCAGTGAGCTCTGACTCCGCGAGGTCCACGTTCACGGCGACCGGCCGCTCCTCTTCACCCACCCGCACCACCCAGAACCCCGCTTCGTCCACCTGGATCAGGCCGCTCGATGGGATCTCGACGCGCCGCCCCGAAGGTGACGTTGCGATGAGGCCCTCGACTCCCGACTCCCGACTCCCGACTCCCTGAACGACGTCACCGACGATGGACCACCCCGGCTGCTCCTCCCACGCGGCCGCGTGCAGCACCATGCGGTGGAGCCATGGAAGGAATACCGGCTGAAGGGGGAAATCGCTCCAGTACGAATCGAGCGACGACGCCCACGACAGTACCCGGCCCTCTCCGACCCTGCGTTCGACGAGCGCTGCCGCGCCATCATCGAAGCGGGCGAGGACGCGATCGCCGTCGGCGGGCTGGAGCGGGCGGTACCGGAAGAAGCGCGCCGAGGCCGGGTCACCACTGCGGGGGCCGCGGAAGAGCTCGAACACCGGATGCGCTCCATCGAGCCAGCCGATGCCGCCGCCGGCACCGCGATCGACGACCTGGCCCCAGATCGGGCCGATCGAGCCGTCGCCCGTGCTGCGCTCACCCGCGGCCAGCACGAGGCCGCCGCCGTTCTCGAGGAACGTTCGGAGCGCATCCGTAGCCGCGGGCGCTGTGCCGTTCACGATGATGACATCGCGATCCTCGATTGCGGACGCGGTCAGCGCGGACGACGAGATCGTCGTGACGCGGAACGGCGGCGCCTCGCCTACATCGAGCGCGCGCTCGATATAGAGGCTGGAGGCGCCGGGCGCATTCGCGACGAGCACGCGCACGGCCTGTCCGGGCGAGAGCACGAAGCGGAACGCGTCGTCGTTGGCGAGCGCATCGCCCGCCACGCGCACGACCACGCGCTGCGGCGTTTCGGCGGCAGTGATCGGCGCGAAGGTGACGGTGGCTGCGCCGGACGAAACGTCGGCGTCGCGGCGCTGCGCCTCGCGGCCGTCCAGCTCGAGCACCACCGGGATGGTGCCCGCATCGCCGCGCGCGACGACGCGCGCGTTGATCGTGACGCGCTCGCGGTCGCCTACGGGTTCCCGGCGGAGCTGCACGCCCGCGACCGCGGCGTTGTTCACTTCGTCATCGGTGATCGGCACGGCTCTCACCTCGGTGCCAGGCGGCAGCCGGAGCCCAGGCTCGTCCTGCCAGCCCGCGCGCTGGAAGTCACCGATGATCACCACCTCGCGCCGCGGCTTCTGTGACGTCTCGAGTACGGTGCGGGCGAGTTTGAGCGCCGGTGCGTAGCGCGTGGCGCCGTCGCCCGGACGTGCTGCGGTCAGCGCGGCGCGCATCTCGCCGGGATCCGCACTCGAGCGCACGGGAGCCGCCGCCGCGGCGTCGTACAGAATGAGGGATGCGACGTCGCCGCTGCGGAGTCCGTCCACCACCTCGCCGGCCGCGTTCACCGCACGCTCCCAGCGATTGCCGTATGCCATGCTGTAGGAGCGGTCGAGCAGCACGACCACCTCGCGCGCGGCGCCCGGGTCGAGCGCGGCCGCACCATCGCGATCGAGGAACGGACGCGCGAACGCCCCGACCACGAGCACGATGGCCGCGGCGCGCAGGGCGAGCAGCAGGAGATCGCGCAGCCGGCGCCGTCGCGTGGTCTTGTACGGCACCTTGCTGAGGAACATCAGCGACGGGAAGGTGACCGGGTCCTTCTTCTCCTTCTGCACGAGGTGCAGGATGATCGGGACCGCGAGCGCGGCGAGACCCGCAAGGAAGAGAGGGGCGAGGAAACTCATGCGGACCTCAGCCCCTGGGAGACGACACCGCGCACGCCGCCGCGCGACAGCCGCTCGCGGTCGGACAGGTAGCTGAAGAGTGCGTAGTCGAGCGGTGTCGACGTATCGAAGAGTGCGTAGTCGATGCGGTGGTCGGCGAAGCCGCGCGCGAGTTTGCCGACGTGGTCGGCGATCAGCTCGCGGTAGCGCGCGCGCTGAGTCTCGGGCACGACCGGAATGCGCTCGCCCGTCTCGAGGTCCTCGAAGCTCGCGGCCTCATCGAACGGAAACTCGATCTCGGCCTTGTCGAGTACGTGGAAGACGATGACGTCGTGGCCGCGGTAACGGAGTGCGGTCACCGCATCGACGGCGGCCTGCGGGTCCTCGTAGAAATCGGAGATGAGCACGATGATGCCGCGGCGCGCGAGCACATCGGCGGCCTTGCGCAGCGGTGCGGCGAGCCCGCCCTGCCCTGCGGCCTGCGCGCGGTCGAGCGCGTGCAGCACGAGATCCATGTGCTTCGCGGCGGGCGGCACGTACTCGACCACATCCTGATTGAACGTGACGAGACCCACGCGGTCGCGCTGGCCGTGGGAGAAGTACGTCAGCGCGGCAGCGAGGTACTTCGCGTAGTCGAGCTTGGTGATGTCGCCGCTGCCCCAGCCCATCGACTTCGAGACGTCGAGCAGCACGCAGAAGTTCGCGTTCGTCTCCGCCTCGAACTCCTTCACGTAGTAGCGGTCGGTGCGCGCGAAGACCCGCCAGTCCACGCGCCGGATGTCATCGCCCGGCATGTACTGCCGGTGCTCCGCGAAGTCCATCGACAGCCCGAGGTACGGCGACCGGTGCAGGCCGTTGATGAAGCCGTCGACCACGTGCCGCGCGATGAGCTCGAGGTCATCGATCCGCGCGAGGGTGCGGGGATCGAGGAAACCCATGCTCGGGGTTGCGTCGGCGTTGTGGCGGCGATCCATGTTCTTGGCTTCCTCCCGTTTCTGGAGTCTGGGATCTGGTGTCTGGTGACTGGTTTACTGCGGTCGTAAACCAGACCCCAGACTCCAGAGTCCAGACTCGTAGTTCCTACATACCTGACGCGGGCACGGGCACCGCCTGCAGGAGCTCGTCAATGATCCGGTCGGTCGTTATGCGCTCCGACTCGGCGTGGAAGTTCTTCAGGATCCTGTGGCGCAGCACCGGGTGCGCGAGGGCGCGGACGTCCTCGAACGTGACGTGGTGTCGGCCCGCGACGAGTGCACGCGCCTTCGCGCCGAGGATCAGGTACTGCGCAGCGCGCACGCTCGCGCCGTACGACACCCATTTGCGAATGAACTCGGGCGCGTTCTTCCCGTTGCCGGTGGCGCCCTGCTCTGCCGTGAAGGCGGAGCCGGGGCGGCTGGTGCGCGCGAGTGTGACGGCGTAGCGCAGCACCGCGTCGGAAACGGGTACCTTGCGGACGAGCTGCTGGAAGGCGACCAGGTCGCTGCCGGTCACGACATGCTCGAAGACGTGGTCCTGGATCGCGGTCGTCGAGCGCACCACCTGCATCTCCTCGTCCTCGGGCAGGTGGTCGATGATGATCTGAAACATGAAGCGGTCGAGCTGCGCCTCAGGGAGCGGGTACGTACCCTCGAGCTCGATCGGGTTCTGCGTGGCGAACACGTAGAACGGCTCCTCGAGCTTGTAGGTCACACCCTGCACCGTCACGCGGTGCTCCTGCATCGCCTCGAGCAGCGCCGACTGCGTCTTGGGCGGCGTGCGGTTGATCTCGTCCGCCAGCACGATGTTGGCGAAGATCGGACCGGGCGAGAACACCATCTGGCGCCGGCCGGTGGCCGGGTCCTCGTTGATGATGTCCGTGCCCGTGATGTCCGACGGCATGAGGTCGGGCGTGAACTGGATGCGGCTGAACTTCAGGTTCAGCACCTGCGCCAGCGTATGCACGAGCAGCGTCTTCGCGAGGCCGGGCACGCCGATGATCAGCGAGTTGCCGCCCACGAAGAGCGTCAGCAGCAGGTGCTCGACCACATCCTGCTGTCCGATGATCAGCTTGCCGAGCTCCGCGCGCACCCGCGCCGCCCCCTCCCGCATCCGCTCCGCAAGCTGGATGTCGTCAGGTTCCGTGAGCGCTGCGTCCTGCCTGATCTCTTCCACCTTCATCGTCATGTCAGATCCCCTGTTTCTGGAGTCTTGGGTCTGGGGTCTGGTGGCTGGTTGACTGCGGGTCGCAAACCAGACCCCAGACACCAGACTCCAGACTCCAGACTCCAGACTCTAGTGTGTCATCGCATACACGATGTAGTTCACGCCCACCTTGTACGCCTCGTTGGACATGTCCACGGGGAAGAAGCCCCGGTCGGAGAACTCCCAGAACTCGCCCAGGTCCATGTCGTTGGCTGCGACGACGAGCAGCCGCTTGCTGCGATCGTTCTCCTCGAAGATGCCCCACCAGTCGGGCGGGTCGCCCCGATAGAACAGGTTGAGGGTGCGCGGGTCGATGTGGAAGAACGAATCGAAGACCGATTCACTTCCATCGAGCGGCATCAGGCTCAGCTCGGGGAACACGCGCCGCAGCTGATAGTTCAGGTTGTAGAGCGCGCGCCCGCCATCGTTCCCGAAGTCGTCGAAGATCATGAAGCCGCCGCGCATCAGATAGTCGCGCAGGGCAGCGACCTCGGCGTCGGACGGATTCCAGAAGCCCGGCTCGCTGAGGTACGCGATCGGGAACTGGTGGAGCCGCGGGTCCCCGATCTCGAGCACGTTGCCGCCGTGCGGCACCTGCCGCGCGCGGACGTAGGTCAGCTCGTTCAGGATCTTCGAAAGGTGTCCCTCGGCGAACGGGTAGTCGTGATGCCATGGCGGCTCGCCGCCGAAGCCGCGCCGGCCGTACCCCCGCAGCCCGTCCGCACCGCCCGCCTCGAAGTAGACACGCACGAATGTGAACGTCCCGTCGTACTTCGCGAACGGATACTCGTCGGGATCCCGCTGCCCCGCCGTAGACCAGACCCCAGACTCCAGACTCCAGACTCCAGACCCGATGGCCATGATGCACAGGAGCGCGATGATGCCCGCCCTCATCGTCCCTCCCGGATCCGCAGCAAGAGCTCCTGCGCCTTCTCGAATCCCGGTGCGGTCTCGAGCGCGCGCAGGATCGTGGAGCGCGCGTCGTCACGACGGCCGGCCTCGAGCTGGGCCAGGGCGAGCTGGTAGAGCGCTTCGGCCATGTCCACCGGTGCGAGTCCTACGATCACTTCACGCTCGCGAACGGCCCTGTCCCACTGCTCTGTCTGCGCGTACAGCGCCGCGAGCCGCTCGTGCGGCGCGAGCTCGTACGGCGAGATGAACATCGCGAGCTCGAGCGCGTCGGCGGCACCGGCGGCATCGCCCAGGGATTCACGCAGCGCGGCCAGTTCCATCAACGCATCGTAATCGTTCTCGTTCCGGGCCGCATGCTGCGACAGCTCGGCCTCGGCCGCGCGCGTGTCGCCGCGCGCCGCGTGAATGGCGGCCAGCGCACGATACGGTGACTGCGGCCCCGCGAACTCGGGGAACGCGGCCTTTGCCCTGTTCAACGCCGCGATCGCGGCGGATGTGTCGGCCGACGCCAGCGCGCGGGCGCTCTCCTGGAGCGCGCTCGCGAGCTCACCGGCAAGGATGGCGGCCGCGCCGGCGGGCGGCGCGTCCGCGTCCGCCTGCGGATCCAGGCCCGTAACGGCGCGAAGCTGCGTGGCGTAGCGCGCGCGGAACCATGTGTCGAACGCCTCGTCGAGCGCTTCGGGCTCCATGCGAAGCACGTCGCGGAACACGCGCGCGTCATCCTTGCCGTCGCGGTAGCCGCGCAGCATGTCGAGGATGGCGTCCCAACCCCAACGCTCCTCGATCATCTCGACGACGAGCGAGGCCTGGAGGTAGGAGTCGAAGATCTGCCGCGGCGACTTCGGCCGCACGAAGCCCTCGTTCAGGCGCGACACGGGCAGCGTCTGCCCGGCGCGGTAGGCGCCCACGAAGCCGGGATTGATGTCGTCGCCCCAGCCGATGCCGGAGAGGGCGCGGCGCTCCTCGCGCACGGAGAGTCCTTCGGTGAGCCAGCGCGGCACGCGGTGGCGCGTCATGCCGAGCGTGACGACGTGCGCGATCTCGTGCCAGAGCGTGGACGCCCAGTTGAATTCACCGCGCTCGCGTGCGGCGGGCGAGTCCATGGCGAGTGTGGTACCGAACGCAACGCCGAGCGCGCCCAGTCCCGCGAGGCCGACCGTGCGCACGGAGAAGTCGGCGTGGCTCGGGTACACCTCCACGCGAACGGGCGTCTCGGGTTCGTAACCGTAGCGGCGCGACAGGGAGTCGTATGCGGCCTCGGCGACCGCGCGCATGTACGGCTCGAGCACACCGGCCTCGTCGCCGTGCAGCATGAACTGGAAGCGCCGCGAGTCGACGGTCACATACTGGCCGAAGGTGTCGAGCAGGTCGAGCGTGTTCTTGACCCAGACGTTGAACGGGTCGCCTTCGAACGAGACCTCGAGGTCCGCGCGTGCCTCGTCGATTTCACCGAGCCGCATGCGGTTCAGTCCGAGCTGGCCCCATGCATACCATGCACCCGGATCCGCGGCGACCGCTTCCTTGAGCAGTTCGACAGCACCGCGGTACTTGCGCTGCCGCACGCCCAGCTCGGCGACGGTCGTGAAGAACTCGGGGTCCGCGGGACTGCGCTCCAGTGCGCGCGCCTTCGCGCGGTCGTACGCGCCTGTGTCACCGAGCAGCCACTCGATGGCGGCGGCGAGTGCGAGCGGCTCGCGCGCCGACGGGTCCACGTCCAGCGCGCGCGCGACTTCCGCACGTGCGGAGTCGTAGTCCTCGACGTCGAGTGCGAGGCGCGCGGAGAAGGCGCGCGCATCCACGAGGTTCGGATTGACCTCCAGCGCCTGCGCGGCGAGCACGGGCGCTTCGTCCGTGCCATCGAAGTACTTCGCGCGCGCGAGCAGCAGCAGTGCGCGCGGGTGGCGCGGATTGACCGCGAGCACCTCGCGGATGATCGCCTGCGCGTCCGTGCTGTTGTACTTCTCGAGGAACAGATCGGCGAGCCGCAGGCGCGCGTCGTCGTTCGTGTTGTCCGCCGCGATCGCTTCCTCGTACGCGCGCAGCGCGTCGTGGAAGAGCTGCGGGTCGCGCACGCCGAGGAAGCGGACCGCGTTACCCACGGCGACGAGATCGTCCGATGAGAGCTGCGGCCCGTCGTTGTACGCGTCGATGAAGGTGTCGAATGCATTCAGCGCATCGTCGCGCTGTCCGCGTTCCCACAGGAGGCGCGCACGTTCATAGCGCGCGGTGAGCGCGTCGTCGGCGCGGCCCGCGACGGCGGCGGCGAACGCGGAGTCGGCGGCGTCGAGCCGGCCTCTGGCACGCAGTGCGAGGCCGAGCGTCGTCGCCATAGCCGGGCGCTGCTCCGCGGGTGCGCCGCGGGCGGCGTCGATGGCGTCGTCGTAGCGGCCGACGTCCATTAGTGCGCGCACGAGCGCGCGCCGCGCGCGTGTGTCGGCGGGTGCGGCGGCAGCCATGCGCTCGAGGCCTGCGATCGCGCCGTCGTACTCACCCGAGCGAAGGGCGGCAAACGGATCGGCCGCCGGCTGCTGGCCCTCGCACGCTGTCGTGACGACGGCGAGGAGGAGCGCGAGGAAGGAGGCGGCGCGAATCATCCGCCACCTTCCAGCTCGCGGATGCGGCGGCCGACCGTGGCGAGCTCGACGAGCAGCCGCTCGAGCTCGGCCTCGTACGCGGCCTGCTCCATGGAGTCGCGGCGCCCGCGCAGCGCGGCCACCTGCGCCTCGAGCTCCGTGCGGCGAGCGTAGAGCGCGCGCAGCTCCGGCGACGCATCCGCCCGCGCGCCCGCGGCGTTCCCCATGTACAACGCCGCCGCCAGCTCCTCGCCCGTGATCGCCGCGTGCTCGGTCATCAGGCGGTTGTCCGACTGGTAGAAGCGCTCGACCTCGCGCTGTGCGTACGTGAACGCTTCCGCCAGTGAAACGCGACCGTTCTTGTCCGTGTCCGCGCCATCGCCCGCGTACGCATCGGCGAAGAATCGCCCGAACACCGATTCGTTGCGCTCCATCCCGGAGCGCGTGGCCGTGGCGATCGCGCGGTTCGGCGCGGCCAGCGCCTTGCCCCACTCGCCGCTCGCACTCGCAGCCACGACGATGCCGATGCGCGCCGCCTTCACGTCGTTCAATGCAGCCGCAAATTCATCCGCGGTGATGTCGGGGCCCGGCAGATTGAGACGCGACTCGCTGCCCGTGTGGCTGCCATGGCCGATCAGCACAATGAGCGCCTGATCGTTCGGCGATGCCTTCGATGCGAGTGCACTCAGCGCCGCCGATACTGCCTCCTTCGTGGAACGGCCGCCGATGCGCTGCGCATCCTTCGCGGGATCCTCCGCGAGCCATGTCACGTTCGCCGCCGGAATGCCGTTCGCCAGCGCGGCCGCGTGCAGCTTGCCGCCCCACTCGTGGAACGCGGTCGTGTACTGCGGCTCGCCGCCGATGCCCGAGACGATGAGCACGTGCGTCTCCTGCGCCGCCCCCCGCAGTGGACTGAGGACAAGCAGTGCGCTCAACACGCCCAGACGTCCGAGACTCCAGACCCCAGACTCCAGACCCCAGACTCGCGAAGCCTTCATGCGAGCCCCCTGGACCGCCGCCAGAACCACTCCGCGGCGATGATGCCGATCAAAGCGAAGAGCAACGCAGGCATGTCCCACAGGTCGCGCGTTTCCGTGATGGTCGCGCCGCCGCCCGTAACGGCGAGGTCCTCGGCGAGGCGCTGCGCTTCGTCGGTCGTGTAGAAGCGGCCACCGGTTTCCTCCGCCACGCGGCGCAGCAGCGGCGCGCGCATCTGCGCGGCGAAGTACTCGGCCGCGCTCTCCGCGGCGGCGATGTGTGTGGTATCGGCAGCGAGCAACTCGCCGCCGCGCGTGGCTTCGACGACGATCGAATAGACGCCCGCGTCCGAGGGTGTGAACGTGCCCGTGTATTCACCGTCGCGCTCGACGGTCCAGTCCAGCGGCGCTTCCACCTCCTCGCCTGCCGGCCCCAGGACGCGTGCGACGACGTAGCCGTCGTTGACGCCGGCGAACGCGGCGTCGCCGACGCGCGCGCTGATGCGCACGGGGTCGCCCGGCGCAACACGATCGGCGGAGGTCTCGGCCTCGAGCTGGCCGGGGACGCTGCTCACGAGGAAGCGCAGGAGCTGTCGCCAGAGGTTCTCGTGCGTCTGGTCCTCGAGCGGTATGTCGGCATGCATCTGCCAGTGCCAGACGTCCTGCACGGCGAACGCCATGGCCTGGCCGCGGCCATAGCGGTGGAACGCGAGGACGGGCTGGTCGCGGTCGAGATCGTCGCCGCGCGCAGTGAGCAGCGCGGTCGCACCGGGCTTCAGGCCGGCGATGCGGTTCGTGGTGGAGAGCGGCGGCAGCGAGTCCCAGCGCGCACGCGAGGAAACCTCGTCGGCGGCGATGCGCGTGATGGCATGGGATTCACCGGCGCGCGTCGGGATGATGCGCGCCTGCGCGAAGAACATCGTGTCGGTCGTGGGCTGGAGCGTGACGGGCAGCACGTCGGCGACGGGCGTGCCGGCCCAGCCGCCCTCCGCGAATGCGCGCCGTCCGCCGATCATGAGCAGCCCGCCGCCGCGTTCCCCGACGAAGTCGGCGATCATGCGGAGCTGCTCGTGCGTGAACTGGCTCGCCTCGACGCTGCCGAGGATGAGCCCGCGATACGTGAACAGCTCCTCGCGTGTGGTCGGGAAGCCGGTGGCCAGCTCACCCGCACTGTCGACCGCGAGACGTAGGTACTTGTTCTCCGCAGAGCGCAGCAGCACGACGAGCTGGATGTTCTCGTCATCGGCGATCGCGCGGCGCAGGAACGCCACCTCGGGACGGGGCTCACCCTCGAAGTACAGGATCTTCTCACGGCCGTCGCGCACCTCGATGAGCGCTTCCTGCTCGTTGTTCTCGAGCACGAGCTCGCCGTCCTGGACGGGAACGCGGAAGCTGAAGCGGCGCGCACCGGGCTCGTCGGCGGAGAACTGCACGCGCACGGCGGTGGGCTCGCCGTCGGCGGGCAGCGTGACCTCCTGCATGCCGACCACGCGGCCTTCGTCCTCGACGAAGAGCGTGACGTTTCGGCCGGCGTAACCGGTCTGGGAGACCATGAGGTCGACCACGACCGATGAGCCCTTCAACACGGCCCGTGGCGACGCGACCCGCGCCAGCTCCACGTCGCGATCGAAGCGCTCGCGGCCGACACCCACCGTGTACACCGGCACCCCCGCCGCGCGCAGTGCGAGCAGCGACTCGGTCAGCTCGGTGCCCGCGTTGTCGGCGCCGTCGGAGATGACGACGAGTCCCGAGAGCGGCACGGAAGAAAGGTCTTCGCGCGCACGATCGAGCGCGGGTGCGAGCCGTGTGGCCTGTCCGTTGTAGCGGAGCTGCGTGAGGTCGGGTACGCGCTCGACATCCGACGAGAAGCGGTAGGTGCGGAGCTGGAACTTCTCCGCCAGCGCGCGCTGCAGCGCGGCCTCTTCGCCCAGCAGCTGCGCGACGGCGGCGGCACGCGGCTGATCGCCATCGATGATGCGCATGCTGCGCGAATCGTCGACGAGGATGCCGACCGTGTTGCGCTGCGGCACGACGGTGGGCACGCGCAGCTGCGGGCGCAGCAGGCAGAAGAAGAGGATGGCGAGCGCAGCGGTGCGCAGGAGCGCGAGTGCGATGCGGTCGCGACGCGGCACGCGCGGCGCACGCGCATAGCTCCAGCCGACGAGCCCGAGCGCGATGCCCGCGGCCGCGGCGAGGATCCAGATGGGTGCGGGCGGTGCGAAGGAGACGTCGCCCGCGCCGAAGATCACCGGCCTGTACTTGAACAGGAATCCGAAGAGAGACTCCACCCAACCCCCGCTAATGGCTCATGGCGTACACAATGAGATTGACGCCCAGCTGCATGGCAAACGTTGAGTACTTGAGCGGATAATCCGGACGCTCGGCCCACTCCCACGCATCGCCGAGGTCGGTGTTCCAGTTGATCACGACGAGGAGCCGGCCCTTGTCATCGAAGATGCCGCGCACCTGCGGGACGAAGCCGTCGCGCTCGTGCGTGCGTCCGCGCTGGATGTTCGGGTACGCGGGCACCTGCTCGATCCGATCGATCTCGTAGAAGGTCGTGAACACGGGATGATCCATCGGCAGGTCCACGATCTCGTACTCCGGGAGCACGCGCCGGATCTCGCGCTCGAAGTTCTGCCACTCCCACGTGCCCCAGAAGTCGTCGATGACGAGGAATCCGCCGGCCATGAGGTAGTCGCGCAGACCCTTCACCTCGGGCGGCGTGAGCGACATGTAACCGACCTCGAGCGCGTAGAGGAACGGGTACATGCGCAGCTCGGGGTCATCGAGCCGGATCGCGTTGGAGAACGGGTACGCATCGATGTTGGTGAGGCGTGAGAGCACGACGAGAAACTGCTCGTCCGCCTTCGGATAGTCCGTGGACCACGCGCCACGCCAGCGGCGGCCGCCATCGCTGTAGGCGGCGCGCGTGAAGTAGAACGCGTGCGGCCGTTCGCCGGGCGGGGGCGTGCCACCGCCGAGCGCGGCGTCGCCGAGCAGCAGGCTGGTGGCCAGAAGGATGGACGGGAAGCGTCGCAAGATCCGCCGGGGTGAGAGCCACGGGATACCGGCGAATACTAACACGCACGCGCAGACGTTCCCACCCGTGACGGCTGCGGGGTTGACCGGCACGCGCGGCGGGACGGTCTACGCGCGTGCCGGTACGACCCGACAGGGACGCCTCGGGCACTTGCCGCGCCGCAGTGATCGGGCTCATGCTCCCGCCATGCCGATATCCATCGATGCCGACTTCACGACGCGCGCGGTCCAGGACCTCGTGCGCATCGATTCCGTGAACCCTTCCCTCGTGTCGGGCGCTGCCGGCGAGGCGGCGATCGCGGGGCACGTGGCGGGGGTGCTGGAAGAGCTGGGTTGCGACGTGACGCGTCACGAACCGATCCAGGGCCGCATCAGCGTCGTGGGGACCGTGCGCGGCAGCGGGAGCGGGCGGCGGTTGATGCTGAACGCGCACTGCGACACGGTCGGTGTGGACGGGATGGCGGAGCCGTTCTCCGGCGAGCTGCGGGATGGCCGCGTGTACGGCCGCGGCGCGTACGACATGAAGGGGAGCCTTGCGGCGTGTCTGGCTGCGGTGAAGGCGCTGCGGGACGGCGGCGTGCGCTTGAAGGGCGATCTGCTCGTGGCGGCCGTCGCGGATGAGGAGGCGGCGAGCCTCGGGACCGCGGACGTGATCCGGCATCACGCGGTGGATGGCGCGATCGTGACGGAGCCGACGTCGCTCGAGATCTGTCTGGCCCACAAGGGCTTCGTCTGGATCGAGGTGGAGACGCGCGGGCGTGCGGCACACGGCAGCCGGCCGGACCTGGGGGTCGATGCGAATCTGCGCATGGGCCGGGTGCTGGCGGAGCTGGAGTCGATCGAGCGCGAGCTGCGCGCGCGGCCGCCCCATCCGCTCGTGGGGCCGCCGTCGCTGCATGCGGCCACGGTGCACGGTGGGACGGGGTGGAGCACGTACGCGGACCGCTGCGCCCTGCAGATCGAGCGGCGCACGATCCCGGGTGAGACGGTGGACACGGCGGTGGACGAGATCCGCGGCATCCTCGATCGGCTGCGCGCGGCGGATCCCGAGCTGGCGATCGAGGCGCGCACGATGCTCGCGCGCGATCCGTTCGAGACGACGCGCGACGCGCCGCTCACGCGCGCACTGGGCGAGGCCTTCACGGCCGCGCTGGGTGCGGCGCCCGCGTTCCGCGGGGAGACGCCGTGGATGGATTCGGCGCTGCTGGCCGCCGCGGGTGTGGACACGGTGGTGATCGGACCGCACGGCGCCGGCGCGCACGCCGCGGAGGAGTGGGTGGACGTGGAATCGGTGGTGCGGCTGGCGGCGGTGCTGGCGGAAACCGCGATTGGATACTGCGGCCGAAGCTGATCGCCGCCAGCACTTTACAAAGGCTGCGCGTCATCCCAGAGTTGGGCCGTCTTCCCGGGGCCCGTTCGCGTGCCCGCATTCCGACCACTCCATGGAGTTTCCCGATGCGACGCCTTCGCATGTTCTCCGGCCTTGCCGCAGTCGCTGCGCTTTTCCTCCTCGCGGCAGGGTGTTCCCGCAATGAGCCCCCTGCGCGTCCGGCTCCCGGCGGTGCGGCCCAGGGAGCGAACCAGGCGCAGGACAGCGCCCGCGGCCCGGCCGGTCCGGGCGGTGCGCGGCCGGCGGCACAACCGCGGCCGTACAACCGCGTGATCACGTCGGAAGCGGTGACGGACAGCGGGCTGTTCCGCACGCATCGCATCGACGAAAAGCTGTTCTTCGAGATTCCGCGCAGCGAGCTCGGCAAGGAGATGCTGGTGCTGCGTCGCACGGTCGGCGGCAACGGCCAGCAGGGCGGGAACGTCGTCACGTGGGAGAAGGAGGGCAACCGCATCCTGCTGCGCGGTCAGTCCTACACCGTGAGCGCCGACTCGAACACGGCAATCTACCGCGCCGTGTCGATGATGAACTACGGCCCGATCATCGCCAGCTTCAACATCGAGAGCTACGCACCGGGCGACAGCGCGATCGTCATCGATGCCACGAAGCTGTTCACGACGAACATCGCGGAGTTCGCGGCGGTGAACCAGCCACAGGCGGACCGCACGTGGATCGAGTGGGTGGCTGCGTTCCCGGAGAACGTCGAGGTCGAGGGGACGCAGACCGGCACGCAGCCGCCGCCGCCCGGATCGGGCCAGGGCGCACGCCCGACGACCGTGACCGCGCGCACGCACTGGAGCATCCGGAAGCTGCCGGAGGATCCGATGATGCCGCGGCTGTACGACAAGCGCGTGGGCTACATCTCCGTGCAGACGATCGACTACAGCCGGCCCGAGCACCGGGCGGAGACGCGACGCTTCATCCGCCGCTTCCGTCTCGAGAAGCAGAACCCGAACGCCGCCGTTTCGGATCCTGTGACGCCCATCGTCTTCTGGATCGACCCGGCCACGCCCGAGTGGCTGGTGCCATGGGTGAAGTACGGCGTGGAGGCGTGGCGTCCTGCGTTCGAGGAGGCGGGCTTCAGCAACGCGATCGAGGCGCGCGAAGCGCCCGATGACTCGACGTGGTCGATGTACGATGCGCGCCACTCGATGATCTACTGGCGGCCGTCCACCGTCGCGAACGCGACCGGCGGCCAGATGGCGGACCCCCGCACGGGAGAGATCCTGAAGGCGGAGGTCAACATGTTCCACAACGTGCAGAACCTGCTGCGCAACTGGTACTTCACGCAGGTCGGCCCGCTCGACCCGCGCGCGCAGCGGCTGCCGCTGCCCGACTCGCTGATGGGCAAGCTGGTGGCGTACGTGGTGACGCACGAGGTCGGTCACGCGATCGGCTTCCCGCACAACATGAAGGCGAGCGCGATGTATCCCGCCGACAGCCTGCGCAGCGCGGACTTCCTGCGGCGCATGGGCGGGCACGTCGCAACGCTGATGGACTACTCGCGCTTCAACTACGTGGCGCAGCCCGAGGACAACATCCCCGTCGATCTGCTGATTCCGGGTGTCGGGCCGTACGACAAGTACGCGATCATGTGGGGCCATACGCCGATCCCGGGTGCGCGCACGCCGGACGACGAGTGGACCACGCTGGACCGATGGTCGCGGATGCAGGACACGATTCCATGGTTCCGGTACACGACCGATGACTCGCCCAACGATCCCGAGGCGCTCACCGAAGCCGTGGGCGACGAGAACGCGGTGAAGTCGAGCGGGCTCGGCATGAAGAACCTCGAGCGCGTGATGGGCATGCTGATGTCCGTGGCCGAGCGGCCGGGGCAGGACTACGAGCTCCTCGCCGAGCTGTACGGCAACGTCGTGTCGCAGTGGGGCCGCTACAACGGCCACGTCGCCGCCATTGTCGGCGGCGCGCGCACGCAGGAGAAGTACGGCACGGGTCCGCGCTTCGAGCCGATGCCGGAGTCGCGGCAGCGCGAAGCGGTGCGCTACCTGAATGCGAACGCGTTCCGCGTGCCGGCCTTTTTGCTGGATCCGGACGTGCTGTTCCGCATCGAGGCCGAGGGCCAGGTCCGGCGCATCCGTCAGGCGCAGGCGGGCGTGCTGAACGCGCTGTTCAACGAGAACCGTCTGAACCGGCTGATCGAGTACGAGGCACTGGCTGGCCGGCCGGGGAGTTCGTACACGATCGCGGAGCTGCTCGAGGACCTGCGCTCCGGCGTGTGGGGCGAGCTCTCCGCCGGCAGCGTGCGGATCGACGTGTACCGCCGCAACCTGCAGCGCGCGTATCTCGAGGCGATCGCGCGCACGCTGAATCCGCCGCCGCCGCCGCAGCTGCCGCCCGGGTTCCCGCAGCCGCCGGCGCGCTTCGAGTCGGATGTGAGGCCGACGCTGCGCGGACATCTCCAGGAGCTGGACCGTGTGATCGCGAACGCGATTCCGCGGGCCGGAGATGGGATGACGAGGCTGCATCTGCGGGATCTGCGGATGGAGATCGAGAAGCTGCTCGATCCTTCGGAGGGCTAACCTCTGCGGCTCTGTGGCTCATACGAACTACATTCACCACAGAGGCGCAGAGGACGCGGAGAACAACAAAGTATTTTGCCGCCGAGGACGCCGAGGACGCCGAGAATGGAAATTGTGTGTTGCTTCGTCGTGAGATCACGATGGCGCCGCCTCCTTCCGTTCTCAGCGTCCTCTGCGCCTCTGTGGTGAACAGTCGTTCATGGAGGTGACCACGATGCGTCCACTCGCTATTGCACTCGCCCTGCTTCTTCCATGTCAGGCCATCGAGGCACAGAACCGGTTCGATGCATCCATCGCGGAACGGCCGGACGTTGCGCGCGCGTTGAGCTGGATCGAGTCGAACTTCGGGGCGCAGGTGGAGGAGTGGATCCGGATCACGGAGATCCCGGGGAAGTCGGAGCACGAGCAGGAGCGCGCGGCGTACGTGAAGGCGCAGCTCGAGGCGGAGGGGCTGGAGGTCACCATCGATTCGATAGGGAACGTGATCGCGGTGCGGAAGGGCACGGGCGGCGGCGAAACGATCGTGTTCGCGGCGCACCTCGACACGGTGCACCCGCTCGACACGGATGTGACCGTGCGTCGCGACGGTGATGTGCTGCGGGCGCCCGGGATCTTCGACAACAGCGCATCGGTCGCGAACATGCTGGCGGTGGTGCGCGCGCTGAACCGCGCGCAGGTGCGCACGCGCGGTGACATCGTCTTCATCGGCACCGCGCAGGAGGAGCTGGGGCTGAACGGCATGCGCTACTGGCTGGACCACAATCCGGGCGTCGCGGCTGTGCTGGTAGCGCTGGATGGCGGACTCCCGAGCGTGAACTACGGTGCGCTGGGGATCTACTGGACGCGCTACCACTTCACGGGCGAGGGGTCGCATACGAACACTTCGGCGGGGAAGCCGCATCCGGCGCGTGCCCTCTCGGATGCGATTCGCTCGATCTACGAGATCGAGATTCCGGACGGGCGCGGCGGTGCGGTCTACAACGTCGGGATGCTGGATGGCGGCAAGATCTTCAACGCGATTCCGGAGGATGTATCGTTCACGATGGACCTGCGGTCGGTGAACCCCGCGCTGCTGGACTCGCTGGACGCGGAGATCGAGCGCCGGGTTGCGGCGGCGGCGTCGTCGCATGGTGTGGGCTGGAGGAAGGAAGTGGTGAACCGAATGCGCGCGGGCGGCACGGCGGAGATGCTGGCGGACCGGCGCCAGCATCCGCTGGTGCAGACGGCGCTGGCCGTGCACGAGCACGTGGGCATCGCGGCGCGCGCGGCGGCGACCGGGTCGACCGATGCGAATGAGGGCGTGGTGCGCGGGATTCCATCGATCGCCATCGGGCGCACGACGGGCGGTGACCAGCACACGCTGTCGGAGTGGGCGAACGTGCCGGATGCACTCCCGGCCACGAAGATCGTGCTGCTGCTCGCGCTGTCGATGGCGGGACTGGCGGAGGTATCGGCGCCCTGAGCTAGCCGTTCTGCTCGTACGCCATGCGCAGGAGCCGCTCGACTTCAGGTGTGATGTCGTCGACGGAGCTCAAGCCCAGACGGTGTGTGCCCTGGCCGGGCGCGCGTCCCTCCACGAGCAGCTTCGACCTGGGCGGATCCGTGTAACGCAGCCCGACATCTACGCGCGTGCGCGTCGCGGCGGCGATGGCCGCAAACTGGCGGCGGCGTACGAAGGGTGTGTAGCCGCCGCGACCCTCGACGCGGATGTCGTCGCCGAGTGATTCGATGATGGTGCGCAGTGTTTCGAAGATCGGGCGCAGCGCCGCCTTTGCTCCGTCATACTGTCCGTCGATGTACTCCTCGACATCGGGTCGTTCCCAGCCGGCCGCGCGCGCCGCGGCATCGGCAATGGCCCACTGCGAGTTCTGCGGCACGCCGTGCTCGTCCTTCAGCCAGGCACGCACCGCCTTCTGATCGAGCGGATCGATGCCGCTCTTCTTTACGAGTGCGACCCACTGCTCGAGCGTGCGCCCGGTCCGCTCGCGCATCGAAGCGGACGCCGCGGCCATCATCTCGTTGGGAGAAGCCATGGCTACTTCCGGATGAGTGCGATGCTCAGCACGAGGGTCCAGAGCACGGCCGCGGCACTGCCGAATGCAGCGAATGGAAACGCACCCGGCGCAACGGTCGCGGCCGAGCCGATGAGCAGGAGCGGCGCGAGGATCAGTCCGGTGGCGGGGATCCAGCGCGCGACGAGCTCGTAGCGCCAGAGGACGATGCCCGAAGCCCCCAGCAGCACAGAGCGTGGCAGCGAGGTGAGTGCAAGTGTCCACGGCGCGGCCATGTCGACCGCCTGGATGATCGCAGGATCGCCACCGGTACGCGCCATCGCGACGGCGAGGTCCGAAACGTAGGCGCCGAGCGGCCACAACACGGCAACCGCGACGCCGCTCGCGAGTGTTGCAACGGAGAAGACGCCGGTCCGCTCCGCCTGTCGCAGGACGATGAACAGGCCGGCGAGGAAGATCAGGAAGAAGGGCAGCGGCAGGACCAGCAGCCAGTTGCCGAGGAGAATGGAGTCCGCGTTGCGTACGTGGAACGCCGCCATGCGCAGCGCGGTCGCGTCCGCGCCGGGCTTGTCGGCCAGCACGAAGCGCGTCATGTAGGCGACCGCGCCGAGCTGGATCAGTGCGTAGGCAATGCCGCAGCCGAACGCTGCACGCAGGGCACCGGGCTGTGCGCGCGGCTTCGGTTCGGTCGGCTCGCGCATGAGGATGGAGGAACGCTCGTGCTCGCGTACCGGCATGTCAGCTCTGCGCGTCGAAGGGCGTGGCGTCCTGCCTCAAGCGTGCTCCCGCGTGAAGGACGGTTCAAAGTGCGGCGGCACGCTCCGGGCTACAAGTCCC
>CAYUIG010000001.1:186702-209230 GCA_964444685.1 uncultured Gemmatimonadaceae bacterium | reverse complement strand
GCGAGCGGCGGTGGATCTCGCGGATCAGTCGCCGCATGGCAGGCAGTGGCAGGCGGGCACGGTTGTCTGCTCCCCGGTCAATCGAGTCCCAGGCGACGTATGAGTGCGACGTAGCGCGGATGCTCGACCATCTCGCGCGCCGATGGGTCCAGTCGCATGCGACTCAGCTGCCGGTAGGGATCATCGCGCAGCGTCTGCTCGAGGAGGGCGAGCGCGCGGTCATGATCGCCGAGAACGAACAGCACGAGTGGTCCGTCGTAGCCAGCCGCCGGTGCGTAAATGCTGTCGACGATCGCGAGTGCGGAATCGCGCTGACCGAGCTTCGCGAATGCGTAGCCCATACCCATCCGAACCGAACCGACGTTATCCTCGGAAATGGGCAAGGCTTTGCGGAACACTTCCAGCGCCTCGGCGGGCGAACCATCTACGGCCAGCGACCAGCCGAGGTTGTAGTATCCATACCAGTCGTTGGGGACCATTTCTACGATGATCCTGGCTTCGGCGATCGCCGCTTGAAAGTCTCCTGCGAAGAACAGCCGATCGGCGAACAGGTTTCGGGCATCCACATCCAGCGGGTCCAGTTCGACGGCGCGGCGACTCTCACGCACGGCTTCCTCGGGGCGGCCCAATTCCTCGAGGATCGTTGCGAGTTTCCCGTGAGCCCACGCCGAGCCGGGGTGGAGTCCGACCAGGCGTTCGGCTGCTGTGAGCGCTTCATCGAGCTTGCCCTGATGCTGCAACAGACTTATGCGACCCTGCTGGGCCTCGAGGAGCTCCGGGTTCAGGTCGAAGGCGTGCTCGATCGATTGCTCGGCGAGGCGCATCGCGCTGTCGCGCGGCATTGTTCCCCAGCTCACGGCGGTGAGGTACGTGCGGCCCAGGCCGGCCCAGGCCGGGCCATAGGTCGAATCGGCTGCGAGCGCCCTCTGGAAGAGCTCGATGGTTTCCCGAATGCCCTGACCGGACCATGCGCGGTTCTCGAATGCGTACCGCGCCCGGAAGTACAGATCCAGAGCCTCCTCACTGGCGGTTCCCTGCGCCACGATTCGCCGCTCTGTTTCCGGTGTGAGACGCGCTCGGAGTGCTTCGGCGATTTGGCGAGCGAGGTCCGTCTGGATGGCGAAGATGTTCTCCGCCGACCAGTCCTCATCGTACGTCCGCGCCCACAGATGATCGTCCGTCGCGGCATCGATGAGCTGAACGTTGACGCGAATCTTGTCCCGCACGCGCTGCACACCGCCCTCGAGGATCGTGGCCACCTGCAGCTCTTCGGCGATCTGGCGTATCGGCTTCGTGGTGCCGGCGTACTGCATCACCGATGTGCGACTGATCACGGTCAGCGAGTCGATCATCGCGAGCTGCGTGAGCAGGTCGTCGTGCATCCCCTCGGCGAAGTACCGATCCTCGGACGAGTCACTGCGTGTTGCGAAGGGCAGTACCGCGATCGAGTGTTTCGAGGTTTCCGCGGCAGCGATCGTTGTCGGCGGGCTTCCACGACCGAACAGGAGCCAGCCCGCGGCAAAGCCCAGCCACACGAGTACGGCCGCGACGCCACCGATCAATGCGCGTCGCCAGGTGAAGAAGCCGCGTGCGCCCGTAGCCGGGAGCTTCGACTCATCGATCGGTGTGGACGGGTCATCGATGCGCGGACCGACGCCCTCCTGCACGAATGCGGTCGCGATGACGATCGGCAGACCGATCACCAGGAGGGCGAAGGCAAGGCCGGGCAGCCACGAAGGCAGCCCGAGATTGTCGGTAAGCATGCCGACGGCTTCGAGCGCGCCATAGCTGCCGGCGAGATAGATGCCGACGACCTGCCAGAGGGAGCGGCGATGGACCTCGCGGATCAGCCTTTTCATCGGGCCTCACGAGGCAGCGGTTGGCTGGGCATGTGACAGGTCAATCGAGTCCGAGGCGGCGGATCAGCTGGGCGAACCGCGGGTGGGCCACCATGTCCCGTGCAGCCGGATCCAGTATGGCCCGATCGTAGCCCGTAGGTTCGGAGCGCAGGTTGCGCTCCAGTACGTCGAAGGCGCGGTCGTGATCGCCGAGGACGAAGTGGACGAGTGCGAGGTCGTAGCCGCCGCGTTCCGGCTCGATACCCGTGATGCGTGCGAGTGCGGAGTCGCGCTGGCCCGTGCGTGCGAAGGCATAGGCAAGGCCGAGTCGCGCCACGGTGGCGTTGTCACCGGCGGAATTCACGGCGGTCCGGAACGGCTCGATGGCTTCGGCCGGCGTGTCTCCGGCCGCGAGCGCCCAACCGAGATTGTAGTACCCGTACCAGTCGTCCGGATTCATCTGGATGACCTTGCGCGCCTCCGCCGCCGCGGCGGCCATGTCACCGGCGAAGTAGTAGCGATCGGAGAGCTGGTGACGAACGGCGATGCTCAACGGATCGAGCTGGACGGCGCGCCGGCTCGCTGCGAGTGCCTCCTCTCTGCGGCCCACGCTCTCCAGGATCGACGCGTACGAGGTGTACGCCATGCCCGAACCCGGCTGGAGGGCGATGGCTCGCTCGGCGGCCGCCAGGGCTTCGTCGAAGCGCCGGAGCTGTGCGAGCAGGCTCACGCGCGCGAGCCACGGCTCGGGCGCCTCAGGATCGAGGGCAATGGCCCGGTCGATCGCCTCGCTCGCGGGTCCGATGGCGCTGTCGAGCGGCATCTGCAGCCAGTTGGCGGCGGAAAGGTATGCGTACGCAAGACCCGCCCATGCCGGGGCGTAGGACGAGTCTGATTCGATCGCGCTCCTGAACAGCCCGATGACCTCGTCGACATCCTGACCGAAACGTCCCCTCGTGTCCTGCGCGTAGCGTGCCCGGAAATACAGTTCGAGGGCCTCATCGCTCGCGGTGCCGTGGGCCACGATCCGCCGCTCGGTTTCCGGCGTCAGGCGGGCCTTCAACGCATCGGCGATCTTGTGCGCGAGGTCGGTCTGGATGGCGAAGATGTTCTCGGCCGTCCATGCCTGATCGTACGTCTCCGCCCAGAGATGGTTGTCGGTCGCGGCATCGATGAGCTGCACGTTGATGCGCACACGATCGCCGGCACGCTGCACGCCGCCCTCCAGGACGGTGGCGACCTGGAGCTCGTCGGCGATCTCACGGATCGACTTCGTGGTCTCCGCGAACTGCATCACCGACGTGCGGCTGATGACGGTCAGGGAATCGATCTTCGCGAGCTGCGTGAGCAGATCGTCGTGCATCCCCTCGGCGAAGTACCGGTCCTCCACCGATTCACTGCGCGTCACGAACGGCAGGACGGCAATCGAGCGGCCGGGGCCGGCCGGCTCGGCGACGGCCTGCACGGCCGCGACATCGGACTCGTCGCGGCCGAACAGCACCCAGCCAGCGGCGAAGCCCACCCAGATCAGCACGGCTGCGGCGCCGCCGATGAGGGCGTTCCGCCAGGTGAAGAAACCGCGTGCGCCCGGCAGCGGCAGCTTCGATTCGTCGATCGGCGTGGCGGGATCATCGACGGGCGGGTCCGGGTCCCGGATGCCCTTCTGGATGAAGGCGGTCGCGAGGACGACGGGCAGCCCGAGGATGAGGAAACCGAAGGCGAGACCGGGGAACCACTGCGGCAGGCCGAGATTATCCGTCAGCAGGCCGACCACCTCGAGGGCGCCGTAGCTGCCGGCGAGATAGATGCCGACGACCTGCCATAGAGACCGGCGATGGATCTCGTGCAGCAGCTTCTTCATGAAGGCGCGACCTTGTAGGTGACGCGCCATAGTACAACGGGGGGGCCGGGAGGAGCAAACCTCCCGGCCCCCGAAAGGATGCTAGCGGCGGCGCAGTGTAATGCTGCCGTTCACCGTGGAGATGGAGAGATCGCGGCCGCCGCTGCCGATCGTGCCGCGCGCGCGGCGCGGCCCCCAGCGGCCCTGGACGGTGATCGGGTAGTCGGACTCGATGTCGCCGTTGATGGTGGAGGCGCTGAAGTCGGCGTTCAGGTCACCGGCGATGCGCAGCGTGACGCCGCCGTTCACGGTCTCGAACTCGAGCTCGTCCTGCCAGTCGGCGCGGCCCATCGAAATCTCGAGCGAGCCGTTGACGGTGGAGGCGCGTGCGATGCCGTCGGTGGAGACGCGCACGTCGCCGTTGACGGTGCGGCCCTCGACATCGGCCGCGATGCCCGCAGCTTCGACGTCGCCGTTCACGGTACGCGCGACGAGGCGCACGCCGCGCGGCACCTCGACGCGGAAGTCGACCTGGACGTCGTTGTCCTCCGAGCTGTTGCGGCCCGCGCGTCCCGGCCGGCACTCATTGGGCTCGCGCCCGCGGCGGGTCGGGTAGAGGGCGCAGATCGTCACGCCGCCCTCGTGCTCGACGACCTCGATCTTGACGTCGTCCGGATTGTCGTCATCCGCGGACTTGACGGCGATGACGCGTACCTGCGAAGCGGAGCTCGCGACGGCTTCGATGTCGCCGCTGATGCCCTTGATCTCGATCGCGCGGCCCGCGGGAATGGATCCGCTCCACGAGAAGTCCTGGGCTGCGGCCGGTGCAGCCGCGAGCAGCGCGAGCAGCGCTGCGGAGGATCGGATGTGCATGCGTGCGTCTCCCGTGAGATGAGTGATCAGAGCGAGCCGCCGGCCCGGCGCAGCCGGATCGTGCCGGAGAACGTTTCAACGCGGATCTGCGCGGAGCCGTCGCCGAACGTGAACGTTCGCTCGAGGCCGTCCCCGCGGCTGCGATCCGATACGACCTGTACGGGGATGTCGGTGTCGATCCGGCCCGAGTACGACTCCACACGGACGCGTGCGCCCGCACCATCGGGAATGATCAGATCGACACCGCCGCTGTGATTCGTGAAGGAATAGCGTCCGTCGCTCCGGAACGTGCCGGCGTAGGAGATGCCGCCGTTCACGTTTTCGACTTCGACGCGCCCGGATCGAATATCCCGCAGCGCGGCGCGGCCGTTGATGGCCTCGACATGGATGTCCCCTTCCGCGCCGGAAATCTCGACCTGCCCGTTGGCGGCGAACGCCTGCACGCGCTCGCGTGCGCCCGCAATCGTGATACTGCCGTTCATGGCCTCCGCGTCCACGCGGCCTACGTCGGAGATCTCGACGCGGCCGTTCAACGCCTCGACCGTCAGCCCGCCCTGGACGCCGGTGACCGTGACCGTGCCCTGCATGGCTTCGACCTCGACCTGAAAGCGACGGGGCACCGTGATCTCGTATGTGTTGCGCTCCGACATGGCCGTGTGGTCGTGCGGCTCGATCGTCACGACATCGCGCTCGCTGCTCACGTGGATCTCCGCCCTGCGTGTCATGCGGATGCGGACCTCGGACCGATCCCATGCTTCCACCCGCACGGGACCGTTCCAGCTCTCGATCTCGAGCCGGCCTCCGGACCGGACCGCGATCGTCGTATCGATCTGCTGCGCGGCGGACGCCGCGGGGCAGAGTGCGGCCGCGATCAGCACGACCGCGAACGAAGTGCGTGACATGCGTCCTCTCTAGGTCTGCGCCGGCGCCGTGGGCGTCGCGCGCGTCAGGATATCGATCTTGCGGAGCAGTGTGCGCTCGAGGTGACGGATGACGTACGGATCGATCGGATCGTTCTCGAGCGCTGCGAGTGCATCGGCGATCGCCGCATCGATCACGGCCAGGCTGTGCTCCACCGCGGCGACGGTCTCGGGCGCGAGCCGGTCGCGCGACTGTGCGAGCGCGGTCTCGAGATCCGCGATCGTGCGGTCGTACGACGTCGCATCGAAGGACACGGGCACGGCGTTCGTGACAGCCGGCGCCGATGCGGCGGGGGGTGCCATCCCGGGTGTGCGCGTGGCCAGCCACACGGCACCGCCCGAGACGAATGCGAGTGCAATGGATGCTGCGGCGAGCTGCGGCAGCGTGAACGCGAAGCGGCGCCCGCGCTCCAGCCGCCGCTCGATCGCGACCCACTGCTGTGCGGGCGGATCCCGGTCGGGCAGCGAGCGCGCGGCCGCGACGACGCTGCGCAGCGAAGCGATGGTCGCGGTGCAGTCGTCGCACGTGACGAGGTGCTGCTCGAGCGCGGCGGTTTCCGCGGCGTCGAGCCCACCGTCGATGTATTCCGACAGCCTGTCGGTCCATTCGTCGTGCATCGTGCTACTCCAGGTGTTGCCGGAGCGTCATGCGCGCCCGGTGCAGCTGGGACTTGGAGGTGCCGTTCGTGATGCCGAGCATCTCGCCGATCTCCTCGTGCGTGTATCCCTCGATGTCGTGCAGCACGAACACCTGCCGCGCGCCCGAGGGCAGCTTCTGGATCGCCGCCTCCAGGTCCATGGCCACGTCCGGGCGCGCCCGTCGCGCCGCGAGTGGCAGGTCGGCGGCGTCCGGGCCGTGGAACCGCTGCGCGCGGAGGCCGATCACCTTGCGACGACTCAGGGCCACGTTCACCGTGAGCCGATAGAGCCACGTGCCCAGGCTCGATTCACCGCGGAAGCGGTCCAGCTTCCGCCACGCCCGGACGAAGGCTTCCTGCGCCACATCGTCCGCATCCGCCTCGCCCACCATCCGGCGGCACAGGTTGTGGATGCGTACGGCGTGGCGGCGGTAGATGCGCTCGAACGCCTGCCGGTCGCCGCCGGCCGCGCGTCGCGCGTCGTCCCGATCCGCCGACGTATCCACAGAAGGCGGCGTCTTCGTAAGCGTCAGAGTGGCCATCCTGTTCTCTGCTGCCTTGGACAGTCGTGGTCCATGGCATGGTTGGAAACTTCACGGGTCGGGAGTCGCGAGTCGAGAGTCGGGAGCCGGGGGATCGACGGCGCGGGCTCTGGCCCGTACTCTGACCCTTACGGAATCCGAACCTTCGGGGAGTCATGCATGGCGCAGAAGATCACGGTCGTAGACGCGTTCACGGACCGGCCGTACTCGGGGAACCCAGCGGCCGTGTGCGTGCTGGCGGCCGCGCGCGACGATGCCTGGATGGCGGCCGTGGCGCGCGAGATGAACCTGTCGGAGACGGCGTTTCTGGTGCGTGAGGGCGATGCGTGGCGGCTGCGCTGGTTCACGCCGGCGGTGGAGGTGGACCTGTGCGGCCACGCGACGCTCGCGAGCGCGCACGTCCTTTACGAGGAAGGATTCGCACCCGCGGGTGAGGAGATCGCATTCGCGACGCGCAGCGGCCGTCTCACGGCGCGCGGGAACCCGGGACGCATCGAGCTGGATTTCCCTGCCGAACGGGCCACAGCGGAGCCCGCGCCGCCCGGGCTGGTGGAGGCACTGGGCGTGACACCGAAGTGGACGGGTCGCAACCGCTTCGACTGGATCGTGGAGGTCGGGTCCGCTGGAGAGGTGCGCAGCGCCGACCCCGACTTCACGCGACTGCGTGCGATCGATGCACGCGGCGTAATCGTTACGGCGCGTGGCAACGATCACGATTTCGTGTCGCGCTTCTTCGCGCCTGCGGTCGGTGTCGATGAGGATCCCGTCACGGGTTCGGCGCACTGCTGCCTCGCGCCGTACTGGGCGGAGCGCTTCGGACGAACGGAACTGACGGGGTATCAGGCATCGACGCGTGGCGGCACGGTGCGCGTCACGCTGCGTGGCGACCGGGTCGGTCTCGCGGGCAGCGCGGTCACGGTGCTGCGCGGCGAGCTCGTCAACGAGTAGGGGGAACGAATGGTCGAGAAGATCCAGAAGAGCGAAGAGGAGTGGCGGCGCGAGCTGTCGCCCGAGCAGTACGAGATCCTGCGTGGCAAGGGGACGGAGCGGCCGTTCACGGGCGCGTACAACGACGAGAAGACGGAAGGGGTGTACCGCTGCGCCGCGTGCGGCATGGAGCTGTTCACCTCGGACACGAAGTACGAGTCGGGCAGCGGCTGGCCGAGCTTCTGGGCGCCCGCGTCGGAGGACGCGATCGAGACGCACGAGGATCGGAGCCACGGTATGCGCCGGACGGAGATCATGTGTGCGCGCTGCGAGTCCCACCTGGGCCACGTCTTCCCGGACGGCCCCCGTCCGACTGGTCTCCGTTTCTGCGTGAACAGCGCGTCGCTGAAGCTGGAGGAGAGGGGCAAGGAGAGCGGCGGCTGATTCCTGAAGTCGTTCCGGCACAACGATTTTGCGGGGGCGCGAGGAGCGCCCCCGAAGCTTTCCCGATCCCCGGCCGAAGATGTCCCGATCCGCTCTTGCAGGCCGGGTTATGTTCCCGATCATGCAGGGGACGAAGCCCGCCCACCGATCCACCGTCGCCGACGACCAGCTGGTCTTTCCGCTCGCGCTCCTGACCGATTCCGACATGCTGCGCGAGCTGCACGTCCGCGGGGCGCGGCGGCTCGTGAAGGTCGTGTTCCGGTCGAACCGGACGCGCCTCATTTCCCTGTCCGTGGATCAGCGGACCGTGAACCTGCACTCGTGCTTCCGGTCGGCGCCGTCGCCGGTGATCGATGCGCTCACGGACTTCATCCGGGAACGTCACGGCACGCAGCGCTACCGCGCCGCAGTGGAGCGCATGCGTTCGTTCTGGGAGGGGCAGACGGGTGGCGGACCGCTGCCGCCGTGGGAAGAGGACGTCGGCCGCGCGCGCACGGTGCCGTGCTGCGGCACGAAGGAGCAGAAGGAGCTGCTGCGGTCCCTGTATCTCGAGCTGAACGAAGAGTACTTCGACGGCCGGCTGCCCGCGTCGCTGCCGCTGCGCCTCAGTGATCGCATGAGCCGACGCTTCGGCCAGATCCACTACCTCGTGCGACCCAGCGGCCGCAGGCTCGTCGAGGAGATCGCGCTCAACGTGGATCTCATGCTGCGCGGCAACGAGCGCCATCTGATCGACACGCTGCTGCACGAGATGGCGCACGCGGAAGCGTGGATCCTGCACGGGCATCGCGGCCACGGCCGCATCTGGGCGGACGTTGCGCGCCGTGTCGGCTGCGAGGATCGCGCGTGCTCGGGCGTGCGCATCCGCCGCCGCTCGAACGGCCGGCCGGTCACCGATGTGCCTGCCGTGCTGCCGCTGCGACGCCGCAGCGCCGCATCCGGCGGAGACTAGACCTGCGCGACCGCTGAGACGCCGCGCGACTGCATGAGCGCGAGCGCTTCCTCACCATCGAGCGTTTCCCTCTCCAGCAGCGCCTGCGCGAGCGCATCGAGTGCGTCGCGATGGCCGGAGAGCAATTCGAGCGTGCGGGCGTAGAGCCGCTCGAGCATCGCGCGCACCTCGGCATCCATGCGTGCCTGCGTTTCGGCGCTCAACCCGCCGGCTTCCTCGTCGTATACGAGCAGTCCGGCATCGCGGCCCATGCCGAGGCGGTACACCATGCGCCGTGCGATGCGGTTGACGTGCACGAGGTCGCTCTCGGCGCCGCCCGTGATGCGGTCCGCACCGAACGCGATCTCCTCCGCTGCACGGCCGCCCAGTCCCTTGATGATCTGACCCTCGAGGTACGCACGGCTGTAGAGGTGGCGGTCGTCGTCGGGCGCGAAGTGCGCGACGCCCATTGCCTGTCCGCGCGGCTGGATCGTCACCTTGTGCAGCGGGTCCTCCGGACAGGCGAGCACGCCGGCCAGCGCGTGACCCGCTTCGTGCCACGCGACGATGCGCCACTCGCGCTCCGCTGCGCGGAAACCGACGCGCTCCTTCCCGAGCAGCATGCGGTCGCGCGCGGTCTCGAAGTGCGGCCATGCGACCTCGTGCGACTGCGTGCGCACCGCGGCGATCGCGGCTTCATTCAGCAGATTCGCCAGCTCTGCGCCGGTCGCGCCGGGCGTGAGGCGCGCGAGACGGGCGAGATCCACATCGCGGGCGAGTGGGATGCGTCGCCGGTCTGCGTGCAGCCGGAGGATGGCTTCACGTCCATCCACGGTCGGTGCCGTCACGGTGACGATGCGGTCGAAGCGGCCGGGGCGCTTGAGTGCGACATCGAGATCCTCGGGGCGGTTCGTCGCACCGATCACGACCACGCCTTCCGATGGCGCGAAGCCATCCATCTCGACGAGCAGCTGGTTGAGCGTGCGGTCGTCTTCGTTGTGCGAGCGGTTGCGGCCGCGGCTGCCGCCGAGCGCATCGAGCTCATCGATGAAGATCACGCCGCCGCGCTTGCGCGCCTTGCGGAACAGCGTGCGCACGCGGTGCGCGCCGAGGCCGACGATGAAGCCGGTGACCTCGGAGCCCGAGATGTGGAAGAACGGCACGTTCGCCTCGCCTGCGACCGCGCGTGCCAGCAGTGTCTTGCCGGTGCCGGGCGGGCCGACGAGCAGCACGCCGCGCGGCACACGCGCACCCATCGCATCGAACGCAGCGGGCGCGCGCAGGAAGTCGACGACCTCGCGCAGCTCTTCGGCGGCGCCCTGTGTTCCGGCGACGTCCTCGAACGTCGTGTGGCCGCCGTCGCCGCGGGTGCCGATCCGGCCTTCGGGGCTCTGCCCGCGCAGGTGCAGGAAGAGCAGCGTGCCGATCACACCGAGGATCAGGAGCTGGAAAGCGATCGTGATGCCGTCGCGCCACGCCTGGCCCAGGCCGGGCGTGCGGAAGGTCACTTCGACGCCGTGCGCGGCCGCGGCATCGACGAGCGTCTGCGATTCGGCCAGCGGGAAGTCCATGCGGAAGTGCGCGGGACCGGTCGGTTCACCGGTCCAGCCGCCTTCGACGATTTCGGCGGGCGTGATGCGCAGCCACGCGACACGCTCCTCCTCGATCGCACCGAGCAGCTCGGTGTAGCCGATCGGCTCGGGCTTCGGCGCGCGCGGCGCGAACAGCGCCATGCCACCAGCGGCGGTGCCGGCAAGGAGAAGGACCAGGATGGCGAGGAAACGCCACCGGAACGTGAATGATCGGCCGTTGGCGCGGAGGTCGCGCCGACGGAGCCGTTGCGCTACGTCGTGCATGGGCTCGCTCGACATCGTACTGAAAAAACGAAGGATGATCGTGCTGCGCGGTATCGAGGCGGGGAGACTGCCAGTGAGCCGCGATACCAACAAGATACAACCGCGACCGCCGATGGGTCCATGGGGATCTCCGGCTCCGCGGATCGGGTACGGACCGGCCATGATTCTGCGCCGCATCGGGGTGGTTCTTCTGGCCGCGGCCCTGCCGGGGCACGCCGCGGCGCAGCACGCGCACGGTGCGCACGCGGGCGCCTCGGCCACGCTCGTGCTCACGCACGCCACGCCCGCGGTTTCCGGGGATCCGCTGACCGAGGGTTACGTCTCGCGTCCGATCCTCATGGGCTTCGCTCCGGTGGCCGGTGGCGCGCTCGAGTTGCAGGGCATGCTGAACCTCGAGGGGCTGACGCTGGAGCGCGGGGAGCTGAACGCCGGCATCTGGGGCGAGGGGTACATCGACCGGAGGCATCCGCACACGTACTTCCACGAGTTCGTTGCGACGGCGCAGTTCGACGCGCGTGGCGTCGCCGGCTCGCTGACCGGCGGCCTCGGGTTCGCGCCGTTCGGGACCGACGACCCCATGACCCGCCCCTTCCAGCGCTTCCCCGCCAATCACCACCTCGCCCAGGTCCTGGAGCGGTGGGTGCTGATCGGCGGCGTGCGCACGGGACCGGTAACGGTCGAAGGCGGGCTGTTCAACGGCGACGAACCGATGGCGCCGGAAACGCCGGGTCGGATCGGGCGTTTCGGCGACTCGTGGTCCGCACGCGTCACGGTCGTGCCGGTGCAGGAAATCGAAGTGCAGGCGAGTCACGCGCGGGTGGAGTCGCCGGAGCATCGCGGCGGGCTGGGCCTCGATCAGCGGAAGTGGAGCGCATCGGCGCGCTGGCGCGGCGATGCGGAGTACCTGCTGGCGGAGTGGGCGCGCACGGATGACGTGACCGATGGAGACCGGACGGCGTTCACCTTCGACAGTTTTCTGGTCGAAGGTCTGATGGAGCGCCGTGGCTGGGGGGTGGCGTTGCGGGTGGAGCGCACGGAGCGGCCGGAGGAAGAGCGCCTGGCGAGCCGGTTTCGCACGTTGCGGCCGCATCTCGGCCCGGAGGTCGTGGGGATCACGCGCTGGACGGCGGTGAGCGGGCGCATCGAGCGGCCCGTCCGGCTGGGGCCGCTGTCGGGCGTTCCGTTTGTGGAGGCTACCCGGCTGCACGTGGAGGAAACGACCGGCTCGATCTTCGTGCCGGAGGAGTTCTACGGCTCCGCGAATCACTGGGCGCTGTCGGCCGGCGTGCGCATCGACGTGGGTGCGGGACACGGCCGGATGGGGCGCTACGGTGTCGCGCGAATGGAGGAGAAGTGAAGAAGCAGATCGCGTGGCTGCTCGTCCTCGCGCTGCCCGCGTGCGAGGAAGCGGCCGGGCCGGGGAACGGCGGCGACCCGGGTCCGAACGACCCGGTCGAGTTCGAAGTCACTGGAATGGGCGCGGTGAGCGAGCGGCACACGGCCGAGGTCGCGGTGTTCGGGTCGTACGCGTATACGACGACCTGGGGCAACCTCCGGCAGGCGCCGGGGAATGCGCTGAAGGTATGGGATGTGTCGGGCAACACGCCGTTGCTCGTGGACTCCGCGATCGTGCCGGAGGCAACGACGCTCGGTGACGTGCAGATCTCGGCCCCGGACAGCCTGCTCGTCGTGCCGACCGAGTTCAGCGGCGGGTCCATCGTCATGTTCGACATCTCGGACCCTGCGCATCCCGTGCGTGTGGGGCGGCACCACAGTTCCGCAACGAATCCAGGTGTGCACACGGTGAAGCTCGGTCGCATTGCCGGCCGGCTGTACGCGTTCCTGTCGGTGTCGTCGCTCCGTCAGCTCGTGATCGTCGACATCACGGACCCGGCGAATCCGGTGCAGGTGACCACGCAGACAACAGGCACGCCCATGCTTCACGACGTGTTCGTGCGCGACGGCCTGCTGTTCACGGCCGGGTGGAACGCCGGCGTTACCATCTGGGACATCGGCGGCGGCAGCAGCGGCGGCAGCGTGCAGAATCCGGTCGCGATCGGGAACGTCATCACGCGCATCTCGATCGCGGCACCCAAGGGGAACAGCGCGCGTGCGCACAACGTGTGGTGGTTCCACGATCCGAACTCCGGCTCGAAGCGCTGGCTCTTCGTGGGAGAGGAAGGGCCGATGAGCATCGGCAGCTACTCCGAGGGCGACATCCACGTCGTCGACATCTCGGATCCCACGAGCCCGATCGAAGTCGCGTTCTTCAACGTGCCGGGCGCGGGCACGCACAACTTCTGGATGGATGAGGAAGCCGGCATCCTGTACGCTGCTTTCTACAACGGCGGCGTGCGCGCGCTGGATGTGACGGGCGACCTCTCGCAGTGCGAGGACTCGGAGCGGCACACGGACGGCCGCTGCAACCTGGGTCTCATGGGCCGCGAGATCGGCTTTGCGTTGACGGATCGACAGCCGCTGGCGGTGTGGGGTGTCGTCGGCGCCGGGAACTACCTCTATGCGTCGGACATGGTGAGCGGCCTGTTCAAGCTGGACATCTCGCCGCTCCGCTAGATGCGCCTCACCACCGCCGCGATGACGGCATCGCGCCAACGGTCGGGCAGCCGCTCCAGCCAGAGCCGCAGACGCGCGTCGTTGCCGACCACGTAACGCGTGCGCGGCCGGCGCGCGGTGAGTGCGCGCTCGATGACGCGCGCGACCGCATCCGGCGGCAGCCCGTTCTGCGCGCTGCGCTGCGCACGCGCGCGTACTGCAGAGATCAGCCGGCCGTAGTACTCGACCGCGGCCTCCGGCATCTTCGCAATGTTGGATTCCGCGCGTCGCGATGACGTTTCCCAGATCGGTGTAGCGATCACGCCCGGCTCGACCATCACGACGCGCACGCCCCACGGCCGCATTTCGACCCGCAGCGCATCGGCTACGGCTTCGAGCGCGAACTTGGACGCGGCGTATGCACCCGTGAACGGGAGCGAGCTGCGTCCCGAGATGGAGCCGACGAAGACGACGCGGCCGCGCGTGCGTCGCAGTGCGGGCATGACCGCCTGGAGCACGGCGAGCTGTCCGATCACGTTGACATCGAGCTGCTGGCGGAACTGATCGATCGGCAGGTACTCCAGCGGTCCCGCGACGGCAATGCCGGCGTTGTCGATGAGGCCGTGCAGCGCTTCGTTCTCGAAGCGCGCGGCGAGCTCGCGAATCGCGCCGTCATCCGTGACATCGACGAGCAGCGGTTCGATCGTGCGCGACAATGTCTGGAGTGACGACGCATCGTCCTCGCGGCGCACGGTCGCGTACACGTTCCAGCCGGCGGAGGCCAGCCGGAGCGCCGTGGCGCGTCCGATCCCGGTCGACGCGCCCGTGACCAGGACGCTGCGTGCGGTCAATCCGGCTCCCGCACCCGTGCGGCGAGTGCGCGCAGCGAGTCCACCGGCACCTGTGCGCGCAGGAGCAGCGTGACGTCGCCGCGGCGCAGTGACACCACTGCGGCACCGCGGTCGGGATCGGGGGACAGCACGAACAGGCTGTCGGGCTCCGCTTCTTCCGCTGCGGCCTGCGCCATCGGTGCCTGGCGTGCACGTTCCTGTGCATCGTCGTCGGACGGGTCCCGGCGCTGCACGATCTCGAGCAGCGTGAACGGGTCCAGCCGCTGCACGACGCGCACGGCCGTTCCCTGCTCTCCGCTTGCGACCTCGATGGACTCCACCTCCGCGTCCGCGAGTGTAGCCGGCTCGCGGCCGAGTGCTGCGCGTGCGGCATCGAGGTTGGAAGGCTGCCATGCTGCGTCCAGGACCGCACGGTCGTAGTCGCGCAACAGTTCGGCGCCCGGGACGCTGACGACGGCCAGCTCGTCCGCCTCGAAGGCCTTGGCGGCCTCGCGGCGGGCCTCCACGGGGGCTTCGAGGCCGCGGGCGCGGGACTCGACCCGGAGGTCGCGGAAAGAGCTGCGATCCGGGGCCGCGGGCGGGGGGGCCGCGCCCGCGCGGCCCCCCTCGCCCGCTCCAGGCGCAGGATCCGGCGATGGCCGCGGCGCGGCGGGGACCTCGTCCCCGACGCGTGCGGCCTGGTCGACGGAGAGCGCCTGCGATTCGGCCACGGACGCGTCATCGCGGCCGAGCTGAATCGCGGCCATCCAGCCGGCACCGACGGCCAGCACGAGGCTCGCCGCCCAGGCGATCGGGACGCCGCGCCTGCGCCGCGGAGCGGGCGCGGTGTCCCGCTCGCGTCGCGCCAGCACATCCGACCACGCCGGAGGAGCCGATCCGACAGCCGGCGAGGCGGCACGCAGCACGGCCGACGCCCGCTCCCGCACGAGCCGCTCCTCTTCGAGCGCGGCGCGACAGGTTGCACAGGCGGCGAGGTGCGCCTCGATCTCCGCCCGCTCCTGCGCGAGCGCGGGATCGCCGTACGCCCCGTCCAGCCAGGCGTGCAGCCGCCCCTCATCCACGTGCGACATGGTCCTCCTCCCGCGACTCGTACGCCGCGATCAACCGCTTGCGCGCCCGCGACAGCGTCGTCCCGATCGCGCCGATCGCGAGCCCCGTCTGGGCCGCGATTTCCGGATAACTCAATCCACCATCCCACAGCAGCAGGACCTCGCGGTCGCGGTCGCTCAGCTGTTCGAGCGCCCGCCGCGCCGCTTCGCTCTGCTCCTTCCGGATCGCTGCTTCGTCGGGCGCCGGCGCCGGATCCGCCGGGTCGCTCTCGTTCTTCAGCAGAGCCAGATGCTTCTTGCGACGGATCACCGTGCGCGCCTCGTCGCGCGCGAGATTCGCCGCGACCGCGAAAACGAACGCACGCGGGCTTCGCACCTCGTCGCCGCCATGATCCAGCACGCGCACGAACGTCTCCTGTGCGAGGTCCCGGGCCCGGTCCGGATCCCATACCTTGCGGTACAGGAACCGGACCAGGTCCTCATACGTCGTTCGGTACACCTCGGACCAATCCGTCACCGGACTCCCCGCCAGGTGGTCACCGTCCTCGGAACGCCTGCACGAGCGCGTTCAGTTCCGCAGCCGTCAGCGTCCGCGCGCCGCCCGACACGACCCGCACGCTCACCCGCTCGCCCGCCACCAGTACCTGCGTCCAGCGCATGAACGGCTCCCGCAGCTCCGGAAGCGCGCGCATCACCGCGAAGTATGCGTCCGAGTACGGCTCGACCGCGACCACCCGCTGGTCTGCACGGTGCCGCTGGTCCTGGTACTCACCGCCTACGCGCCGGAACATCCGGCCCGCTGCGGTCTGCGCGCCGCCATCCGATTCCGACACGACCATCTTCTGCGCACTCGCAACATCGGCCAGCGTGACTGCCTCACGGGCCCGCCTCGATGCCTCCGCCCGCTCGACCGCAGCCGCACCTGCCGACGCCATCGGCGCGGGGCTGAACGCAACGACATCGCGGCGATCCTCCGGCTCCTGCACCAGATAGGCCGTATACTCGCTCAGCAGGCCGTACCGGAGCGCCGTGTTCTTCAGCTCCTCCACGAGTTCGGGGTCCGCGCCATTCAGCCGGATCTCGCGCGCCAGGAAACCCAGCTTGCGTGACGCCCAGAGCCGCGGCAGCCAGTCGTTCCCCGACGCGTGCGCCGGGAACACGCCGTGCACCGAATAGCGCTCGACGCCCGACCCGTCCTCCGTGAGCTTCTTCCCGCGCACCGCGATCGGTCCGGAGCCGCCGCTCCGGCCGGCACGGTACCGCCCCAGAATGACCAGGTCCTCACCCGCATACAGGTCCGGCAGCGGCGACGGATAGATCTCGCTCAGCACAACAGGCGCGTCCGCGATCTCGATGTCCGTCAGCACCGGATGCTGCACCTTCGCCGCCAGCACGCCGACCGCCGTCTCCACGTCCTCACCCGGACGCACGTACTGCGTGCTGCCTCGCGCGGCTGCGGTGAGCGCGTCCAGCAGATATGTGTTTACGTCGTAGCCGACGCCGAATGCGAACACGCGCGTTCTGCCCGCATCACGGCTCGCCTGTGCCGCGATCCGCTCCGGGTCCTGCTCGTCGACGGTCGGCTGGCCGTCCGTCATGAACACCACCACCGGCAGGCGTGAAGACGGCGATGACGACAGGAACGCCTCCGTCAGCGCGCCCGCAATGTTCGTCCCGCCTTCCGCAGTCAGACGGTCCACCCACTGGCGTGCCGCGCGCAGTTCCTCCGACGTCGCGGCCGTCCAGCCATCCCGATATACGCCGACCGCACTGCTGAAGCGGACCAGCCGGAAGCGATCCTGTTGCCCGAGCGTCCCGAGCAGCTGTCGCACCGCGCCACGCGCCTGCTCCAGCTTCTCGCCCGACATCGACCCGGAAACATCCACGACGACCGTGAGATCGCGCGGGACCCGTGCCCCTGCAATGTCTGCCGGCGAGAGCGTGAGCATGAAGTACCCGTCCTCACTCGCCGAAGGACGATGCGTTGCGAGACTCAGGCCTACCGATCGGCCGGCCAGCGACAGGAACACCGCGAACTCGCCGCTCAGCTCCATGCGCGGACGTACCGTCAGGCGGCCGTCCTGTGTACTGACGTCGAGCGAGTGCGTCGGGGAGAACGCGTCGCAGTACTCCCGGTCCCCGGCGATCAGCGTGAACGTCAGCGGAGCACCATCGCGCCCGCGTTGCGCTGCGCCGCTGTTGCGCGCACCTGCGGCATACCGGAACGCAACTGCGTCGCCGTTGCGTTCGAGCAGCTGCGTGAAGCGCAGGCGGATGCGCCGCGTCTCGCCCGCAGCGAACGGGAACACCCGTGCGCGTAGCAATCCGTTGCCTACGAGTTCGATGAGCGCAGGGTCGCGGCGTCGCCGCACGATCTCCTCGTAGATCGAGCGCGCCGCACCCGCGTCCATGGTCTCACCCGTGAGCTCGGTGTCCCCCTGGAAGAGGCTGTACCCGCTGAACACCGCGCCGGCGGGAATCGGATACAGGTAGTCCGCTTCGCCGAACGCGCCCCCATCGTTGCGGAACCACTCCTCCACCTCCACTTCGGCGACCCGGCCCGTCACCTTCACGTTCACCACCGAACGCAACTTGGTGATCGCCACGTTCGGCGCCGGCCGGACCGGCTCCACGATTCCCTGCCCCCACACCGGTGCCGCTGCGCACGACAGCAGCAGTGCAGCCGCCCATGCCCGAACCCGCTCCATGATCGCCTCCCCGGTTTTTGCGTACAACCGGGAGACGACGCACCCGCCGCCGCTTGCACATGCGGCCCGCCCCTTGCACTTGGCGGGCGCATGGCCCTGTCGCTTCGACCCGAGCATCTCGGCCGCTACGTGGACATCGCCCGGTTGCTGGTGCGGCACGGGCGCGGGGAGCTCGCACGCGCCAGCCTTGCTGGGGATCTGCACCCCTCGGCCAACGGCAGCGACCCGTCCACACGGACCGACGCCGACACACTCGCCGAGGACCTCGAGTCCCTCGGGCCGACCTACATCAAACTCGGCCAGATCCTTTCGACCCGGTCGGACCTCCTTCCGGCTGCGTACCTCGAAGCTCTCGAGCGTTTGCAGGATCGCGTCGAGCCGTTCCCTGCCGAGGAAGCTGAGGCGATCGTCGCGTCGGAGCTCGGCGGCCGACTGTCGAAGCTCTTCGCCCGTTTCGATCCCGAGCCCATCGCCGCCGCATCACTCGGACAGGTGCACTTCGCCGAGATGCGTGACGGGCGCGCCGTCGCGGTGAAGGTGCAGCGCCCCGGCATCCGCGAGCGCATCGCCACCGACCTCGAAGCGCTCGGCGAGCTTGCGGCCTTTCTGGATCGCCACGCAGAGACCGCCGCCCGCCTGGCACTCACCGAACTGCTCGACGAGTTCAGGCAGAGCATCAACCGCGAGCTCGACTACCGCCTGGAGGCCGCCAATCTCGAGCGGCTGGGTCGTGCACTCGAGGACTATCCACGACTCCTCGTCCCGCACCCGCTCGCCGACTACACCACGTCGCGCGTGCTCACCATGGAGTATGTCAGCGGCGTGAAGATCACATCGCTGTCGCCGCTCGCCCGCATCGAGCTGGATGGCACTGACCTGGCTACCGACCTGTTCCGCGCCTACCTCGATCAGGTGCTCGTACACGGCTTCTTCCACGCGGACCCGCACCCCGGCAACGTCTTCGTCACCCGCGATCACCGACTGGCACTCATCGACCTCGGCATGATCGGCCACGTCGCGCCGCAGATGCAGGAACAGCTGCTCAAGCTCCTGCTCGCCGTCAGCGACGGCCGCGGCGAGGACGCGGCCGCGATCGGTGCCACGATCGGTCAGCGTCTCGACAACTACGACCCGCGCGCCTACACCCGCGAGGTCAGCCGGCTCGTAGCCCTCATCGCGAGTCAGCCCATCCAGAACGCCGCCATGGGCCGCGCGATCCTCCAGATCACCCGCATCTCCACCGAGCACGGCGTCCGCCAGCCTCCGGAGCTGTCCCTCCTGGGCAAAACGCTCCTCCATCTCGATGAAGTCGCCCGCACACTCGCACCCGACTTCGATCCGAACGCCGAAGTGCGCTCGCACGCCACTTCGCTCCTCCGCCAGCGCATGCTGCGGGCTGCTTCCCCTGCCAACATCTTCTCGACCGCGATCGAGCTGACCGAGCTGGTCCAGCGTCTTCCCGCCCGCCTCAATCGCGGCCTCGATCGTATCGCCGATGGCAACCTGCGCGTTCGCATCGACTCCATCGACGAGTCCCGACTCATCGGCGGACTGCAGAAAATCGCGAACCGCATCACCGTCGGCCTCATCCTGGCCGCACTCATCGTCGGCGCCGCGATGCTCATGCGCGTCCAGACCGCGTTCACGATCCTCGGCTATCCCGGCCTGGCCATGCTGTTGTTCATCGCCGCCGCCGTCGGCGGGATCCTTCTAGTCTGGGACATCCTGAAGCACGATCGCGCGGAACGAAGCGGCCCCTGAGCAACGTTCCGATCTCGGGCTGCATGTCCGGTTGAGCCATCCCGAACGTTCGGAAGTCGGACGATCGCTGTCTCCGCCCTATCACCAACCGTGAACCCCTCCGTTCTTTTCGCGGGAAGTGTGGATGTCTCGAGCTGCTATTCCATCGCCCCGCTTGCAGCATGATCCATGTTGCATGTTCATCACATCAAACGCTGGCGTCGACGCCGGACAGCGTCCGCCACGCCGGCCAAGCCGGATCGCCGATGTGCTCGCCACGTGCCGTAACGCACGGTTCGCGAACGGAGTAGCGTGCCCACGTTGTCATTGCACGTATACGCAGCGATGGGGACACTTCTCCGGGCGGCAGCGCCATCGCTGCAAGGGGTGTGGCCGCACATTCAGCGACCTTACCGGCACACCCGCCATGTATATCAAGAAGCTTGCGCTGTGGCCGTTGAATCAGGAGTACATGCAGCGTGGTCGGACCGTGCATCAGACGGCGGCATACGTTGGCGTTCACCCCTCCACAGCGTTCCGCTGGAGGCATCGCGTCCTGAACGGGTTGAGGCTCTTCGATACCGAATCCCTGCGCGGAACGATCGAGCTGGACTCTACCTGGTTCATGCAGTCGGAGAAGGGGCGGCGCGTAAAGGGACGTCCGCCTCGATCGCGCCGATCGGGCGATCCCTGGCCCGAGGCGGACACCGGCGCGAACGTCGTGATTGCCTGCGACCGCCTCGGCGGAACAGTCACCGGGGTGGCGGCGCCCAGTAACAGCCGTGTGGTCTCAGCGGAGTCCCTCGAGCGGGTGCTCGGTTCGCGAGTTCAGCCTGAATCGATCATTCTCGCCCGTTATGTGCCCCGCAATCCGCCAGCTGCCTTTGCTGAGCGCATCAGGGGTGTGATGATCCCAGCGCGGGCAACGCAGGGTATCCCTACTCGGGAGTTCGAAACACTCGACGTAGTTTCGGGCTACCGGTTCCGGCTTCATCGCTGGATCAAACGATTCCGTGGTGTGGCGACTCGCTATCTCTCCAACTACCTCGTCTGGCACCGCTTCGTCGACGCAGGCTTGCGACGCGGCTTCGCCGAGACTGCCTTCCACTGGCCATTAGGCCCTCTGCCATTCGAACGCGTGGACACGGGGTGACCCGCTTCATGTCCACACTTCCCGCGAAAACAACAGAGGGGGTTGGGGAGGGAGATGTGGTGCGGTGGTCGGAGGTGGCGGCTCGCGAAGGGGAATGGTGGCGCATCGAGACATGTGGGGGTGCATTACAAAGGGCGCTCGGATCGACGGATCCTCGCGCCCTCGGCAATGATTCGGCAGAACGACGGTTCAGCCTACGCGCATCAACTCGGCCAACTCTTCGGGTGACAGCTCGTCGACGCTGCGCGTGCCCATGCGTCCGCCCGTCCGACTGACGCGGGCCTTGGTGCGCGACAGATCGAGCTGTGGGTGCGGGTCGTAATCATACTCCGCGATCGATATGCGCGGGATCGGGGCGCCTAGCACGTGTTCGATGGCGCGTACGGCGGGTAGTTCGCCGGCGGTCATGAACGTTACGGCGCTTCCCTTTGCGCCGGCGCGGCCGGTCCGGCCGATCCGGTGCACGTAGGCCTCGGGATCGCGCGGGACGTCGTAGTTGACGACGTGGCTGATGCCCTCGATGTCGAGGCCGCGCTGGGCCACGTCGGTCGCGATCAGCACGCGGACGCGGCCTTCGGCGAAGGCCTCGAGTGCGGCGCGACGCTGCTTCATATCGCGGTCGCCGTGCATCAGCGCTGCGCTGACGTCGGCGTGCTGGAGCCGTGCCATGAGAACGTCCGCGCCCACCTTGGTCGCCGTGAAGACGAGGACCTGGGTCCAGTGCTCGCTCTGCAGCAGCTCGAGCAGGAGCGCGGGCTTCTTTTCGGCGCGCACGGGATAGAGGCGCTGGTCGATGCCGTCCGCGGTGGTCGCGGGCGGGGCGGCCTCGATCCACTCGGGATCGCGCATGATGCGCAGCGCCAGGGCATGCACGCCGTTGGGCATTGTGGCGGAGAACAGAAGGGTCTGCCGCTCCTTCGGCACGTTGCGGAGGATCGCATCGATCTGCGGGCGGAAGCCCATGTCGAGCATGCGGTCCGCTTCGTCGAGAATCAGGGTCTCGACGGCCGACAGGTCGGCGTGTCCGCGCTCGATGTGATCGAGCAGACGGCCGGGCGTCGCCACGACCACATCGAAGCCCTTCTTGAAGCCGCGCGTCTGCGGGCCCATCGGCATGCCACCCACGACCTCACCGACCCGCAGGCCGGTGTGGGCGCTCATCTCGCGCGCATCGGCGGCCACCTGCTGGGCGAGCTCGCGGGTCGGACAGAGGACGAGGGTGCGGAGACCGGGACGGTCCAGCTGCTTCTCGAGACTCGGCAGGAGGAACGCACCGGTCTTGCCGGTTCCCGTCTGGGCGATGCCGACGAGGTCGCGGCCGGTTCGAACGATGGGGATAGCCTTTTCCTGAATGGGCGTTGGCCTGGACCAGCCGATCTCATCGATCGCCTGTCGCAGCGCCTCCGCCTGTACCAGCTCGTTGAATTCCATGGATTCCTTATGAGGTCCAGCGGATCACCGCGCTCTCGCGGGATCCGGGCACGACAGAGGCCGGGCGTCCGAACGGGACCCCCGGCCTCGCGCGCACGTACATGTGAGACAATATAGCGCACGAGGGGCGGCAACTCAAGGGAAAACGGGCACTTCGGGGCCCTTCGGGAGGGAATCCGACAGTGCGATTACAAGGGGGCAGAGGCGGGATCCGGCGACTACGATCGGCCATTC
>CAYUIG010000001.1:83406-186602 GCA_964444685.1 uncultured Gemmatimonadaceae bacterium | reverse complement strand
GATCCGGCGACTACGATCGGCCATTCGCGGAGTGTTTCAGGGAGCACGCTTACCGCGACAGGAGCGGGATTTGGCGGCTGCGATCGGCCGGGCGCGGGAGCGAGTCGGGAACGCGATCCCTACGGGGCCGACAGGATCCGGCCACCGCGAGCTCTAGCGTTGTCGCCGGGAGCGTTCGAGTGCGGTCGGCCTACAGCGTCGTTGCTGCGGCCGGCGTTTCGGCCGGTGCGGTGGCGACACGGCCGTAATCGAGGCGAATGACGCGGTCGCCGAGGTGGTAGTAGCGGTCGTCGTGGCTGATGACGACCACCGTATGCCCGCGGCCGCGCAGCTCCGGCAGGAGCCGCCTGTAGAAGATCTCGCGGTAATGCGGGTCCTGGTCGGCGGCCCACTCGTCGAAGACGTAGATCGGCCGGTCCTCGAGGTAGGCGGTGAGCAGAGCGAGTCGCTTCCGCTGACCCTGTGAGAGGTCGAGGGTCGAGAAGGCGCCGTCGCGGATGCTGACCTTGTCCTGGAGCTCGAGCTGGACGATGTAGTCGCGGGCGCGAGCGTCGACGTCGCCATCGAGGCCGAGCAACGTGTCGAACAGATAGAAGTCGGAGAAGATGGCGGAGAAGAGCTGCCGGTATCCCTCGCGATTGCCGTCATCAATGACGCGGCCATCCAGGCTGATGGCGCCCTCGGCGGGGGGGTAGAGCCCGGTCAGGACCTTCATCAGGGTGGACTTCCCGCTGCCGTTGCCGCCGACGAGGAAGACCAGCTCACCGCGCTCGAGCGCGAGGTCGATCGGCCCGAGCACGAACGACTGTCCTTCGGCGTCGGGCGGATAGGCGAAGGTGACCCCATCGAGCTCGATGCGCTGCCAGTCGGTCGGCGCATCGACGATGGCGGGCTCGGCCTTGCCCGGATCGAGCGCCAGTCCGAGCGAGCGGACCTTGTCTAGTGCGATGCGTCCGCGGGCGAACACGGGCCACGACGCCATGATGTTCCAGATCGGATTCATCATGTAGAGCGTGACCAGGACGTATCCGGTGACGGTCGCGGCGTCGAGAGTTGCGCCGCCGGCGATGCCGCCGGGCAGGAAGAAGATCAGTCCGCCGATCAGGCCATAGAAGAAGAGCTGGTTCCAGCCGCCCGCGATGATGTCGACCCGCAGCCCGAGCATGCCGTCACGCTGCATGGACTCGGTGGCAACGTCGATGCGCTCCTTCATGAAGGCCTGGCGTCGCCGTGCGTGGAGCTTGAGCTCCTTGTTGCCTTCGGTCAGGGCCCGAAAGTGCTGGAACAGGATGTCGCGCGTATCGCGTGCGCGCTGCATGAACTTGTAGGCGCGGGTGATCAGCACCTTGTAGATGGCCGATGCAACGATGACGAACACGGTCACCGCAATGAGCACCTGCCATGACAGGTACGCGAGATAGACCGCGCAGCCGGCGAGCACGGCAATGTTCGTCGCGACGGCGGGTATCGTTTGCGCCGCGAAGCCGATGACCGCGACATCGTCGATGAGTGTGGCGAGGATGCGCGGGGCGCCGACGCGTTCGATGTCGCGCAGCGGCGTGGCGACGATACGGCGACTCAGGTCACGCGACAGGCTGGTGAGCGTCTCGAGCGTGAAGCCGTGCAGCATCCAGCGCGCGGCCGCGTTGCTGCCGATCTTTGCGAGCACGAGACCGAAGAACGCGCCACCGAGCAGCGCAACGGAGTAGCCGGAGCGTCCCTGAATGGCTGTGTTGACGACCGCGATGAGCGCCGCGCCGGCGATGCCGTTGATGAGCCCCGCAATGACGGCCCCGCTGGCGGGGATCCATGCGCGCGGTGGCAGGAACTGCGTGAGTTTGTAGGCCGGCTGCGGCACTTCAGAAGCGTTCATGTATCGCCGAGGAACTCGAGTAGGCGGCGCGCGAGCGGTCCCGCGTGCGGCGGCTTGATCATCAGGCCGGAGTCCGCGCCCGGCATCGCGAAGACCTGGATACCGCCGCGCACGAGCTGCTTCCAGGCGTGTCGGTAGTCCTCGCCCACGATGGGGCGATCGGCCGCGAGGATGGCAACGGCGCTGCCGTCATACGGCTTCGGTACGTAGTTGCGGACCGCGAAGAGGTTGGCCTGCTCGACGCGGCGCAGCCGGTAGTCGTTTAGCGTGACGTCCGGCAGCGAACGGCGAATAACGGCGCCGGCGAGGCGGTCAGCGCGGCCCGCGACGAAGCGCAGCCGCTCGCGGCCGCGCAGCCGGGAAAGCGTGATGAACTGCATTCGGACCCGGTTCCAGAGGAAGAGGGTCAGGGAAGCGAAGCGGCCCCGGGGCACGGTCGGGTTCTCGGGTGTGAGCTCGGGCGGCCATGTCTCGAGGAGCCCCAGCAGCGCGACGTCCTCACCGGCCGCGCGCAGCTGCTGCGCCATTTCGTATGCGACGACGCCGCCCATGCAGGCCCCGATGAAGTGATAGGGTCCGCGCGGCTGCACCTCACGCACCTGCTCGAGGAACGTGGTCGCGATCTGTTCGATGCTCGTGAGCGGCTCGGCGTCGCCTTCGAGCCCGAGTGACTGGAGGCCGTAGAACGGACGGTCGGCCGGCAGCTCGTGCGCGAGGTCGCGGAAGGAGAGCACGTTCCCGCCCACACCCGGCACGGCGAAGATCGGCGAGCGGTGTCCGGACGCGCGGATCGGCACGAGCACGTTGCTCACGCGCGGCCTGCGGCCCGCACGGATCAGCCGCGCCAGCCCCTCGGGCGTCGGCGCCCGGAAGAGCGTGGCAAGGGGGAGCGTGATGCCGAACGCGGTTTCGATGCGCGTGAACAGTTCGACCGCGAGCAGCGAATGGCCGCCGAGATCGAAGAAGTCGTCGTGCACGCCGATGGAATCCCGCTCGAGCACTTCCTGCCAGATGGCGACCAGCTTCTGCTCGATCTCATCGCGAGCGCCCACGTACGGCGCGACGCGCTGTCGGCGTGGATCGGGCAGAGCACGACGATCGAGCTTGCCGCTCGGCGTCATTGGCAGAGCGTCGAGCAGCACGAACTCCGCGGGCACCATGTACTCGGGCAGGAACTCACGAAGCGCGCCGCGGATCTCCGCGTCAGACAGACCGGGTGCGACGACCCACGCGATGAGCTTGCGCTCGCCGCCGCCGTTGACGCGAACGAGGACGGCCGCCTCGTGAACCCCGGACATGCGGAGGAGCGTCGCCTCGATCTCGGCGGGCTCCACCCGGAAGCCGCGCAGCTTGACCTGGTCGTCGAAGCGGCCCAGGAACTCGATGGTGCCATCATTGCGCCAGCGTACGCGGTCGCCGGTGCGGTACAGCCGCTCCTGCACGCCGTGCGGCAGCGTGTCCGTGATGAACTTCTCTTCGGTGAAGTCGGGCCGGTTCGCGTATCCGAGCGCGAGGCCGTCACCTGCGGTCCAGAGCTCACCGGGCACGCCGACCGGTACCGGGTTCATGTCGCGGTCGAGGATGTACACGCGCGTGTTCGCGATGGGCCGTCCGATCGGAATCGGCCGGTCCAGCGGCACATCCGCGGCCACGGTGTGACAGGTCGTGAACGTCGTGTTCTCGGTCGGGCCGTAACCGTTGACGAGACGGAGATCGGGACAAGCAGCCAGCGCGGTGCGTGCCGCGCGGGGCGCAAGGACGTCGCCACCGACGACGAGCTGGCGGACGCCGCGCAGCATGGACACGCGGTGCTCTGCGAGCTGGTGGAAGAGCGCGGTCGTCAGGAAAAAGGTAGTCACGCTCTCGCGTGCGAGCTCCGTCTCGATCTCCTCGAGAGACAGCGTTCCGGGTGGCGCGATGGCGAGGCGTGCGCCGTGCAGCAGCGCTCCCCAGATCTCGAACGTTGCGGCGTCGAACGAGAACGTCGCGAGCTGGAGCATTACCTCGTCGGGGCCGAAATGTGCGAACGTGTTCCCGCAGACCAGCCGCACGATGCCGCGGTGCGGAATGACGACGCCCTTCGGTCGGCCGCTCGTCCCCGAGGTGAACATGACGTACGCGGGGTCCATCGGCCCAACGTGGATCCCCGTCCGCGCATCCTGCCGCTCGGCGATCGCACCCGCCCCGACATCCACACGAATCGAACGCACGTCGCGCGGCAGCCGCGCTGAGAGTGCATTCGTGGTCAGCACCACATCGGCGCGCGCGTCCTCGAGGATCCAGCCCAGGCGCTCGGGGGGCGCGAGCGGGTCGAGCGGCGCGTACACCGCGCCTGCCTTCAGGACGGCGATCGTCGAGACGATGGCTTCGATCGAACGGTCGATCAGCGTGCCGACCACGGCGCCGGGCTTCACACCCTTCGCGATCAGGTGGTGCGCGAGCTGATTCGCGCGCCGGTCCAGCTCGTCGTACGTGACGGCCTGCCCGGCGAAGCGGAGTGCAACGGCGTTGGGTGTCGCGTCGACGCGATCCTCGAACAGCTCCGTGACCGAACGATCGTGCGGGTACGCCGTCGCCGTGTCGTTCCACTCGAAGAGCAGGCGGCGCTGCTCCTGCTCGTCGAGCATGTTCAGTCGGCTGATGGGGGCATCCGGGTTCGCGACCGCGGCCTGGAGCAGGTTGACGAAATGGCGTGACATACGCGCCATCGTCTCCCATTCGAACAAGTCCGAGCGGTACTCGACGGCGCCGAGCAGCTCGGACGCGCGCTCGCGCAGGAAGAGCGTCATCTCGAAGGGTGACGCCGCGGTCACGTAGTCGAAGTCGGCGCCGGTCTCGTGCCCCTGGAGCACGAAGCTGACCTGGAAGATCGGGTTGCGACCCGGACTCCGCTCCGGCCGCAGCTCTTCGACGAGCCGCTCGAACGGCATGTCCTGGTGCGCGTACGCGTCGAGGCAGTGATCGCGGACGCGCGCGAGCAGCTCACGGAACGACGGGTCGCCCGAAAGATCGGCGCGCAGCGCTAGCGTGTTTGCGAAGAACCCCACCATCCCCTGTACGTCGGGGTGGGCGCGGTTGGCGATCGGGGTGCCGACGACGAGGTCCTCCTGGCCGGAATAGCGTCCGAGCAGGATGTCGAACACTGCAAGCGCGGCCATGAAGAGCGTAGCGCCCTCCGAACGCGCGAGCTCGCGCAGCGCGACGGCGGCCTCCTGCGGAACGCCGAACTCGTGTCCGCCGGCGGTGCGCGGCCGGTCCTGATTGCGCGGATAGTCTGTGGGCAGTTCCAGCGCCGCGGGCGCGCCGCCGAGCGCGTTGCGCCAGAAGCGCGCCTGCTCGTCGAGCACGTCTCCCGTCAGCCACTCGCGCTGCCATACGGCGTAGTCGGCGTACTGGTACGGCAGCTCGGGGAGCTGCGGCTCCTCGCCGTTGTAGACGGCTTCGTACGCAACGCCGAACTCGTGCGCGAGCAGCCCGATGGACCAGCCGTCGGCCACGAGGTGGTGCATCGCGATGAGCAGCTCGTGCTCGTCGTCCGCGAGGTGAATGAGGCATGCGCGGAAGAGCGGACCGCGCTCGATGTCGAACGGTCGTGCTGCTTCGATGCGGAGCGAACGGTCCGCGGATTCGCGACGCGCCTCGACCGGCAGATGTCGCAGGTCGATCGTGCGCACATCGACCGGGCGCGGCGGTCCGATGCGCTGAACGGGCTCGCTGCCGACGCGTGTGAAGGTCGTGCGCAGCGATTCGTGACGCTCTACGAGGAACCCGAGTGCGCGGCGCAGGATGTCGACGTCGATCGTGCCGTAGTGTCGCTTGCGGACGGCGATCGTGTAGTCCGACGTGCCGGGCTCGAGCTGCTCGAGGAACCACACGCGCTGCTGCGCGAAGGAGAGGGGCAGGTCGGCGTTGCGATCCGCGCGCGTCATCGGCGGGCGGCCCGGATCGCCGCCGCCGTTGCGCATGTACGCAAGGATCTCGGGCTTCCTGCGCGCGAGCTCCGCCTGCAGCTCCTGGGACAGCACGCCGCGCGGCGCGCTCACGCGCACGGCATCACCTTCGATGCGGACGTGCACCTGGAGCCGGCGCAGCTGCTCGAGGAAGCCGGCTGTGCTCATATCTCGATCTCCTCCCGCTCGGACTCGGCGTGGAGAAGCGATTCGACATGTGCGGCGAGGCCCGCGACGGTACGCACCTCGAAGAGCGTGCGCAGCGGCACGTCCACGCCATAGCGGCGATAGATGCGCGACATCACCTGCGTGGCGAGCAGCGAGTGGCCGCCCACCTCGAAGAAGTCGTCATCAGGACCGACTTCGACGCCGAGCAGGGCCTGCCAGATCTCGGCAATCGCCTGTTCGAGCTCACCGGCCGCGTGCTCGGTCAGCGGCGGCGCTGCGCCGTTGCCGCCGGTCATCGCAGGTGCAGCCGCCGGCGCGACAGGCGCTGCCTGCGGCTCGGCGGCTATGGCCATGTCCTGACGGATGTCGGCGATCAGCCGCTGCACATCGCGCGTGCTGACGATTACCTCATCGGCCGAACCGGCGAGCACGCGCTCGAAGACCTCGACGCCCTGGATCGGGCGGATACCGTGCTTCAGCTCGCGCAGCTGATGCTCGTGACCGGTCGCAGCAGCGGCGGCCGCCGCCATGCCGACCTCCTGCCACACCTCCCACGCCACGGCGATCACGCGACCCGCAGCGGGACGCGTGGTGCGCGCGAACGCGTTCAGATACTCGTTCGCCGCCATGTAGTCGGCCTGGCCGACGGTGGGCAGGACGGTCGAGATCGAGGAACAGAGCAGCAGGAAGTCGAACGGCTGCGTCGCAAGGAGGTCGTACAGGATGCGCGTGCCGTCGACCTTGGGCGCGAGCACCTTCGCCGCGTTCTCCGCGGCCAGGCGTTCCGTGGCCTGACTGGACGGAATGCCGGCGGCGTGGATCACACCATCGATGCGGCCGAAGCGTGCGCGCGCCTCGTCGAACACGCGCCGCATCGCATCCGCATCGGCTGCATCCGCGCCGAACCAGAGCACGTCGCTGCCGAGCTCCTCGAGCTCCATCAGCGTGCGCACCGTTTCCGCCGCCGGGTGCGCAGAATCCGCAGCAATCGTCGCCCAGCTCTCGCGCGGCGGTGCCGTGCGGCTCGTCAGTACGAGCTTCGCACGCCAGCTCGCGGCAAGGTGGCGCGCGAAGATGAGGCCGATGCCGCCCGTGCCGCCGGTGATCAGGTACGTTCCGCCCCTGCGCAGACCTGCCCCGCTACCCGCCTGCGGCAGTGCGAGCGGTGCGACCGTGCGCTCCCAGCGGTGCGCACCGCGCCACGCCACAATGCTCGCGTCGGAAGCCGTGCCCATCTCTTCGATAAGCCGGTCTGCGAACCCGTCGTGATCAACCGGCACATCGATGATGCGCGCGCCGATGGACGGATGCTCGAGCGCTGCGATGAGTGCGGGTGCCCCGGCCGTCGCGGCGCGCGCGTTCACCGCACCCTCGCCTGTCACATCGTAGAGCCCCTGTACCACGACACCGACTTCGGCGGCGCGATCGCCGGCGGCGAGCGCCTGCACGAGGAAGAGCACATCGTAGAACGGGTCGACGGACGGATCGTCGAGGCTTCCGAAGTGCAGCACGCGCAGCGGCCGGTCGAGTGGCAGCGCCGGGACGAATGCGTCGTAATCCTGACGGTCGCGTGCGCTTTCGCGACGGACGAGCGTGACCGCGGCGTTCGAAGCTTCGAGGCGTGCGGCCACGCGCTCCGCATGACCCGCATCATCACTCAGGATCAGCCAGTGCGCGTGCGTGGGATCGGCGGCCGGACGCGGGGCACTGCGTCGCCACGACGGCACCCAGAACCACTCGTCCATCAGCGGCGCCTGGAACGGCCCCGATTGTGAACCGGCAAGGAGCGAACGGCCGCCCGGCTGAACCCAGAACGACTGATGCTCGAACGGATAGGTCGGCAGCGGAACGCGCGCGCGACGTTCGAACGCGTGGTACGCATCCCAGTCGATCGGAGCGCCCGCCGCCCACAGCCGCGCAATCGTTTCCGTCCAGTGCTCCTCGTCCGCGCGGCCATCCTTCGGATGCGGCAGTGCGGTGAGGATCGTTGCGGAGCGCTCGACAGCAATCGGCCGTGCGAGGGTGGCGAGTGCACGCCCCGGCCCGACCTCGATGACGATCGCATTGTCGGGTATCACGGTGCGCAGGCCATCCCAGAAGCGCACGCCATTCCGCATGTGGCCGGCCCAGTACTCGGGATCCTGCGCCTCATCCGGCTGGATCCAGCCGCCGCTCACATTGGACGCGTACGGCAGCTGCGGCTCGGAGCGCTGCGTCTGTCCGACGAGCGCGCGGAACGGCGCGAGCGCGGGCTCCATCATCGGCGAGTGGAACGCCGATGCCACGTGCAAACGCTGACACCCGATCTCTTCGGCTTCGAGCGCGCGCGCGAATGCGTCGACGGCATCCGCAGGACCGGACACGGCACAGAGCGCGGGGCCGTTGACCGCGGCGATCGAGAGGCCGGCGGGCAGGTGCTGCTTCAGCTCCGCTTCGGACAGCGTCACGGCCAGCATCCCGCCGCCCGGCACTTCCATCAGTCGGCCGCGCTCCGCGACGAGACGCAGCGCATCCGCCGGCTCGAACACGCCCGCGATGCACGCGGCTACGTACTCACCGATGCTGTGGCCGATCATGGCCTGCGGCTCGATGCCCCAGGACAGCAGCGTGCGCGCGAGGGCGTACTCGATCGTGAAGAGTGCCGGCTGCGTGATTGCCGTCGTCGCAAGGAGACGTTCGGCATCGGCTTCACCACCGGCCTGCGGGTACAGCACATTGCGCAGGTCGAGGCCGAGCACGGGCTCGAGCGTCTTCGCGCATTCGTCGACGGCAGCGCGGAACACGGGCTCACTGTCGTACATGCCGCGGCCCATGCCCACGTACTGCGTGCCCTGTCCGCTGAACAGGAACACGACCGGCCGCACGCCGCGCGCCTCGGCACTGAACGCGCGCGTCGATCCTTCAGCCAGCGCGGCAATCGCCTCCTCGCGTGTGCGCGCAGCCACGGCGCAGCGGTGCGGGAACGCGGCGCGCCCGACATGCAGCGTGTATGCGACGTCTGCGAGATCGAGATCCGTTTCGCGCGTCAGCCACGCGGCCAGGTCGGCGCGTGCGCGTGCGAGTGCGGCGTCGGAGCGGGCGGAGAGCGTGAGTGCGTGCACCGGCCGCGCACCCTCGGTGACGGGCGCGGGCGGCGCCTCCTCGAGGACGACGTGCGCGTTGGTGCCGCCAATGCCGAACGAGCTCACGCCCGCGCGCCGCGGCGTGTCGTTGTTCGTGCGCCACTCGGTGGCCGAGGTGCTGACGAAGAACGGGCTCGACGCGAAGTCGATGCGCGGGTTCGGGTGCTCGTAGTGCAGGCTGGGCGGAATCACACCGTGCTCGAGTGCGAGCACGGCCTTGATCAGTCCCGCCACACCGGCCGCGGCATCGAGGTGGCCGATGTTCGTCTTGACCGATCCGATGGCGCAGTACTGGCGCCGGTCCGTGTGACGGCGGAACGCTTCCGTCAGCGCCATCATCTCGATCGGGTCACCCAGCTCGGTGCCGGTGCCGTGTGCCTCGATGTACGTGATCGTGTCGGGACTCACACCCGCGAGCTCGTGCGCTTCCGCGATCACCTCGAGCTGACCATCGATGCTGGGCGCCGTGTAGCCGACCTTGTTGGAACCGTCGTTGTTGAGCGCGGCGCCGCGGACGACGGCGTGGATGTGATCGCGGTCGGCGATCGCATCGGCCAGCCGCTTGAGCACCACCACACCTACGCCCTCGCCCAGCACGGTGCCGCGCGCCTTCTCATCGAAGGCACGGCAGTGCCCGTCCGGCGAGAGGATCATCCCCTGCTCGTACATGTAGCCGCTGACGCGCGGCACGAGCACGGACACGCCGCCCGCGAGGGCGAGGCCACACTCGCGCGCCTGCAGCGCGCGGCAGGCCATCTGCACCGCGACGAGCGAGGTCGAGCAGGCGGTCTGCACGGAAACCGCGGGTCCGCGCAGGTTGAGCTTGTACGCAGCGCGCGTCGCGACGAAGTCCTTGTCGTTCGCGAGCATCGCGTGGTAGCTGCCGGCCGCGAGCATCAGCTCGGGGTTGATCAGCAGGCTGGTGATCAGGTACGACGTGAGCGAAGCGCCTGCATAGACGCCGACGTCGCGCGCGACGCCCGGTGCATAGCCGGCGTGCTCGAGCGCGCTCCACGCCGCCTCCAGGAAGAGGCGATGCTGCGGGTCCATGATCTCCGCTTCGCGCGGACTGTACCCGAAGAAGTTGGCGTCGAAGAGGTCGCTGCCTTCGATGACGCCGCGGCTGCGGACGTAGCGTGGATCCGCGAGCAGCTGCGGATCGACGCCGGCGGCGAGCAGTTCATCGTCGGAGAAAAACGTCAGGCACTCGACGCCATCGCGGATGTTGCGCCAGTACTCGTCGAGATTGGCCGCGCGCGGGAAGCGGCCGGCCATGCCGACGATCGCGATCGGCTCCATCAGCGGCCGCGTCACGAGGCCCTGCCGTTCGAACGGGCGAGGTGTGCGGCGAGCGTGCGCACCGTCGGGTAGCGGAACATGTCCACGATCGAGATGTCCTTCCCCGTCGTCTGCCGGAGCTGCGTCTGCGCCTGCACCATCAGCAGCGAATGCCCGCCGAGATCGTAGAAGTTGTCATCCACGCCCACGGAATCGATCCTCAATACTTCCTGCCACACGCGTGCGACTACCTGCTCCATCGCGTTCTTCGGCGCGAGGAACGTCGGCCGCACGGCGTCGCGCTTCATGTCGGGCTCGGGGAGGCGGCGGCGGTCGACCTTCCCGTTCGGTGTCATCGGGAAGTTCTCCACCGTCACCAGCACGCCCGGCACCATGTACTCCGGCAGCCGCTCGCGCAGGTGCGTCCGCAGCTCGCCCAGCTCCACCCCCGCTCCGTCCTTCCACCTCACGTAGCCCACCAGCGACGCGTTCCCCGAACCCTCCGTCCGCGCCACCACCACCCCCTGCGCCACCGCCGGATGCTGCGACAGCACCGTCTCGATCTCACCCAGCTCGATCCGGAACCCGCGCACCTTCACCTGGTCGTCCGCACGGCCCAGGAACAGCAGCGTACCATCCGCACGACGACGCACCAGGTCGCCCGTTCGATACATCCGCGCGCCCGGCTCCTCGCTGAACGGATCCGCCACGAACTTCTCCGCCGTCAGCTCCGGCCGGTTGTGATACCCCAGCGCCACGCCCGCGCCGCCGATGTACAGCTCGCCCGCCACTCCCACCGGCACCGGCTCGCCACGGCCATCCAGCACGTACGTCCGCGTGTTCGCGATCGGACGACCGACCGGCACCGGCGACTCCACGCTCGACACCCGGTGCATCGTCGACCAGATCGTCGTCTCCGTCGGGCCGTACACGTTCCACAGCTCCGCACCCGTCGCCAGCAGCCTGTCCGCCAGCTCCGGCGACAGCGCCTCGCCGCCGCACAGGATCCGCAGTCCCTGCTTCCCGCTCCAGCCGCCCTCCAGCAGCAGCCGCCACGTCGCCGGTGTCGCCTGCATCACTGTGGCGTTCACCGACTCCAGCAGCGGGCCCAGCTTCATCGGGTCCGCCGACGTGGCCCGGTCCACCACCACCACGGCCGCTCCCGACACCAGCGGCAGCAGCAGCTCCAGCCCCGCGATGTCGAACGACAGCGTCGTCACCGCCACCAGCACATCGTCCGGCCCCATCCCCGGTTCCAGACGGAACGACTCCAGCAGATTCACCAGTGCCCCGTGCGGCACCACCACACCCTTCGGCCGACCCGTCGACCCCGACGTGTAGATCACGTACGCCGGATCCTCGAAGCCCGGACCCTCCGCCCTGGTGTCGATCGGTGTTGCGGCGATCGCGTCCGCGTCCGCATCGAGACGCACCACTTCCGCGCCGGCCGGCAGCGGCAGCGATTCGGTGAGCGTGCCGTGGCTCACGACCAGCGACACGCCCGCATCCTCCAGCATGTACGCCAGCCGATCCGGCGGGAACGACGGGTCCAGCGGCACGTACGCCGCGCCCGTCTTCAGCACCGCCACCACCGCCTCCACCATCTCCGCCGACCGCTCGACCAGGATGCCGATCCGCTCGCCGCGCTTCGCGCCCCGTTCGCGCAGATAGCTCGCAAGACGATCCGTGCGCGATTCGAACTCCGCGTACCTGCGCTTCGTTTCGCCGAACTGCACTGCCACGGCGTCCGGGCGTTCCGCCGCGCGCGCTGTGATCCGCTGCGGCACTGTCTCGGTGCGGACGTCCGCGCGCGTCGCGTTCACTTCATCCAGCACGCGGCGACGTTCCGCATCACTCACGAGCGGCAGCATCGAGATCGGACGCTCCGGCTCCGCTACCGCGGCGCGCAGTACGCGCTCGAAGTGCTCCGCGAAGCGGCGGACCGTCGGCGCGTCGAACAGGTCGGTATTGTACTCGAGGAAGAGGTGCAGGCCGTCCGTGCCCTGGATCACCTCGACGCTCAGGTCCGTCTTGGCCGACCCCATGCGGACCGGTACCTGCTCGATCGAGAGGCCCGGGAGCTGGAGCGGCTCCATCGGCATGTTCTGAACGAGCAGCATCACCTGAAAGAGCGGCGAGCGGCTCGTGTCGCGTGGCGGCTTGACGATCTCGACGACCCGCTCGAACGGGAACTCCTGGTGCGCGTACGCTCCGAGCGCGACGTCGCGGACGCGCGCGAGCAGCTCGCCGAACGACGGGTCGCCACTCAGGTCCGTACGCATCACCAGCGTGTTGAACATCAGCCCGATCACGCCTTCGGCGCCGCTCTCGTTGCGATTGGCGACGGGCGAGCCGACGGCGATGTCGGTGAGGCCGGTGTAGCGGTGCAGGAGCACGTCGAGCGCGGCGAGCAGCACCATGAAGTCCGTGCCGCCGTGCTTGCGGCCGAGCGCGTGCAGCGCATCGGCGAGCTCGCGGCGGATGTGGTACTGCTCGATGGCGCCGTCGAACGTCTGGAGCGCCGGGCGTGGACGGTCCGTCGGCAGATCGACGGCCGGCGGCGGCGGCGCGAGCTGTGTGCGCCAGTACTCCGCCAGCTGCGCGCCGACCGGTCCGTCGAGGCGCCGGCGCTCGCGCGCGGCGAAGCGGGCGTAACGCGGCGGCACGGGTGGCGGTGTGCCGATCCCGCTCGAATGCAGATCGTAGAGTGCGGTGAGCTCGCGCGACAGCACACCGAGCGACCAGCCGTCCGCGACGATGTGATGCAGCGACATCTGCACGACGTGCTGATCGGGCGCGAGTCGGTACACGCGTACACGGAACAGTGGCCCGCGCGCGAGGTCGAACGGCGTGCGGCACTCCTCCTGGATATGCCGATCCAGCTCCTTCTCCGGATCCGCCTCGCCTGTCAGATCGATGAGCGTGTAGCGGATCGGACCCGCGGGCTGCACGACGGCGATGGGACGGCCGTCCTCATCCGGGAAGACCGTGCGCAGGGATTCGTGCCGCTCGACGAGCTCGGTGAGCGTCTTCTCCAGCGCCCCCAGATCGAGCCGTCCGCGCAGGCGCATCGCACCACTGATGTTGTACGCGTGCCCGCCCGGCTGCATGCGGTCGATGAACCAGAGCCGCTGCTGCGCGAACGAAAGCACGCGCTCATCGAAGTCCTCGTCGTCATCCGCCCGCGCGTGCTCTGCGCCGGCGAGGTGTCCGGCGAGGGCGCGAACGGTGGGGTGACGGAACATCTCGACGATGGACAGCTCGCGCTGCGTCGCTTCGCGAATGCGCGTCTGCGCCTGCACCATCAGCAGCGAATGGCCGCCGAGATCGAAGAAATCGTCGTCGATGCCGACCTGCTCGACCTTCAGCACCGCAGCCCACACATCGGCGATCGTGCGCTCGAGGTCGTCACGCGGCGCGACGTACGGCGGACGCGACGGCGCGGCTGTGGCATCAGGCTCGGGGAGGCGGCGGCGGTCGACCTTCCCGTTCGGTGTCATCGGGAAGTTCTCCACCGTCACCAGCACGCCCGGCACCATGTACTCCGGCAGCCGCTCGCGCAGGTGCGTCCGCAGCTCGCCCAGCTCCACCCCCGCTCCGTCCTTCCACCTCACGTAGCCCACCAGCGACGCGTTCCCCGAACCCTCCGTCCGCGCCACCACCACCCCCTGCGCCACCGCCGGATGCTGCGACAGCACCGTCTCGATCTCACCCAGCTCGATCCGGAACCCGCGCACCTTCACCTGGTCGTCCGCACGGCCCAGGAACAGCAGCGTACCATCCGCACGACGACGCACCAGGTCGCCCGTTCGATACATCCGCGCGCCCGGCTCCTCGCTGAACGGATCCGCCACGAACTTCTCCGCCGTCAGCTCCGGCCGGTTGTGATACCCCAGCGCCACGCCCGCGCCGCCGATGTACAGCTCGCCCGCCACTCCCACCGGCACCGGCTCGCCACGGCCATCCAGCACGTACGTCCGCGTGTTCGCGATCGGACGACCGACCGGCACCGGCGACTCCACGCTCGACACCCGGTGCATCGTCGACCAGATCGTCGTCTCCGTCGGGCCGTACACGTTCCACAGCTCCGCACCCGTCGCCAGCAGCCTGTCCGCCAGCTCCGGCGACAGCGCCTCGCCGCCGCACAGGATCCGCAGTCCCTGCTTCCCGCTCCAGCCGCCCTCCAGCAGCAGCCGCCACGTCGCCGGTGTCGCCTGCATCACTGTGGCGTTCACCGACTCCAGCAGCGGGCCCAGCTTCATCGGGTCCGCCGACGTGGCCCGGTCCACCACCACCACGGCCGCTCCCGACACCAGCGGCAGCAGCAGCTCCAGCCCCGCGATGTCGAACGACAGCGTCGTCACCGCCACCAGCACATCGTCCGGCCCCATCCCCGGTTCCAGACGGAACGACTCCAGCAGATTCACCAGTGCCCCGTGCGGCACCACCACACCCTTCGGCCGACCCGTCGACCCCGACGTGTAGATCACGTACGCCGGATCCTCGAAGCCCGGACCCTCCGCCCTGGTGTCGATCGGTGTTGCGGCGATCGCGTCCGCGTCCGCATCGAGACGCACCACTTCCGCGCCGGCCGGCAGCGGCAGCGATTCGGTGAGCGTGCCGTGGCTCACGACCAGCGACACGCCCGCATCCTCCAGCATGTACGCCAGCCGATCCGGCGGGAACGACGGGTCCAGCGGCACGTACGCCGCGCCCGTCTTCAGCACCGCCACCACCGCCTCCACCATCTCCGCCGACCGCTCGACCAGGATGCCGATCCGCTCGCCGCGCTTCGCGCCCCGTTCGCGCAGATAGCTCGCAAGACGATCCGTGCGCGATTCGAACTCCGCGTACCTGCGCTTCGTTTCGCCGAACTGCACTGCCACGGCGTCCGGGCGTTCCGCCGCGCGCGCTGCGATCCGCTGCGGAACGGTCTCGGTGCCGACGTCCGCGCGCGTCGCGTTCACTTCATCCAGCACGCGACGGCGTTCCGCATCGCCCACCAGCGGCAGCATCGAGATCGGACGCTCCGGCTCCGTCACCGCGGCGCGCAGTACGCGCTCGAAGTGCTCCGCGAAGCGCTGGATCGTCGGGCCATCGAACAGATCCGTGCTGTACTCGATGTACAGGTGCAGCGACTCGTTCTTCTGGATGACCTCGATCGTGAGGTCGGTCTTCGCGGAGCCGATGCGCACGGGGACCGGGCTGATGGTCAGGCCGGCCAGATCGATCGCCTCGAACGGCAGGTTCTGCACGATCAGCATCGCCTGGAAGAGCGGCGAGTGGCTGGTGTCGCGCGACGGCCGCAGCATCTCGACCAGCCGCTCGAACGGGAAGTCCTGGTTCGCGAACGCGCCGAGTGCGACGTCGCGGACGCGCGCGAGCACATCGACGAACGACGGGTCGCCGCTCAGGTCCGTACGCATCACCAGCGTGTTGAAGAGCAGGCCGATCACGCTCTCCGCTTCGATACCGTTCCGATTCGCGATCGGTGCGCCGACCGCGATGTCGGTGAGGCCCGTGTAGCGGTGCAGCAGCACATCGAACGCGGCGAGCAGCACCATGAAGCGCGTGGCGGAGTGCTGGCTGCCGAGCTTCCGGATCGCGTCGGTCAGGTCGGGCGGGAATTCGTACTCCTCGACCGCGCCGTTATAGGTCTGCACGGCGGGCCGCGGCCGGTCCGACGGCATGTCCAGCAGCGGCGGCAGCGGCGTGAGGCGCTCGCGCCAGTAGTCCGCCTGCTGCTTGCCGAGCGGGCCCGCGAGCCGTGCGCGCTGGCGCGCCGCGACATCGGCATAGCGCGCCGGCAGCGGCGGCCGCATACCCACACCCTGTGCGTGCAGCTGATAGAGGAGCGTGATCTCGCGGCCCAGCACGCCGAGCGACCAGCCATCCGCGACGATGTGATGCAGCGACATCTGAACGACGTGATGCTGAGGATCGAGTCGATACACGCGCGTCCGGAACAGAGGGCCGCGTGTGAGATCGAACGGCGTGCGACCCTCGGCGACGAGCATCTCCTCGAGCCGCGCCTCGATCTCGTCCTCGCCTGCACCGGCTACATCGATGACTTCGATGTGAGCCCTCGATGGCGGCTGCACGACGGCGACGGGCTGCCCATCGCGCTCCGCGAACACGGTGCGCAGCGGCTCGTGACGCTCGTTCAGCTCGGTGAGCGTCTTTTCCAGCGCGCCGAGATCGAGCGGGCCGCGCAGCCGCATTGCACCGGTGATGTTGTACGCGAAGCTGCCCGGCTGCATGCGGTCGATGAACCACAGCCGCTGCTGCGCGAACGAGAGGGAGTCCTCCGCCGAGCCGTCGCCGTTCATGCCGGCGCCATTGCCGAGCAGATCGATCAGTTCCTGCTTGCGCGTCGCCAGCTCCTCACGCAGCGCGGGCGTCAGTGCGCCGCGCGGCGCATTGCACTTCAGGCGACCTTCCTCGACGTAGACCTTGATGTCGAGCGTCTCGAGATGCGTCAGGAACTCGGCAACCGTCATTACGCGAACACGCTCCGATCGATGATTCGAAAACCCGGACGGTCGACCGCCAGCGCGGCAACGAACCCGCCCGCGGGCGGCGGAGGCGACTCGAGCGCCCAGCGATCCACGGCCAGCTCGCGGTCCGCCGCCTCCACGAGGCGTGCCGGCTCATCCGGGACCAGCGTGACCGTGAAGCGGTCCAGCCCGTGATAGATGCCGGTCCCCAGCGCCTTCACCACCGCTTCCTTGCGCGTCCAGCAGCGGAAGAACGCCGCCTCCACCTGCGACGCGGGCAACCGGCGGAGCGCAGCGTTCTCACGCTCCGAGAAGGTCCGCTCCGCGATGCGCTCCAGATCGCGCAGCTCGCGGATCCGCTCCACGTCCACGCCGATCCGCTGGCCACGCACCACCGCGATCAGACCCAGCCGGTCCGAGTGCGATACGTTGAACCGCAGGCCGTGCCGATCGAGCGGAGCCGCCAGCTCCGGCCGGCCGTGCTCGTCGTACCGGAACGCCACGTCCGACGGATCGATGGAAAGAGATTCCGCGAGAATGCGCCGCAGCGCCGCGCGGCAGGCAATGAAGCGACGGCGATGCACCTCGAAGCGATAGCGAGCCGCACGCGTCCGCTCGTCTTCGTTCAACACCGACGTAAGCTCGTGCGCCCGCTCCGGCGTGATGTCCAGGTCCACCCACCACGTCCACACCTCGCCCGATGACGGCAGATGCACGCCGTCCGTCCGCAGCGCCGCTGCCGAACTCACGGCCGACCCTCCAAAGCCGACATCAGCTCCCTGGACACCAGCGACAACACCGACTCCCGCTTCTCCTGCACGAAGAAATGACCACCCTCGAACTGCTGCACCGAAAAACGCCCGGTCGTGTACCCGCTCCAGCCCGCCAGTTCCTCCAGGTTCGTCTCTTCGTCGGACACGCCGCCCAGTGCCGTCACCGGACACGACAGCGGACGGTCCGCTTCCGGGCTGTATCCCTCGACCGCGACCAGATCCGCACGCAGTGTCGGCAGCAGCAGATCCATCAGCTCCCTGTGCTCCCGCACCTGGCGCGGAATCCCGCCGTAGCGGTGCTCCACTTCCGCCACGAACTCGTCATCGGGGAGGTGGGAGATCGCCGATCGACGCGACGGCATGTGCGGCGCCCGCCGGCCGGATACGAAGAGGTGCTCGGGCTCGCCCAGCCCCGCGGCACGGAAACGACGTGCCAGCTCGTACGCCACCAGCCCGCCCATGCTGTGACCGAACAGCGCATACGGACGGTCGAGCTCATCCGCCATCGCCTCCGCCGCAGCATCCGCCATTCGCCCGATGTCCCGCAGCGCCGGCTCGCGCAGCCGACCCTCCCGGCCCGGCAGCAGCACAGCCGCCATCTCCACACCCGCCGGCAGCGCCGGCGCCCAGCCCCGATAGGCCGACGGACCAACCCCCGCATGCGGCACGCAGAACAGCCGCAGCTGCGCCTCCCCCCGCCGCGCTTCCCGGGAGCGGATTACCCATGACATCGTCGCTTCCAATGTGTGGCTCGATTGCGCGCTGGAACCGTGGCACCGTCGTCCGCACGTCCCCGCGCGCGGACGTGGGTTTGCTACAGCGGAAGACGTGCCACCCGCCCACACCCCCTCCCGACCCTCGCCCCTCGTCGTTCCATGCAACCCTCAGCTGTTGCACCCAAGCCATGCCCTCCGCCGTCCCGGGCGGGACGCCCGCCGCCGCACCGTACGCTCCCGCCCGACCCGTTGCGTCCGCCCTACACGACATGTGCGCCCACGCAACAGTACCCCGCCCCCGAGGGACCAGCCGATGGCCATGACTTGCGGGGGGCGACGCAACAGGCGCAGCGCGGACGCCACTGCCCGGTAGCGTGCGGTGGAGCGGGCGCGTCGGCGCGCGCGTAGGCGGGACGCGGGAGTTGGGCGCGGGGAGGGGTCGAGGGGCGTGGGGGTGGCGTGAATGAAGGAGTTACAAGCCTTTCAGGGAATGGAACTTGCCCTTTGTGCGCGTGTTGACCACGCCGTCCCGCGCCCCGGCGGCCGTCGGCGGGGTCCCAATTCCATCGAGAAACGCACCCAGAGTGAAGCCGAACGGAGTGGCGGCGGTCCGAACGGGGCCGCTGCGGATTCGTTGCCCGCATCCGGGCCGGTGCCGGTCATGGGAAAGACTGGCGGCCCGGGTCGTGGAGCGGGTGGGGATCCGGAACGGCGTGGCGGGGCAATGAGCGAAGCCGGTCGGACACCCATAGCGATCGTGGGAATCGGATGCCGCTTTCCGGGCGGCATCCGGGGCCCGAGGTCCTACTGGCGGTCGCTGGTTTCAGGCCGGGACGTGATCGGTCCGATCCCGGCGGACCGGTTCGATGCGGAGGCGCTGTACGATGGCCGGGCGGGCGTTCCGGGCCGAATCGCGACGCGGTGGGGCGGTTTCCTCGAGGACCTGGACCGGTTCGACGCGGAGTTCTTCGGGATCTCGGCGCGTGAAGCGGAGCGTCTGGATCCGCAGCAGAGGCTGGTTCTCGAGGTTGCCTGGGAGGCACTGGAGGATGCGGCGCTGGATCCCACGCGGCTGGCGGGAACGCGTACGGGCGTCTTCGTCGGGCTCTGGTTGAACGACTACGAGTCGCGGCTGTTCGCGGATGCATCCTCCGTAGACTTCCACTCGACCACCGGTACCGGCCGCTATGCGGCTCCCGGCCGGGTATCGCACGCCCTCGGTCTGCGCGGTCCGTCGATCGCGGTGGATTCGGCGTGCTCGTCATCGCTTGTGGCGGTTCACCTGGCCTGCCGGAGCCTGTGGAGCGGGGAGACGGATCTGGCGCTGGCGGGCGGCGCGAACGCGATTCTCCAGCCGCACATCACCATTGCCTACTCCCAGTCGGGCATGATGTCCCCGCGCGGTCGTTGCCGTTTCGGCGATGCCGGTGCCGACGGGTACGTCCGCAGTGAAGGCGCGGGGATGGTGGTGCTGAAGCGGCTGGACCGCGCGCTGGCGGATGGGGATCCGATCCATGCGGTGATCCTGGGTGGCGCGGTGAACAACGATGGCGGCGGGGATCATTTCGGCACGCCGGCACGGAGCGGGCAGGAAGCGCTGCTGCGCGACGCCTACACCGATGCCGGCGTCGATCCGTCGGCCGTGTCGTACGTGGAAGCGCACGGTACCGGAACGGCCGCCGGCGATCCGGTGGAGATCGGCGCACTCGCGTCGGTGGTTGGCGCGCAGCGTGCGCACGGTTCGGAGTGTCTGGTCGGTTCGGTGAAGACGAACATCGGGCACACGGAGGGCGCCGCGGGCATCGCGGGCCTGATCAAGGCCGCGCTCGTCGTCGAACACGGGGCCGTCCCGCCGAGCCTGCACCTCGAAACGCCGACGCCTGCGGTGGACTGGGCTTCTGCCGGCGTTCGCATCCCGACATCGCCCACGCCGATCGAGAGGCGCGCATCCGCGGTGGCGGGCGTGAGCTCCTTCGGCATCGCGGGCACGAACGCGCATATTGTCGTCGGTGCTGCTCCGGCTGCACCTGCGCGACCTTCTGCGTCGCATGGTTCCCTGCTCGTCCCGCTGTCGGCGCACACGCCCGCGGCGCTGCGCGCGCTCGCCGCTGACTATGCGTCGTGGCTGGACGGCGAGGATGCGCCGGCGCTGGCCGATGTCGCATGGACACTGGCTCGCCGGCGCGCGCATCACGAGTACCGCATGTCGGTCGTAGCGTCGGACGCTGCCGAGCTGCGCGCGGCTCTGTCGGGATCCGGAACGTTCCGCGCGGCACATGCGGATCGTCCGATTGTGTTCGTGTTCCCGGGCCAGGGCTCGCAGTGGGAAGGGATGGGTCGCCGGCTGCTCGAGGATGAGCCGGTGTTCCGTGCGACCGTCGAAGCATGCGACGCGGCACTGCGCCCATACGTCGAGTGGTCGCTGCTGGAGCAGCTGCACGCAGAGCGCGGGTCCGCGGCATGGCGGCTGGATGACATCGATGTGATCCAGCCGGTGCTCGTGGCCCTGGACATCGCACTGGCCGCCCTCTGGCGCTCGTGGGGCATCGCGCCGTCGGTCGTGGTGGGACACAGCATGGGCGAGGTGGCGGCGGCGGCGGTGGCAGGAGCACTGTCGCTCGATGACGCGATGCGGGTGATCGCGACGCGCAGCCGGCTGCTGCGCCGGATCTCGGGCCGCGGCGCGATGGCGGTCGTCGAGCTGCCGGAATCCGATGCGCGCGCAGCGCTCGCCGGTCGCGACTCGCTGCTTTCGGTGGCCGCATCGAACAGTCCGCGTTCGACGGTCGTTGCGGGTGACCCGGACGCGGTGGATGCGCTGCTCGCGGAGCTCGAGGCGCGCGACGTGTTCTGCCGCCGGATCGCGGTGGACGTCGCATCGCACTCGCCGCAGGTGGATGGACTCGCGGGCGAGCTGCGCGCGCTGCTCTCGGGTCTCGCACCTTCCCGTGCTGAAGTCCCGCTCCGCTCCACGGTGACGGCCGAGGCGACGGACGGTCGCGCACTGGATGCGGAGTACTGGGTGCGCAATCTGCGCGCACCGGTCCGATTCGCGCGCGTCGTCGCGGATATCGCGCGCGAGGCCGTGGAATCGGGCGGACCGATCTTCCTCGAGGTGAGCCCGCACCCGGTGCTGCTGCCGTCGGTCGAGCAGACGCTGGGTGTCGAATCGCTCGAAGGCCTCGCGGTCGGCTCACTGCGACGCAGCGAACCGGAGCGCGAGACGATGCTCGCCTCGCTCGGTACACTCTACGAAGCCGGTGCCACGCCCGCATGGGAGCGTGTGCTGCCGGAGGGCGCGCCCGTGCGGCTGCCGCCCTATCCGTGGCAGCGCGAACGCTACTGGTTGAACATCGCGCCGCGCGTTGCAACCGCGGGCGGGCATCCCGTGCTCGGCATGCCGCTGCGCGCTGCATCCGGCGCACGCGTGTGGGAGGGTGCGATACGCGGTGCGGAGCTCGCACGGCTGCGCGAGCACCGCGTGCGCGGCCGCGCCGTAGTTCCGGCGGGAAGTTTCCTCGAGCTCGCGTTCGCGGCGATCGCCGATCTCGATGGCGCGCACGCGCTCGAAGCCGTCCGCTTCGAGGGGCTGCTGGAAATCGAGTCCGAGCCGGGGCCGGCCGTGCAGCTCGCGATCGACGCACCTGCGAGCGGCACGCGCGCACTGGCGATCCACGCGCGCAGTGGCAGCGACGACGATGTGGCGTGGACACGGCACGCGAGCGCGCACGTCTTAACGGGCGACACCACGCCGCGCAACGCACCGGGCCCTGCAGGTGGAACCGAGGTGCCGCACTACACGATGCTGGAGGAGCGGGGGCTCGAGTACGGCCCCGCATTCCGCCGCGTCGATGCGGTGGTGCGCACGCCCGACGGCCTCGCCGCCACGATTCGCGGCGGTGCGCCGATCACGGATGCTGCGGTGCTGGATGCCGTGCTCCAGGTCGGCCTGCTCGCGACAGCCGCGAACGCCGATCCCGATGACACGCTCGTGCCCGTCGAGATCGGCGCGATCCAGCTCCATGCCGATCGCATGCATGCACCCGCCGAGCTGCACGTGTTCGCCACCGCGTCCACCGATGCGGGTCGCGCGGACCTCGTCGTCTCCGATACGAATGGTGTGGTGATGACGGTGGCGTCGGCGCGCTTCGCGCGTCTGCCGCGCCGCCCCGAAGAAGAGCCCGCGCTGTTCCGCATCGACTGGCGTCCTGCGCCGCTGTCCGGCACCGCGCGGACGGCGCAGCGGTGGTTCACAACCGGCGATGCGGCACGCATGGTCGCGCAAGAGCTCGAGGCGGCCGGTCACACCGTCGTGGATGCCGGTGCGGACGTCGATCACGTGGTGTACGTGACCGGGCCGGTGTCGGCGGACGTCGATCCGGTGGAAGTGCAGGAGCGCGGTGCACTCGACGTGCTCACCGTCGCGCAGAAGGCGGCGGCCGCAGCGAAGCCGCCGAAGTTCTGGGTGGTGGCGCCGTCCGGCGAAGCCGGCCCCCTCGCCGCTGCCCTCAATGGTCTGTGCGCCGTCCTCGCGAACGAACACCCCGCACTGGCGCCAGTGCGGATCATCACGGACGAACCGGCATCCATCGTCGACGAGCTGCTGCGCGGCGGCGACGAGCCGCGCGTTCGCTACGAGGATGGAGTGCGACAGGTCGCGCGCCTCATGCGCGCGGACGAAGCGACGCATGCGCCGGGGACGCCGCCCGCATATCGCCTCGGCACATCGCGGGCGGGCTCGCTCGAGAATCTGCGGCTGGAGGCCGCGCCGCGGCGCGCGCCGGCTGCGCACGAAATCGAGATCGAGGTGCATGCGGCGGGGCTCAACTTCATGAACGTGCTCTCCGCCCTCGCCGCGTATCCGGGTGCGCCCGGCGGTCTCGGTCCACTCGGGATCGAGTGTGCGGGCGTCGTAACCGCGACCGGTGCGGAGGTCACGGACCTCAAGCCCGGCGACCGCGTCATGGCGTACAGCCACGACGCCATGGGCAGTCACGCCCTGTGCGATGCGCAGCTCGCGGCGCGCATTGCCGACGACGTCTCGTTCGCGGACGCCGCGAGCTTCCTCGTCGCTCACCTCACCGCGTGGCACGGGCTCGTGCGGCTCGCGCGGCTGCGTCCCGGCGAGCGCGTACTGATCCACTCGGCCACCGGCGGTGTCGGCATGGCGGCGCTGCGCATCGCGCGCAACGTGGGCGCCGAGATCGTCGCGACCGCGGGCCGCGACGCGAAGCGCGCGTGGCTGCGCGCGCAGGGCATCGCCCACGTGTTCGATTCCCGCGCTTCCTTCGCCGATGATGTGCTGGCGGCCACGTCGGGTGAGGGTGTGGACGTCGTGCTGAACAGCCTGCCCGGTGCCGCCGTCGCCGAAGGGCTGCGCGTGCTCCGGCCCTATGGCCGCTTCATCGAGCTGGGCAAGCGCGACATCTACGATGAGGCGCCGCTGCCGCTGTCGGAGTTCCGCCGCAATCTCTCCTACTTCGCGGTCGACCTCGATCGCATGGCGACAGAGCGGCCGGCGGAGCTGGGGGAAATCCTGAGCGAGGTGTGCACTGAACTGGAGCGCGGCCGGCTCGTGCCGCTGCCCGTTCGCCGCTTCGGCATCGCCGATGCCCAGGCGGCATTCGCGGAGATGGCGGCGGCGCGTCACGTGGGCAAAGTCGTCCTCGAGATGCAGCCCGTCGATGAGCTGCGCGCGCACATCGAGTACGTGACACCCGTGCTGCGCGCGGATGCGACGTATCTCATCACCGGTGGGACCGGCGCGCTCGGACGCGCGACCGCCCGACGTCTCGCTCTCCGCGGTGCGGGCACACTCGTCCTCGCGGGGCGGAACGCCTCGGTTTCCGATGACGCAATGGCCGCGCTGGGCGCGGACGTGCACGTCGTTGCTTGCGACGTTTCGGATGAGGGCGCCGTCGCGGAACTCCTCGACCGGATCGATCGCGAGCTGCCGCCGCTGCGCGGCATCGTGCACGCCCCGGGCGTGCTCGCGGACGCGCGCATCGATGCTCTGGATCGCGACCGCTTCCTCGAACCGTTCGCGGGCAAGGTGCGTGGAGCGTGGCTGCTCGATCGTCGGACGCGCGACCGTCCACTCGACTTCTTCGTGCTGTACTCATCGGTCGCGGCGACGCTCGGTACGGTGGGGCAGGCGAACTACGCCGCGGCGAATGCGTGCCTCGATGCACTCGCGCGCCAGCGGCGCGACGCCGGACTGCCCGCACTGTCGATCGCGTGGGGTCCGTGGACACGGATCGGGCTGGCCGCCGAACGCGACGATCGCGGCGCGCGGCTCGCCCGCAGCGGCCTGCCGGGCCTCGACCCCGAGGACGGGCTCGCACTCCTGGATCGGGCACTGCTCTCCGACGAGACGCACCTGCTCGCCACGCGCATCGACGCCGCTCGCTGGAGCGCACACGCGCCGGGGTCCGTGCGACTGCTCTCCGAGCTGCACACGGGTGAAGCGGCCGCGCAGTCGAGTGCGGCGGCATTCGCGGACGTGCTGCGCGCGGCGGGAGCGGATGCGGAAGCGCTGCTGCTCGAGCGGATCCGTGAGCGTGTAGCCGGTGTGCTCCGTGTCGATCCCGCGAAGGTGCCGCCGGGCAGTCCGTTCAAGCGGCTGGGGCTCGACTCGCTGATGGGTCTCGAGCTGCGCAACCGCCTGGAGGCGGACCTGGGCACACCGATCCCCGCGACGACGATCTGGAACCATCCCACGGCGGAGCGGCTCGCGCGTCATCTCGTGTCGAAGTTCGCGGACGAGCCTCCCGCGCCGCCGGCCGCGACGGATGATCTCGAAGCGCTTCTCGAGGCGGAGCTGGCCGCGGCGCAGCGCGTGTTGCGGGGGCAGCCGTGAGCACGGAGCGGCTCCAGGAAGCGCTGGTCGCGCTGCGCGAGATGCGCGCGCGCCTCGAAGCGGCGGAGCGCGGCACGCGCGAGCCACTCGCCGTCATCGGCGCGGCCTGCCGCTTCCCCGGAAGCGCCGATTCCCCGGAGTCGTACTTCGACATGCTGCTCGCAGGACGCGACGCAGTGGAGGAAGTGCCGGAGAACGGCCGTCCGATCGGCGCGCGCTGGGCCGCCCTGATCGGAGATGTCACCGGCTTCGAGCCCGAGTTCTTCGACATCTCCCCGCGCGAAGCGCGCCGCATGGACCCGCAGCAGCGGCTGCTGCTCGAACTGACGCACGAAGCGTTCGAGCGCGCGGGTATCACACGCACGCAGATCCAGGGCAGTCGTACCGGTGTCTTCGTCGGCGCACACAGCTACAGCGACGAGTACGCGTGGCTGCAGCTGCGCGACCGGCGCATCGATGCGTACACGGCGACCGGCACGGGCCACTCCATTCTCGCCAACCGCATCTCCTACTGCTTCGACCTGCGCGGCCCGAGCGTGGCGATGGACACGGCGTGCTCGTCGTCGCTCGTTGCGGTGCACGCCGCGGTGCGCGCGCTGCGCGCGGGCGAGTGCGACATCGCACTCGCGGCCGGCGCGAACCTGATGCTCACGCCCGAGCCGACGCGCGCGTTCGCGCGCATGAACCTGCTCTCGCCGGATGGCCGCTGTAAGACGTTCGATGCCGGAGCGGATGGTATCGTGCGCGGCGAGGGTGTGGGTGTGGCGGTGCTCAAGCGTCTGCGGGATGCGGTGGCCGACGGCGACCCGATCCTCGCCGTGGTGCTCGGCAGCGCCGTGAACCAGGACGGCCGGAGCAACGGCATCACCGCGCCGAACGGGCCCGCGCAGGAGGCCGTGCTGCGCGCCGCGCTCGATGATGCGGGCGTGTCGCCTGCCGATGTGCAGTACGTCGAGACGCACGGCACGGGCACGCTGCTCGGCGACCCGATCGAAGTCGAAGCGCTCGCTGCGGTTCTCGGACACGAAGGCGAGCAGCCCTGCTGGTTGGGTGCTGTGAAGACGAACATCGGTCACCTCGAGGGCGCCGCCGGCATCGCGGGCTTCATCAAGGCGGTGCTTGCCGTGCAGCACAGCCGCATCCCGGGGAACCTGCATCTCCGCAAGCCGAACCCGCACCTTGCGCTGGACGCTACACGGTTCCGCCTTCCGACCGCGCCGATTGCATGGGACGGAGCTCGCATCGCAGGCGTCAGCTCCTTCGGCTTCGGCGGCACGAACGCGCACATCGTGCTCGGTGCCGCACCGGATCCGTCCGTACGTGCGGATGTCGTGCGACCCGTGGTCGTCGCGATCTCCGCGCGCTCCGCCGACGCGCTGCACGAGCTCGCCGACCGCTACGCGAACCACCTGACGGATCGAAAGCCGGCGCTCGCCGATGTCGCGCACACGTCTTTGCTCCATCGCGAGCACCAGACCACGCGCGCTGCGTTCGCCGCTGCGTCCATCGACGAGCTGGCCGCAGGCCTGGCCGCGTTCCGCGCAGGTGAGGACTCCGATGACGCGATCGCGGGCGAGGCGGGGGCGGAAGCGCGTCGCATGGTGTTCGTCTTCTCCGGACAGGGCGGACAGCACGAAGGCATGGCGCGCACGCTGCTCGCGCAGGAAACGGCATTCCGCGCAGCCGTGGCATCGTGCGACGCCATCTTCCATCCGCTCGGGGGTTGGTCGCTGCTCGAGACACTCGAGGCAGGCACCAAGTCGGACGCTGCGGATGTCGAACAGCCGCTGCTCTTTGCCGTGCAGGTGGGCCTAGCCGCGCTGTGGCGTGCGCGCGGCATCGTGCCCGCGGCGGTGGTCGGTCACAGTCTCGGTGAGGTGGCTGCGGCGCACGTGGCGGGCGCGCTCTCGCTCGAGGACGCCGTGCGCATCGTGTACCACCGCGGCTGCGCAGTCGAGAAGCGCGCGCCGGAGGGTGCGATGGCGGTGGCCGCGATCACGCGCATGGAAGCGGAATCGCTGGACGCGATCCGCGCGGGGTTCGTGGCCATCGCGGGCGAAAATGCACCGGGCTCGCTCGTGCTCTCGGGTCCGGCCGAGGCGGTGCACGACATCGTGCGGCGGCTCGAGGGTGACGGGCGCTTCGCGCGTGTGCTGCCGCTCCGTCGCGCATCACATTCGCCGCTAATGGAGGACGCCGCCGCCGCACTCGAACGCGAGCTGCACGGCCTCGCCCCTGCGAACCCGACGGTACCGTTCTACGCGAGCGCCACCGGCGGACGCGCGCACGGGCCGCTCGATGCGAGCTACTGGCGCAACAACCTGCGGCATCCGGTGCGTTTCGCGGAGGCGTTCGCAGCGGCATCGTCGGAGCTGCGGGACGCGGACTTCCTCGAGATCGGTCCGCACGGTGTACTGGTCACGCCGATGCGTCAGATGCTCGGCGATGGCGATGCGGATCGGGTGTCCGCGTCGCTCGATCGCGATGTCGATGCGGGCCGCTGGCTCGCCCGCGTTACCGCACGACTGCACGTGCGCGGTCACGAAATCTCGTGGAAGGAGATCGCGAGCGACGGTGGGGTCGTCGAGCTGCCGCCCACTCCGTGGGTGCGTCGCAGCTTCTGGCTGCCGGAGGCGCGCTCGACGGCTGCACGCGGTGATTCGCGGGAATCGCCCTTCCCCGGCCGGCGGCTGCGCTCCCCCGCGCTCGATGGGCAGGTATTCGAAGGGCGCGTGACCGCCGCGCTGGTGCACGCGTTCGGCGAGCATCGCTTGGGAGGAAGGGAGATCGCACCCGCGGCGCTGCTGCTCGAGATCGTGCGCAGTGCGCTGCAGAAGGACCTGCGCGCCGTGCGCTTCCTGCGCCCGCTGGACGTGACGAACGGCCCGGTGACAGTGCAAACGATCGTGCGCGGCAGCAGCGTCGAGCTGCACGCGGCGCGCGAGGACGACTGGGAGCTCGCGCTCACCGCGGAAGCCGCGTCCGACACAGCCGCGGATCTGCCCGCGGACTCCGAGTCACGGCCGCTCGATGTTCGAGGCGGCCTCGAGGATCGCGGCCCACTGCCCGCCGCCATCGATGCTGCGCTGCGCGCGCTCGCCGGCACGCTGGGCGCGCAGGACGGCCACGTGCTCGCCGCGATCGAACGTGTCGAAGGAGTGGCCGCCGCGGACGGTACACTCACGGTGCGCGTGGGCGCGGCCGGTGATGCGGATGTGTGCGACGCGGCGGGCCATACCGTGCTGCGCATCCGCGGCGCGCGCTTCGCGCCCGTCGATGGAGCGAGTGCGGCGCCGGTGCTCGAGATGGCATGGCAGTGCCGGAACTCGTGGGCCGTTCCTGCGGGCCCGCGCACGCTGCCCGAGCTGTCCGGAATCGCGCCCGCGGCCGCGAACGCGGAGGACGCCGCCGCTGCGCGCGAATTTTTCGCTGGACTCGATCCCCTGCTCTCGGCGTGGAGCGCACGCGCGCTTGCGGAGCTGGCCGGCGTTTCGCTGGCCGATGGCACACACATCCCGATGGCCGCCCTGATGGGTGCCGCGCGCGAGGCGCATCAGCGAGCGCTACTCGAGCGGCTGCTCGGCGAGCTCGAGGCCGACGGCACGCTCGTGCGCGACCGCGATGGCTGGTCGGTGCAGCGCATGCCGATGCACGACGTGGACGCACGCGCGGACGAACTCGCACAGCGTTATCCCACGCACGCGTCGCAGCTCGCGCTCGTGCGCCGCTGCGCGACGAGTCTCGCCCGCGTCGTGCGCGGCGCAGATGACGCGCTCGATCTGCTCTTCCCCGCCGAAGGCCCCGGCGCGGCCGCGATCTACGGCGACTCCGCCGTGTCGCGTCAGGCGCACGCGGCGGCGGCCGAAGCGGTGGCGCGAGCCGCGGCCGCACGCGCACCGGGCGGCCTGCGCGTTCTCGAGATCGGCGCGGGGACCGGTGCCACGACGCGGGCGGTGCTGGCTGCAGTGCCGGCGCGCTCGGTCGACTACGTGTTCACCGATGTCTCGCGTTTATTCGTCGACGCCGCACGTGCGCGCTTCGCGGCGCATCCGGGCGTGCGCTGCGAGCTGCTGGACGTGGAGCGTCCGCCCGCCGCGCAGGGGTTCGGTGCGGCGGCGTTCGACATCGTGATCGCGAACAACGTGCTGCATGCGACGCAGCGGCTGAGCGATTCGCTCGCCCATGCAGCGGAGCTGCTCGCACCGGGCGGACTCCTGCTCCTCGTCGAGGGCGTGCAGCCCGCGCGCTGGGTGGACCTCGTGTTCGGGCTGACGCGCGGCTGGTGGCGCTTCGATGGCGACCCGCTCCGCGCCAGTCATCCGCTCGCCGACATCGCCACCTGGCGCCGCGCGCTCGCCGGCGCCGGCTTCGACGGCATCGATGCGATCGAGCTGCCGGAGACGCGCGACGTGGGCGGGTTCGAGCAGGTGCTCCTCGCCGCGCGTGCGTCGTCCGCCGCACGACCAATCGATGTCGTGTCCGCCGATGCCGGGCGGACCGTCTGGATGGCGCCGAGCGCCGCGCCGGATGCAGACGTTCTGCGCGCGACCGTGGATGCGTGCGCCGGTCTGCTCGAAGCCGTGCGCGCATGCACGCCGGGAACGGCGCTCGACGTCGTCACGCGCGGCGCGCACGCGCTCCCCGGAGACCCGCCGCCGGATCCGGTACAGGCAGCGGTGTGGGGCATGGGCCTGTCGCTGGCGCTCGAGAATCCGGATGTGCGGATCGGGCTGATCGATGTGGCGGCAACCGCCGGTCCGACCGAGCTCGCGTCCGCGCTGCGCGCTTTCGCGGCGGCCGACGACGACGAACGGCAGGCGGCGTTCCGCAGCGGCGACCGCTTCGTCCCGCGGCTCGCCCGCACGGATGTGCCGGTAATGAACGCGCGCATTCGCGATGCGCACCTCGTGATCGGTGGATCCGGAGCGCTGGGCCTGCGCACCGGTGAGTGGCTCGCGTCCCAGGGCGCACACACGATCGTGCTCGCGTCGCGGCGCGGCACGGCGTCCGACGCCGCGATCGAACGCATGCGGGCCGCGGGTGCTCAGGTCGAATTGATCGCGCTCGACGTCACGGACGCGAGCGCGGTAGCGCGCATCATCGAACGTTTCGGAAACGACCTGCCTCCGCTGCGCGGTATCTTCCACTGCGCGATGCCCGCTGGCTTCGGCGGCCTCGCGCAGGCCGATCGTGATGTGCTGGAGTCGTGGCTGGGGGCGAAGGTGGCGGGATCCTGGAACCTCGACCGCGCGACGCGTGCGCACGAGCTCGACCACTTCGTGCTCTTCTCCTCCGTCGCAGGCGTGTGGGGATCGCGCGGCATGGCGCCGTACGCCGCGGCCAACCGCTTCCTCGACGCGCTCGCGCATGTGCGCCGTTCGCAGGGATTGCCTGCGCTGTCGGGCGTGTGGGGCGGCTGGGACACCGGGCCCGCGCGCGAAGGGGACCGTTTCCTAGAGCGCAGCGATCTGCGGCTGCTCGACCCAACGTCTGCGTTCATCACACTGCACGCGCTCATGAGCGGTGACGCCGCGGTGCGCATCGTGGCCGATGCGGACTGGTCGTCGCTCGCGCGCTCGCTGCGTCTGGGTGGCGTGCATCGCCTGCTCGACGAAGTGGCGGAGCCCGCGCGGCCGGAGGCTGCACCGGAAGCAGCGGAGGGAAGCGTCGCCGAGAAGCTGCGCAGGCTGGAGCCCGCGCAGGCACTCGAAGCGCTCGATACGATCGTGCGCACCGAAGTGGCAGAAGTGCTGGGCATGACGCCGGCGGACCTGATCGGCAACGGGCAGGGCTTCTTCAAGCTGGGAATGGACTCGCTCACGACGCTGGAGCTGCGCGGCCGGCTGCAGCGTGCGCTCGGAATGAAGCTGCCCACGACGGTGGCGTTCGAGCATCCGACCGTCGAGCGGCTGCGCGACCATCTCGCGGGGCGGCTCGGGATCGGCGCCGGCGAGGCGTCCGAGGATGAACTGGCTGCGCGCCTCGACCGCGTGCTGGCCTCGCTCGAGGAGATCGGATGAGCGCGCAGGACCATCGCGCGCGCCTCGAGAAGGCGCTGCTCGCGATCGAGAAGCTGCAGGCGCGGGTCGCCGAGGCGGAGCGCGGCGCGAGCCGCGAGCCGATCGCGGTGGTCGGCATGGCCTGCCGCTTGCCGGGCAGCTCCAACGATCCCGATGCGTTCCGCGCGCTGCTGCGCGAGGGCCGCGACGCCATTCGAGAAGCGCCGCACGAGCGCTTCTCGATGGACGGCTGGTACGATCCGGATCCCGAGGCTCCGGGGAAGAGCTACGTGCGACGCGCCGGCTTCATCGACCGCGCGGACCACTTCGATCCCGGCTTCTTCGGGATCGCGCCGCGCGAGGCGCTCAGCATGGACCCGCAGCACCGGCTGCTGCTCGAGACGGCGTGGGCCGCACTCGAGGATGCCGGCATCGTTCCGGCCTCGCTCCAGGGCACGCGCACCGCAGCGATCATCGGCATCACGGGCAGCGAGTACGCGTACAGACTGCGCCGCGCGGGCGTGCACACGCTCGACGCCTATCAGGCCACCGGCTGCACGCCCGCGTTCTCGGCAGGACGCCTCTCGTACGTACTCGGGCTCGCAGGGCCGAGCTTCGCCGTGGACACGGCGTGCTCGTCGTCGCTCGTGGCCGTGCACACGGCGTGCGTGAGTCTGCGAAGCGGTGAAAGCGATCTCGCGATGGCCGCGGGCGTCAACGTAATGGCGGGGCCGGAGATGTTCGTGCCGATGTCGAAGGCGCGCATGCTCTCGCCCGATGCGCGCTGCGCCACGTTCGATGCCGCGGCGAACGGCTTCGCGCGCGGTGAGGGCTGCGGTGTGGTGGTGCTGCGCCGGCTCTCCGATGCCGTCGCGGCCGGTGACCGCATCCTCGCCGTCGTGCGCGGCAGCGCGATCAATCAGGACGGCGCAACGAGCGGCATGACCGTGCCGAACCGCGCGGCGCAGGAGGCCGTGATCCGCGCCGCACTCGAATCGGCGGGCGTAGAGCCGCACGACATCGGCTACGTCGAGGCGCACGGCACCGGCACGCCGCTCGGCGATCCGATCGAGATCGCCGCGCTGGCCACGGTGCTGGGTGCAAAGCGCAGCGCGCCGCTGTACGTCGGCTCGGTCAAGACGAACTTCGGTCACCTCGAGGCGGCGGCCGGCATTGCGGGCTTCATGAAAGCGGTGCTCGCCGTGCGCGATGGCGAGATCCATCCGCACCTGCACTTCCGGGAGCCGAGCCCGCACATCGCGTGGTCCGAGATCCCGGTCCGCGTGCCCGTGGCGCTGCAGCCGTGGGAAGGACGGCGCGTGGCGGGTGTGAGTTCGTTCGGTGCGAGCGGCACGAATGCACACGTGATCGTCGAGGCGCACGAGCCCGCGCCGCGGCCGGCGCCGGAGGTGGAGCGGCCGCTGCACGTCATCACGCTGTCCGCGCGCACCGAGGCGGAGCTCGACGCACAGATCGAGCGTGTGGCTGCGTGCCTGGCCGACGACGAGCTCGCCGACATCGCGCACACGACGAACGCGGGACGCACGCACTTCCCGCACAGGGTGGCCGCGCTGGGTGCGACCGCGGATGAGCTGCGGACGCGCCTGCTCGGTTCCGATGACTCGGCATTCGCGGTGCGAGGACACGTGCGGCCCGGTACGGCGCCGAAGATCGCATTCCTCTTCTCCGGGCAGGGCGCGCAGCACGTCGGCATGGGTGCGCGGCTGTACGCCATCGCACCGGCCTACCGCGAGGGCTACGACCGCTGCGACGAGATCCTGCGCCCGCACCTCGGTGGCTCGCTGGCCGATGTGGTGATGGGAGACTCGCCGGCGGAGCGGCTGGACGAAACGGGATGGACGCAGCCCGCACTCTTCGCGCTCGAGTACGCACTCGCGGAGCTGTGGCGCTCGTGGGGCATCCAGCCCGCTGCCGTGCTCGGCCACAGTGTCGGCGAGATCGTCGCCGCATGTGTGGCGGGCGCGGTGGACCTCGAGGACGGGCTCGCATTCATCGCGGAACGCGCGTCGCTGATGCAGTCGCTGCCGTCCGGCGGCGCGATGGCCGCAGCGCTCGCACCCGCGGATGTCGTGGCGGCAGCCATCGAGCGGAGCGGTGCCGACGTGTCGATCGCCGCGATGAACGCGCCGGCGAACACCGTGATCTCGGGCGCCGGCGATGCCGTCGAAGCGGTGGCCTCCGAGCTGAAGGCCGCCGGGATCGACACGCGCGCGCTGCGCGTCTCGCACGCGTTCCACTCCGCGCTCATGGATCCGGTCCTCGGCTCGCTCGAGCGCGCTGCAGCCGCTGCGACATGGCGTTCACCGCGCGTCCCACTCGTGTCGAACCTCACGGGCCGCAGCATGAACGGCGAGCTGCTGGAGCCGTCGTACTGGTCCGAGCACGCGCGCCGGACGGTGCGCTTCGCGGATGGAGTGCGCGAGCTGGCTGCGCTCGGCTGCGACACGTTCCTCGAGATCGGCCCGCATCCGGTGCTGCTCGCACTTGGCCGTGAGACACTGGCCGGTGACGCGCATCGCTGGCTCGCATCGCTGCGGCGCGGCGGAGACGACGCACAGGAGATGTTCGCGACGGCGCAGCGGCTGCATGTCGCGGGTGCTCCGATCGACTGGCAGACGTTCGATCGCGGCACCGGCGCCCGTCGCGTTGCCCTGCCCACGTATCCGTTTCGTGGCACACGCTTCTGGGTCGAGATCGACGACGCCCCGGCCGCGGCTGCGGCGGGCAAACCCACCGGCCATGCGCTGCTCGGTGCAGAGATCCGTACGGCAGCGGCCACGCGCATCTTCGAAACGCATCTCTCGGCCGCCGCGATTCCACTGCTCGCCGAGCACCGCATCCGCGACGCCGTCGTCGTCTCCGCCACGACGCTCATCGAGATGATGCGCGCTGCCGCAGCGCGTGTTTTCGGTGAGCAGCCGCTGACGCTGCGTGACGTGCTGCTGAGCGCACCACTCGTGCTTCCGAACGAGGGCGCAAAGGTGCAGGTGCTCGTCGAGTCGGACGGACGTGTCGCGGTCCACTCGTGGACCGGCGACGCGTGGCAGCCGCACGCGCGCGCATTGGCCGCCCCCGGCGCGGACACCGCGGATCACGCGGACCTCCCGTCCGGCGAACCGGTGGACGTCGCGGCGCTCTACGACCGGCTCGCGCGAGGCGGTGTCGGTTTCGGCCCTTCGTTCCGCGCCCTCGAAACACTTTCGAGTGACGGCACACAGACCGCCGCCCACGTCCGCTTCGTCGATCGCGGCTGGGGACTCGATCCGGCCGGACTCGATGCCTGCTTCCAGGCCGCAGTGCCGCTGCTGCCGGATGCACTCATGGTTCCCGCCGCGGCCGAACGCATCGCGGTGCGCGCGCTGCCGTCCACGGACGTGCGCTGTCGTGCATCCGTGCGTTCCGGCGCATCGGCGCACGGCGCGACCGTCGACCTCGTAATCACGGACGCTGCCGGACGCGTCCTGATCGAGATCGAGGGTCTGGCATTGCGCTCGCCGCGCACCGGGCCGGCGGAGGCGCCGATCTACGACCTGTCCTGGCAGACAGGGGAGGAATCCGCCTCGGCGGCGGGCGCATGGCAGATCATCGGCGGGCCGGCGGACTTCCGCGACGCGCTCATGCGTCACGCCGATGCGACGATGGCCGATCCGACCGCCATCGATGCGGGCCGCGGCATCGTGTTCCTGCGTGCGCTGGAGTACACGGTGCCGCGCGATGCCGACGCACGGATCGTGGAGGCCGCGCAGAAGGACGTGCTCGGCAGTCTGCTCGAGCTCGTGCGCACGCTGGTCGAGAACGGGCCGGCGGTGCCGCTCACGATCGTCACGCGTAACAGCAGCGCGACCGATGCGCGCACGGAGACCGCCGATCCGCTGCATGCGGCCGTACGCGGCTTCGCACGCGTCGTGGCGGCGGAGCACCCCGAGCTGCGCGTGCGCATCATCGACATCGGCAGCCAGGACGCCGCGGCCCTCGCGCGCGAGCTCGGCTGCACGGAGCCGGAAGTGGCGCTGCGTCCGCGCGGCCGGCTCGTCCCGCGTCTCGCCCGCCGCCCCGCCGCAAGGCCGGACTCCCGGACGGAAGGCCCGGTGCGCCTCGTCGCCGACGGCACGGGCACACTGGACGGGCTGAAGCTCGTAGCGGCCGAGCGCCGCGCACCTGCACCGGACGAGGTCGAGGTGCGTGTCGAGGCTGCGGGCATCGGCTTCCGTGATGTCCTCGGCGCACTCGGCGCCTATCCAGGCGAGGCGCCGTCTCTGGGCAGCGACTTCGCAGGCATCGTCGTGCGCGCGGGTGCCAACGCCGATCTCGCACCGGGCGACCGCGTCGCCGGCTTCGCCGAGGGCGCGTTCGGCAGCTACGTGACGGTGGCCGCATGGTCGGTGGCGCAGGTCCCCGACGATGTCTCGCTGCTGGACGCGGCCGCTCTTCCCTCGCCGTTCGGAACGGCGCTCTACGCGCTCGAGAACGTGGCCGGACTGAAGAGCGGCGAACGCGTGCTGGTGCATGCGGGCGCAGGCGGCGTCGGCCTCGCCGCGATCCAGGTTGCGCAGCGGATCGGTGCCGAAGTGTTCGCGACTGCCGGCAGCGCAGCGAAGCGCGCATACCTGCGCACGCTCGGAGTGGAGAACGTGTACGACTCGCGCGCGCTCGATTTCGCGGACGGTATCCGCGCGGACACGCAGGGCGCGGGTGTGCACGTCGTGCTCAACTCGCTGTCGGGCGAGGCGATCGACCGAAGCCTCGAGGCGCTCGCACGGGATGGCCGCTTCGTGGAACTGGGCAAGCGCGGCATCCGCACGCCGGAGGAAGTAGCAGGTGTCCGACCGGACGTTCGCTACACGATCGTGGATCTGGGCGTGTCGCTCCGCGAGGATCCCGCACTCGCGCGCACGCTGCTCGCGCGCTCGATGACGTTCGAAGCCCTGCCGCGCCAGACGTACGCATTGACCCATGCGACCGCGGCCTTCCGCGCGATGGCGGAGGCGCGGCACATCGGCCGCATCGTGCTCGTCCCGCCGTGCACGATCCGCGCGGACGCCACGTACCTCGTGACGGGCGGCGCTGGCGGCATCGGGCCGGCGGTTGTGCAGTGGCTCGCGGATCGCGGCGCGCGCACGGTCGTCGTCACGGCGCGCACGGCTCCGTCACAGGCCACACGCGACCTCATCACGGAGCTCAGTGCACGCGGCGTGCGTGTCATCACAGCACGTGCGGACGCTGCCGATGCGCGAGCCATGGCGGATCTGCTCGCGCGCATCGAAGCCGAGCTGCCGCCGCTCGCGGGTGTGCTGCACCTGGCCGGCGCGAACGACGATGGTGCGGTCGCACGGCAGACGTGGGAGCGGGTCGCGGCGGTGCTGCGCGGCAAGGCGCGCGGCGGTCTCCTGCTCGAGCGACTGCTCGGCCGCGCGCGGCTCGACTTCGTCATCCATTTCGGCTCCGCCGCCACAGTGTTCAGCGCGCGCGGACAGTCCGCGTACGCGGCCGCCAACGCGTTTCTCGAGGCGCTGGCCACACGCGCGCACAACGCACCCACCGTGACGATCGCGTGGGGACCGTGGAGCGGCGCCGGCATGGCCGCGCGCGCGCCGATCGAAGGACTTGGCCGCGGGCTGCGCGCTCTGTCACCCGAAGTGGCCGCCAGAGCGCTCGACGAGATTCTCGCGCACCCGGAGCACGGCCCGTTCGCCGCGGTGATCGATGCGGACTGGAACGCGCTTGCCGCGGAGCGCGCGCTCCCGCCGATGTTCTCGAACCTCGCCACCGCGACCGTCGAAGTGCCGGCGGCCCGCGCGACCGCGCCCGCATTCCGCCCGACGCTGGATGGCGCACCGGGGGCGCGTCGGCGCGGCCTGCTCATCTCGCACCTGCGCGGACTCGCCGTGCGAGTGCTGTCGCTCGACCCGCAGTCCGCGCTCGAGGCCGACCAGCCGCTGAGCGAGCTGGGCATGGATTCGCTGATGGCGATCGAGCTGCGCAACCTGATCGGCACCACGCTGGATCTCGAACGGCCCCTCTCCGCGACGGCCGCACTGGACTACCCGACGCTCGGCGCGCTCGCGGATCACGTGCTGGAGCGGTTGTACCCATCGGCTCCGCCGGCGCACGCCGAGACGGCCGCGATCGCGGAGCTGAGTGATGAAGAAGCGGAGGCGGCGCTGCTCGCCGAGCTGGATGAGGCAGGGATGGTAGAGCCATGACCGGACGCGACGACGCCCTCTCGCCCGCAAAGCGTGCGCTGCTCGAGATCCGCACGCTGAAGGCGCGCGTGCGCGAGCTGGAGGAGCGCAACCAGCCGATCGCGATCGTCGGCATGGGCTGCCGTTTCCCCGGCGGTGCCACCGATCCGGACGAGCTCTGGCGGCTGCTCATGAGCCACCAGGACGCCATCGTCGAGGTCCCGCCCGACCGCTGGGACGCCGACCGCTACTACGACCCGGATCCGGCCGCGCCCGGCCGCATGTCCACACGCTGGGGCGGCTTCATCGACGGCGTCGACCGCTTCGATGCGGCGTTCTTCGGTATTTCTCCGCGCGAAGCCCAACGAATGGACCCGCAGCAGCGGCTGCTGCTCGAGGTCGCATGGGAAGCCCTCGAGCACGCCGGCATTGCACCCGACGGGCTGACGGGCACGCGTGCCGGTGTGTTCGTCGGCATTGCCGCACTCGATCACGTCCACGACCTGCTCAACGAGCCGGCCAGCGAGCTGGACGCGTACGTGCCGCAGGCGATGGCGCACAGCGCCGCGTCCGGCCGCATCGCCTATGCGCTCGGACTCCAGGGTCCCGCGCTCTCCATCGATACCGCATGCTCGTCTTCGCTCGCGGCCGTGCACCTCGCGATCCAGAGTCTGCGACGCGGCGAGTCCACGCTCGCACTCGCGGGCGGTGTCAACGTGCTGCGGTATCCGCAGGTGCTCGTCGCGATGTCCAAAGCCGGGATGATGGCCGCGGACGGCCGCTGCAAGGCGTTCGACGACCGCGGCGACGGCTTCGTGCGCGCGGAGGGGTGCGGCGTCGTCGTGCTCAAGCTGCTCGACGATGCGATCAGGAGCGGCGACCGCATCCTCGCGCTCATCCACGGCTCCGCGATGAACCAGGACGGGCGCAGCAGCGGCCTGACCGCACCGAATCGTGTTGCACAGGAGACCGTGCTGCGCGCCGCGCTCGCCGATGCGCGCATGGACGCGAACGAGGTCGGGTACGTCGAAGCGCACGGAACCGGCACCGCGCTCGGCGATCCGATCGAGGTGGGCGCGCTCGCCAACGTCCTGGCCGACAGCCGCACGCGGCCGCTGCCGATCGGCTCGATCAAGTCGAACCTCGGCCATCTCGAGGCGGCCGCGGGTGTGGCGGGGCTGATGAAGGCAGCGCTCGTGCTGCATCACGGCCGCATCCCGCCCACGCTCCACGTCGAGCGCCCGAACACGCGCATCCCATGGGCGGAGATTCCGATCGAGGTGAGCAGCGCCGCGCGCCGCCTCGACGGCCGCGCCGCCGGCGTCAGCTCGTTCGGCTTCACGGGCACGAACGTCCACGTCGTGCTCGGCGCCGCACCCGACCCCGCGACGCCGTCGCGCCGCCGAGCGGGTGCGCGCGTGATCAAGCTGTCCGCGCGCAGCGACGCCGCGCTCCGCCGCCTCGCCGCGAAGTGGGCCGAGCTGCTGCGCGAACCGAACGTCGACTTCGCGGGCGCGTGCCGCACGGCGAACGCAGGGCGCGCGGATCTGCCCGAGCGCCTGGCACTCGTGGCGGCCGATGCAGCCGAGGCGGCAGAAGCGCTCGAAACCTGGCTGCGCGGCGAGCCGTGCGAGGCGGTGTTCACGGGCCACGCGCGCGGCGCGGGCGAGGATGAGGTCACGTTCCTGTTCACGGGGCACGGGTCGCAGTACACGCGCATGGGCCTCGCCCTCGATGAAGCGTTCCCGATCTTCCGTGATGCGCTGAATGCATGTGATGCAGCGCTCTCGAAGCATCTCGATCTCCCGCTGCGCGACATCCTCGCCGATGCCGCGGCCCTCGACACCATGCGACTCGCGCAGCCCGCGCTCTTCGCGCTGGGCTACGCACTCGCGAAGCTCTGGAACTCGTGGGGTGTGCGCCCGACGATCGTGCTCGGCCATTCGGTGGGCGAGTATGCCGCGGCGTGCCTTGCGGGTGTGCTGTCACTCGAGGACGCAGCCACGCTGGTGTGCGCGCGCGGCCGGCTCATGGACTCCCTCGAGGAGACCGGACGCATGGCCGCGCTCTTCACCACGGAGGACGTGGTCGCGCGTGCGCTCGACGGATCCACCGACGTGTCGATCGGAGCAATCAACGGACCGACGGAGGTGGTGATCTCGGGACGTGCTGCGGCGATCGAGACGGTGCTCGCGCGCGTCGCTGCGGAAGGCGTCGAGTTCCGCCGCCTCGCGGTGGCCGGTGCCGCGCATTCGCCGCTCCTCGATCCCATCCTCGACGCGTTCGAGGCCGTGGCGCGCAGCGTGTCGTACGGCGAACCGTCGCTCGCGCTCATCTCGGGCAAGACCGGCGCGGTGGCGGGGCCCGAGGTGCGCACGGCCGAATACTGGCGGCGACACCTGCGCGAACCCGTCCGCTTCCTCGATGCGCTGCGCGCCGCGCGTGCGGAGGGCAGTCGCCTGTTCGTGGACATCGGCCCGCACCCGACGCTCGCAGGGCTGGGGCGGCGCGCGTTCGCGGATGACGATGCGGTATGGGCGCCGTCACTGCGCGATGGACGTGACGAGCGCACGCAGCTTCTCGAAGGCGTCGCCGCTCTCTGGGCCGGCGGCGGACGGGTGGACTGGACGCGCATCGAAGCCGACCTCGCCGGTGCCGAGGGTGCACCCGCACGCGTGATCACCGCGCCGACGTATCCGTGGGAGCATCGCACGTTCGCTCGGCCGCCGGCCGGCGCCACGCGCGCGGGCGCTCCGGATGCGTGGCCCGCCGCGCTGAGCGCCGGCGGCCGCGCACAGCACAATGGTCCGCTCGACTTCCATCCGGACGTCTTCCCGGCGCGCTGGGCCACACTCGAGCGTCTCGCGCTCGAGATCATCGCGGACACGATGCACACGATGGGCGGACTGCAGCGGGCGGACGAGCGCGTAACGCCCGCCGAGCTCGCGGCCGGCATCGGCGTGCGCGATGGCTACCGCGGCCTGCTGCACCGTTGGCTGGATCGCCTCGCGGATGCGGGCCGGCTCGTGCGCGACAGCGCGGCCTATCGCGTCGTTCAGCCCGTGACGGCCGTGAAGCTGACGGAAGCACGCGCGGAAGCGCACCGGCTGCTCTCGGGCGACGGCGAGTTCCTGGCCGAATACGTCGACCGTTGCGCCGCGGCGCTGCCCGATGTGCTGCGCGGGCGTGCGGAGCCGCTCGAGACGCTGTTCCCCGACGGCTCGAACGCGACCGCCGACATGCTGTACCGCGACTGGTCGCTCGTGCGGTATCTCGCCGAGGTGCAGCGCGCGGCGACCGAGGCATTCGCGCGACGGCGCGCTCCTGCGGGCGGACTGCGGCTTCTCGAGGTGGGCGCAGGCACCGGCGGCACGACCGCCATGCTGCTCCCCACACTCGATGACGTGCTCGCGGAGTATGCGTTCACGGATGTGTCGCCGCTGTTCCTGGACCGCGCGGCCGAACGATTCCGCGCCTATCCGTCGCTGCGTCTGGGCACGCTCGATCTCGATGTGGATCCCGAGCCGCAGGGCTGGGGTGCGGGCCGCTTCGATCTCGTGATCGCGAGCAACGTGCTGCACGCAACGAAGGACCTGCCGGCGACGCTCGCGCGCATCCGCCGCCTGCTGGCGCCGGGCGGCGCGCTCATCGCGCTCGAGATCACGCGCTACCTCGCGTGGTACGACGTTACCACCGCACTGCTCGAGGGCTGGGACCGCGCGGACGATTCGCTCCGCCGCACGCATGCGATGCTCGACGAAGCCGCGTGGATGGACGCACTGCGCGCGGCTGGATTCGACCGCGTCGCCGCACTCCCGGATGCGAGTGCGCCGACGCACGAGCTCGGCTTCCACGTGCTGCTCGCATGTGCGCCACTCGATGCGCCGATCGTGCCCGCCGGTGATTCACCCGCGCACACAGCAGAGCCCGCGCAGAGCGAGCCGGAGACGACGGGTCTGCGGCAGGAGCTGCTCGCTGCGCATCCGCACGAGCGTGAGGAGCGGCTGGTGGAGCTGGTACGCCGGCAGATCGCAGCGCTGCTGCGTCTCCCTGCGGATGAACCGATCCACAGGCGCCGGCGGCTGATGGAGCTGGGCCTCGACTCGCTCATGGCCGTGGAGCTGCGCAGCCGCCTGAACGCGGCGCTCGAGCTCGACGAGCCGCTGCCGTCGACGCTCGTATTCGACTTTCCGACCATCGACGCCATTGTCGGGCTGCTCGCATCCCGTCTCGGCGACCCCGTCTCCCGACCCGCGGTCCCCGCGGGTGGGATCGAGGCACTGTCCGAGCAGGAAGCCGAGCAGCGATTGCTGCGCGCGCTGGATGCGCTGGAGGATTCGTGAGTTCGAACGGGCCCGGTAACGGCGAGCTGTCGCCGCTCAAGCGCGCGCTCATCGCAGTCGAGCGGCTGCAGCAGCGTGTGCGAGAGCTGGAGGCCGCACCGGACACCGATGTAGCCATTGTCGGCGCGTCCTGCCGTTTCCCCGGCGGCGCCCACGACCTCGAGTCGTTCGCGCGGCTGCTGCGTGACGGCCGTGACGCGATCACAGACCGGCCGCCCGTGCCGCGTCCCGACTGGGACCGCTGGGAGCGCGAGCTGGGACCGTTCCCGCCCGCGGGCTGGTTGCACATCGACGTCACCGCGTTCGACCCCGCGTTCTTCGGCATCTCGCATCGCGAAGCCGCGAGCATCGACCCGCAGCAGCGGCTCGCGCTCGAGTGCGCGTGGGAAGCGCTCGAGCACGCCGGCGTCGATCCGCGCAGTCTCGAGGGATCGCGCACGGGCGTGTTCGTCGGCACCACATCCGACGACTACGCACAGGTGCAGCTCCGCTCCGGCCCGCTGAACGAAGTGCTGCACTCGCACTACGCGTCCGGTATCGGCAAGTCGATGGTGGCAGGCCGCATCTCGTACATCCTCGGACTCCAGGGTCCGTCGATCGTGCTCGACACCGCCTGCTCCTCCTCGCTCGTGGCCGTGCATCTCGCCTGCCAGTCACTGCGGTCGGGCGAGAGCGATGCGGCCCTGGCGGGTGGCGTGAGCCTCATGCTCTCGCCCGAGGCCACCGTCGCGTTCGTGCAGTCGCGCATGCTCTCGTCCGATGGCCGCTGCAAGACGTTCGACGCATCGGCGGACGGTTTCGCGCGCGGCGAGGGCTGCGGCTTCCTGGTGCTGAAGCGCGTGACGGATGCCGTTCGCGCTGGCGATCGCATTCTCGCCGTGATCCGCGGCTCCGCAGTCAATCAGGACGGCGCGAGTACCGGACTCACGGCACCGAACGGCGGTGCGCAGGAGCAGGTGATCCGCGCGGCGCTCGCGCAGGCGCGGCTGCGCGGCAGCGAGATCGACTTCGTCGAGGCGCACGGCACCGGCACGTCGCTCGGAGACCCGATCGAAGTGCAGGCGCTGGCGGCAGCGCTGGGGGCGGATCGCCCAAAGGAGCGGCCGCTGCTGATCAGCTCCGTGAAGACGAATGTGGGCCACCTCGAGGCGGCGGCCGGAATCGCCGGCCTGCTGCGCGCCGTGATTGCGATCCGCGACCGCGCACTGCCGGCGCACCTGCATTTCCGGAAGCCGAACCCGCACGTTCCCTGGTCGCGGCTGCCCGTCGAAGTGCCCGTGTCGCGCCGGCCCTTCGGCCCCGATGGCCACCGCCTGCGCGGCGGCGTGAGTTCGTTCGGCTTCAGTGGCACGAACGCGCATGTGATCGTCGAGGAGGCACCGCCGCAGGAAGTGCGTTCATCTCCCCGCGACCGCGCCGTGCACGTGCTGCCGCTGTCGGCGCACTCGCCGGCGGCGCTGGACGAGCTGGCGCGTGCGTATGCGGACCGCCTGGCCGCTCCCGATGCGACGCTGGCCGACATTGCGCACGTCGCGGGTGCCGGTCGCGCGCAGCTCGGTGAACGCGCGGCCGTGGTCGCGCCCGATGCGCGCAGCGCGGCGCATGCGCTGCGTTCCGGTGCACTCATGCGCGGTCGCGCGCCGGTCGAGGCGCCGCGCGTCGGGCTGCTGTTCCCCGGCCAGGGCGTGCAGTACGCCGGGATGACGCGCGCGCTGTACGAAGCGGAGCCCGTGTTCCGCGCCTTCATGGATCGCTGCGATGCCGTCCTGCGCGAACCGCTCGGCCGCTCGCTGGTCGAGCTGATACATGGTGACGACGTCGCGCTCCAGCGCACGGCCATCACGCAGCCGGCGGTATTCGCGATCGGCCTCGGCATCGCCGAGCTGTGGCGGAGCTGGGGCGTCCGGCCCGTGGCCGTGCTGGGACACAGCGTCGGCGAGTACGCGGCCGCGGTGTACGCCGGCGCGCTGCCGCTCGAAGATGGGCTGAAGCTGATCGCCGAACGGGCGCGGCTGATGGACGGGCTCGAGGATGGCGGTGCGATGGCCGCCGTCTTCTGCAGCGAAGCCGCTGCCCGTGAAGCCATCGAGCCGCTCGATGGCGCGGTTTCGATTGCTGCGGTGAACGGCCCGACCAGCATCGTGCTGTCCGGCGATGCGCCGCTCGTGACCGAGCTGCTCGAGTCGTTCCGCGCGCGCGGCATCGATGGACGCATGCTGCGCGTCTCGCACGCGTTCCACTCGCGCCTCGTCGAGCCGATCCTGCCCGCGCTGCGCGACGCGGTCGCGTCCCTGCGGTTCGCGGAGCCGTCGCTGCGCATCGTTTCGAACCTCACGGGTGCGCCGCTCCCGCGCGGCGGCCACGCGGACCCGGAGTACTGGGTGCGCCACAGCCGCCAGGCCGTGCGCTTCGGCGATGGCATCCGCTGGATGCATGAAGCCGGCATCCGCGTATTCCTCGAGTGTGGCCCCGATGCCACGCTCGTCGGCATGGGCGCGCGCTGTCTGCCCGATGCAGCCGCGCACTGGATCGCGTCCCTGCGACCCGGCCGCGACGATGGCGCGTCGATCGCATCCGCGTGCGCGACGCTGTACACCGCCGGTGTCGACCTCGACTGGCGCGAACGTGACCGGCCGTGGCCGCGCAGGCGAGTCGATGCACCCACGACACCGTTCCAGCGCGTGCGCTGCTGGGTGCCGGATCGCGGCGGTGCGAACGTGCGTGCACCATCGCGCGCGCTCGAGCCGCATCCGTTGCTGGGTGAACGCGTGCGCACGCCGCACGAGGGCTGGCTCTTCGAGCGCACGCTGCGCTCCGACACCCTGCCCTTCCTCGCGGATCACGTCGTGCGCGCCACCGTGATCGTGCCGGCGGCCGCATGGATCGAGGCCGCTCTTGCCGCGGCCGCTGCCGGACCGGGCTGGGAGGATGCCGCGCTCGTCGACGTAGCGTTCATGGATGCGCTCGAGCTGCGGCCGGATGTGGCGCGCTCGCTTCAGATCACGATCGATCCGCCGGTGAACGGACGCGCGCGTTTCCGCGTGCACAGCCTGGCCGACGGTGAAGAGCGCTTCCGGCTGCATGCCGAGGGGATGCTGCAGGAACATGCAGCCGGGGATGCCACGCTGTTCGAGCGCGCACTCGATGCGCAGTGCGAGGAAGTTCTCGACCCGCACGCGCTGTACGAGGAGCTGCGCGAGCGCGGCCTCGAGTTCGGTCCCGCGTTCCGCGGCGTGACCGCGCTTCGCCGCGGCGGCGACGACGCCATCGGCACGATCGCGGCGACCGAGGACGACGCCCGCTACCGCATTCATCCCGCGCTGCTCGATGCCGCCATCCAGGTCGTGGGTGCGGCCGCGCGCGACCGCACCGGCCAGGGCGAGCTGTACATGCCCGTGGCGGTTGCCGGCGCGAGCGTGTTCCCGGGAGCCGCGGCGCCCGTGCGCAGCCATGCGCGCCTGCATGCGGCGGACGATCAGAAGGTGGAGGCCACCGTCCGCATGTATGACGCACGCGGCCGCGCGGTCGCCGTCCTGGACCGCCTGCGCTTCCGGCGCGTGCCCGATGGCGCGCTGCCCGCAGGTGGCATCGACGCACCGGGATACGTGCACACCGTGCGCTGGGAGCCGTCGCCCAGCCGTGCATCCGAGCCCGCGCAGCCGCCCGCACCCGCGGCGCTCGCCGCCGAGCTCGATGCGGCACTGCCACAGATCGCGCGCACCGAGGGAACGGCGGCGTACGATGCGCTGCTGCCCGACCTCGACCGGCTGGCCACCGCATGGTGCGCGCGCGCACTCCGTCTGCTCGGCTGGACACCTGCTCCGGGCGACATCGTGGACGCCGCTACACTCGGGGACGACCTCAACGTACTTCCCGCGCACCGGAAGCTGCTCGCGCGCATGCTCGAGTTCTTCGCGCAGGATGGTCTGCTCGAAGCCGCGGGACCTCCGGGCCGCTGGAAGGTGCGCAACGCACCCGAGACCGACGATCCCGAAGCACTCGGCCGCGAACTCGTTGCGCTGCACGCACCGCACGATGCGGAGCTCACCGTGATCCAGCGCGTTGGTGCAGGCCTGGCCGCCGCACTGGTCGGTGAGGCGGATCCGCTGGACCTGATCTTCCCCGGCGGCGACACGTCCGCGCAGGCGCGCATCTACCGCGACACGCCGATCGCACGGACATTCAACGGACTGATCGCGCGCGCTGCCGCGGAAGCGGCGCGCACCGCATCGCCCACGCGTCCGCTGCGGATCCTGGAGGTCGGCGCCGGCACGGGCGGCACGACGGGCCATGTCCTGCCCGCACTCGCAGGCGCGCGCGTGGAGTACACCTTTACGGACGTGGGCCCGCTTTTCGTGAGCCGCGCGCGCGACCGCTTCGCGGCCTACCGCTTCGCGCGCTTCGCCACGCTCGACCTCGAGCGTGACCCGATCGAGCAGGGCTTCGAGCCCGGCAGCTTCGATATGGTCCTCGCGACGAACGTCGTCCACGCCACGCGCGACGTCGTCGCGACACTCGAGCGTCTGCGTACGCTGCTCGTGCCCGGCGGCATCGTATGCGCGGCCGAGGTCACGCACCGCCGCCGCTGGCTCGATCTCGCCGTCGGGCTCACGCCCGGCTGGTGGACCTTCGACGATGCCCTGCGCACAGATTCGCCGCTCATGGATGCAAGCGGCTGGTCGCGCGCATTTACCGCGGCCGGATTCGATGGTGCGCGCGTGGTGACCGGCCGCGATGGCGCGCTGCACGACCAGGCCGTGCTGCTCGCGGCGAGTCCCGCGACCAGCGGCGGCTGGCTCGTCCTCGCCGATCACGGCGGCGTTGCCGACGCGTTTGTCGCGCGTCTCGCTCGCAGCGGTGTCCCGGCCGTCGTCGTTCCTCCGTCCGGACCCGGTTCGATCGTTGACACGGATCGCGCTTCCTTCGAGGAGCTTGTGCGCGGGCTCGATCCGGCCCTCACCGATGTCGTGACGTTCCGTCCGCTCGATGCGGACTGGCTGCCGGGCTCGGATCCGGCCGCGCTCGAGGTCGCGCTGCAGCGCGCGTGTGCATCGACGCTGCACCTTGCCCAAGCGCTCGTCGGCATCGACGGTGCGACGCCGCGGATGCACATCGTCACGGCCACGGCACAGGCCGTCGCGTCTCCGCTGGAGCACGTGATGCCTGCGCAGTCCGCCGTCTGGGGTATGGCGCGGTCGATCACGCTCGAGCATCCGGAGCTGCGCCTGCGCCGCATCGACTGGGCACGCGGCGCGGACGAGGATGCGCTGCACCACGAGCTGCTCCGCCCGGATGACGAGAGCGAGGTCGCCCTGCGCGGCGGAACGCGCTACGCGCCCCGGGTCGCACTCGACCCCGCAGCGCTGGCGGACGAGCGCCCGCAGACGGGCCGGCTGCGCCGCGGTGCGAACGGTTCGCTCGACGATCTCACGTTCGAGGCCATCGACGATCCGCCGCCTGGACCGGACGAGGTCGAGATCGCGGTGGAGGCCGCAGGGCTGAACTTCCGCGATGTGGTGCATGCGCTGGGCGTGCGTCGCGATGTCGACGTGCTCGGCACCGAGTGTGTCGGCCGCGTTCTGCGTGTCGGATCGCGTGTCGAACACCTGACACCCGGCGACCTCGTGGCCGCGGCCGCGGGCGCCATCGGTGAACGAGTGACGCTGCACGCGGGGCTGGTCGTACGCGTGCCCGGATCGCTCACCGCGGTCGAAGCCGCGACGATCCCGATCGCGTTCCTCACCGCGGACCTCGCGCTGCGCGAGGTGGGCCGCATGCGCAGCGGTGAGAAGATCCTCGTCCATGCGGCTGCCGGCGGCGTAGGGATGGCCGCGGTGCAGCTCGCGCGCGCCGCGGGCCTCGAGGTGTACGGCACGGCCAGCTCGCCGGCCAAGCGCGCACGCGTTCTCGCGCTCGGCGCCACGGAGTGTTTCGACTCGCGCTCGACCGACTTCACTGCAAAGGTGCTCGAGGCGACGAACGGCCGCGGCGTGGACCTCGTGCTGAACAGCCTGACGGGTGAGATGATCCCTGCATCGCTGCGTACACTCGCACGCGGCGGCCGCTTCCTCGAGGTCGGGAAGTCGGAGGTCTGGGATCGTGCGCGCGCCGTCGCGCTGCCGGGCGTACAGCCGGAGATCGAGGTGCACGCGGTCGACCTGTCGACCGATCTCCAGCTCGGGCCTGCACTCGTGCGGCCGCGCCTCGAAGCCATCATGGCACGCGTCGCGGCCGGCGAACTCACGCCGCTTCCCGCGCGCGTGTTCCCGATGTCGCGCGCGAGCGATGCGTTCCGCGAGATGGCTGCGGCGCGCCACGCAGGCAAGCTCGTGCTGCTGCGCGATGGCACGTCGCCCGTACGCTCGGACGGCACCTACCTCGTCAGCGGCGGCCTTGCCGGCCTCGGCCTCGCCGTGGCCGAACGTCTGGCCGAGCGCGGTGCCGGTGCACTCGTGCTGCTCGGACGGAGCGACCCGGACGAGAGAGGGCGCGCGGCCATCGAACGCATTCGCGCACGTGGAACGATCGTGTCCGTGGCGCGTGCGGATGTCGCCGACGCCGATGCCCTCACCGCAGCCGTCGCGGCTGCGGGCGACACGCTGCCGCCGTTGCGCGGAATCGTGCACAGCGCCGGCGTGCTGCGGGATGCGGCGCTCGTGCAGCAGCGTTGGGAGGACGTACTCGAGGTGCTGCGCCCCAAGGCCGTCGGAGCCGCGGTGCTCCAGCGCGTCGCGGATTCGGCACCGATCGACTTCTTCGTCCTCTTCTCCTCTGCTGCCGGTATGCTGGGCTCGCGCGGCCAGGCGAATCACGCGGCTGCAAACGCATTCCTCGATGGCGTCGCGCACGACCGCGTGGCAGCGGGCCGGCCCGCGATCTCCATTGCGTGGGGCGCGTGGTCGGGAATCGGCGCGGCCGTGCGTCACGGCGTCGACGTGCCCGCGCTCGATCCGGAAACCGGACTCCAGCTCTTCGAGCGCCTGCTGCGCGGCGCGCCGCCTGCTGTCCTCGCCGCCGCGCCGCAGGCACGCGCTTCCGCGCCGCGCCCAATCCCGCGTCCGGCTGCAGACCCCGAGCGCGCTGCGCCCGATGTGATGAATCGCATCGGCGGACTGCGCGGCGAGGCGCGCATGGAAGCGCTGCGCGACTGGATCGAGCAGTGCGCGGCGAAGATCCTCCAGCTGCCGGCGGGTACCCAGATCGAGCCGCGCCGTCCGCTCGGCGAGCTGGGACTCGATTCCCTGCTCGCGGTCGAGCTGCGCAACGTACTCGGAGCCGGGCTGGGTCGCACGCTGCCGGCTACCCTGCTGTTCGACCATCCTTCGGTCGAAGCACTGGCCGCGCACATCGAGCCGCAGCTTCCCGGCGCGGAAGAGGAAGTTAGGCCGGCATCGAAGGCGCAGCCCGAGACGACCGACCTGCTGGACCGCATTGAATCCCTGAGTGAAGACGAAGTGCAGATGCTGCTGCGCGGGAGTGGCGAATGAGCAGTTTCCGTGAACGCCTCGCCCGCCTGTCACCCGAACGGCTCGCGCTGCTCGCCGCCGAGCTGAAGGACCGCCTCGACCGCGTCGAGGCCGAAACCGCGCGCGCGCGCGAACCGATCGCCGTGATCGGCATCGGCTGCCGCTTTCCGGGCGGCATCGACGGACCCGACGCATTCTGGGATTTCCTCGCGCGCGGCGGTGACGCCGTCACGGAAGTGCCCGCCGACCGCTGGGACGTCGACGGCCTGTACGACCCGGATCCCGACCGGCCCGGCACGATGGCCACGCGCTGGGGATCGTTCCTCGATGACGTCGCCGGATTCGATGCCGACTTCTTCGGCATCGCACCGCGCGAAGCCGTCAGCCTCGATCCGCAGCAGCGCCTTCTGCTCGAGGTCGTGTGGCACGCACTCGAGCACGCACAGCTGCCGCCCGATCGGATCGAGGGCAGCGACACCGGCGTCTTCATCGGGCTGTGCAATCACGACTACTCGTCGCTGCTGCTTTCGCAGCCGTACGAGCGCTTCGACATGTACCTCTCGTCCGGCAACGCGGGCAGCATGGCCGCCGGCCGGATCGCGTACGCGTTCGGCTTCCAGGGGCCCGCACTCGTCGTCGACACCGCGTGCTCGTCTTCGCTCGTCGCACTGCACCTCGCGGTCGAGAGCCTGCGGCGCGGCGAATGCCGCACCGCCGTGGCCGGCGGCGCGAGCCTGATCCTCGCGCCCGACACGATGATCGCGCTCACGAAGGCGCACATGCTGGCGCCCGATGGCCGCTGCCGCACCTTCGATGCGGAGGCCGGCGGCATCGTGCGCGGCGAGGGCGTGGGGATGGTGGTGCTGAAGCGGCTGTCCGATGCGCGCGCCGACGGCGATCGCATCCTCGCGGTCGTGCGCGGCTCCGCGATGAACCAGGACGGCCGCTCGAGCGGGATCACGGCGCCGAACGGGCCCGCGCAGGAAGCGCTGATGCGCCGCGCGCTCGACAACGCGGGCCTCGCTCCGCACGACGTCGGCTACATCGAGGCGCACGGCACCGGCACGAAGCTCGGCGACCCGATCGAGGTGCGCGCACTCGCGTCCGTGTACGCGCAGGACCGCGACGCATCGGATCCGCTGCGCATCGGTTCCGTCAAGACGAACTTCGGCCACACCGAAGCCAGCGCCGGTGTCGCGGGCTTCATCAAGGCCGTGCTCGCACTCCGCAACGGCGCACTCCCGCCGCATCTGCATCTGCGCGAGCGCAATCCGCTGATCGAATGGGACCAGTGGCCCATCGAGGTCCCGGACCGCCTCGTTCCGTGGAATGCCGCGCCGAGGCGCGCCGCCGTTTCCTCTTTCGGCTTCAGCGGCACCAACGCACACGTCATCCTCGAATCGTATGCGGACGAAGTGCGCACATCGCATGCGACGGCGCCCGTCCTCCTTCTGCCCCTGTCCGCACGTTCGCCGGCCGCGCTGGCAACCCTCGCGGCGCGCTACGCGGAGGCGTTGCGCGCAGCCGATGCGGATGCCGCAGCGCTGACCCACGCTGCTGCGACGAGTCGCGCACAGCTCACGCACCGGCTCGCGGTCACAGGAACCGACTCGAACCAGCTCGCGGATGCACTCGAAGCCTACGCGGCCGGCCGCACGCATAACGCGGCGGCTGCGGGGACCGCCGCCGTTCGCGGCGGTGGCCGCGTCGTGTTCCTGTTCACAGGTCAGGGCGCGCAGGCGCCCGGGATGGGGCGCGAGCTGTACGAAACGTGCGCGCCCTATCGTGCCGCACTCGACCGCTGCGCCGAGCTGCTCCGTCCGCTGATGGACGTGCCGCTGCTCGACCTGCTCCATCCCCCGCCGGGCAACGAGGCGAGGGCCGCGGAGCTGCTCGCGAACACCGCGTACACGCAGCCGGCGCTCTTCGCGGTGGAGTACGCGCTGGCCGAGACGTGGCGCGCCTGGGGTATCCGGCCGGCCGTGGTCATGGGTCACAGCCTCGGCGAGTACGTAGCCGCTACCGTCGCGGGTCTGTTCACACTCGAGGATGGTCTGCGTCTCGCCGCGGAACGTGGACGGCTGATGCAGTCGCTCCCGGCGGGCGGCGCCATGGCCGCCGTGCACGCGCCGTTCGAAACCATCGAACCGCGCGCGCGTGCGGCCGGACTCGCGATCGCCGCGATCAACGGCCCGGCCGCAACGGTCGTGTCCGGCCGCGCCGATGCTGTGGATGTGCTCGTGAAGGAGCTGCAAACCGAGAACATCCAGTCGCAGCCGCTGGCCGTTTCGCATGCGTTCCACTCGCCGCTCGTCGAGCCCGTGCTCGGCGAGTTCGAGCGCATCGTGCGCAGCCTGCGCTTCGGCGAGCTCGAAGTACCGCTGGTCTCGAACCTCACGGGCGGTTTCGTCGACCGCGAAACGCTGGCGGACCCGCGCTACTGGGTGCGGCACATGCGCGAGCCGGTGCGCTTCGCGGCTGGCGTACGCGCCCTGTCGGATGCGGGTCACACACGCTACCTCGAGGTCGGGCCGCATCCGACGCTGATCGGCATGGCGTCCGCCTGCCTCGACGATGCGACGGCTACATGGCTGCCTTCGCTCCGTCGCGGTCAGGACGCGTGGACGACGATGCTCGGCGCGCTCGGCCGGCTCTGGGTCGGCGGTGCCGCGATCGACTGGGACGCCGTACACGACCATCGCGCGCGTCCGGCCATCACGCTGCCGAGCTACCCGTTCCAGCACACGCGCTACTGGCCGGACGACCTTGCGCCGCGCGCCGCATCGGCGACGAGCAGCGAATGGGAGGGCTGGCTCTGGCAGCGTGCGTGGGAGCCCGTGCCCGAACGGCCCGTGCCTCCCGCCGCGCCGTCGATCGTGGCATCACGCCTCGATGCTCGGCCCCATGCGCTCGTGAGGGAGCACGGCGCCGACGTATACGATCATCTGCTGCCGCGGCTGGACGCGTTGTGCGCTGCGTTCGTCACACGCGCACTGACGCAGCTGGGCGCCTCGTTCCGCGCGGGTGACCGCATCGAGGAAGCGGATCTGCACGGCCGCCTCGGCATCCGCCCGCAGCACGCGCGGCTCGCGCAGCGCATGATGGCGATGCTCGAGGAGGATGGCATCGTGCGCCGCCGCGGTGCGGGCTGGCTCGTCACCGGAGAGCTGCCACCCGATGCGGATGACGCGGGCCGGATGTTGCTCGCGGACTTCCCGGAGTGCGCCGCCGAGATCGATCTCACCATCCATTGCGGCCGTAGCCTCGGCGATGTCCTGCGGGGCGACCAGGACGCGATGGATGTGCTCTTCCCCGGCGGCTCGCTCGCGCCGACCGAACGGCTCTACAGCGAAGCACCGTCCTTCCGCGCATTCAATGCCCTACTGGCGGAAGCGGTCACGGCGGCAATCCCGTCGACAGGCACCGTACGCATCCTGGAAGTCGGTGCGGGCACGGGCGGTGCGACCTCGGCGCTCTTGCCGCACCTGCCCGCCGGGCGGACGCGCTACGCCTTTACGGATGTCTCGCCCGTGTTCCTGCCGAACGCACGCACACGCTTTGCGCGGTACGACTTCATCGAGTTCAAGGTGCTCGATATTGCACGTGACCCGGCCGTGCAGGGCTTCGACGCGGGCGGTTACGACATCATCATTGCGTCCAACGTGCTGCACGCCACGCCCGACCTCGCCGCGACGCTTGCGAACGTCAGGCGGCTGCTCGCACCCGGCGGCATCCTGCTCGCGCTCGAGGGGCTGCGCCCGCAGCGCTTCGGCGACCTGACCGTCGGACTCACACCGGGATGGTGGTCGTTCGAGGACAGTTCGTTGCGCGATTACGCCCTGCTCGACGAGAACCGCTGGCACCGCATCCTCGTCGAGACCGGTTTCGATGACGTGCGCACACTGCCCGCGAGCCCTGCGGCCTCGCGCGGCGCACTGGGACAGCAGGCCGTGATCCTTGCCCGCGCTCCGGGCACCGCGGCCGCTGCCCCGCGCCGCTGGGTCGCGATCGCCGACGCGAACGGTCCTTCGGGCCGCGTCGCAGAGGATCTGAAGGCGAAAGGCATTGAGATCGAAGTGCGTTCACTCGAGCACGCTCTCGATGCGCGCGCCGATGGCATCCTCCATCTCCTTGCCCTCGATCCTCAGAGCGAGGATGTGATGGAGGCACAGCGTGCGCTGACCGGGGGCGCGATCGCGCTTGCGCGGTCGCTCGCCGCATCGGACCGGCCCGCGCAACTCGTGTTCGTGACCTCGGGCGCGCGCCACATCCGCGATGGCGACCGCGTGCAGCCCTCGGCGGCTCCGCTCTGGGGGCTCGGCCGCACACTCGCGCTCGAGCATCCGGAGCTGCGCGTCCGTCTCATCGACATCGATGACTCGAACGGCCTCGCCGATCAGCTCGTGCACGATGGGCAGGAGGATGAGCTGGCATTGCGCGACGCGCGCCCGTGGCGCGCCCGCGTTCGTGCCGCCGAACCCGCAGCCACCGATGCTGCGATCGAAGGCGCATGGATCGTGACCGGCGGACTGGCCGGCCTCGGGCTGCGCTGCGCGCAGTGGCTCGCGCAGCGCGGCGCGACGCGCATCGTGCTCAACGCCCGCTCGCATCCGTCGAACGAAGCGCTGGCCGCGATCCATGCGCTCGAGCAGAACGGCATCGAGGTCGAGACCGTGATCGGCGATGTCGCCGACGAGGGTGTGGCCGAGGCGCTCGTCGCAGCAGCCGGACCTGACCGTCTCATGGGCGTGCTGCACGCCGCGGGGGTGACGGACGACGTCGCATTCATGAAGCTGGACTGGGATCGGACCGCGCGCGTGATGCGCGCGAAGGTGGCGGGCGCGTGGCGGCTGCACCGCGCCACCGAATCGCTGCCGCTGCGACACTTCGTGCTGTTCTCGAGCGCGGCCGCATTCCTCGGCTCGCCCGGTCAGGCCAATCACGCGGCAGCGAATGCGTATCTCTCGGGCCTCGCGTGGCATCGCAAAGCGCTCGGGTTGCCTGCGCTGACCATCGACTGGGGCCCGTGGACGGACACCGGTGCGGCGACGCGCGGCGACACGCTCGAACGCGCACGCGCGGCTGGCCTCGCCCCGATCGAGCCCGAGCGCGGTCTCGCGCTTCTCGGCCGGCTAATGGGATCGGACGCGGTGCACGTTGCGGCCGGAAAGGTGGACTGGCCCGCATTCCTGGCCCACCTGCCGAACGGTGTCCGGCCGCCGCTGTTCGAGAGCGTAGGTGGTGCCACGGCCACGACGGCCGGGGCACCGGGAACGGAGCAGGAGAGCGGCACGCTGGTGCGGCGCTGGGCGGCTGCGGGGCCGCGCCGGCGGATCGTGCTGGGCGAGGAAATCACGGCCCTCGCGCGCCGGGTCCTGGGGCTGCGGCCGGATCAGCCGCTGGACCGCGAGGTGCCGTTGAGCCAGATTGGTCTCGACTCCCTGATGGCGGTCGAGTTGCGCAACGCGCTCGCGCGCGGTGTGGACCGGCCGCTTCCCGCTACGCTGCTCTTCAATCATCCGACCATCGAGGAGCTGACCGCGTGTCTCGCGGACGTCCTCGGCGAACCGGCGGAGCCGCAGCTCGCGCCCGCGGGTGGTTCGCCGTCGGACCTCGAAGCGTTGTCGGAGGACGAGATTGTGAAGCTGCTGGAGAGGAAGCTGGCGGATGGCTGACGACCGTCGCGAACTGCTGAAGCAGGCACTGCTCCGCATCGAGTCGCTCGAGGCGGAGCTGCGTGCCGAGCGTACGCGCGCGAATACGCCCATCGCCATCGTCGGCGTGGCGTGCCGCTTCCCGGGCGGCGCCAACGACCCCGACCGCTTCTGGCAGCTCCTGCTCGACGGCGTCGACGCGACGGTCGATGTGCCCGCGTCGCGCTGGGAAGCGGATGAGTACTACGACCCTTCCGGTGAAACGCCGGGCAAGGCGTACGTCCGCCGCGGCGCCTTCCTCGATTCGCCCATCGACCGTTTCGACCCCGCGTTCTTCGGCATTGCACCGCGTGAAGCGGAGGCCATGGACCCGCAGCAGCGGCTGCTGCTCGAAGTCGTGTGGGAAGCACTCGAGCGCGCGGGCATCGCCCCCAACCGGCTCGCCGGCTCGGCGACCAGCATGTACCTCGGAATCAGCAGCTACGACTGGTCACACCTCCAGGCCGGCGATCGTGGTGACATCAGCGCAGCGATCGGCACGTATTACGGTGTCGGCGTTGCGCACAGCATCGCGGCCGGGCGCATCTCGTATCTGCTCGGCCTGCGCGGTCCCTCGCTGGCCATCGACACCGCGTGTTCGTCCTCGCTGGTCGCGCTGCACCAGGCGTGCGCGAGCATCCGCTCGGGCGAAGCGCGCATGGCGATCGCTGCGGGCGTCAATCTCATGCTGTCACCGGCAGGGCATCTCGTCGCGTCGAAGGGGCGCATGCTCTCGCCCGACGGCCGCTGCAAGACGTTCGATGCGTCCGCCGATGGCTACGGTCGCGGCGAGGGCTGCGGTGTAGTGCTGCTCAAGCGTCTGTCGGATGCGATCGCCGATGGCAATCGCATCCTCGCGCTCGTGCGCGGCAGCGCCACGAATCAGGACGGCAAGAGCGGCGGCATCACCGCGCCGAACGGCGCAGCACAGCAGGATGTGATCCGTGCCGCGCTCGCGAGTGCGGGCATCCAGCCGTCCGACGTCGGCTGCATCGAGGCGCACGGCACGGGCACCGAGCTGGGCGACCCGATCGAGGTCGAAGCCGTTGCGGCCGTGCACTCGGGCCGCGACCCCGCGCGTCCGCTCTGGATCGGCTCCGTGAAGTCGAACATCGGCCACCTCGAGCCTGCCGCCGGCATCGCCGGTGTGATCAAGGCGGTGCTGTCCGTCCAGCGCGGCGTCATTCCGCCGTCGCTCCACTTCCGTACGCCGAACCCGCACATCGCGTGGAGCGGCGCACCCGTGGCCGTGCCGACGGAAGCGGTTGCGTGGCCGGAAGGGCGGCGCATCACGGGCGTCAGCTCGTTCGGCTTCTCGGGAACGAACGTGCACGTACTGATCGAGTCGTGGGAACACGCGCCCGAATACACGGAGAACGCCGCCGGGACAGCGGAGATTCCAGGTCCGTGGATGTTCCCGATCTCCGCGCGCACGCACGAAGCACTCCAGCAGCTCGCCGGACGCCTGGCCGATCACATCGACACGCATCCGGAAGTTCCGCTCGCCGCCGTGGCCGCAACGCTGGCGCGCGGACGCGCGGCATGGGAGTTCCGCGCCGCGCCCGTTGCGGAAACGCGTGACGAACTGGTGTCCGCGCTGCGCACGCTCGCTGCAGGCCAGCCGGTGCCGTTCGCACATGGCGAGGTGGAAGCGGGCCGCGGGGACCGGATCGGTTTCCTGTTTACCGGCCAGGGCGCGCAGACGGTGGGCATGGGCCGCATGCTGTACGAGCGCTACCCCGTGTTCCGCGCCGCTCTGGATCGCGCGGATCGTGCGCTCGCGCCCGTGCTGGGCCGTTCGATTCGCGAGTGGATGCATCCGGACCGCGACGACGCCGATACGCGCGCCGCGCTCGATCGTACCGAGATCGCGCAGCCGGCGCTGCTCGCCCTCGAGCTGGCGCTCGTCGCGTTGTGGAAGTCGTGGGGCATCGAGCCCGCCGCCGTGCTCGGCCACAGCGTCGGCGAGTATGCCGCCGCCGCCGCGGCCGGTGTCCTCACCGAGGAGGATGCGCTCCACCTCATCGCGGAGCGCGGCCGGCTCATGGGCGCGCTGCCCGCAGGCGGCGCGATGGCGGCAGTATTCGCACCCGAGCCGCGTGTGCGCCGCGCAATCGATGAGACGAGTGTCGACGCCTCCATTGCCGCGCTCAACGCCCCCGACACCGTCGTCATTTCCGGTCCAGCCGAGGCCATCGAGCGTGTCGCGGAACGGCTGCGTGCGGACGGCGTGGAGTCGAAGCCGCTGCAGGTCTCGCACGCGTTCCATTCATCGCTCATGGAGCCGGTTCTCGCGCCCTTCCGTGATGTGGTCTCGGCCGTCGCGCACAGACCGCCGCGCATCGAGATCGTCGCGAATCGCACCGGCCGCTACGCGGGCGAGCACACGTTCGATGCGGACTACTGGGTCCACCACGTGCGCGAGCCCGTGCGCTTCGCCGAAGGCATCGGTACCATGCTCGCCGACGGTATCCGCACGTATCTCGAGGTCGGGCCCGCACCCACGCTGCTGAGCCTCGCCGGGCGACACCCGCGCGTGTCCGGCACCGAATCGTGGATCCCGTCCCTGCGACGCGGACAGGACGAGATCCGCAACGTCCTCGATGCACTCGGCCGCCTCTGGACCGCCGGCGCCGACGTGGCATGGGACGCGGTGTACGCGCAGTCGGGGCCGCCGATCCCGCTGCCGACGTATCCGTTCCAGCGCGAGCGCTACTGGTTCACCCCTGCGCGCCCCGCCGCCCCCGGGCGCACGGTCGTGTATGACGACGCGCCGCCCGGACGGCTCGTATCGTCGCCGCGGCTGCGCGAGGCCGTGTTCGAGACAGCACTCTCGGCGCGCGCGCCCGCATGGCTGAGCGATCACCGCATCCGCGGGCGCGCGGTCGTACCCGCGGCCGCGTACCTCGAGTTCGCCTACCAGGCGGCGCATCGTCTGAACGGCAAGGCCGCGTTCGGTGTCGGTGACCTGACGATCCGCGAGCCGCTCATCCTGAACGAGGAAGAGCCGCACCACCTCCAGACCGTCATCCTCGAGGACGGCGCGATCGAGTTCCACGCGCGCGGCGACGCCGAGTCGGAGTGGCGACTGCACGCGACTGCACGTCTGCGCACAGCCGCCGAAGCCGGCGACGCCGTCGAGATCGACGACGCGGAGCGTGCCGCCGCCATCGATACGGATGCGGATTGGTACTACTCGCTGCTCGAGGATGTCGGCGCTTCCTATGGCCCCGGCTTCCGCGCACTCACGGAGATCATTCGTGGCGAGGAGTGGGCCGAATCGCGGCTGGAGCTGAGCGTACTCGATGATGCCACCGGCTTCGCCGTGCACCCGGCCTTCATCGACGCGGCGTTCCAGCTCGCGGGCCTCGCGAACATTGAGCGCTCGATTGCCGAGGGCTTCGTCTACATGCCGATCGGCGTCGGCTCGTACACCGTCGACGCGCCGCTCCAGCCCGGTGCCATCGCGCGCAGCCGCTGCCGCGATCGCAGCGACGATGTCCGCACCTTCACCTGCGACATCGACCTGCTGAATCCCGACGGCTCGCGCGCCGCGCGCATCCGCGGCCTCGTCTACCGTCAGGCCGACCGCCGCGCACTCGATCGTATCGGCGCGCCGGATGTGCGCCAGCATCTGTACACCGTCGGCTGGCAGCCCGCGGAGCTGCCGACCGCCGAACCGGTGGACGGGCGCTGGATCATGGTGGCGTCCGAGCTGGCCGATGCGCTTCACGACGAGCTCGTCGCGCGCGGCCGCACGATCACTGCGATCGCCGACGACGAGCCCGCCGACCTGGCACTAACGGAAGGCATCGTACTCTTCGCGGATCGTGTGACCCGTTCCGATGCGCCGGCTTCGACTGCGAGCGTGGAGGACGAGCTCGACCGGCTGCTCCTGCGCGTGCGCGAACGATTGAACGCCGATTCGCACGCGCGTATCTGTGTCGTCACCCGCGGCGCAGTTGCGCCCCGACCGGGCCACGACGCCGTCGACCCGTGGCAGGCCCCGCTCTGGGGAATGCTCCGCTCCGTCGAGGTCGAAACGCTGCGACCCGTTCGCCTCATCGATCTCGATCCCGAGGCCGACGTAGCATCGCAGCTCGAGGCGCTCGCGGATGCGATCCTCTGGGATGCCGGCGAAGACCAGCTCGCGCTGCGCGGCGGCGCGTGGTTCATCCCGCGCCTCACCCGCGTTGCCGAGGATGCGGCGGAAGACCGCCTGCTCGAGCGCCCCGGCGGCGATGTGGCGCTCGTGATCAGCGAGCGCGGCCGGCTCGACCGGCTCCGCCTCGTGCCCGATGACGTGCCGCCTCCCGCGCAGGGCGAGGTGCAGGTTCGCGTGCGCGCGACGGGCCTCAACTTCCGCGACGTCCTCAACGCGCTCGGCCAGTATCCCGGGGATCCCGGTCCGCTCGGTAGCGAGTGCGTCGGTACGATTGCCGCCGTCGGCCAGGGCGTGACCAACCTCGAGGTCGGTGACGAGGTGATCGCAATCACGCCGGCGGGGTTCCGCTCGCGTGTGAACACATCCGCCGCGATGGTCGTGCGGCGCCCTGCCGCGCTGAGTGTAGGCGAGGCGGCGACGCTGCCGATTGCATTCCTGACCGCGGACTGGGGTCTCTTCCCGATGGCCCGCCTCGCCGCTGGCGAGAGCGTGCTCATTCACGCCGCGGCGGGCGGCGTCGGCATGGCCGCGGTGCAGCTCGCGCTCGCGGCCGGTGCCACCGTCTTCGGTACCGCCGGCAGCCCGCGTAAGCGCGCGCTCCTGCGCCGCATGGGCGTGCATCACATCTATGATTCGCGCTCGCTCGACTTCCGCGACCGCATCCGCGAGGACACCGGCGGCCGCGGCGTCGACGTCGTGCTCAACTCGCTCGCCGGTGAGTTCATCGACGCGTCGTTCGAGTGCCTCGCGCAGAACGGGCGCTTCATCGAGATCGGCAGGACCGGCGTATGGGATGAGGCGCGCGCACGCGCCGCGCGCCCCGACGTCGAGTACCACGTGCTCTATCTCGGTGCCGTGATCGCCAACGATCCGGCGCCCGTACGCGCGCGCTTCGACATGCTCCTCGAGCGTGTCGCCCGCGGTGAGCTGCGGCCGCTCCCGATCCACCGCTTCGCGCTGGACTCCGCGCACGCGGCCTTCCGCGCCATGGCCATGGCCCGCCACGTGGGCAAGGTCGTGATCTTCGACAGCGCAGCGGAACGGGACGCGGACGAGGACGCGCCGACGTGGATCACGGGCGGACTGGGCGGGATCGGCCTGCTCGTCGCCGAACGGCTGGCCGCCGACGGCCGGCGACGCATCCTCCTCACCTCACGGCGCGAGCCCGACCACGGGGCCACCGCTGCGATCGAGAGGATGCGCTCGAGCGGCGCCGAAGTGCTCACGCTCACCGGCGACGTCTCCGACCCGAAGGACGTCGAGCGGATTCTCGCGGATGCGAACGCGCGTGGCTGGACGATCCGTCACATCATCCACTCCGCCGGCGTCGTCGATGATGCGCTGATCCCGGATCAGAATCGCGAGCGGCTGCAGCGCGTGCTCGCGCCGAAGGTGACGGGCGCGTGGAATCTGCACGTGGCCTCGCGCGATCTGCCGATCGAGTCGTTCGTCCTCTTCTCGTCGGGCGGCAACCTGTTGGGTGCGCCGGGGCAGACGAACTACTCGGCAGCGAACGCATTCCTCGATGCGCTCGCGCTCCAGCGTCACGCGGAGGGAAGGCCCGCGCTCTCGATTGCATGGGGACCGTGGGCCGGCACCGGCATGGCCGCGCGTACCGGCCTCGACTGGACCTCGCGCGGGCTCGGCGCCATCTCCGCCGAGCAGGGCTACGCATCGCTGCGGCGGCTCATGGCCGACAGCCACGTGCAGACCGCCGTGCTGCCCATCCACTGGAAGCGATTCCTCGCCGGCGGCCACACACCGCTGCTCTCCGGCTTCGCCGAAACCAGCGACGCGAGCCCCGCCGCCGCGATCGACATCGCGTCCCTCGCGGCACTGCCCGGCGCGGCGCGCACCGGCCGCATCACCGACTACATCCGCGACGTGGCCGCGTGGGCGCTGGGTGCGCCCCGATCCGCGGTGCGCGCGGAGACGCGACTGGACTACCTCGGCTTCGACTCGCTCATGGCCGTCCAGGTCCGCAACCGCATCGAGTCCGACCTCGGCATCGCCGTCCCCGTCGACCTCCTGCTCGGCGGGACGTCACCGCAGCGCCTCGCCGAGAGCATCGATGCGCTCATCGGCGGTCAGAAGGCAACGCGACAAGTCATCGAAATCTGATCGACTGCGGGGGTAGTTCAAAATTCCCGAATCGAGAATATGCGGTCCCCTTCGAGGATCCGATCGACCACGTCCATGCCTTCCACGACAGCCGCAAAGACGGTGTAGTCGGTGTCCAGCCGGATGTTGTCGACGAGATTGATGAAGATCTGCGCGTCTCCGGTGTCCCGCCCGCGCGTCGACAATCCCACGGTCCCTCGCCAGTTCGGATGGCCCAGCTCATCGCGCGTGAACGGGCCGTCACCGGCGTACTCGTTCGCGTTGGGGCTGCCGCCCTGCACCACGAACACAGGTACGACGCGGTGCAGCGTCAGGCCGTCGAAGTACCCGGAGCGCGCCAGCCTGGCGAAGCGCCATGCATTCGTCGGCGCCACCCACGGCAGCATGCGCAGCTCGAACGAATCGCCACTCTCCATCGTGATGCGGACACGCGCGTCCTCGAGTGAGCGCAGCTCTTCGTACGTGGGAAGCGCCAGGTGCGGCAGCGGCTGCGGTGATGGTGTCGGCCGCTGCCCCGTCCATGCACCGATGACGTCCGCTGCACGCTCCGCCACCGCTGGATCGAAGTCCGTGAGCGACGGCGCCAATCGCGGGGCGTCAGCCGCGGAGCCGAGCTCCGCGATCCGGTCCAGCAGCGCCATGCGCGCATCCCGTGACGTCTCGCGTTGCGCACGCGTCACGCGCTCCAGTGCGTTCAACAGCGAGGGAAGCGCCCGCGCATCCTGGCTTCCCTCGAGCGCGCCGGCCGCCGCCATCAGGAGCTGACCGTCGTCCTGCGTGAGCTGCGCGATGTACACGGCGTCGGCCGCATGGCCTGCCGTTGCGGCCAGGCCCTCCACCGCGGCCGTGCGCACGTTGGGATCGGCGTCCTCGGCGAGCGAGCGCAGCGCGCGCGCATCGTTCAGAATGCGCGCGGCACGGGCGGCGTATGCCCGGACGAACCCGTTCTGATGCGAAGCGAACGCCGGCAGTCGCGCCGTGGCCGCGCGTGCGTCCGCCTGCGCGAGCGAGACGATCGCGTGTGCAGCACGGTGCCAGCCGCCGTTCAAAGCGGCTGCGATGGAGTCGAGTCGCCCCGCGAGACGCGCGCAGCGCGCACCCGCGAGATCGATCGCCAGCAGGCTGACGTGCGAGTCCACATCACCGATCGCGGCAGCCACCGCATCACACAGCGGCTCCAGCCGCCGCCGTGCGGCCACGGACAGTCCGGTGTAGCGCACGGCGCCGCTCGCGTCCCCGAACGCGCGTTCGACGACCGTACGAACGCCCGCCGTATCGCCCATCATGCCTGCCGCAGCCACGGCCTCCCTTCGCACGGTCTCGTCATCGACAGCGAGCAGCGCGGTCACGAACCGGAGGTCGGCAGCACCGGCGGTACCGAGTGCCGCGATCGCGGTGACACGCAGTTCGCGCGCAGCAGAAGGATCGCGAGCGAACTCCGACAGCATCGTCGCAGCACCCTGCGGCAACCCGCGGCGCGCCGCGAAGTACAGGCCGCGCGCGGCACCCAGACGTGACGCGTTGCCCGTGATGGGTGCAGCGGCGACCAACGCGTCGACCGCGCCCATACGGCCCAGCGATTCGAGCAGCGCGCCGCGCACGACATCATCGCGCTCCGATCTCAGCGCGGTAACCAATGCCGCACGCGCGGCCTCGAAACCGGTGTCCGTGGAGTCCGCGAAGCGCAGCGCCTGCGCGAGTGACCACGCAGCGGCGCTGCGCACGCGCGCGTCGGCATCCGCCAGCGCGGGAGTGATCGCCGAAAGGAGGGCAGGACGTTCGAGGCGGCCGAGCGCACGTGCCGCGTACGCGCGCACGGACGGATCGGATGAACGGAGTCCCGCGGCAACCGGGTCGGCAACGCGCGCGTCTTCCGCCGCGATCACGGACATCAGCGCAGCAGTGTCACGCTGCTGGGCCGCGAGCGGCGAGGCGAGGAGGAGCAGGAAGAGGAGAGGTCGCATGCCACGAAGGTGGCGTGCGACCCCGTGTGCCGCAAAGGTCAGCGGCTGGCGCTGGCCGTCTCGCGCTTCGGCAGGCGCGGCATGCCGAGGTCCGGATCGATCGGCCCGCGCAGCGCCACCCTGCCCTCGCCGAACACCTCGTTCAGCCAGTAGCCGATCCTGTCGACCCACGTGTCATCCTCGCGGCGCGGACAGATCGACGGCGGCACCGACGCGGTCAGGAACAGCTCGCGGCGCGCCTGATCGTAGTACGGCGTGCAACCGCTCTCGAGCACGCGCCCGGTCTCCGGATCGACGACGCGGCTCACCACGCCCGCCGGCGGTTCCGGCCACTCCGGCGCCTTCCGATCCTCACGGTACGCGGCCATCAAACGGCCCCATACCGTGGCCGCAATCGCGCCGCCGGTGGCCGACGATGCGATCGGGCGCATCTCGTCGAAGCCGACCCACACCGTGCCCACGAGCTCGGGGTCGAAGCCCACGAACCACACATCCGTCGCGTCGCTCGTCGTGCCCGTCTTGCCGGCCGCGGGACCGCGATACCCGGCGCGCCGCACCGCGTAACCGGTTCCCCAGGATACGACGTCGCGCATCAGGTCGGTCATGATGTACGCAACCGCGGGATCCAGCGCATCCTCCGTCAGCAGCTCCGTCTCCCACAATACGTCGCCGTGCGCGCTCTCCACCTTCCGGATGAAGCGCGCGGCCACGCGCGTGCCGCGGTTCGCGAATGTGGAGTACGCCTCCGTCATCTCGACCGGACTGACCGTCGTGACGCCCAGCGCGACGACCGGCGACGCGGGCACGTCGCCGTTCAGGCCGGCGCGATGCACGAGGTCACGGATGCCCGGCGTCCCCGTCGCGGCCGCGAGCCGCACCGCCGGCACGTTCTGCGACGCGACGAGCGCAGCGCGCATGCTCATCGGCCCCTCGAACCAACCCGAGTAGTTGCGCGGCTCCCACACGCGCCCCGCATCGCTCACCCACGTGTACGGCTCGTCGAGGATCGGCTGACTGGGAGACAACCCCTGCTCGAGCGCCGCCGCATACACGAACGGCTTGAACGCACTGCCCGCCTGCCTGCGCGCGAACTGCGCACGGTCGAGGCGCGAGTCGTCGAAGTCGCGGCCGCCCACCCATGCGAGCACGTCGCCCGTACGCGCGTCCATGAGCACGACCGCTCCCTGAAGATATTCCGTGTTCGAGCGGCCCGGGTCGCGTTCCCCGGTGTAGCGTGCGCCGCGGAAACGCCCGTACCACCCTTCCTCGACGCGCTTCAGCTGCGCTTCGAGTTCCTTCTCCGCCGCCGCCTGCGCGGTGCGGTCGAGCGTCGTGTGGATGCGCAGCGGCTGCGCGTACAGATCCTCGCCGAAGCGCTCTTCCAGCATGCGCCTCACGTGCTGTACGAAGTACGGTGCGACGACGTCGCCGTCACGATCCTGGCGCGGATCTTCGACCACGCCCAGATCCGTGTTCAGTGCGACTTCGATCGAGTCGGGATGCGCGCGCCCTTGCGATGCCATGAGACGCAGTACGAGGTCACGCCGCGCGCGCGCTGCATCCGGGTCGCGCCGTGGATCGTAGTTCGAGGGCGCCTTCGGCAACGCAGCCAGCAGCGCGGTCTCCGCGAGCGTCAGCTCGGTGGCGTCCTTGTCGAACCAGAACCGCGCCGCCGCACGCACACCGTATGCGCCGCCGCCGAAGTAGATGTGGTTGAGATACAGCTCGAGGATCTCCGCCTTCGTGAAGCGGGCCTCCAGCTCTGCCGCCATGCGCACCTCGAGCAGCTTGCGGCGCAGCGTCTTCTCGCGCGCGGGAATGCGCTCGGGAAACAGGTTGCGCGACAGCTGCATCGGGATCGTGCTCGACCCCTCCACGAACTCGCCCGCACGCACGTTCGCCCACACCGCGCCCAGCACGCGGCTCCAGTCCACGCCGCGGTGCTCCCAGAAGCGGCGGTCCTCGACCGCCACGAATGCGGCAGGCACGTGCGCGGGCAGCGAGTCCAGCGGTACCATCTCGTGCTCGACAGGCGCCAGTCGCGCGAACTCCACGCCTTCACGATCCAGCAGCAGCGACGCGCCGCCGGGCTGATACGACGTCAGCCGCTCGACATCGGGGCAGCCTTCGAGGCCGCACCGCTGCCAGGCGAGCGCCGTCAGCATCACGACCACTGCGAAGCCGGCCACGAGCAGCCGCGGTACCGTCGCATGGCGCCGGACCTGCTCCGTCAGCCGTGCGACCTCCGCCTGCAACCGGGTTGTATCCTTCATGCTGCCCCTCGAAGCAAGTCCGACGCCAGTCGTGCGACCGTTCTGTAACTCCTTACTTCCCAACGAGTTCCGATGCACGACCCGAGCCACGGCGGGGCACCCGTGACCCCGCTGCGGGACGCCGCAGCGCCCCCTACATTGGTCGGATGCGGACGACGGTCATCGCGTTGCTCACGGCGGTCGCGGGCGCGCTGCTGTCCCTCTGGGGCGGCGACGTGGCTACGCGTGCGCACAACGTGACGAACATGGAAGGCGCGCGCGGGATGCTGCTGGTGTTCGCGATCGCGCCGGCCGGGTTCATCGCGGGGCTTCTCATTGGCATTGTTTCGGCGCGCAGCATCGGCGACGAAGGTTTCGGCGGGTTCGCCCGTGCACAGGGCGTCGCGCTCGGCGTGACGCTGGCGCTTGCCGCCGTAGTATTCGGCATCGCGTTGTGGAAGGCGCCGCGCGCGCCGGACCTCGACGCCATCGAGTTCGAGGTGCGCATGCCGCCGGGTCGCGGCGCGCCGGACAGCACGTTCGGCGTGCTGGTGACCTCGCGGCGGAGTGACGATCGGCACATGGCCACGCTGCGTCTGGATTCGCTGCTCGAGAGCGAAGGCCGGGTCGTGATCCCCGCACATGCTCGGCTGCGCACGCGTGCGCGCGGCCGCTCGCTCGTCGTGCACGACACGGACGACGCGTGGTACTGGTTCGACCTGCCGCTGCCGTCGAATCCCGGTCCCGAGCACGAGCAGTGGACGGACTGGTGGCCCGCTCCGGGCGAGACGGCCACGAACGATGTTCGCGGCAACGGCGGATTTCAGATTCGCTACCGCCTCTACCGCACAGCGGGGGGATAGTCATGGATCGGGTCGAGGACCATCACGCTCACTGGTTCGCCTGGCAGGCCGGCGCGCCCGGTGTGATGGTGGCGGCCGAACCCGACGTGACGTGGATCACACACCCGGGCGTGGCGTGGGGGAACGCACTGATCCGCGTCCGACTCGACCCCGCGCGCGCCGAACACCGCCTCGATCACCTGCTCGGCCGGTTCCGCTCGCTCAATCGACCCGTCACCGTCTGGACGGGGCCGGAGTCACAGCCGGACGATCTGGAGACCCGGCTCCGTCGGCGCGGCCTGCGCTGCCGCAAGCGCTACCCTGGGATGCTCGTGGAGCTAGATGACCTCCCCGCCATCGACACACCACGCGGTGTCACCATCGAGGTCGTGGACGACTTCACGATCTTCGAGAAGGAGCACCCGGCCATAGGACGCATCACCACGCCGAACCGCCGGCAGTCGCTCGCGCGCACGATCCACGCATGCACGCGCGAACCGTTGCGTGCGTTTCAGCTCCTCGCGCGACTGGACGGCACACCCGCGGGCGCCGCGATCGTGTTCCTCGATGACGACACCGCCGGCCTGCACGACGTCGGCGTACCGGAAGCACTGCGGAATCGCGGGATCGGCAGCGCACTCGTTGCGCATGCGACCCGGTTCGCGCGCGCTGGCGGCGCCACGGCCATGGTGCTCATCGCCTCCGGCATGGGCGAGAGCGTGTATCGCCGTGCCGGATTCCGCGAAGTCTGCCGACTGGGCTGTTTCTACTCGAAGCTGGGACGCGCAGCATAGACGCTTTCGCCACCATGTCCTACCTTGGCCGGCGCACCACCGCCGCCATTCCAACATCACGGGAGTTCGCCATGCCTCGGCTCCGACTCGCAGTCTGCGCCTTCGTTCTCTGCGCCCTGCCCGCCGGCGCGAACGCACAGGGACCTACCGATCCACCCTCGGACTCGACGAAGCCGAAGAAGTCGGTCATGGCCGAAGGGCTCCCGCTCCAGCCCACGCGCGTGGTGCGCTTCACCACCGATGTCGGCTCCTGGATGTCGGTCGATGTCAGTCCGGACGGGCGGACGCTCGTGTTCGACCACCTCGGCGACATCTACACGGCCCCGATCACCGGCGGCCGCGCCATGCCGCTGACGCGCGGCATGGCGCTCGATGCGCAGCCCCGCTTCTCGCCTGACGGCACGCGCATCGTCTTCACGTCGGATCGCAGTGGCGGCGAGGGTGTGTGGGTGATGTCGGTGGACGGGTCGGACACCACGCAGATCACGCGCGGCAAGAGCGACAAGTACGACTCGCCCGAATGGACGCCGGACGGGAAGTACGTCGTGTTCAGCAAGAACAACCAGTTGCACATGGCGCACGTCGACGGCGGCGCCGGCGTGCAGCTCATCCGCCGCCCCGAGGGCGCAACCGGCCCGGCCCTGCGCTACATGGGCGCTGCGTTCGGTGGTGACGAGCGCTACATCTGGTACGCGCAGCGGCAGGGGAGCTGGCAGTACAACACGGCGCTGCCCGACTACCAGCTCGGCGTGTACGATCGCGAGACGGGCGAAACGAGCATGCGCACGTCGCGCGGCGGCTCCGCGTTCCGGCCCACGCTCTCACCCGACGGCCGCTGGCTGGCCTACGGCACGCGCCACGAAACGCAGACCGGCCTCCGCATCCGCGACCTGCAGACCGGCAACGAGCGCTGGCTCGCATATCCCGTACAGCGCGACGACCAGGAATCGCGCGCGACGCTCGACGCATACCCGGGCATGTCGTTCACGCCCGACTCGCGCGCCCTCATCGCGACGCACTCCGGCAAGCTCTGGCGCATCGATGTCGAGTCGGGCACGCAGAGCGACATCCCGATCGAGGTCGAGGTCGAGCAGCACCTGGGCCCCGCGGTCCACTTCCAGTACCGCGTCGAGGACTCGCCCACGTTCACCGTGCGTCAGATTCGCGATGCGGTGCCGTCACCCGACGGGTCGAAGCTCGCGTTCGTTTCACTCGATCGTCTCTACGTCATGGACCACCCGAATGGCGCACCGCGCCGGCTGACGAACGACGATGTCGTGGAGTTCGAGCCCGCATGGTCTCCGGACGGGCAGTGGATCGCGTTCGCCACGTGGAGCGACCGCGACGGTGGACACATCCGGAAGGTGCGCGCGGACGGATCGCGCAGGCAGGACGTCACGCGCGACGCCGCACTCTACCAGTCCCCGGCATGGACGCGCGACGGCGCACGCATCGTCGCCATCCGCAGTCCAGCATCCGCGTACGTCGACGCAGAGAACCGCGGCTCCGCCGATTTCGTGTGGGTGCCGTCTGCGGGTGGTGCCGCCACGTTCATCTCTGCTACCAACGGCTACGGCAGCCCGCACTTCGTCGAGGGCAGTGACCGCATCTGGATGTACGGGCGCGGCTATCTCGCGAACATGCGCTGGGATGGCACCGAGGTGAAGCAGGTGCTGCGCGTGACGGGCCCGTCCGCGGGCAGCGGGCCGGGGCCGGCCGCATCGCTCATCCTGATGGCGCCGCGCGGCGACCAGGCGCTCGCCCAGGTGCTGAACGACCTGTACGTCGTCACCGTTCCGATGGTCGGCGGAACTGCACCCACCGTCTCCGTGGCCAACCCCGACAACGCGGCGTTCCCGGCCCGCAAGCTGACCGACATCGGCGGCCAGTTCCCCGCATGGAGCGGCGATGCGACGCGCGTCCACTGGTCCATCGGCAACGCGCACTTCGTCTACGACCTCGAGCGCGCACAGGCGTTCGCGGACTCGGTCGAAGCGGCGGCTCCGGATTCTGCCGCGGCCGACTCGACGGCTCGCAGGAACCGGGACAAGCCGACGTACGAGCCCGTCGAGACGCGCATCACGATGATCGCCGACCGCGACATCCCGCGCGGCGTGGCCGTGCTGCGCGGCGGCCGCGCCGTCACGATGCGCGGCGACGAGGTCATCGAGAACGCCGACATCGTGATCCGCGACAACCGCATCGTCGCCGTCGGCGCGCGTGGCTCCGTGTCCATACCCGAAGCTGCGGAGATCGTCGACATCTCCGGGACGACCGTCACACCGGGTTTCGTCGACACGCATGCGCATCTGCGCGCGCGCGGCGTGCACCGCGATCAGATCTGGGCCTACGCCGCCAACCTTGCCTACGGCGTGACCGCCACGCGCGACCCGCAGACGGGCACGACCGACGTGCTGAGCTACGAGGACATGGTCACCGCCGGCCGCGTGCTCGGACCACGCATCTGGTCCACCGGCCCGGGTGTGTTCAGCAGCGAGAACATCAAGGACCTCGATCATGCGCGGAAGGTCCTGAAGCGCTACAGCGACTACTACGACACGAAGACCATCAAGCAGTACGTGGCCGGCAATCGCGAGCAGCGGCAGTGGATCATCGAGGCCGCGCGCGAGCTCGAGCTCATGCCGACCACCGAGGGTTCACTCGACATCGAGATGAACCTCACGGAAGCGATCGACGGCTACAGCGGGCACGAGCACTCGTGGCCCACGTTCCCGCTGCACGACGACATGATCCGGCTGTTCGCCGAGTCCGGCATCGTCTACACGCCGACCATCCTCGTCGCGTACGGCGGACCATGGGCGGAGAACTACTGGTACGCGAGCTACGATGTGCTGGGTGAGGAGAAGCTGGCGCGCTTCACGCCGCACGCGGAGATCTCGGGCAAGGCCCGACGCCGCGGCGCCGGCTGGTTCCATCCGTCGGAGCACGTGTTCGAGGACATTGGCAGGACCGTGGCCGACCTCATCGCCGCCGGCGGAAAGGCGGGTGTCGGCAGCCACGGTCAGCTGCAGGGCCTCGGCTACCACTGGGAGCTGTGGTCCATCGCGTCGGGCGGGCTGTCGAATCACGACGCACTGCGCGTCGCCACGATCATGGGCGCCGAAGCGATCGGCTACGGCCAGGATCTCGGCTCGATCGAGGCCGGCAAGCTCGCCGACCTGGTCATCATGAACGCGAACCCGCTGGAGAACATCCGCAACACGAACACGATCCGCTACGTGATGAAGAACGGCCGCCTCTACGAGGGCGACACACTCAACGAGGTCTGGCCGCGCCAGCGGGTCGCGGAGTTCTACTGGGATACGGGGGTCGTCGAGGTGGAGGCCGGCGCGCGCGCGGTTCGGCAATAACAACATTCACCGCAGAGGCGCGGAGAACGCAGAGTGAGATCCTGTTGTTCCAGTGGGTTCCGGTTCGCGTCGAGGTCGACCTTCGCTGCGAACCAACGTCACCGGATACAACAAACTCATTCCGTTCTCCGCGCTCTCCGCGTCTCTGCGGTGAATATTTTCCGTTCCTTTCCCTGACTGTCGGCCAGTAGCTAGCACCAGCGCACACGCACCGTATACGTCACGCGCGCGCTTCCACGCGCCTCGACCGGCACATTGAACCGGAACGTGTGCGCATCGATGCGCTGGGACGTGTGCGATGAACGCGTGACATCCCAGTCGCCGCCCACCGGCTCGATGACCTCGACGGTGATGTCCTCGTCCTTGTGGTTGCGCAGGTCGATCTGCCAGTCGCTCTCGGACACGCAGCCGCCCATCGGCGTCCAGCGCATCTGACGGCGATCGCCGACGATGTCGAAGGCGTCACCCATGCGGATGCGCACACGCTCGTCGCGCGGCGTGTGGTCGATACGGTCCTCGCCGATGAACTGCTGCGCCCCGCTGCCGTCCTCCTTGTAGACACGAACGATGCCCGCGGGCAGCGGCATGCCCAAGCCGTTGCGCTCCGTGTTTCCGAAGTCGAGGAACACGCCGATCTTCTGGTTCGACACCACCTCGCCGTACGAACCGCGGTAGTACTGCGCCGCACCGTAGAAGATCAGCTTCTTCTGCACGCCGAACGTCGGCGCCTCGAGCAGCGTGACCTGCTTCTGCTCGTTGTTCCGCACCGTCGCAGGCCGCCCGAGTGTGTACATGTGGTACTCGAAGAACGCCTGCTCCGTGAACTGCTTCTCGGCAACGGCGTCCGCGGCCGCACGCGCCGCGAGCTCGCGGAAGCGCCGCTGATCGACGCGCTGCACGTCGCCCGCCACCAGTTTGAGCTCGGCGTCTTCGAACGATGCGCCCGAGTTGTTGGTGAGCGTGACCCAGCCGGTAAGGCCCGCGCCGTCGTCGTCCTCGTTCAGCACCATCACGTAGTCGGCCTTCCAGTTGAGGCCGCCCGTGAGATACGAGACCTCGAGCCGCTGCTCGCGCGCACCGCTCTCCGCCAGCCACACGAGCGTGGGTTCCGCGATCAGGTTGTCGGGCACTTCGGGAAACGCGATCCGGCCGGGAACGTTGAAGGTGATCTCGTCGCCGATGCGGAGGATCGTTCCGTTGTGCACGGACAGCACCTCCGCCTCGATCGGCGTCTCCGCACCCGTTTCCGGATCCTGGCGGTACACGGTCACAGTGCGGCCCACGTACTTCTCGAGCAGCTTCTGCGGGCTCAGCAGATCGTACTGGTAGTTCTGCTCGAGGATGCGGAACGGGGACGATCCGAGCGCGCGGATGTGGACCGTCTCCGTCTGGATCGACGACGCGACGTCGCCGAACTCGAGCTCGAGCGCACCCTGCCCGGTGGCAACGCGGCGCAACTCGCGTACGAGCCCGAAGTCCTGGTTGTAGACGGTGATCGATACGCGTTCGCGATCCGCGGCGGTGGAGCGCACACGCTCCGCCGGTGTCGGATCGGATACAGCACCCGCGATCGGCGGGCGCAGGAAGGCGGCCGTGGCGGCCGCACCGACCGCGAGGGCGGTGAGTCGTCCGAGGTGCATGAGACCTCCATCACGAGGACACGCGGCCGTCGGGCTTCAACGCCAGACCCCGGTGTCGTGGTTCTGTGGTGATGGACGACCATGCCGACGACCATTGCACACCTGGCGCCGTAACACGGTAGATTCAAAGAAGATCGGCCGATCCAGCCGGGCCGCGGCACCTTCGCCGCGACCCGGCTCTCGATGACACGCCCCGACCTCAGGGCGTCACAGCCACCCGCATCCCCTCGACCGTGTACCGGATCGCACCGTTCGGCAACCCCGTCGGGGCCGTGTCCTGCCCCATCTGGAGAATTCCGGACACAGTGGCGCCGTCCTCGCTCAGTGTTCCCGTGAACGTCACCGGCACGTTCGGGAAGCCGGCGACGGTCCCGGTCCCCGTCGCCACGAAGCTGCCGTCATCCTCGAGCGGACCGGAGACGGTGACCCATGGGAACGGTCCCGAGATCGTGATCGTCCCCTGCACCGCTGCCGCACCGGCCGGCGCCGTTGCCGGCGGGTAGTCGATCTGGATGATGAGGTTGAGTGTCGCGAGCATCGCGATGAACGCCGCGTGGCCGAACGGGTCGTCGGAGACGCCGATCGAGGTGAGGTACGTCCCGATCGCGAATGTGAGCTGCCAGAAGATCGGAGTCTGCACGATCTGCCCGATGATGACCTCGATCGGCACCGTCGACGCGTTCGGGACGAACGTCTCCATCCGGTTCGTGAGCGGGTTCGCGTACGTGAACGGCGCAAGGCCGAGGAAGTAGTTGCCCGGCTTCGCGTAGATCGAACCCGGCCCCACGCCTTCGATCGTCTTCGGCCCCGAGAGCATGACCGGCACGAGCGCACCGGACGGCAGCCCATCGAACACGAGATCGATACGGCCGCGGGTCGCCGCGTAGAGCACGACGAGCTGGAGGAGATTCGGCGCCACGACATCGAGCGTGCCCGTCTTGACCTCGGGCCGGTAGCGGAACCCCGTCCAGTCGACGGTCTTCGCCATCCACTCGTACGTTCCGCTCTCGAGCGCGAGGCTTTGCGGTGACTGCGTGATGTCGATTTCAGCGCCGTTCATCGACAGGCGGCCGTACAGGCTCGCCGGCGTGCCCGCCGGGATGCCCAGTGCCTCGTAGTCGAGCTGAGCCGTCCGCCGCTCGTAGGTGGCCCGAAGCTCGTACCGATCGTTGATCCCGACCTGGAACGTGCCGGCACCACCGCCGTACCGGTGGCCGATCGCGCCGCCGCTCACTTCGAACGCCTCGTAGCTGTAGTTCCCGGCCTCGACATCCATCAGGACGCGTGGGGTGGTGACGGTTTCGTCGAAGCCGCCGGGGCCCGTGAGCCGCACCCGCCCGTCGAGGCCGGCCGGCAGGCCGAGATAGCCGACGTCGATGTCGGACGTGGTGCGCAGCAGCTCGAGCAGGTACGTCGCGGTGTAGCTGCCGGCCGTGACCGTGAACTCCGCATCGCCCCGCCCGGTCGCCGCCGCCTGCACGGACTCGCCGCTCGTCTGGAGGAGCTGCGCGGGACCCGACACGCTCCATGTGAAATCGTTCGGGCAGTCCCGCGCATCGCCGTCCCAGAAGGCGGCGAGGGTGAACGTGCCGCCCTCGTAGACGAGCGCATCAGGCGGCAGGATTCCGAGCTTGGCAAGGCAGCCCGCCTCCTCGCTCGAGACGATACACGAAGACAGCAGCAGGCTCGCCGCGACGGTCGAGAGTACAACGGGACGCATCCAATCCCTCCTGGTGATGGTTATCGATGCACGATGCGCATCGCCCTTCAGTTCTTTCGGAACTGCACCTGGTACGTGGAGGAGCAGACGACTTCTCCGTCCGGATCGAGGATCTCGTAGGTCAACGTGCCCTCGAAGACGATCACTCCCTCGTCCTCGACCATCCACGTCCCATCGAGTGTCTCGCGCAGGCGGAAGCCGGAGGCATTGGGTTCCGTCGTGCCCGTACCGGTCCAGCGCCCCGTGAGCGGGTCGTAGCTCCCCGTAACGGCAGCATCCGAGTTCACGATCACGTTCGTGCCGTCGAACTCGATGTGGACGTTGGGATTCGTGAAGCCGGGGCTCGAGCTGCACGGGCCCATCTGCGCCGTGCGAGACGCAACCAGCGTGTAGTTGCCCGCGATGCTCGCGCCCGGCGGCGGCGCCGCGGGGCACGACGTGCCCGGTGCCCCATCGAGGAACACACCAGCACCCGCGACCTTCGGGCCCATGGCGATCGTGTTGTCACTGCCGCCGTCGCCGGGCGTGCCCGGCCCGACCCCGTCACCGGCAGCGCCGCCGTTGCCCGAGCCGATCGTCACGCCGAGCGGCGCGCCGTCGTTCCGGCCGGTCCCCGCCTCGCCATCGCCGCCGGACGCATTGCCGCCCGCGCCACCGTTCCCGCCCTCGGATACGGGCGGCGTGCAGCAGTCCGAACCGTTCCCACCGTTCCCGCCGCGATGCTCGCTGGACCCGCCGTCCCCGCCATCGCCGGTGAGGTCGCCCTGGAGGTCGCGGATCCGGCCGCTGCCACCCGCACCACCCACCGCGCGGAAGTTCCCGCCGTCACCGCCGTCCTTGCAGCTGTCGCAGTCCTGCCCCGGCGCACCGTTGCCTGCGCGCGCGACGGCATTGCCGCCCTTGCCGCCGTGACCACCACTGACCGGGGGGTCTCCATTGATCGAAACGTTGCCCAGCTCCACCAGCCGGCGGTCCGGGGAGCTGCCTCCGCTCCCGGCCTCTGCGTTCGCGTGACCGCCGTGCTGGCCGTGGCCGTCGATGCACAGCGCCTGGCCGTCCGCCGCCACCGCTTCCGCATTTCCACCCGCGCCGCCCGTCCCGACGACCACCTGCAGCCCGGCATTCACGCTCACGCCGGTTCCTCCCTCGATGCGCATGAGCCCGGGCTCGCCGCCGTCGCCGCCACGCGCCGTCGCGGATGGCGCACGTGCGCCGCTACCCGGCGATGCGTTTGCCGTCGCCGAGCCGCCGTTGCCGCCGCTGCCCGACCGCATCTCGTTCTGCCCGCCGAACGACACGCTGCCGAGCGCGAGAATCGAGATCCGGCCGCCGTCGCCGCCGCGCCCGCCGCGCGACTCTGCGGGCGCACCGGTGTGCGTTCCCTCTCCCCCGTGACCACCCGACTGGCCCGTCAGCACGATCCCGCCATCCACGATCAGATCGCCGCGCATCAGCAGACGCCAGTTGCTGGCGTCCCGGCCCGGCGTACCGTTCACCCCGTTCACGCCATCGCGCGCACGCGCAGGATCGGCGCGGAACCTGGTGTCGCGGATCACTCGCGTCACCGCACCCGCTCCCGCACCCGCCGCGGCGGCGCCCGGCGGAGGCGCATCGAAGGAGGCCTCGGTGAGCGTGGGATCGTCCATGATCTCCAGGTCTCCCGATGTCACGATCTCTGCGCCGTCGATCGTCAATTCGCCGGTGCCGACGATCCGCAGGGTGGGGGGCGCCTCATCCTCGGGCAGTTCATCGCACGCGTTCTCGATCCGGCCCGTGATCAGGAGGTTCAAACCGTTCAGCGTGACCGGCACGCAATCGCCCACCAGCGACCCGGCGATCGACAGCCCGCCCGTCGAGTTCAGGACCAGCGGCCCGGTCACGGTGATCGTCACACCGGCCGGGATGTCCACCTCCTCCAGCGTGTGCGTCCCCGAAATGGAGCCGTTGCGGCTCAGATCGATCCCGTCGTCATCGGTTTCGCCCGGGCTCGTTCCGCCATCGGATCCGCACGCTACCAGACCTGCCGCCACCGCCGCGGTCATGTAGCTCCGTGCACACATTGCTGCCTCCGCCGGTCGGATTGGCTCACGCTTCTTGTGGGCGATCGCGCCGCGGTCGTACGTTGGCGGCGCGGCCAGCCGTCGCGGGCCCGCGCCCCCCTACCTGTTCGCCGCGCCCGCGGGCCCTCGGACAAGACGCAGGAAAACCGCGCGAAACCGATCATGGCCGACCAGGACGCCAGCCTGACCCTGCTTCTCGAGAAGGCGAGCGACGGGAACGTCCAGGCGCTGAATCAACTGTTCCCGCTCGTTTACGACGAGCTCAAGCGCCTGGCCCGCAGCCGTTTGCGCGACGAGCGGCCGGACCACACGCTCAGCACGACGGCACTCGTGCACGAGGCGTACATGAAGCTCGTGGACCAGTCGCGCGTGCACTGGCAGAATCGCGCGCACTTCTTTGCAGTCGCATCGCGCGCGATGCGGCGCATCCTCGTCAACCACGCCGAGGCCCGGCACGCCGTGAAGCGCGGCGGCGGCGCGGTCCACCTGCCGCTCGACGAAGCCGGCCTCGTGATCGGCGACGACGATCTCGAGGAGCTGCTCGCGCTCGACCGCGCGCTCGAACGCCTCAAGGAGTTCAATCCGCGCGGTGCGGACGTCGTCGTCTATCGCTTTTTCGGCGGGCTCGAGTGGCAGGAAATCGGCACGGTCCTCGGCACATCGGAGGTGACCGCGCGCCGCGCGTGGACGGCCGCGCGCACCTGGCTGCATCGCGAGCTGCGCACCGACGAGGGGAACGGCGCATGACGCCCGAACAGTGGCAGCGCATCGAGGAGATCCTTCACGACGCACTCGAGCTCGACGCTGCCGCGCGCGCTGAACTCCTCGACCGCGCCTGCGGCGGAGACGTCGCACTGAGAGCGGAGGTGGAAAGCCTGCTGGCCGAGCACGAGCGCGCGGCCGGCCTGCTGGACACGCCCGCACCATGGCTCGCAACCGAGCCGCCCGAGTCCGTGCCCGAAACCATCGGCCCCTACCGCGTGCTCCGCACGCTGGGCCGCGGCGGCATGGGCCAGGTCTTCCTCGCCGAGCGCGAGGCGCCATCGTTCCGCCAGCTCGTCGCGGTCAAGGTGATGCGCCGCGGCCTCGATACGGACGACCTCATCGCGCGCTTCCACAACGAACGCCAGATCCTCGCGCGACTCGAACACCCGAACATCGCGCGCCTGATCGATGTCGGCGCAACGGATGCGGGCCTGCCGTATCTCGCCATGGAGTACGTGGACGGCGAGCCCATCCTCGATTCCTGCGACGACGCGCACGCCACGATCGCTGCGCGCCTCGCCCTCTTCCGCACGATCTGCGATGCGGTCGACTACGCGCACCGCAACCTCGTCGTGCATCGCGACCTCAAGCCCGGCAACATCCTCGTCACGGCCGACGGCCAGCCGAAGCTGCTCGACTTCGGCATCGCGAAGATGCTCGATCCGCGCGAAGACGCGCCGCTCACACGCACGAACGTGCGCGTGCTGACGCCCGAGTACTCCGCGCCCGAACAGCTCCGCGGCGAAGCCGTGACTACTGCGTGCGACGTCTACGCCCTCGGTGTGCTGCTCTACCAGCTCCTCGCCGGGAAACATCCGCATGCAGTGCCGGGCGCGACGCGGGCGGAGCTCGAACGCAAGATCCTTGAAACGGACCCGCCGCCACCGAGCGCTGCGGCCACCGGCGAACGCGACATCGCCGCAGCGCGTTCGCTGTCGCCGTCGCAGCTCGTGCGCCGCTTGAGCGGCGATCTGGACAACGTCGTGATGCGCGCGCTCCGCAAGGAGCCCGTGGAACGATACCCATCCGCGCTCGCCATGGCGGAAGACATCGAACGCCATCTGCACGGCCTGCCCGTGCGCGCGCGGCCCGCCACGATCCGCTATCGCGCGCGCAAGTTCGTCCGGCGCAACCGCGTCACCGTAGCGGCGGCTGCCCTGCTCTTCCTCGTGCTCACCGGCGCCACCGGCATCACACTGCGGCAGTCGCAGCGCATCCGCGAGGAGTCCGCCCGAGTGGCGCAGGAGCGGGACAAGGCGCTCCAGGTGCGCGGATTCCTGCTCGAGATGTTCGGTGCGACGGGTCCCGAGCAGGCCACCGGCGACACCGTGACCGCACGTCAGCTCCTCGACCGGCGCGCGGCGTCACTCGCAGGTTCGGACGAGGAGCCGGAGCTGCGTGCGGAGATGCTCGACGTGCTCGCGGAAGGGTATGAAAAGCTCGGCCTGCTCGCGGATGCCGAGCCGCTCGCGCGCCAGGCGCTCGACATCCGCCGCGGGCTCTATCCGAGCGGACACGCGGACCTGGTCGCTTCGCTGAATCTGCTCGGCTGGCTGCTCCACCAGCGCGGCCGGATCGATGAGGCGGAGCCGCTCCTCGACGAGGCCGTAACGGTCGGCCGGCGCGTCTTCCCGCCCACCGGCCATCCGCGCCTCGCGCGCGCGCTGAACGACCTCGGCATCGTGCGCGAGACGCGCGGCCGCCTCGATGAGGCCGCCGAACTCTTCCGCGCGTCGCTGGACATGCGCCGCACCGTCTCCGGCGACGACCACCTCGGCATCGCGATCACGACGAGCAACCTGTCGGTCAACCTGTACCAGCAGGGGCAGATCGAGGACGCGATCGCGCAGTCGAAGGACGCGCTGGCACTGCTGGAGCGCGCACTCGGCCCCGACCACCAGCGCACGATCCTCGTGCAGACCAATCTCGCATCGATGCAATCGAGGGGCGGGGATCACGAGGCCGCGGCGGGTCAGCACCGCCGGATCCTCGAGCGTGCGCGCCGGATCTTCGGACCCCGTCACCCCGCGGTCGGCCGCAGCCTCATGATGCTCGCCAACGAGCTGGGGTTCCTTGGCCGCTACGACGAGGCCGCACCGCTGCTCGAGGAGGCGCTCGCGATCCACACGCTGCCGGGCGGGCGGCCGGAAGACGAGGTCGCTGCGATGCGGGTTCTGGGGAACGTGCGCTCCCGGCAGTCGAGGCACCACGAAGCGCTCGCAACGTTTCGAAAGGCGCGCGACCTCGTCGCTCGAACCCTCGGCCGCGAGCACCGCGAGTACCAGCTGCTGACGGCAAGCATGGCGCGCGCGAACGAAGCGCTCGGCAACCAGGAGGCCGCCGAACGCTTGCGTCGCGAGGTTGACGCGCTCGCCGGCCGACAGCGTCAGTAGGTACCCGTTCGCTGAGCACTGATCACGCGACGACCATCGACGCACACGTTCGCGCTCGCAATGTTGGTCCCCGTCGCCTGTGTGAACCACGTCCCCGCCGCCCCGGACGCCGGGACCCATGCGGAGTTCCAACCGGCTACGCCGGTGAAGTCCGGCATCGCAATCGTTGCATTGGTCCCGCCCAGCCAGCCGACGCTCGCCGTGATGCCGGCCGAACGCGTAGCCGCCGAGTACAGGAACACCGTCGTCAAATAGTCCGCCGGAAGTTGATACGCCGCCTGGAGCCGGGCGTACGGACCGCCGAGCGAGGTCACGGTCGGAGCCGGTAGGTTTGGCGGCAACGTTACGGTCCTGGCGCCGAGCGCGCCGAACCACTCCTGCGTTACGCGCGCGCCCGTCGCCGACAGTGCGGTCACGCCGACCTGATGCAGGTCGTTGGGCCGGCGCAGTGCATTGGGAACGCCGCGCATGGTCAGGGTGGGTGTCGCCGTGACGAGGTCCTGATAGAAGCCCGCGAACTGGCAGGCCGCGCCCGAGTAGTAGTTCATGCTCTGCGTCACCATCTCGCCCTGCGCCATCCCGGATACGGTCAGGTTTGCAGTGGCGGGTGTGAACGACTCCGCACCGTTGAAGTCGAGCACACCGACCGAACCGTTGGCGGGTACGTTCACATCACGGCGAACGAGGCCGCGATCCGGACTCCCGCCCAGCGAGTTGTTCCGCCAGGCGAATAGATCGGCCGGACCTTCGGCGATGGCGAGGATCGTGAAGTTCGGCAACGCGAAGGTGGCGCTCGCCGCCCCGTTGCCCAGCCAGATGTTCACGCGGTCGTTGGCCACGAGGCCCGTGACGGAGCCTGTCGCCGACTTCGTCGGTATCGGCCCACAGTATACGATCGGCGTCGACGTCAGCTCGGAGCGCGTCCACAGCACGACGCTGACCATCGTCTGATTGCCGTTCTGCGTCGCCCACGCATGTCCGCCCCGGTTCTGCGTGATCGCGAAGTTGTAGACGTCGCCCGCACCCGTCACCTGCGTCCACGGACCGTTGCCGTCCTGGTACGCGAACCAGATCGCACGTTGCGGCGCGGCGCACCCGACGAAACTCACGGATGCATTTCCGCCCCCGCCGCCGCCGCCACCACCGCCACCCGAGCTCGTCACCGTAAGGCGCAGAGCCTGCGTGCGATCCTGGAGACCCGACGCCGTTCCGCGCACCATGAGGTCGTAGTCTGCGGCTGCCAGCGCGCTTCCGGCCGTCAATGTGAGCGTGACCGCGTTTCCGGTCGTCGCACTCTCGGACAGCGCGGTCGCCAGCCCGGCTGGCGCTCCCTGCACGCTCAGCGTCACGGCCCCGTCGAAGCCGCCCGAACGGGTGATCGCGATGGTTACAGCCACCGCGTTCCCCTGTACGACACTCGGCTGGGATGGGTTCACCGTTAGCGTGAAGCCGCCACCGCCGCCCGGCCCGGGGCCGGTGCTGTCGCCACCCGAACAGCCCGCCAGCACCAGAAGCCCCGCCAGCCCCCACACGCGTGCACTCTGCCCTGCCATGGCTGCCTCACTCATTGCGGGCCCGAGGCCCGGTGCGATACCGTGCTGAACCCGCCCCGCCTTCCGCGGCACGGCCGGGTCGTCCCAATCACGCAGTGCGCAAGGGCGGTGAGGAATCCGTCATGACGACCGGAGACTCGCCCGCCGACCACAGCCTTCAGCCCGATGGCACGGGCCTGGGCTCCCTGGATCGTCGGTCGCTGGACGACCTGTTCAGTGCCGCGTACGAGGAGCTTCGCCGCCTCGCCGCCGCCGTCCGCCGGACCGACGGCTCCGCCACGATTTCTCCCACCGCGCTCGTGCACGAGGCGTGGCTCAAGCTGATCGCCTCCCCCGGCTTCGCCCCCGTCTCACCGCTCCACTTCAAGCGCATCGCCGCGCGCGCCATGCGCCAGGTCCTGGTCGAGGCGGCACGCCGGCGCAACGCGCGCAAGCGCGGCGGCGAGGTCGTGTTCGTGACGTTCGATGAGGACGTGAGGGCAGCCGATGCCGGTGCGGCGGAGGTGCTGGAGCTGGATGCTGCACTCGAGCGGCTGGCGGCGATCAGCCCGCGTCAGGCGCACATGGTCGAGGCGCGCTTCTTCGGTGGCATGGGCGCAGGCGAGACGGCCGAGCTCCTCGGCATCTCCGAAGCCACACTCCTGCGAGACTGGCGCGCTGCACGCGCCTGGCTCGCGCGCGAGCTTACCACGTGAGCGACGCCGAACGCTGGGAGCGCATCCAGGAAATCTTCCACGCCGCACTCGACCGCCCCGAGTCCGAGCGCGCGCGATTCCTCACCGATGCGTGCGCCGGCGACGCCGATCTCGAACGCGAAGTCACCGCGATGCTGGAGGCCGATGCGCGCGAGTCGCTGCTCGAGCGCGGCCTTGCCGATACGGCGGGCCGCGTCCTCGGCGCGAGCGCGCTGCCGCTCCGGATCGGACCATGGCGCGTCGTGCGCCTGCTGGGCGAAGGCGGCATGGGTGTGGTGTACCTGTGCGAGCGTGAGGACCTCGGCAGTACCGCCGCCCTCAAGATCCTGCGCGACGCGTGGCTGTCACCCGCGCGGCGCGACCGATTCCTCGCCGAGCGCCGCACGCTCGCACGGCTCGACCACCCGTGCATTGCACGCATCCAGGACGCGGACGCGCTGCCCGACGGCACGCCCTGGTTCGTCATGGAGTATGTCGACGGCGTTCCGATCACCGAGTACTGCAACACGCATCGCCTCGGCGTGCGCGAGCGGCTGCGGCTGTTCCGGGATGTATGCGACGCCGTTCGTCACGCGCACGCGCACGCGACCATCCATCGCGACATCAAGGCATCCAACGTCTTCGTACGCGCCGATGGCGCGGTGAAGCTGCTGGACTTCGGCATCGCGAAGCATCTCGAGTCGGTCACCGAGGACACGCGCACGCGGACCGGCCAGCGGTTCCTCACACCCGCATGCGCCGCGCCCGAACAGCTTCGCGGCGGCCCGATCGGCACGTGGACCGATGTGTATGCGCTCGGTGCACTCCTCTACGAACTGCTCGCCGCCGAGCCGCCGTACGATCTGCGCGAGCTCTCCGCGGCCGATGCCGAACGCACGATTCTCGAGACGGATCCGCGTCCACCATCGACAGGCGCGGAGCGCGCGGGCGGGGCGGCGCAGCGCGAATGGGAAGATCTGGACGTCCTGTGCCTGACCGCGCTGCGGAAGGAGCCCGAGCGCCGCTACGCCACGGCCGATGCACTCATACGCGACATCGACCACTTCCTCGGCGGCGAACCGCTCGATGCGCGCGCCGACAGTGCCGCGTATCGCCTCGGCAAGTTCGCGCGCCGTAACCGCGGCCGCCTGATCGGCGCATCCGCCGCGCTGCTGCTCGCACTCGCGACCGCAGCGGTCTACGCCGTGCGCCTCGCCTCGGCACGCGATGCCGCACTCGCGGAAGCCACACGCGCGCAGCGCGTCCAGGCCTTCATGCTCGACATGCTGCGCGGTGAGGACGCCGACGCCGGGCCGCCTGACAGCCTGCGCGTCGTCGAGCTGCTGGACCGCGGCGCGCGCGAGGCCCGCACGCTCGATGCCGAGCCCGCCGTGCAGGCAGAGCTGTTCGGAACGCTGGGAGAGCTGTACATGCAGCTCGGCCGCCTCGACGCGGCCGACTCCATGCTCACCGCCGCGCTCGCGCTGCGGCGCACGCTGGCCGGCCGCGATTCCGCTGCGAACGGCGACGTAGCCGACCGGATCGTCGCGCTCGGGCTCCTGCGCGCCGAACAGGCGCGCTTCGATGAAGCGGAGACGCTCGTCCGCGCGGGACTGGACATGACCCGCGGCACGCGTCCGCCCGGGCACCCGGGCGTTGCGCAGGGAACGGCCGCCCTCGGGCGCGTCCTCGAGCTGCGCGGCGCCTACGACGATGCGGTCCCCGTCCTCGAGGAAGCCGTGCGGATGCACGAAGCCGCCGGCATCTCGGCCGCCCTTGCCGATGCGCTCGCGGAGCTCGGCGCGGTCCACTTCTATGCCGGACGCCTCGCCGTGTCCGACTCCGTAGTCCGCCGCGTCCTCACCCTGAACCGCGAGATCCACGGCGAGCGGCATCCGCGCGTGGCCGACGACCTCATCACCCTCGGCGCGATCCGCTTCGAGCTCGGCCGCTACCCTGAGGCCGAACAGCACTACCGCGACGCGCTCGCCATCCACGAGGCATGGTATGGCGCCGACCATCCCGCCGTCGCCTCGAACCTCACCATGCTCGGCCGTGCCCTCGTCTACCTGGAGCGACACGACGAAGCGGTGGCCGCCCTCGAGCGCTCGCTCGACATCCAACGACGCGCCTTCGGCGACGCCCACCCGCGCGTAGCCTCCGCACTCAACGAGCTCGGCAACGTGGCCAGCGCGCGCGGACGCTACGACGAGGCCGAAAGGCATTTCTCACGGATGCTGGAGATCTACCGCACCGTCTACGGCGACGGTCACTACCTGCTGGGCATCGCCGTGTCCAACCTCGGCAGCGTTCACAATGCACGCGGCGACTACGTGGCCGCGGAGCGCGCCTTCCGCGACGCGGTGCAGCGCTTCACCGCCGCGCTGTCACCCGGCCACACGCAGACCGGCATAGCACGGCTCAAGCTCGGTCGCGCACTGCTCAGGCAACGTCGATTCCGTGAGGCCATCGAAGAAAGCCTCGCCGGCTACGAGATCCTCAGCACGCAGACCGAACCCGCCACCAGCTTCCTGCGCGCAGGAAGGCAGGACCTGGCAGCCGCCTACGACTCGCTCGGACAGCATGAGCTCGCCGCACGCTTCCGGGCGGATACGCTGTCACACTGAACGCTTGCGACGGATCAGAGAACGAACGCGCGGCCGATGATGAAGAGGAGGGCAGCCAGGCCCGCGGAAACGGGCACGGTCGCAACCCAGGAGTTCACGATGTTGCGAATGATCCGCAGGTTCAGTGCGCCCAGGCCCTGCGCAAAGCCGACGCCGATCACCGAGCCGACGAGCGTGTGTGTGGTGGAGACCGGCAGACCCAAGCTCGATGCCACCAGCACGGTCGTCGCCGCGCCGAACTCGGCGGAGAAGCCGCGCGTGGGCGTAATCTCCGTGATCTCCTTCCCGACCGTAGCGATCACCTTGTAGCCGAGCGTCGAGAGGCCCAGCACGATCCCGCCGCCGCCGAGCAGCAGCACCCAGAACGGCACACCTACTTCGGCGGGGATAGAGGCGAACGCCGCGCGCTGGAGATGCACCACGGTTGCGAGCGGCCCGACCGCATTTGCAACGTCGTTCGCGCCGTGCGCGAAGGCGACGAAGCAGGCCGTGCCGATCTGGAGGAAAGCGAATACGCGCTCGATGTATGCGTACGGATGCGCACGGTCGGGCGGCCGGCGTGCGATCAGCCGGCGCGTCGCCAGCGCGGCCATGATCGCAATGATCACGGCGGCCGCGAGCGCGATCGCGATCGGCGGGGCGTCGAGCACGTTGCGGAGTGCCTTGTACAGGAAGGACAGCGTCATGATCGCCGCGACTACGCCGACGAGCCACGGCCCGACGGAGATCGTAGCTCCCACCGGGTCCGAACTCGCGAGGATGCGTCGGCGGATGAACACGAAGGTGACGAAGCCGAGTGTACCGCCCAGTACCGGCGAGACGACCCAGCTCGCCACGATCTGACCGAGCGTCCCCCAGTCCACGCCCGAAAGGCCGAACGCGACGACACCGACACCGGCCACGGCGCCCACGATGGAATGTGTTGTGGAAACGGGCAGCCCGAAGTGCGTGGCCACGTGGAGCCAGATCGCCGACGACAGCAGGGCCGTCAACATGCCGATGGCGAGGAGGAGGGGGCCGTCCGCGCCGAGCGGGCCCGTTGGACCGAACAGCTCGACCTCGACGATGCCCTTGCTGATCGTCGCCGTCACGTTGCCGCCGACGAGCACCGCGCCGGAGAACTCGAAAATGCCGGCGAGCACGATTGCGGCGAATAGCGTCAGCGCGCCCGAGCCGACCGACGTGCCCATCGCATTGGCCACGTCGTTGGCCCCGATGGTCCACGCCATGTACAGCCCGGCGATCAGCGTGATGACGAAGATCGCCAGGCCGATCGTCATCGTCTTGCCAGCATCAGTCGCAACAGGTCGGCGGTGTTCTCCGCGTGATTCGCCACACCCCCCAGCACGCGCGTGATGTTCATCCAGAACACCACGGACACCGCTCCCAGCTCCTCCTCGTTCTGGAAGATCAGCTTCGCCACCGCCTGCTGCTTGTTGTCCGCCTCCCACTCCATGTCCGACACGTCACGCACGCGCTCCAGCGTCTTGGCCACCTCCGGCCCCGTGAACGACGCCTCGAGCAGCGTGGGGAGCTCGTGCGCGGTGCTCGACCACGCAGCGCTCGTCGCGATCACGTGATCGACGAAGTCGAGGACCGGGCCCTTCATCACCTCAGGCGTGGGCGTGCGCCGCATGGTCAGCAGCACGGCCACGTCCTCCGCCCGGTCCGCGATCCCGTCCTGCTCCTTGAGGAACAGAAGGACGTCGCCGCGGTCCACGGGCAGGAACAGTGACTTGGGCAGGTGGTCGCGGATCTCGTTCTTCAGCACGTCCGCCTTGTGCTCGAGCTTGGAGATCCGCTCGTAGATCCGCTCCGTCTCATCGAAGTCGCCCGACATGAACGCCTCGAACAGCGGACGGATCAGCTGCACCGTCTCGTGCACCCGCTCGGTGTGCTGCACGAGCGGGCCGAACGGCGATTTCGCGAAGAGACCCAGAAGTGAGCGCAACGTGGCCTCCTGCCCTCGTTCCACTTCGACCGTCATGGCCGGCGGCGGGGAACCTAGCGTGTGGACGGCCGGCATACAATGCGAAAAGCCGCACCCCGCGTGACACGGGGTGCGGCTTCGGACGGCGCAATGCCGAAGTGGCGTCAGCCGTCCTTTTTCGGCGGCGTCATCACGATGTCGGCCGGCGAGCCGCCTCCCTCGGTGCACTGGCCGGCCCAGCTCCCGTCTTCTCTGCGCGTGAGTGCACAGTCGACCGTCGGACCCGGCGTGAAGCTGAACGTGAGCTGCCCTTCTGCGAGTTTCACGTTCTGCGTCGGGAAGCTGCCGTGTTCGCCTGCATGCAGCATGATGGTGATGCTGTCGCTCGCTACGGCCACATCGTAGGTCACGGGCACCGTCATCTCACCCGGCGGCGTGACGCTGCCGGTCCACTTGCCGGCCGGGAAGTCCTGGGCGGCAGCTGCGGCGGGAAGCACCAGCCCGACGGCGACGGCAAGGAGACTGCGTTTCATGGGAACCTCGCAGAGTGAGTGTGCCGAGGCCGTACGGCCTCGGCGGACGCGCGGTTTCGGCGTCAGCCGATGATCCGGGTGAGCCCTTCCTGCGCCACGGAGGCGACGAGCCGCCCGTTCCGGTCGTAGATGGTACCGCGCGCGAAGCCGCGGGCGCCATGGGCCGCCGGGCTGTCCATATCGTAGAGCAACCAGTCGTCGACGCGGAACGGCCGGTGGAACCAGATCGCGTGGTCGAGCGTGGCCACCTGCACGCCCGGCGACCGGATCGTGAGCCCGTGCGGTTGCAGGACCGTCGCGAGCAGGCCGTAGTCCGATGCGTACGCCAGTACCGCCTGGTGCAGGTGTGCCTCATCCGGCATGTCACCGATCGCGCGGATCCACATGCGCCGCCGCGGCTCCGTCCGCTCCGCATCGAACGGGCCCGGTCCGCCGAGCGGACGGAAGTCGATGGGCCGGTCCTGCGTGAGTACCGGACGCACTTCCTCCGGGATGCGCTCTGCGCGCGCGCGGATCAGATCGATCTCCGACGGCAGCGACTCCGGCGCATCCACCGCCGGGGCGTCGTCCTGGTGCTCCGGACCGTCCTCCGTCTTGTGGAACGATGCCGACATGTTGAAGATCGCGCGGCCGTGCTGAATCGCCGTGATGCGTCGTGTCGTGAAGCTCTTACCGTCGCGCAGCCTGTCGACGAAGTAGACAATGGGTGCCTTGAGGTCACCGGGCAGGATGAAGTAGCCGTGGATGGAGTGCGCCTCGCGGTCCTCGTCCACCGTACGGCGTGCGGCTACGAGTCCCTGCGCGAGCACCTGTCCGCCGAACACACGGCCCGAACCGATGTCGCGGTTCCGGCCGCGGAAGATGTCATGCTCGATCACTTCGAGATCGAGCAGGCCGAGCAGATCGCGTACTGAGTAGGGCAAGGTCACTCCCGGTGCGCGCGCACAGTGGCGCCGACACACCGAACGGTCAAGGCCCCCCGGTTGCCGCAATCCTTGCCACCATGACGGCGGCCGTACCCAGCGAGACCCAGAGAACGACGAAGTCCTTGCGTGCCCTCGGCATCGGACCGGCGGCGTCGCTCGTATCCGCAGGCGTGCTCGACGAGGCGGACCGCATCATTGTCGCGGACTTTCACAGCACGAGCAGCGTCCGGCCAGCGCGACACTCGACCTCGAAACTGCGCGCGAGCTGAGCCGGGAACGCTGATCCTTCAGCTCGAATAGTACGCCGCGTTCTCTTTCACGTACCCTTCCGTCAGATCGCAGCCGAACGCGCGCGCGCCTGCATCACCGACACCGAGCTCGACTTCGAGGTCGACTGTGTCGCCATCGAGTTCGCGGCGCACCGCCGCCTCGTCGAACGCCACGCGCTCCCCCGCACGCACGACCTGCACGCCATTGATCCACGCATCCGTGCGCGCCGGTTCGATCGTGCACTCCACGCACTTGCCGATGGCCATGAGGATGCGCCCCACGTTCGGATCGGCACCGTGCGCCATCGTCTTGATCAGCGGTGACTCGACGAGGCTCCTTGCGACCCGGCGCGCGTCATCCTCACTCGCCGCACTGCGCACCTGCACGCGCACCAGCTTCGTCGCGCCCTCGCCGTCACGCGCAAGGATCTCCGTCATGCGCTCGCACAGCCGGCGCAGCGCGTCCTCGAATGCGCGCGCATCCACGGGACCGGCGAGGCCATTGGCGAGGATCGCGCACGTGTCGGACGTGCTCGTGTCCGTGTCGACCGACAGCATGTTGAACGTGTCGTTCACCACGCGCCGCAGCATCGCATCGAGTGCGGGCGCATCGAAGGCCGCATCGGTGAAGATGTAGCACAGCATCGTGGCCATGTCGGGCGCGATCATCCCGGATCCCTTCGCGACCACGGAGAGCACGGCGTCGCCGATGGAAAGGGAGAGGGCCTTCGGGTGTGTGTCGGTGGTCATGATTCCGCGCGCGCCGACGAGCGGGTCGGGCTGGAGCTCCGCGCTCATCCCGCGCAGCCCCGCCTCGATCTTCTCGATCGGCAGCGGCACCCCGATCACACCGGTGGAACCGACGAGCACTTCCTCAGGCAAAACGGTCAACTCGGCGGCTGCGGCGCGCGCCATCCGGCGGGCGTTCTCGAGTCCGACCGCGCCCGTTGCGACGTTGCTCACCTTGCTGTTCACGACGATCGCGCGGAGCCTCCCGGCCCGGATCGTCTCCCGGCCCAGCAGGACGGGCGCGCCGGGGAAGCGGTTGCGCGTGAACACCGCGGCCGCCGCTGCCGGCGTTTCGCTCGCGAAGAGAGCCAGATCCGGCCCGGTCTTCTTGATGCCGCAGTTGCGGGCCGCGCAGCGGACGCCGCGCGGAAGACGGGGCGGGTCGTGAAAGGGTGCGGACAACGTGCCTCCGTAGTAGCTTCGGTATCGGTCCGGCGGGCGGCCAACGTGCGCGCCGGGCCTCGGCCCGGCAAGCGCCGGCCGGCTTGCCGCGGCTGGAACGGGACGTGCGCCCCGCACGTCGCAGCGACCACCGTAGCGGGAGAAGGCTCATGGATCGCACCACCGGCAGGGTCAAGTGGTTCTCGCAGGCGCAGGGCTACGGCTTCATTCAGCGCGAGGACGGCGAGGACGGTGATGTGTTCGTGCACTACTCGTCGATCGAGGGGGACGGCTACCGCACGCTGAACGAGGGCGACCGCGTCGAGTTCGACCTCCAGGAGGAGGCCAAGGGGCTCAAGGCGCGCAACGTCGTTCGGCTCGAGGTGGCCCGCCCGAGCTACACCCGCGATACCTGACCCGCCGTTGGCGGGAGGGCCGCCCGGCCGCTCCGGCGGTCTGGCTGGCCTTCCCGCCGGCCGTTATATTTCAATGGTTTAGACAGTCACCAGGAGGTCGTTTGGCGAAACAGGAAGGGATCGAGATGGAGGGCGTCGTCACCGAGGTCCTCCCCGACCGCAACTACCGCGTGCTCCTCGAGAACGGTCACACCGTGCTGGCCTACGCCGCCGGCAAGATGTCCAAGTACAAGATCCGCGTCCTCGTAGGCGACCGCGTGTCGCTCGAGCTCTCGCCATACGACCTCTCCCGAGGCCGCATCGTCTACCGTCACAAGTCCGGCAGCGGCCCCACCGAAAGCTGACCCGAAACGAGCCGCGCCCGCGCATCGTTGTATTCAGGGACGTTGCCGCTGCGCATCGCGCGGCCGCATCTTGCTCCCAACCCCGAACCAGGAGACACCGATGCCGAAGCGCTCCCTCGCCGCGCTCGCGGCCGCCCTGCTGTTGGCCGCCTGCGCGAGCTCCGGCGGCACCGCCACCGCCGACGCCCGCAGCTCGGCCCTCGATCCCGTCGGCACCTACGACTTCTCCACCAACGTCGAGGGCACCCCGGTCAACGGAGTGATCACCATCACCCGCGGCGACAGCGGCTATGGCGGCTCCCTGGCCACCGACGTCACCGAGACGATCCCGGTGACCGCCGTCGTGGTCGAAGGTCAGAAGATCATGGTCACCGCTTCCAGTCCGGACGGCCCCGTCAACATGGCCATGACCATGAACGGTGCGGACTTCACCGGCTCGTGGAGCTTCGCCGGAATGTCCGGCACGATGACCGGGAAGAAGCGCAGCTGAAACGCGCGCCGCAGTCTTCACGTAGTATCGGAACGGGGCCGGCACCGTACGGAGCCGGCCCCGCTCGACTTTCGGACGAGGTGACGATGACGAAGGCCGCAAAAGACCGCGAAATCCTGGTCCGCGACGTCATCATCTTCGGGATCAAGCTGTTCCTCGATGGCCTCAAGGACTTCGTCGTTCTCTGGGTCTCGCTGGGCGCCGCCGCGCTCGACCTCGTTTTTCCCGGCGAGAAGCGGGGTCACCGCTTCTACTCGGTGATGCGCTCCGCCGAACGGTTCGATCAGTGGCTCAGCCTCTATGGCGCCACCCAGAACGCCGAGGACGATCCCGAGGGCCTGTTCGGCGGCAGCCGCGCCGGCGATGACACGCTGCTCGGCCGCATCGAGAAGATGGCCAAGGGCCACGAAGAGCCCGCGTAGCCTTATTCGGTCTGGAGTCTGGCTTGCACCCGCCGTAAACCAGACTCCAGACTCCCGACTCGCCAAGCCACGACACGCCTCTTGCATCGCTCCGACTCCGGGGCTACATCGCCCGCCGAACCAGAGAACGGAGACGGAGCCATGGCTTTCAAACTTCCCGACCTGCCGTACGACTTCGGCGCGCTCGAGCCGCACATCGACGCGCGCACGATGGAGATCCATCACGACAGGCACCACGCGGCCTACACGAACAACCTGAACAAGGCACTCGAGAAGCTTCCCGATCTCGAGGGCAAGTCGATCGAGGAGCTGCTCGGCTCGATCGATTCGCTGCCGCAGGACATCCGCACCGCCGTGCGCAACAACGGCGGCGGCTACGCGAACCACGACCTGTTCTGGCGCATCATGGGTCCGCACTCCGGCGGCGAGCCCACCGGCGCCCTCGGCGACGCCATCAAGTCCGCCTTCGGGTCGTTCGAGGCCTTCAAGAAGAAGCTGAGCGACGCGGCCGCGGGACAGTTCGGCAGCGGCTGGGGCTGGCTCGTCTCCAACAACGGCCAGCTCGAAGTCTACTCCACGCCCAACCAGGACAGCCCGCTGATGAAGGGACACACACCCATCATCGGCGTCGACGTCTGGGAGCACGCGTACTACCTCAAGTACCAGAACAAGCGGCCGGACTACATCTCCGCCTGGTGGAACACGGTCAACTGGGACGAGGCGGCTCGGCGCTTCAAGGGCTAGAACTTCTATTCACCACAGAGCCGCAGAGAACGCAGAGCCCTTCCCCGCCCGGGAATGAAAAACTCATTTCATGGGATGGTGGCGGGGCTCCGTGCTCTCTGCGGCTCCGTGGTGAATGAAGTTTGAATCGGCAACCCGGGCGTGAACCCCGAACCAAACGCCTCGACAAGCGCTCGCGCTGCCGAACCCGTGATCCAGTCTGCAAACACCTCCGCCCCCTCCGGATTCGCCGCGCCGGCCACACGCATGACAGAGTAGATGTTCACGAGCCGCGGGTCGCCTTCGACCATCGGCTCGAGGGCGAGCATGTCGCGCAGCACGAGCCAGGTCGCGCGCTCGGTCAGGATGTACGCGGCGCGCTGATCCGCCAGGCGCAGCGCTTCGGCCATCCCGGCGCCGGCTTCGATGTAGCCGCTCCACTCCGGCCGGCCGCCCACGCCCTGCCACAGGCGCTGCTCGCAGCGATGCGTGCCGCTGTCGTCGGCGCGCGAGACGAACAGCGCGCCCGCTTCCGCGATCCTTCGCAGCGCCTCGGCGGGATCCTCCGATCCGCGGATGCCGGCAGGGTCCTCCGCGGGGCCGATGATGAGGAAGTCGCTGCGCATGACTTCACGACGGTCCAGCGCATGGCCTTCCTCGACGAACCGCAATTCATCGTCGGGTGAGTGGGTGAGTACGACGTCGAGATCGCCGCGACGCGCCAGCTCCAGTACCTCGCCGCTCGAAGCCACGACCACCTGCAGCCGCCACGACGGATATCCGGCACGGAAGGAGTCCGCGAACACGGTCAGGATGCCGGAATCTTCGAGCGTGTGCGTCGCACCGACGAGCAGCCGCTCACCGTCCGTTCCACCGCACGCCGCAAGGCCCGTGACGAGCAGGAGCGCCCGCAGCTTCATGATGCTGCGAGCAGACGGACGATCGCGTCGATCGCTTCCGCGGCGCGCGCATGCGACGTCCCCGTCGCATTGGCCACGATCGAGAACACGATCGTCCTGCCATTGGCCGTCGTCACGAAACCCGAGAGCGATGCTACGTTCGCGATCGAGCCGGTCTTCGCGTGGACCTGCCCGGGCAGGTCGGTGAACCGGTTCCGCAGCGAGCCCGTCGCTGCGGCGCTGACCGGCAGCGCCTTGCGTACGACCTCCTGACGCGGCTCGTCGAGCACGTACGAGACGAGGCGGACGAGTGCGCGCGGCGTGATCAGGTTCGCGGACGAGAGGCCGGACGCGTCGCGCAGACGGAACGCCGTGGCATCGATGCCGACGACATCGCGCAGGAACTCGGATTCCACCGCCAGCCCCGCGCTCCAGCTCCCCTCGCCCCGCACCTCACGCCCGACCGTCTTGAGCAGCTGCTCCGCGAACCAGTTCTGACTCGTGCCGAGGATCGGGCCGATGATTCTCTCGAGCGACGGCGAGCGCAGCTCGAAGATCGGCGAGGACTCCGGCGGTGACGCGGGCCGCCGCACGACGCGCGGCGGGTCGACCATCACTTCGATGCCGCGGCGCTCCAGCGTTTCGCGCAGCACCGTGGCCAGGTAGTCGGCGGGATCCGCTACCGCGAAGTACTCGGTGCGCACGTCCGCGTCGACCGGCATCTCGCCATACGCGAAGATCGTGTCGGTGCCAGTGATCCTGTCGAAGTCGAGCGTGTAGCCGCCGCCCGCACCGACCGTCGTCGTGCGGTTCACGAAGGTGAAGTACGAGGTCTCGGGCTGCCACGTGATCTGCACGGGCTGTCCCGCACGCCCGGGCGCAACGCGGAAGTCGATGCTGTTGTCGTTGAATCCGAGCGGAGACACCGGCGCGGCGTACCACCAGAGCAGGTCGTACGACTCCCAGTCGCCGCGCACGAGCTGCGCGTCCCAGTGCGTGTCGTCCGCGATGATGCCGCCGTCGATGCGCGTGATCCCGTGCGCGACGAGCGAGTCCACCATCACGTGAACGACCGCGGTCAGAGAATCCGCGTACCGCCCGGAGATCGTCGGGTCCCCGGTGCCGCGCACCACGAGGTCGCCCCTCAGCACGCCGGCTTCGATCGGGCCCGCGGCGCCGAACGCGGTGGTGTACGTGAACGCGGGATCGAGATGGTGCGCAGCGGTTGCGGACACCACGAGCTTGAGGTTCGACGCCGGCACGAACAGCCGGTCCGCGTTCCGCTCCACGAGTGCACGCCCCGTGGCCGCATCCACGGCGAGGACGCCCCAGTACGCGCGGTCCCAGGGAGATTGTGCGAGGATGGAGTCCACCTTCGCGCCGAGCGCGTTCTGCGCCTCGGCCGGAGCGGCCCACAGAACCATCAGCGCAACCAGAACGAACCGCCTCATGCCTGCTCCCCTCCGTACGGGTGCCGGGGCCCCGCGAACCCTCTACATTCTGCCCGATGAACGAACGCATCCTGCATGCACTCGCGCGGCGCCCCGCCGACTGTACGCCCGTCTGGTTCATGCGCCAGGCCGGACGCTCGCTGCCGAAGTATCGCGACTCGCGTGCGGAGCGCGCCATGCTCGACATCCTGCGCGATCCGTCCGCGGCCGCGCAGATCACCGCGCTCCCGCTCGAGTACTTTCCTGTCGATGCCGCCGTCCTCTACAACGACATCGCCACGCCGTTCCTCGGTGCGGGCGTCGGCCTCGAGATGAAGCCCGGCGTCGGGCCCGTCGTGGCGCGACCCGTCGAAACCGCAGCGGACGTCGAGCGACTCGAACCCTTCGACCCGCGCGTCGCCCTCGACTTCTCGCTCGAGCAGATCCGGCTTCTGAACGCGCGACTGGACGTCCCCGTCCTCGGATTCCTGGGTGCGCCGTTCACGCTGTGCTCCTACCTGGTGGCCGGGACTCGCACACGCGACGCGGCGCACCTGAAGGCGTGGATCTGGGGACGCCCCGATGCATGGCGGCGGCTCTGCGACTACTGGGTCCACCACCTCGCCGAATACGGCATCGCGCAGCACGAGGCCGGCGCCGCGTGCGTGCAGCTCTTCGACTCGTGGGCCGGCGCACTCTCGCCCACTGACTATCGCGAGCACGTGCTCCCTTGCTCGCGCGCCATCATCGAACGGCTGAACAATGCGGGCGTGCCGGTCATCCACTTCGCCACCGGCAACCCCGCGCTCCTGCCACTGGTCGCCGATGCCGGCGGCGACGTCATCGGCGTGGACTGGCGCCTCCCGCTGGACGAAGCGTGGGACGCGATCGGCCACGACCGCGGCATTCAGGGCAACCTCGATCCGGCTGCGCTGCTCGCGGGCGAGCAGGCGGCACTGGCGAAGACTCGCGACATCCTCGACCGCGCCGGCGGACGGCCCGGCCACATCTTCAACACCGGCCACGGCCTGCTGCCCGAGACCGACCCGTCGGTCGTGCGCGCGGTCGTGGACTTCGTGCACGAGTACACGACGCGATCATGATCGGAATATTGCTGCTCAACTTCGGTGAACCGGAGCGGCTCGAGCACGACGAGATCGTCGCGTTCCTCGAGCGCATCTTCCTCGCCAACGCATCCCTCGAAGAAGGTGATGCCGCGGCGCGCGCACGCGAGCTCGCGATCCGGCGTGCACCCGGTCTGCTCGAGGAGTACAAAGCGATCGGCGGGTCGCCGCTCAACGCGCAGGCCCTGGCGCAGACGCGCGGGTTACAGGCGGAACTGTCGGAGCGCGGCATCGCCGCGCGCACGTACGTCGGCATGCAGTTCACCGAGCCGTCCATCCGCGTCGCACTGGAGTCCGCACGCGCCGATGGTGCGACGACGCTCGTCGCGCTGCCCGTGTATCCTCTACGCGGCGTGTCCACGACCGTGGCCGCGCTCGAGACGGTGCGCCGAGAGGCCGAGAGCATGCAGTGGGACGTGCCTGTGCGCGAGATCGGCGGCTGGCACCGGCATCCGCTCTACGTGACGATTCGCGCAGACGGCGTGCGTGTCACCATGCAGAACGCGGGGCCGGATGCACGGCTGGTGTTCTCCGCGCACGGCACCCCGCTCCGCTACATCACCGACGACAACCGCTACGACGTCTACGTACAGGAGTCGTGCGCGGACATTGCGGCGGAGGCCGGCGTCGGCGAGTGGTTCCTCGGATACCAGAACCACGGCAACCGCCCCATCGGATGGACGCAGCCGGGCATCGAGGATGTCATCGACACGATTGAAGCGGATGCGGTCGTGGTCGTGCCGCTCAGCTTCATGCACGAGCAGTCCGAGACGCTGGCCGAACTCGACATCGAGCTGCACGAGCACGCCGAGGCGCGCAGTCTGCGCTTTCACCGCGTACCCGTGCCTCACGACGATCCCCGCTTCCGTACCGTGCTCGCCGACCTCGTCGAGGCCGCCCTCAGGGATTGATCCGGATGCGTGCGTCGACGGCGAGGCCGCCGGACTCGAACACGAGGAAAGGATTGACGTCCAGCTCGACGATCTCGGGCAGATCACCGATGAGCTGGGAGATGCGCTGAATCGTCTCCACCAGCAGCTCGCGGTCCGCCGGCGCCTCGCCCCGCAGCCCCGCCAGCAGCTTCGCGCCGCGGATGCCAGCCACCATCTCGCGCGCATCGATGTCGCTCACCGGATGCACGCGGAAAACGACATCGCCGAGCGCCTCCACCCAGATCCCGCCCAGGCCGAACATGATCACGGGACCGAACGACGGGTCCGTGCTCATGCCGATGATCGTCTCCCGGCCACCGCGCACGTACGGCTGGATGCGCACGCCGTCGATGTGCGCGTCGGGATGCGCCTCGCGCACGCGTCGTGCGATCGACTCGAAGCCGCGCCGCACTTCGTGCTCATCGCGGACGTCGAGCAGCACACCGCCGACATCGGTCTTGTGCACGATGTCGGGTGAAAGGACCTTCATCACGACCGGAAACCCGATCTCGCTGGCGACACGCGCTGCTTCATCCGGCGTTGCCGCATCGACAGCACGCACCGTCCGGATGCCATATGCCTCGAGTACGTCCGACACCTCGTGCTGTGCGAGGTGCTCGCGTCCCTCGGCCTTCACGCCATGGATCACCGCGCGCGCGGCGTCGCGATTCACCGCGAAGGCAGCCTCGCTGCCGGGCGGCCGGAGGCGCCAGTGTCGCCAGCGGTTCATGGCGGCGAGCGCACGTGAAGCGGACTCGGGGAAGATGTAGGCGGGCACACCCGCCTCGGCGAGCTCCGCACGTCCCTGCGGCAGTCCCTCCCGTCCCATGAGCACGGCGAGGATCGGCTTCTCCGGATTGCAGCGGCGCGCCTCGACGATCGCGGCGGCGACGTCGCGCTGGCGGATGCCGAGGGGCGGCACGAACGCGGCGATCGCGGCATCCACGCCTTCATCCGCGAGCACCGCTTCGAGCGCGGTGCGATAACTCGCGGGCGTGGCGGTCGCGATCATGTCCACCGGGTTGCGCACGCTCGCTTCCTCGGGCAGTCCGCGCCGCAGCTCCGCCTGCGTCGACTCGCTCAGCTCGATCACACGCAATCCGGCCGCTTCGCAGGCGTCCGCGATGATGATGCCGGGGCCGCCCGCGTTCGTGACGATCGCCACGGAGTCGCCCTGCGGCACCGGCAGATGGCTGAACGCCATGGCCAGGTCGAAGAGCTCCTCGACCGTGTCGACGCGGATCACGCCGCACTGCGCGAGCAGTGCATCCGTCGCACTGTCGAGTCCCGCGAGCGCGCCCGTGTGCGACGACGCCGCGCGCGCACCCGTCGCGGTGCGGCCGGCCTTCACAGCGAGGATCGGCTTCTCCTTCGTGATGCGGCGCGCGATGCGCGTGAACTTGCGCGGATTGCCGAAGTTCTCGAGGTACATGAGGATCACGCGCGTCGCATCTTCGTGTTCCCAGTGCTCCAGCAGGTCGTTGCCGCTCACATCCGCCTTGTTGCCGACCGACACGAAGTGATGGATCCCGATGCCGTACTCCGCCGCATAATCAAGGATCGTCACACCCATCGCGCCCGACTGGCTCATGAAGCTGACCGGACCCGGCGGCGGCATGACGGGCGCGAACGTCGCGTTCATCACGACGTCGCTCTCGGTGTTGAGCACGCCGAGGCAGTTCGGCCCTACGAGTCGCATGCCCGCCGCGCGTGCGATGTCGCGGAGGCGCAGCTCGCGTTCGATGCCCGCGCCACCGATCTCACGGAAGCCGGCAGAGATCACGATGACCGCGCGCACACCTTTGCGCGCGCACGCATCGACGGCCTGCTCCACGAGTTCCTTCGGCAGTGCGATGACGGCAAGGTCTACCGTGCCGGGGACATCATCGATCGATGCGTAGCACGGGATGGAGTGGACGGCCGTGGCTTTCGGATTGACGGGATAGACGGCGCCGCGGAAGCCGCGCACGACGAGGTTGTGGACGATCTCGTAGCCGATCGTGCCCGCCGTGCGGCTCGCGCCGATGACCGCGACCGAGTCGGGCCGGAAGAGCGGATCGAGGCTGCGTTCGCGCACGCTCAGTCGCCGACGGGTTCGACGCGGATGTTGCGCGCCAGGTCGCGCGCGAGCACGCGCTCCACACCACCCGCACGCAGCGTCACCGGCCCGTCCGGGTTCGTGATGGCGACGAGTTCGATCTCGATCCCCGGCACCAGCTCCAGCCCGCCCAGCAGCCGCAGGACCGCCGAGTCCTCATCGGCGAACCGTCGCAGGATGGCGCGCCGGCCCGGCGCCAGCTCGAGCAGCGTCGGCAACCGGCCTTCACGAATCTCGCCCTCGGCCGTGGGAATCGGCGCGCCATGCGGATCCTCCACCGGCCGCCCGAGCACCTGCGCCATGCGATCGATCAGCTCCTCCGACGCCGCGTGCTCCAGCCGCTCCGCCTCCGCGTGCACGCGGTCCCACGTGTAGCCGAGCACTTCGACGAGGAACAGCTCGATCACGCGGTGCCGCCGTATCGTACGCACCGCCTCGCGGCGGCCGCGCTCGCTCAGCCGCGCACCGTAGTAGGGCACATGCTCGACCAGCCCCTGCTCCGCCAGCCGCTTCAGCATCCCCGTGACCGAGCCCGCAGCGATGCCCAATCGCTCCGCCAGCGCGGACGTGCTCACCGCCTGCCCTTCATTGGACAGGTGGTAGATCGCCTTCAGGTAGTCTTCCGCAGCGGGTGTGGCCATCGCTTCCAGGATCGAGTTGCATCGGTACGACGTCGAACGCTAGGGCGCAGAGCGCCCTTCCGCAAACGCAGCCGCGAGCCACATCTTGCGGCTCATGCGCACGCCTCCGACTCCGGATCCTTGAAACCCGCGCTCGTCATCCTCGCCGCGGGAATGGGCACGCGCTTCGGGCGGCTCAAGCAGCTCGAGCCCGTCAGCCCGCACGACGAGGCCATCATGGACCTGAACATCGCGGATGCGCGCGCGGCCGGCTTCGGCCGCGTCGTCCTGATCATCCGCGCAGAGCTCGAGTCCGCGTTCCGCGCGCACTTCGAAAGATCCGCCGTCGATCCGGTCTACGTCTATCAGGAAATCCCCGACGATCGGACTGCGCCATGGGGAACAGGCGAGGCCGTGCTGTGCGCGCGTATTGCGGTGGACGGCCGGTTCGCCGTGGCCAATGCGGATGACCTGTACGGCCCCGACGCATTCCGTCGCCTCGCGGCCGTAGAACGCGATTGGGCGATCGTCGGGTATCCGGTTTCCGCGACGCTCTCCGGCGCCGGCGGCGTGTCGCGAGCGGTCTGCGAGATCGATGATGCCGGCATGCTGCGTGGGTTGCGCGAGCACTACGACCTGCGCATGGAGGGCGACGCGGTGGCCGGCCGCGATGGTCTCGGGAACGCCGTTCGCCTGCCTGCCGATGCGCCCGTGAGCATGAACCTCTGGGGGTTCGACACGCGCGCGTTCGCGCTGCTCCAGGAGGCGTTCGACGACTTCCGCAGCAGCGGCGCGACCGGTGAGTTTCTTCTGAGCGACGCGGTGGGCGCCATGGTCGCGGCCGGCCGCGCACGCGTTCGTGTACTGCACGCGGCCGGCGGCTGGGCCGGCATCACGCACCCCGACGATCTGCCCGCCGTGCGGGCGTTCGTCGCTTCACGCCACGGAGACTAGCGATGCAGCTGACCGGACTCGACTGGATCGTGGTCGGACTCTACTTCGCGATCACGCTCGTCGTCGGCCTCTACTTCACCCGCCGCGCCGGCACCGGCACCGAGGAGTACTTCCTCGCCGGCCGTGCGATGCCCTGGTGGCTCATCGGCACGTCCATGGTCGCGACCACGTTCTCCACCGACACACCGAACCTCGTCACCGACCTGGTGAGGACTGGCGGCGTCGCGCAGAACTGGCTGTGGTGGGCGTTCCTGCTCACCGGCATGCTCACCGTGTTCTTCTACGCGAAGCTATGGCGCCGCTCCGGTGTGCTCACGGACATCGGCTTCTACGAGCTGCGCTATTCGGGCAGGATCGCGGCGTTCCTGCGCGGATTCCGCGCCATCTATCTCGGCGTGTTCTTCAACGTCATGATCATGGCCACGGTCAACCTGGCCGCGATCAAGATCGGCGGCGTACTGCTCGGGGTCGACGCCTACACTGTGATCCTCGTCGCGGGCACGTTCACCGTGCTCTATTCCGCAACGTCCGGACTCTGGGGCGTGCTCGCGACCGACCTGCTCCTCTTCGTCGTCGCCATGATCGGCTCCATCCTCGCGGCCGTCTATGCGCTGCGCGTACCCGAAGTCGGCGGGCTCGGCGGGCTCGTTTCCGACCCGGCCGTGCAGGAGCACCTGTCCTTCCTGCCCGACTTCTCACGCTGGGAGGTCGCACTCACGGTCTTCATCATACCGATCGCCGTGCAGTGGTGGGCCACATGGTATCCGGGCTCCGAACCCGGCGGCGGCGGCTACGCTGCGCAGCGCATGCTCGCGGCACGCAGCGAGAAGGACTCGCTGCTGGCAACGCTCTGGTTCAACATCGCGCACTATTCGCTCCGGCCCTGGCCATGGATCCTCGTCGCACTCGCATCGCTCATCGTCTACCCGACGCTCGACTCGATCCAGGCCGCGTTCCCGCACCTCGACCCGTCCATCGTCCGTCACGACCTCGCCTATCCCGCGATGCTCGTGTTCCTGCCCGCCGGAATACTCGGACTCGTCGTGGCGTCGCTCGCGGCCGCGTACATGAGCACAATCAGCACGCACCTCAACTGGGGCGCATCCTACATCGTCGACGACGTCTACCGCCGATTCATGGCGCCCGACCGCGACGAGAAGCACTACGTCACCGTCGGCCGGCTGTCGACGATCGGACTGATCATCCTCGCCTCGATCGTCTCGATCTGGCTCGAGAACGCGATGCAGGCCTTCCAGATCCTGCTACAGATCGGCGCGGGCACCGGCCTCGTCTTCATCCTCCGCTGGTTCTGGTGGCGCATCAACGGCTACAGCGAACTCGCTGCAATGATCGTCTCGTTCCTGGTGGCGGTGTGGTTCACGCTCATCCATCGGCAGATCGGGCTCCCTGCACTCGACGGCTCCATCACGCTCGTCATCGGCGTAGCCATCACCACCATCGGCTGGCTCCTCGTCACCCTTGCGACCCGGCCCACCGACCGCGCAACGCTCGAGTCCTTCTATCGCCGCATCCGCCCGTTCCCGCACGGCTGGAAACCCGTGATCACGTCGATGGGCTCGGACGATTACGTGGAGACGTCGGGCGGCAGCGCCGCTGCCGCGACGGCCGGCTGGTTCTTCGGCTGCACCGCCGTGTACGGCGCCCTCTTTGGGACGGGCTACCTGCTCTACGGACGCTTCGGGCTGGGCCTGCTCTGCCTCGTGGTCGCGGCCGGCGCCGCAATCGGGGTGTTCCGCGTGCTGCCGAAGGTGGGGCTCAGAGGTTAGGTACGATGACTTCGACGCGCGCGTCATGCCCCGGCACGGAAGCGAGCCGGCGGTCGCGCGTCAGCAACGGCGCGCCCAGCACCTCCGCGAGCGCGAGGTAGCACGCGTCGTACGCCGTGGTGTTCGCGCGCAGCGACCACACGCGCGACAGGAAGAGGTAATGCGGATAGCGCTCGATGCGGAACGCCTGGAAGTCCTCCAATGCCTCGGCCGCCCGCTGCGCACTCAGCTCGCCGGACCCCGCGTAGCGCCGCAGCACCTGCGCGACCTCCAGGTCGAGCAGGTGTGGCGCATGCAGCGTCTCACCGCTGAAGAGCCGCGCCTCGATCGCGGCGGCTGCGTCGGTGCGGAGGAGCACCTCCACCACCGCCGACGCATCCACCACGATCACCGGGCGTCCCGCTCCGATCGCACCGCCTCCGCCGGCGACACCGACGGATACACGGGCCTCCGCTCCCGCAGCCGCAGCAGCAGCTCCTCCGGCTCCGGCCGCTCGATCGCCTGCCGGATCACGTCCAGCAGGTAATCCGACAGCGTCTTGCCCGCGCGCGCGGCGCGCGCCTTCAGCTCGCGATGAAGCGAGTCCGGCACGTTCCTCACCTGGATCATTCCCATGCTATGAACATGTGGCCATGTGCTCAGCATGTCAACCCCTCACAGTTTGATTGTGCAGCCACAGGATTGCGAACGGATCGGGGCGAAGGAATGGCCCGTTGGGACGACAATCAGGAAAGGACCGACGCCCCGACGGAGGGCAACGCCTCGAACGCCCGCACCTCGGCGCCGCGCGGCACGTAGTAGCGATCGGCCAGAGCTTCGATCACGTCGGCCACCCGCCCGGGCGCACACAACGCGACCGCGCACCCACCGAATCCGGCGCCCGTGAGCCGCGCACCGGCGGCGCCCGCGTCTTTCATGATCCCGACCACTTCGTCGAGTTCCGGCGAGGAGACTTCGTAGTCGTCGCGAAGGGAAGCGTGAGAGGCGTCCATCAGCCGCCCGAAGGTTTCCGGATCGTTTCCGACCAGCGCGCTTTCGGCTTCCTCGACCCGCTCGTACTCGGTCACCACATGACGGAACCGGCGCAGCAACACATCGGACAGGATCGGCGCGGCCGCGTCGAGCAGCTCGCCGGACGAGCGTCCATTGACCAACGCGCGATATGCAAGCGCCGAATCCACCGCGGCGCTGACGAGGGCCACCGCCTCCCTGCACTCGCGCACGCGCTGGTTGTACGCGTCGCGCGCGCGTGCGGACTTCTCCGCACGCACGAGCGTGTCGGCGACGACGAACCGGAACGCATCCGGGATCGGGAGGTGGCGCAGTCGCAACGGATCGAAATCGATGCGGCACGCATGTCCCGCACGTGCGCCGAGGATCACCGTCTGATCCATCCCGCCGCCCTGCAATCCCACGTACCGCTCGGCCGCGGCCATCGCATCCGCAAGCTCGAGCGTGTCCGCTTCCACACCGGCGGCGTCGAGCAACGCGAGCGCGCACGCGATCACCAGCGCGGACGACGAACTGAGACCGGACGCCACCGGCAGATCCGACTCGACCCACGCATCGATGCCAGTGCGCACGCGCCACCCGCGCGCCACGCCACGCGCGGCGGCCTTCACGTAGTTGCCCCAGTCGCCGGGTTCGAACGGCTCGATCTCGTGCGCGAACTCGAACGAGCGCTCACCGAACTCCGGGCTTACGATTCGCACGAGCGAATCGGAACGCGGACGGAAAACGAGGCGGATGCCGCGCTGGAGCGCCATCGGCAGCACGGGCAGGCCGTTGTAGTCGGTGTGCTCGCCGATGAGGTTGACGCGCCCGGGAGCGACGACCGTACGCGACGGAGCGGCGCCGAAACGTCGCTCGAATTCCGTCGTGTCGGTCAAGCGGTGACGATGCCGAGTGGCGGCGCCGACTGCCACGCGCCGCGCGTGAAGTCGGGGAAGTCGATGGGCTGACTCCGATTCGCCACCGACCATTCCGACAGCGGCGTGACCGCGGAAAGCGCGGCCGCATCGTACACGTTCATGTCGGTCGGCAGGCCTTCACGCAGGCACTTGATGAGGCGGTAATCCTCGATGTAGTCCATGCCGCCGTGACCCGCACCGGCCGCGCGCTCCTCGATCTGCACCCAGAGCGGATGATCGTACTGCTGGCGCCACACGTCCCATGTGTCCCAGCGATGCGGCTGGCTCGTGCCTTCCACGTACACCCGGTTCGGGTAGCCCTGGAACAGTCCCTTCGT
>CAYUIG010000001.1:30686-83306 GCA_964444685.1 uncultured Gemmatimonadaceae bacterium | reverse complement strand
GCGTGCAGGATCTCGCCGAACAGCCCGCGCCGCACCATGTGGAAGACCATCATCTCGGGACGGTCGTAGTTGCAGTTCTCCATCATGACGCAGTGCTTCTCGTACTTCTCGGCCGTCTCGACGAGCTTCCAGCAGTCCTCGAGCGTGTATGCGGCAGGCACTTCCGTCGCCGCGTGCTTGCCGTTCTCCATCGCGGCGACGCAGATCGGCACGTGCCACTCCCACGGCGTGGCGTTGTAGACGAGGTCGAGCTCCTGCTCCTCGCACATGCGCACGAAGTCGGTCTCTCCGCGTGTGTACGCGGCCGGCTTCGGAAAGCCGGCCTCGACGACCCACTGCGACGCGCGCTCGACCTTCTCCGGCACGATGTCGCAGAGCGCGCGGATCTCGCAGCCCTCGATCTTCAGCAGATTCTGCACATGTGCGCTGCCCATGCCGCCGATGCCGACGAAGCCGATGCGCACAGTCTCGATCGGCGGCGCTGCGAAGGGGAGACTGGGCGACCCGGACAGCGCCACGACCGGCGCCCTGTCGACGACGCCGGCGAGTCCGAGTCCGAGACCTGCGGCTGCGCCGCGGCGGATGGCTTCGCGGCGATCGATAGAGCGGCCGCCCGAAGACGGATCGGTGGGGTTCTTCATGGCTGATCTCGTGCGTGCGGTCGAAGCTACGGGACCCGCACAACATCGCGGGTCCCGACCGCGCACGTCAAACGGCGGGATGCGTCAGTGGATGACGAACGTCGTCTTCTTCTTGTCCTGGATCGTCTGCGCGCCGCGGAAGCCGTGCTGGATGGCGGCCATCAGCTTCTCGTCCTCGCTGTGGACCTCCAGGCCCGCCACCATCGCGTGCTCCACGTTGCTCATCGTCCCGTCCGAGCTGCCCCAGAGGCGCCAGCGATAGGTCACGACTCCGCCCTTGTACGTGAACGAGAACCCGTCGGGCAGATAGCTGACCAGCTCGGGCGGCACCTCTCCCTCGGGCGCGGTCGGGGGAAACGTCTCCCTGTCCGCGAGATGCATCATCCCCGCGACGTGTACCGTGTGGAAATCCGAAACCACCGCGGCCGCATCGGCCGCTCGCGTCGCATCCGTGTAGTGCGGGACTGCGATGACAACCAGCGCACCGAGAAGCACGATCACCGTCAGCACTTCGACGAGCGTGAACCCCGGCCGCCTCCCATGAACCTGTGCCCTTCTCATGAGGCCTCGCGCATGCGGTGGAACGCGCCCTCGAACAGACCCAGGTCCTCGCCCGACCGGTACGTCACACGCGTCTCCGAGTCCGAGGCCTGCCCCGTCAGCACGTAGCCGCCGTCCTGCAGCTCGTACGTGAGCGTGGGGTCATCGAGGCCGACCGCTTCCAGGGTCCGCGGCAGTAAACCGGTGCGGTTGCGGTGCCCTTCGATGCCCCTGACCGTCATGTACATGAGCACGCGCAGCCCCTCCTGCTCCGTCGCCGTATCGACGGCGGCGGGCCGGCGGGATTCGCGCACGAAGTACACGGCCGTGGCCGCAATCACCGCGACGAGCATCAGCGCCAGCATGGCGCGCGTCCGATCCTTCTGGACCGGGCGTGAGCGGATGCGTTCGCGGGCCACGACCCGGACAGGCCTCTGGCCGGGGGCGGTCGCTTCCTTCATCGGAGCTCCGACGTTCTGTCGAGGGGAGAGGCAGCAGTATTGGCCCGGGAAACCCGCGACCGCAAGCCTTTTGTTCTATCCCGCCGGTGGAAGGCCCCCGCCCCGCCACGGGACGGGGGCCCACCGGATCAGCGGCGGCGGACGCTCGGGAAGACGACCGGGCTCTCGTTCCCGTCACGGCCCACGGCCGCGACGCCGAACAGGTAGTTGTCGATGATGATGTTCTCGAGCGTGTACTCGGTCACGGTCCCCACGAAGCGCGCGTGCTCCCACTGCGGCGCCGTGGTTGCGCGCCAGTACACCTTGTAGCCCGCGAGATTCGGGTCCGTCACCGCGTCCCACGACAGCGTCGTCGACGCCCGCACGGCGCCCGCGATGCCGACGTTCGTCGGAGCGGGCGGGCCCCATGCGATTCCGGCCATCGTGATCGCGTTCACCGCCGTCAGCTTGCGCGCATAATCGAAGTCCACACCCTCGATGACGTCGCCGTACGCGATGCCGTTCTCGGTGCGCAGGTTCTGGTGCTGCATCACGTAGTTCTCGTGCGCCTCCATGATGCGCACGCCCGGGAACCCGAGATCGTTGAACGGGCGGTGGTGTCCGCCACGCCCGAAGCGGTCCAGCCGGTAGATCATCATGGGCTCCGCATCGGTCAGGTACGTCTCCGACATCCGCGCCACGTAGCGCGCGATCTGCCGCGACGGGCCGTCCACCTCACCGCCGTAGAAGCGCATGTTGCGCAGCGCAGCCGCCTCCACCTCGGGAGGGAACGGCTCGGAGAAGATGCGGAACGTGCGGTTGTCGATCACGCCGTCGATGCCGTGGATGTTGCCGATCATGTCGTTGTTCAGCACGGCGACGATGTCCCAGCCCTGCTCCTTCGCGATCTGCGCGATGTGCGTCCCGCCCCACAGCCCCTGTTCCTCACCCGACAGCCCGAGGTACACGACGCTCGATCCGAAGTCGTACTTCGACAGCACGCGCGCGGCCTCGATCACGCCCGCCATGCCGGACGCGTTGTCGTTCGCGCCCGGCGCATCGCCCTCGCCGTCGCGCGTGTTCGAGTTCCGTGAGTCGATGTCGCCGGACATGATGATGTAGCGGTTGGGATGCGTGGTCCCGCGCTGGATCGCCATCACGTTGACGACGTTCGTCGGCTGCGGCGCATTCTCCGTCTGGAGGTGCCCCTCGAACGACACCTCGAGGCAGCCGCCGCACTCGGCCGAGATTCTGTCGAACTCCGCCTTGATCCAGCGGCGTGCGGCGCCGATGCCGCGCGTATCCGACAGCGTGTCGGAGAACGTGTTGCGCGTGCCGAATCCGGCGAGCCGGCGGATGTCGGCCTCGAGCCGTTCGGCCGAAACCGCTGCGACGATCTCCTGGATGCGCGGGTCCACCGCAGGCGGCGGCGCCTGCGCGGCTGCGTCGGCGGTCGCGAGCGCCAGCGCGGCAGCGACGGGAACGAGGCTGCGGATACGGAAGCTCATGGTCCTCGTGGTTCGGGTGAACGTCAGTCTTCGGTCCGTGCCGGCACGGCCGCGCCATCCACGCGCGTGATCCGTCCGAGGAACTGGTCGAGGTCGAGACCCATCGCGCCCGCAACCTGCTCCAATGCTGCGAGCGACGCGTTGACGCGCTGCGTCGCGGCGTTCGCGACGCCCTGGCCCCCGCCGCTGTCGATCACGGTGAGCCGCTGGATCTCGACGTCCTTCATCGCATCGACGACCACACTCAGCAGTGCGGGCAGCTTCTCGGCGAGGAAAACCTGGAGGCCACCCGCGCCGCCGCGCTCGATCTCGGCGTACAGCATGCGCAGCACCTGCGCCTGCGCCTGACCCTGCTCGATGATCGGGGCCGCCTGCGCTTTCGCCTTCGCTTCGGCTGCAAGCCGATCCGCCTCCGCGGGCTGCACGACATCGGCCTGCAGCCGTGTCTTCTCCATATCTACGCGCTGCGCCTCGAGACGCGTGCGCGCTTCGGTCTCGGCCTGCTCCGCCGCAACACGCGCGACCTTCTCCGCGGTCTCGGCCTCACGGTCCAGCTCGGCCTGACGCACGCGCAGTTTGTTGCGCGCCTCCGCGATCGCTACGTCCGCCTGCGCGGCCGCAACGTCCGCCGTCTGTCGCGCGACCGCCTGCTGCGTGCGGATCTGCGCCTGCGCCTCGGCATCCGCGATCTCCGCGAGACGCTTCGCCTCCGCCTGCTTCCTGCGGATCTCCGCCTGCGCTTCGGCCTCGGCGATTTCAGCGATCTGCCGCGCCGCCGCCTGCCGTTGCTTGATCTCCGCTTCGTTCTCCGCGTCCGCGACTTCCGCCAGCCGCTTCGCTTCCGCCTGCTTCTGCCGCGTCTCCGAGATCGCGTCCGCCTTCGCGATCTCCGCATCGCGGATCGCTTCGGCCGTAGCCTTCTCGCCGATCGCCTGGAGGTAGCCCACGCGGTCGCTCACGTGCTGGATCTTCAGCACGTCCAGCTGCAGCCCCAGCTTCTTCAGGTCGTGATCCGCCTCCTCGGACAGATGTTTCGCGAAACCGAGCCGATCCTCGTTCACTTCCTCGGGCGTGAGCTTGGCCAGCACGCCGCGCAGGTTGCCCGTGAGCGTCTCGCGCGCGAGCGCCTCGATCTGCTTGATGTCCTTCCCGAGCAGTCGCTCGACCGCGTTGTTGAACACGTGCTCCGGCGTCGATGCGATCTTCACATTGGCCACCGCCTGAACCGACAGCGGGACGTTCCCCTTCGAATACGCATCCGTGACCGACAGCTCGAGCGGGATCGTGCCGAGCGCCAGCCACTGAACCTTCTCGACAATCGGGATCCGGAGCGTGCGGCCGCCCGTGACGGTGCGGTATCCCACCGTGAGCCCTTCCTCGAGGAGTCGCTTGCGGCCCGTGATCACCGCCGCGCTGTTGGGCGGCACGATCACGATCAGACGACTGATGGCCAGAATCGCGAGTACCGCGACCGCCAGCACGACGACTCCGGCAATGACGCCGATCTGCGCGAACATGGGTTACTCCGTTTTCGAGGTGAGGCGGAAGGGATCGCTGTCCTCCAGCCGGTCATCGTAGCGCGACACGAGCGCCACGGCGCCGTCCATCTCGACGATCAGCACGCGGCTCCAGTCCTCCGGATCGTCCTCCGGTTCGAACGGGCGCGCGAGCAGCTCGTATTCGCGGCCCGCCCGGTCCACCATGATCTTGCCCGTGCCCGTCGTCGTGAGCGGGAGAAGGACGCGTCCGGTTCGCCCGATCCAGCCCCGGTCGTCGAGCATCGTTCCGCTCTCCGTCCGGCCGACCCAGCCGAACGCCAGGCCTGCGATCGCGCCGCCCGCCAGCCCAACGGCGGCGGCCACCGCGAATACCACCGGCGACCGCGCGCCCGCCCATACCCAGTTCAGCAAAAGCCCCGTCGCGCCGAACGCGAACAGCGCGTAGATCGCGTTCCGGGTGGACAGGATCGTGAAGCCGTGATCGGCCACGTGTCCGTCGGCATCGACGCCTCCTGCATCCATGTGCAGGTCGCCGCCGCCGTGGTCGAAAAGGTCGCCGAACAGGGACAGGCCGAGCATCCCGGCGCCGACGATCAGCGCGAACCAGTAGAACGTGGTCATGTCACCGGGTCGGGTTGCGCCGGCGGCCAGCGCGCCGGTCGCAAATGAAGGGTCACGCTCAACATAAGCCCCATGGGGCCCCGGCTCAAATCGCGCGGCGCGGGGCCCATGGAACTTCGGCCGTCCGGGCCGTGTTCCACCCGGAGTCGCCTCTGACACTTGCGACCCTCAGGAGGAGCCGCGATCCTCCGTTGTCGGCGCTGTTCGAGGGAGGACCTCATGTCACGTCAGATCCGCATCGACCGTCGCTTCGGCCGCGCCCTCTTCATCGGTCTCGGCCTGTCGATCGGCATTCACGCAGCCCTCGTCGCCCTGCTGCGCTTCGAGGTCACGGTCGATCCCGCCGCCGAACGCCAGATCACGTTCGCCGATGCGCCCGCGCCGCCCGAGGAGGCTATGCAGGTCGTGCAGTTCGAGGGACGGCTGCCCGACTTCGGCGGTGGCGACACCGGCGAGAGCGGCGGCGACGGCCCGACCCTCGCGGCCACCGCGATGCCGCGCATGATCCCGGACTCGGACCACGGCATGGAGGTAGCCGCCGTGGCTTCGGACGAACGCAACTACGATGCGCTCCTCGTCGTCGACCCGCTCAACGCGGCACAGAACGCGGCGGTGGACATCACGAAGCTGCCCGAGGCCCAGACCATGGTCGCCACCGTGCCCGTCTATGAGCCGGGCTCCGTCGGCGAGGCGAAGCGGCGCTGGGCGCGCGAGGGCGGCGTCGGTCAGGCGGGCGGTGGCAGTGGGAGCGGCACCGGCTGGACCATCGGCGGCGGCGACCATTGCCCCGTGCCCGGACGTATCCCCGGCCGCTTCATCGGCGCCGTGGCGCTCAGGCTGTTCTGACGATATCCGACGCGAATATCCTGCGGGCCGCGTCCTCGGGCGCGGCCCGCTTTTTTTCATTGCACCAGCCTGAGGCGCTACTCGAGGAACGTGGCGATGCAGTGTCCCATTATGATCCGGTCGGCTTTCGCACGCTGTGCTCTTTACCCGCAGTACAGCATGTCCGTCGGGGCGGAAGGAAGCCGCATGGAGATCCGGGTGCGCCTGGTAGCGTAAACGATGCTGCCGCCGTCACGCGTTGAAAGGCTGGCGAAGAACGTATGAACTCCCGTGCGGAGGCCCGCTGGGCGCGCGAGGACGCCGGTGGGGTTGGCGCTCGGCCCGCTCCTGACCGGCATCGTCGCCCACGATCCCGATCGACCGGGCGACGGCGCCGCCTCGGGCTCCATGAGCTGAAGAGCCTGCTCGCACTCGCCGGTCCCATCATCGTGAGCCAGCTCGGCCAGGTCGGCATGAACACGGCCGACACCATCATGGTCGGCCCACTCGGCGCCATCCCGCTCGCCGCGGCCGGCCTCGGCAGTGCCATCCATTTCTTCGGACTTGTCATCTGTACGGGTGTCATCGTCGGGATGTCACCGCTCGTCAGCCAGGCCTTCGGCGCCGGCGACCTCGACCGCACACGACGCGTACTCGTCCAGGGCACCTGGCTCGCCCTCGTGTTGTCCGTCCCGATCGCCGTCATGAACCTGCTCGGCGAGCCCATCGCCCTCGCGCTCGGTCAGGATCCCGAGGTCGCTGCACTCACCGGCGGATACATGCGCGCCCTGTCGTGGGGCGTTACCCCCTATTTCGTCTTCATGGCCGGACGACAGTACCTCGAAGGACTCGGCTCCGTGCGACCGCCGATGGTCATCACCTTCTTCGCCCTCGCGGTCAACATCGTCGCCAACTGGATCCTGATCTACGGCGTCGAGGGTTGGATCCCCGCACTGGGCGTCGTCGGCAGCGGCATTGCCACCTCCATCGTCCGCTGGGGCATGTGCCTCGCCATGATCGCCTGCATTGCCGTACACCCCAGCCGCCGCCGCGCCCGTGCGCCCGGACTCCGCCCCGACCGCCCGCTCCTCGCCGGCATCCTGCGCGTCGGCACACCCATCGGCGCGCAGTACGGCCTCGAGGTCGGCCTCTTCTCATTCGCCGCGGTCATGATGGGCTGGCTCGGTTCCCTGGAGCTCGCCGCCCACCAGGTCACCATCAACATCGCCTCCGCCACCTTCATGGTCGCGCTCGGCGTCAGCCTCGCCGGCTCCATCCGCGTCGGCCAGCACATCGGCGCACACCGCCCCCGCGCCATGCGACGCGCCGCGATCAGCACCTACGTCCTCGCCGGCGGCTTCATGGGCCTCTGCGCCCTCGGCTTCATCCTCATGCCCGAAGGGTTGATCCGCCTGTACACGAGCGACCCGGAAATCGTCGACCTCGGCGCCCGACTCCTGCTCTTCGCCGCCGCATTCCAGATCTTCGACGCATCCCAGGTCGCCGGCATCTCCGTCCTGCGCGGCGCGGCCGACACCCGCAAACCCATGCTCCTCGCAGGTATCGGGTACTGGGGCGTCGGACTCCCCGTCGCCTGGATCCTCGCCTTCCCCATCGGCATGGGCGCCACGGGCATCTGGACCGGCCTCTCCTTCGGCCTGGCCGCAACCGCCATCCTGCTCTTCTTCCGCGTCCGCCAGACCTTCTGGCGCACCCCGATCTCCGCCCTCCGTGCCGGCTGACATTCCGGCTGACATTCTGGTGCAGCGCCGCCGCGCGGCCCTCACCGCGCCCCCCCACACCACCCCTTCTTCACCGAAGAAGCCCTCTGGCTTTGTTCGCAGGAAATGGTGGATTTTCGTGCGGGACGCGCCGCGCCGCGATCACTACCCGTAACTCGTTGGCATAGGCCAACGTAGCAGCATCATGGCAGCACTGTTCCGGATCTCGTTGTCACATGCACGATGCCACGCGAGGTAGTTGTTGAGATACTTCGTTGCAACGCCTCGAAAGCGTCGGATCCACTGCTTTAATCGACGCGCGTACGCGTTCACGGTTCGGACGTGAGCGATCGGCGCATTGCGTCGCGGATTCAACGACGGCCGACAGTCGACGTAGTCCAGGCGATGCGATCGAGAATACGCCGCTCCCGGCCCGTACGGCCCGACCGGCATGACGAGCGTCGCGTGGTCGGATACGCGGCCGTCGAGGCTCGCAGCGAGATCGGACCTGTAGAGGCTGCGCGCATTGGCGGGACCCACGAGTGTGCTGCTTACGTCCCCGTGCCGGTCCGCCGCGATCAGCACGTTGACGCCCTTGCACGCATCCGGCCACGGTTCGCGCAGACCCCGGCGGCGCGCGGGCCGGCTGAGGTTCCGGCTGCCTTTCTCGGAGTACGCGAACCACTCGGACCCGACTTCGATCCAGCCCGCCAACGTCGTGGAATCTGCCGCATCGTAAGCACGCAGGATGACGTGTCGCCACCGGAAGGCCGTGCACGGATGGATGTCCACGTGCCGTGCAGACTGTCGGATCGGTTTTCCGAGCTGCATCAGGCACGCGTAGCGCCACCACTGCTCGATCCGTTTCGTGTACGCTGCCGGCGTTCCGGTGAGGTCGCTGAACGTGCGCCGGCAGGCGTGGCACTTGTATCGCTGACGCCCCTTGAACCGCCCCCACCGCGGACACGGTTTGGCAGCGCAGCGCGGGCACGCCACACCGTCGACGAACCGCGTGTCGCGCATCAGCGAGAGGATTGTGCGCGTGTCCATGCGCCAACGATCAACGAACCTTCGGGGCGAAGCCATAGCGCAAGAGGACACCACCACTTCCTGCGAACAGAGCCCTGTGGGGGAGGCGCGTGATTTCGATGTATGGGGGCGGCGACCGCGCGCCGCGAGCCGCCGCCCCGGAGTACCCCGTCACGGCGCGGCTACGAGGCCACCGCGGCTTCGCGGACGCGGAGCGGCACTCCGTTGACACCGCGACGCCAGCCGTCTAGACCTAGGGGCCTTTCAGGAAAGGAAACCGATTGACGGCGACGACGCTGATTCTGTTCGCGGCGGGTCTGATTCTGCTGATGGCGGGGGCTGAGTCTCTGGTGCGTGGCGCAGCGCGGCTGGCTGCGGCGCTGGGCGCACCGCCCCTTGCAATCGGGCTTACGGTCGTTGCGTTCGGTACGAGTTCGCCGGAGGCCCTGGTCGGCGTGCAGGCATCGCTCGCCGGGCAGTCGGACATCGCGCTCGGCAATGTGGTGGGCAGCAACATCTTCAATGTGCTGCTCATCCTTGGCCTTTCCGCCGCGGTGGCGCCGCTGGTCGTGTCGCAGCAGCTCGTCCGGCTCGACGTGCCGATCATGATCGGTGTGTCGGGACTGGTGATGATGATGGCGATGAACGGGTCGATCGGCCGCGTGGAAGGTCTGTTGCTGCTTGCTGGAATCCTCACGTACACGACGTTGATGGCGCGTGCGATGGGGCGGAGCCGTGCCCGGATGAACGAAGTGGAGCCTGACCGGGCTGCGCGGCATCCGTTGGACTGGCTGAAGGACCTGGCGCTGATCGCGGGTGGGCTTGGTGTCATGGTGCTCGGGTCAAGGTGGCTGGTGAACGGAGCGGTGGAGCTGGCCCGGTGGTTCGGCGTGAACGAGCTGGTGATCGGGCTCACGATCGTCGCGGCAGGGACCTCGCTGCCGGAAGTGGCTACATCCGTGACGGCCTCGTTGCGAGGCGAGCGCGACATCGCGGTGGGCAACATCGTGGGGAGCAACATCTTCAATCTAATGTTCGTGCTGGGCACGGCCGCGGTGGTGTCGCCAGTCGGCGTGCATGTCCCGACTGCAGCGCTGACGTTCGACATGCCGGTCATGCTCGCAGTGGCGATCGCATGTCTGCCGATCTTCGTGACGGGGTACCGCGTGGGCCGGCGGGAGGGTGCGATCTTCCTGATTTACTACGTTGCGTACATAACATTCCTCGTGCTGGATGCGACAGCACACGATGTGCTGCCGATCTTCACATCGGCGATGACGCTCTTCGTGCTGCCGCTGACGATCATCACGCTCGTCCTCGTTGCGATCCAGACGAAACGGCGCGTCACTCCTCGGGAGTGACGGGCCCGCGGCGCGACTTCGTCTCGGATCGGTGCCGCTTCTCGCGCAGGCGCGCTTCCTTCGCGGATTTCGGAGGCCGGGTCGGCCGGCGGCGCTTCCGTTCGCGCAGCGCACCGGCCACGATGCGTGCGAGTCGCTCGGACGCGACCGTGCGGTTGCGATGCTGACTGCGGCTCCGGCTCTCGACGATGCGCAGGACGCCGCGTTCGTCGATGCGGTTGCGCAGACGTGCGAGGATGCGCGCCCGCTGTTCTTCCGTGAGCGCAGACGAGGCTGCGACGTCCCACGTGAGTTCGACGCGCGTCGCCGATGTATTTACGTGCTGGCCGCCGGGGCCGCCGGAACGCGTCGCGCGGAAGGTGAGCTCGGCGAGCGGGATGGTGAGGCCGCCCTCGACCGGGAGCACGCGATCCTCTGTCATTCAGGATCTTTCACGGCGACGGCGAGTAGTGGCAAGGTCCGGGTCGCCCGACCCGTGTGGACCCTAGTGATGAATCGGATGCAGGATCGAATGCGTCGAGCGGCGGCGGTGGCTGTGATCGTCCTGACCGCCTGCGGCAGCCAAAGCGAACGGAACGGCCAGGCAGAATCCGAGCCGGGCGCGGACAACGCCGTGTTGCAGGCCGCGTTGCTGGAGATGGGCCGGATCGACCAGGCGGTCCGCGACTCGCTGACGATCGGTACGGCGGCGGACACGGCCTTGCTGAAACGGATCGCGGCGGTGGACTCGGCGAACACGCAACAGCTGGACGAGCTGGTCGCGCGGCACGGCTGGCCCGATCGGAGCCGCGTGGGCATCGATGCCGCCGAGGCGGCGTTCCTGGTCGTGCAGCACAGTCCATCGCACGATTTCCAGGAGCGGATGCTGGAGCTGCTGCGGGCGGCGGCGGAGCGCGGCGAGGCGGATCGGAGCGACGTCGCCATGCTGACCGACCGGGTGCTCGTGCACGAGGGGCGGCCGCAGCTCTACGGCACGCAGTTCCGCATCGAGCACGGCCAGCTGGTCCCCTACCCGATCGCGGATGTCGAGGGTGTGGACGCGGCGCGTGCGGCGATGGGACTCATGCCCATGCGCGAGTACGTCGCCGCGCTGCGCGAGCGGTACGGCGGTCCGGTCGCATGGCCGGATAGCGTCCCCGCCGATTCCACCGCGGGTTGAGACCCGCGGCCTCGGGACCCGAACCTCACCTCGAGCTCGATCCTTCGGGACCATCCCGAACGGCTGATCGCAACCCGGAAAGCCGAGGGACATCCCTCTTCGGCACGGAATGGCGTATCATCATGCCATGCTCCGAAGTCGGATGAAGCTGGGTACGCGGCTGCTGCTTCCGCTGCTCGTCGTGGTCGCGCTCGTGATGGCGGCCTTCGCGCTCTGGGCGCTGCGGCAACGCATCGACCGTGTACGCGTGAACTCGGAGCGGGAGACGCAGGCGTACGCAGCCGCGTTCGAGCTGGCTCTGGAAGCGGAGTTGCGCGACACGGCGAGCGGGAGCGTGCAGGACGCGATCGACCGCTTCAGCACCGAGCCGACCATCTTCGGCGTCGTCGTCTACGGTGCGGACGGTGGTGTGCTTCACCACACGCAAGCGGTGCCGGTCATGGGCCCGGCGGCCCCGGAGGCGGTGGCAGCCGCGCTGGCCGGCAACGGCACCACGCTCGAGCGCGAGATCGAAGGGGAGCCGGTATTCGCGGTGTTGCGGCCGATCCGTGACAGGAGCGGTCGCGTGATCGGCGCGTTCGAGGTCGCGCAGCCCCTCCGGTCGCTGGTGGCAGAACTCGAGCGGACGCGCAACCGGTTCCTGCTGAATACGCTGACGTTGCTCGGTGCAATCGCGATGGTGAGTCTGCTGCTGGTCCGCCGGCTCATTGCGCGTCCGATTGCGGATCTGCTGGAGGGCGTGCGGGCGGTAGGACGCGGAGATCTGGGCTACCGCCTCCCTGCGGATGGTGGGAGCGGTGAGCTAGCCGAGGTGGCGGACGAGTTCAACCGGATGGCGGACCAGCTCGAGCGAGCCCGCATGCAGCTTCTGGATGAGACGAAGGAGCGGCTCGAGCTGGAGCGGCGGCTGCGTGAGACGGAGAAGATGGCGGCGATCGGCAACTTGGCCGCCGGATTGGGACACGAGATCGGCGCTCCGCTGCACGTGATCCGCGGGCGCGCCGAGATGCTTCAGCGCGGTGATCCGGGGCCGGACGAGCGACGTCGCCACGCAAGCATCGTGATCGCGCAGATCGACAGGATCGCGCGGATCGTGCGCAGCCTGCTCGACCTGTCCCGGCGCAAGCCGCCGCGGCTCGAGTCGATCGATGCGACGGCGATCCTGCGCGGGGTGGGCGACTTCCTCGAGCCCGAGCTGAACCGCCAGGAGATCCGGCTCGACTGGGAAAACCAAACGCGGCTGCCGATCCGGGGCGATCCGAACCTGCTGCACCAGGTATTCCTCAACGTGCTGGTGAACTCGGTGCAGGCGGTGAGCGTGCGCGAAGATGAACGGATCATTCGCATCCGCACGCAGGCAGAGTCGAACGATGCGGGCGAGTACGGCACGATCGAGGTCCGTGACAACGGCGGCGGCATACGGGAGGATGCGCTGGTACGGATGTTCGAACCGTTCTATACGACGAAGGAGCCGGGTGCCGGCACGGGGCTGGGCCTTGCAGTGGCGCGCAGCATCGTGGACGAACACGGCGGCCGCATCGAGGCCGCGAACGAGGAAGCGGGCGCCTGCATCCGGATCGTTCTGCCTTTGAATGGAACATCGCATGGCTGACCGGATCCTGCTGGCCGAAGACGATCGCGACCTGCGGGTCCTGCTCGTCGAGGAGCTGGAAGCCGCGGGATACGAGGTCGCCGCATTCGGCACGGCCACGGCGGTGGCGCGCGAACTCGAGGCCGGCGGCCCGGCGGACCTCGTCGTCACGGACCTCATCCTGCCCGGCATGCGCGGGCAGGAGCTGCTGCGCGTGGTGCGCGCGCAGCGGCCCGAGATCGCCGTCGTCATCATCACCGCGTTCGGTTCGATCGATTCTGCGATCGAACTCGTGAAGGATGGCGCGTACGACTACCTGACGAAGCCGTTCAGCACCGACGAGCTGCTTCATACCGTCGCACGTGCGCTCCAGGAAACGCGTGTGCGGCGCGAGACCGCAGCGCTCGCGCGTGCGATGCCCGCGCCGCCGCCCGGTTTCGTCGGGGCCAGCAAGCCGATGCAGGAGCTCTTCCGCGTCATCGAACGCGCGGGCCGCTCCGCGAGCCCGGTTCTGATCACGGGGGAAAGCGGCACCGGGAAGGAGCTGGTCGCGCGCGGGCTGCATCGCGTTTCCGGCCGGCGCTCGTTCGTGGCCGTGAACTGTTCGGCGTTCCCCGAGAACCTGCTCGAGTCCGAGCTCTTCGGACACGAGAAGGGCTCGTTCACGAGCGCGGACCGTGCGAAGCCCGGTCTGTTCGAGGAGGCGGACCGCGGTACGCTGTTCCTCGACGAAGTGGCCGAACTCCCGATGTCGCTCCAGCCGAAGCTGCTGCGAGCGATCGAGAGCGGCGAGGTCCGGCGCGTCGGTTCGACGCGACCGACCAAAGTCGACGTGCGTGTCCTCGCCGCCACCAACCGCGACCTCGAGGCCGAGGTTGCGGCCGGGCGCTTCCGCGAGGACCTCTTCTGGCGGCTCAACGTGATCCACGTTCACGTTCCGCCGCTGCGCGAGCGTCAGGCGGACGTCCCGCTGCTCGTCGAGCATTTCCTCGGCGAGCGACGCATCGCAGCCGACGCCATGGCGCTCCTCACAGCCTACCCGTGGCCGGGCAACGTGCGTGAGCTGCGCAACGCGATCGAACGCGCGGTCGCGCTCGCGGAAGTCGAAGAAATTCGCGCGGCGGACCTGCCTGAGCGAATCCGCACGGCAGGACGCCTGGGCGCCATTGCCACCGACGCGTCCCGCCGCCGCCTGCCACTGCGCGAGCTCGAGCGCGAGTACATCCTCGAGATCCTGCGCCAGACCGGCGGCAACAAGTCGCGTGCGGCCGAGCTGCTGGGCCTCGACCGCAAGACCCTTTACCGCAAGCTGGACGAGTACCGCGCCGAGCAGCCCGACTTCACAGTGTAAGGCATTCCGCCGCGCCGCTGTCCCATTTCGCCACACCCATTTTTCCGCAGCAAAGTCGTAAGTCGTTGCGCCACAATCACCGGCCCGCGGTCCCGAGCTTGCCTTTCCCCATAGGCGAGGCGCGCACCGCACGTGCGCACCGCCGGTGGCGAGCAGCGCATGAAGATCCTTGTAGGGACCGATTATTCGCCGGGGGCCGCAGCGGCCTGGCACCACGCGACGCAGCTTGCCCGACGGTTCGGGGCCGAACTCGTGGTGATCCACGTCGCGGTGTCGGACCGGGACGACATGGATGGCCGCGCCGCGCGGTGGTGCGGCGAAGTCGGTGCGGACCCGGCAAGTGTGCGGGTGCGGCGTGGTCTTCCGTGGGTCGAGCTGCGCCGATGAGCTGGGCGCCGACCTGATCGTCGTCGGCAGTCACGGCGATACCGGCTACCAGCCGCTTTCACTGGGATCGACAGCCGCCCGTGTAGGGCTTTGCGCAGCGCCTCCGGTCCTGGTGGTACCGCCGGAGCGCCGCCGCGCCGAATACCTGGTCACCGCGGAGCAACGCGCGGTGCGATGAATCCCCGTTCCGGGTGTCGCGAGCGCCCGGACGGCTCGGAGGCCTCAGGGCCTCCCCCCGAGGTGGGGACGCTCCACGCGTTCCCACCTCAACTCTTTTTGTCCCTGCCGTTGCACCCGTCACCCTGGAACGGTTACATCCGGCTGCATGGCGACGACGCAGGCGGACCGCTGGCTGAACCGCGAACTGAGCTGGATTGCGTTCAACGGGCGCGTGCTGCAGCAGGCGGACGACCCCGACATTCCTCTCGGCGAGCGCCTCGCCTTCCTCGCGATCTTCTCCTCCAACCTCGACGAGTTCTTCCGGGTGCGCGTCGCATCGCTGCGAACGCTGCTCCGCCTGGAGTCGCCGCCACCCGGCGCGGCCGCGCTGCTCCGTGACATCCTCGCGGCCACACACGCACAGCAGACGCGCTTTGGGGAGATCCTGAGGGGTTCGCTGATTCCCGCGCTGCGCGCGCGCGGCATCGAGCTGGTCGCGACCCGACTGACGGATGCGCAGCGGGAATTCCTGCGCGCCGACTTCGACAGCCGCATCCGCCCCGGCCTCAGCGTCCTGCCACTCGACGACGGACCGCCGCCGTTCCTCGAGAACCGGCGGCTCTACCTGGTCGTCGCGAAACAGCCGGGTCCCGATGCACTGGTCGAACTCCCGGACCTGCCGCGCTTCATCGAGCTGCCGGCATCACCCGGCCGACGCGCCGTGATTTTCCTGGACGACGCGATCCGGGCAAACCTTTCCGAACTGTTCCCGGATGCGCAGCTCCGCGGCGCATGGGCCGTGAAGCTGACACGGGACGCGGAGCTGAATCTCGAGGACGAATTCGGCGGCGACCTCGTCGCCGCGATTCGGCGGGGTGTGGCCCGGCGTGCAACAGGACTGCCGAGTCGATTCCTCTACGATCCCGAAATGCCGGCGGAGCTGCTGACCAGCCTGCAGCAGCGGCTGGCCCTCGAGGAAGAAGACATGGTGCCCGGCTGGCGCTACCACAACCTCCACGACCTCGCCGGCTTCCCGCGCTTCGGCATGGCCGAGTTCTCCTATGCGCCGATGCCGCCGCTGCCGCATCCGGAGCTGCGCACCGGGACCTCGCTCCTCGATGCGGCCGCACGGCGCGACCGGCTGCTGCACTTCCCCTACCAGTCCTACGACGACGTGCTGCGGCTGCTCGAGGAAGCCGCAACGGATCCGTCGGTCGAGCAGATCGGCATCACGCTGTACCGCGTCGCGAAGAACTCCGCGATCGTGCGCGCACTCGTACGCGCGGCCCAGGCGGGCAAGCGCGTGACCGCGTTCGTTGAGGCCAAGGCGCGCTTCGATGAGGAGAGCAATCTCGAAGCGGGCAGCGCGCTCGAGGCCGCCGGCGCACGCACGCTCTACAGCATGCCCGGTCTCAAGGTGCACGCGAAGATCGCCCTGATCACGCGTCGCATTCACGGCAACGTGCAGCGCGTCGCGTACCTCAGCACCGGCAACTTCAACGAGCGTACCGCACGATTCTACGCCGATCATGCGCTGATGACCGCGGACCCGCGCATCACGCATGAGGTCGCGCGCGTACTCGCGTACCTGTCCGGCGAGGACCCGGCGCCGCACTTCGAGCACCTGCTGGTCGCGCCCTTCGATCTGCGGCGGCGCCTCTACGACCTCATCGCGTTCGAGGCCGCAGAAGCCGCGGCCGGCCGGCCGGCCGGGATGGTCCTGAAGATGAACAGCCTCGAGGACGATGAGATCATCGGGCGGCTGTACGATGCGAGCCGTGCGGGCGTGCCGATCGATCTGATCGTGCGCGGCATCTGCTGCCTTGCCCCGGGCATCCCTGGAAGCAGCGCGACGATCCGTGCGCGCAGCATCGTCGACCGCTGGCTCGAGCACGGCCGCATCTGGCACTTCCATCACGCCGGCGAGGATCGCATCTACCTGGCCTCCGCGGACTGGATGACGCGCAACCTGAAGCGCCGCGTCGAGGTCGCATTCCCGATCTTCGACCCCGCGCACAAAGCCGAGCTGCGCGACATCCTGATGCTGCAGCTCGGCGACGAGCATTCCGCCCGCATCCTGGATGCGGACATGACGAACCGTCGTGTCGAGCCGCGCCGCGGTGTCGGCGCACAGGTGGAGTGGTATCGCAGGACCGAAGCAGGGACCGTCCCGCTCACGGGAGTCGCGCATGGCTGAGATCGAGATCGAGGAGTCCGGCGAGGAGCCGAAGAAGGAAAAGAAGAAGAAGAAGAAGAAGCTCGGTTCGGAGCGCAGCATCGAAACGATGTTCCGCACGTCCTACCGCACGCACGTAGACATGAGTTCGCTGGCGGACAACAAGGCGAACATCATGATCAGCATCAATGGCATCATCGTCTCGATCGTACTGGCATCGATCGCGCCGCGGCTGTCGGCGGATCCGGAGCTGCTCTGGCCCACGAGTGTGCTGGTGGTCGGCTGCCTGATCTCGCTGATCTTCGCCGTGCTGGCGGCGCGGCCGCGCGTGACGAAGCGTCCGATCACGCTCGACGAGGTGCGCGACAACGCCACGAACATCCTGTTCTTCGGGAGCTTCGTGAACCTGAAGGAGGAAGAGTTCGTGGTGGCGATGCAGGAGCTGCTTCCGGACGCGGAGCGGCTCTACGGCAACATGATCCGCGACATCTACAGCCTGGGTGCGGTGCTGGACAGGAAGTTCCGTCTGCTGCGCGCTTCCTACACGGTGTTCATGATCGGGCTGATCGCGGGCGTGGCGCTCTTCCTCGTGGTGTTCGCCCGACTCTCGCTCTCGGCGCCGACGGTTTCCTAGCGAACGACGCTGACGTCAGCGCCGAGCAGGAGCGTGGCCTCGTGCGCATCCGCCTCCACGGGCGGCTCGTGCATGCCGGCGAGCGCGACGCGCACCAGGTCGCGTGCACCCTCCGGGTCACCGCGGCGCGCGCGCAGATGCGCGAGCGAAAGGCTGGCGCGCAGAGCAAGCGTAGGCGAGCCGAACTCGCGCGCGGTGGCCAGTGCCGACAGCAGCCAGGGCTCCGCGTCCGCGTCCGGGTCGAGGACGAGCAGCAGCTCACCCTGAATGCGATCGGCGTCGGAGCGCCACCACCAGCGCTCGCTCCGCGCGATCGCGCGTGAGCGCACCTCCTCGAGCGCGGCGATCCCTTCGTGCGCGCGACCTGACAGCCCGAGCGTTTCCCCCACGAGTGCGTAATAGCGATCGCGCAGCTCGCTGCCGAGCGCGCCGGCCTTCGCGCGCGCGGTCTCGACGGCCTGGATCGCTTCGCTCTTGCGACCCTCCTTCGCGTGCACCCACCCCTCGAGCAGGCCGCTCTCGACGGTCCAGTGGTCGAATGAGTGCTCCGCCGACAGCGCGGCCAGGCGCGCAGCCCAGAGGCGGACGGCGTTCACGTCGCGCTGATACTGATGCAGCGTGCCGGCGATGGAGAGCGCGGCCGCGCGGCTGTGCGGGTGGCGGACGGCATCGGCGAGGCGCACGGCTTCGAGCACCATCTCACGCCCCGTCGCGGGCCGGCCGAGGAGATGGTTCGTGAGGCCCAGGTAGATGAGCGCGATCACGCCAATGTCCTGGCCGTAGGCGAACGCGCGCGGCCCGAACTGGTCGCGGTCGTAATCGGCGAGCACGCGCTCGAGTTCAGCCGCCGACGCGGCAAACTCGCCGCGCACCATCAGTGCGAGTCCGGTCGCAGTGCGCGCCGTGATGGACAGCATCGCGTCGCCGGTCTGCTCGCCCGCGGCGCGCAGCTCTGCAGCGAGAGCCTCTGACTCCTTCTGCTCGGTGCGTACGAAGTGGAACGCGAAGATGCCGGTGAGCACCGGTCCGAGCAGAGCGGCATCCTCGACATCGGCGCAGAGCAGCCGGGCGCGCGCGAAGATGTCCTGCAACTCGAGTGCGCCGTACCCGCGATGCGCGATGACGGCGGGCCCGAGCATCGCCAGCATCTCGAGCTCGGTCCGCGCCGCTGCGCGTCGATCCTGGAGCTGGGCGACGAGCGCCAGTCCCGCTCGCAGATGCGCCGCCGCCTCCACGCTGGCCGAACGTTCGAGCGCGCGACGGCCGGCCAGCTTCCAGTAGCGCACCGCGGGCTCGACGAGGCCCGCGGCGGTATAGTGGTGCGCGATCAACTCCGGCGTCGGTGCCGCGTGATCCGCGAAGTCGCCCTCGAGTGCGCGCGCGATGCGGAGGTGGTGCTGCTGCCGCGTGCTGCGCAGCAGCGACTCGTACGCCGCTTCCTGGATCAGGGCGTGCTTGAACGTGAAGCTGCGGCGTGCGGGCGAGCCCGTCGGCCGCAGCAGGTCGGCCGCGACGAGCTGATCGAGCGCGGCGTCCAGCATCGGCTCCGACACGGGCGCCACCGCGCGCAGCAGCGTGTACGGGAACTCGCGGCCGATCGTTGCACCGAGCTGCGCGATCTCCTTCACCGTCGATAGCCGGTCGAGCCGGGCCTCCAGCGAGTCGTGCAGCGTGCTGGGGATGGCGAGCGGTGGCAGTGGCCCGTCGATGACCCACTGCCCTTCCTCTTCCCGCAGCATCCCGGACTCGAGGATCGTGCGTGTCAGCTCCTCGACGAACAGCGGCACGCCGTCCGTGCGGGCAACGATCTGACGCATCACCAGATCGGGGAGCGGACGGCCGCCCGTGACCGCGAGCACGATCGCCTCCGTGTCGTCGCGCCGCAGGTTGCCGAGCGCGACGCGGGTCGCGCCGGACGTTTCGAGCGGCGCGAAGTCGCCGGGTCGATGGGTGAGCACCATCAGCATGCGCGCGTCGCGGATCCGCTCCGCGACCAGCGCGAGGAACTCCAGTGTGGAGGGGTCCGCCCAGTGGATGTCTTCGACCACGATGATGAGCGGCTGCGCCTCGGCCAGGGCGAGGAGGAGACGGAGCAGCGCATCGCGGGTGCGCGCCTTGCGCGCTTCCGGCAGCATGTCGATGTCCGACCAGCGCTCGTCGGGCGCAAGCGACATCAGCGATGTGAACAGCGGCATCGTCTGCTCGAGCGGGAAGCCCGTGCGATCGAGCAGCCCGGCCAGCGAATCGATGCGCTGCTCGACCGACTGATCCGGATCGCACCGCGCCTCCGACCGGATCAGCTCGGTGATCGGGTAGTATGCCGTGTTCTGGTAGTACGGCAGGCAGCGGCACTCGAGCTGCGCGCACGGCGTGGCGCCGGCGCGCGCGCGCAGTTCGCGTACGAGATGGGACTTGCCGACGCCCGGGTCGCCGCTGACGATGGCGAGCTGACCCGACCCGGTGCGTGCGCGCTCCCACAGCGAGAGCAGCACATCCAGCTCGCGGTCCCGTCCCACGAGCCGCTGCACACCTGCCGTACGCAACTCGCTCCGTTCGGACGTGACCCGATACACCGGCTCCTGACGCTCGATGCCGCGCAGCGCGGGCACACCCGCCTCGCTGCACTCGAAGCGCGCATTCACGAGCCGGTGCGTCTCCGCACTGATCACGACCGTGTCCGGGTCGGCGACGCCCTGGAGGCGCGCGGCCAGATTGGGCACATCGCCGAGCGCGAGGTGTTCGCGCCGGCCGCCGCCACCCACCTCACCGACGACGACAACACCCGTATGCACACCGACACGAACGTGCAGGCCGAGCTCGAGCCGCTTGACGGCGGTAACGGCGCCCAACGCCGCACGGACTGCGCGCTCCGCCTCGAACTCGAGCGCGGAGGGATAGCCGAAGTAGGCGAGAATGCCGTCACCGAGGTATTGCGCCACCCAGCCGCCGTACCGCTCGATGACGCCCGCCACCGCTTCCTGGTACGCGCGCACGACTTCGCGCAGCTCCTCCGGGTCGAGTCGGATGGAGAGGGCCGTCGATCCCACCAGATCGCAGAAGACTACCGTGATCTGACGGCGCTCGGGTTCCGCCGCGACGGACTGCGGTTCCAGGGCGAATCCGCACGAGCCGCAGAAGCGGAACCCGGCCGGGTTCTCGAAGTCGCAACGCGGGCAGTGCATCGACAGGGTCGCTCCGGAAGGCGCGGCGAAAGAACGCGGACACCGGATGATGCGGCCCTCACGGGGGCGCCAGCAAGCGGTGCCTTGCCCTCGCGGCGCCGCGTACCCGACATTCAGCCCGTGCGACGGCTCTCCCGAACCCTTCTGGCCGCAGCTCTCCTGCTCTCCGGTGCGTGCAACGCGCGCGCGCAGTCCGGCGCGCTCGATGGTTGGAATTTCGACGCGCCCGTCGCACGCCATACGCTCCCGTCCGCCCTCCACGAAGTTTCGGGCCTCGCGCTCACGCCCGACGGGCGGCTCTTCGCGCACGGTGACGAGCTGGCGGAGATCCTGCAGATCGATGTGCGCACCGGCGCGCGTGTGAAGGGCTTCACGCTCGGAGCACCGGCGCTGAACGGAGATTTCGAAGGACTCGCAATCGTCGGCGAACGATTCTTCCTGGTCACGAGCGGCGCCACCATCGTCGAGTTCCGCGAAGGCGGCGACGGTGAAGCGGTGACGTATACGGTCCATGAACACGAGCTGCGCGATTGCCAGGAGATCGAGGGGCTCGAGCACGATCCATCGACCCATGCGCTGCTGCTCGTCTGCAAGACCGCGCGCAGGAATGCGGTGATCGTGTACGCAGCCGATCTTGCGACGATGCAGATGGCGTCCGAACCGCGCGTTCATCTCGACCGCGATGTGCTGCGCGCCGCGGGCCTCGATCGCTTCAATCCTTCCGGCATTGCGCGCATGCCGGGCGGCACGTGGCTCGTGATCGGCGCGCGGCAGCAGCGCATCATCGAGCTGTCGCCCACGGGCGAAGTGCTCGGTGCACGCGCGCTGCCGGACAGCCACGGCCAGGCGGAAGGCATCGCGTTGCTGTCCGACGGCAACCTCGCGATCGCCGACGAGGGCGGAGACGGTCAAGCCACACTCACGATCTATCGCAGCCGCCCATGAAGCGTATCGTGGCCTGCGCGCTGATCGCGCTCGCCGCGCCCGCCGCCGCACAGGCGCCCGGGGACACCGTGATGGCCACGCCCCGCGGCCGCTACGAAGCCGGCTGGTTCCATCGCTGGCTGCTCAGCAACGGCCACCGCTCGCTCTGGGCCACGCCCGTTCCCGCCGAAGTACTCGACCTCTCGACGTTCGCGGGGGGACTCACGGTCACGGAGCTGGGCGGCGGGCAGCAGACGCGCTCGCTCCGCTTCATGGGCGCCGACGGCCGCGAGTACGCGTTCCGCTCGCTCGACAAGGACGCGTCGCGCTCGCTCGATCCCGAGCTGCGCCGGAGCATCGCCGCGCGCGTGCTGCAGGATCAGATCGGCTCGCTGCTGCCGCTCTCCGCGCTCGTCATCGATCCGTTGCTCGTGGCCGCGGGCGTGCTGCACGCATCGCCGCGCCTCGTCGTGATGCCGGACGACCCGCGCCTCGGCGAGTTCCGCGCTGAGTTCGCAGGCCTGCTCGGCTGGGTCGAGGAGCGACCCAACGAAGGCTTCGCAGCGTCCGGTCGGGTCGTCGGTTCGGATCGGCTGTTCGAGCGACTGGAGGAGTCGCATCTTCAGCGCATCGACGACCGCGCGTATCTGCGCGCGAGACTGGTCGATTTCCTCGTCGGTGACTGGGACCGCCATCCCGATCAGTGGCGCTGGGCGGGCTACGAACGCGGCGACACCATGGTGTTCGAGCCGATCCCGCGCGACCGTGATTGGGCGCTCGCGCGCATGGATGGCCTGCTCGTGCGCATGGCCGCGTTCGCGTTCCCACACTACTACGGCTTCTCACCCGACTATCCCAACGTCTTCCGCCTGACCTGGAGCGGCCGCGCGCTCGACCGCCGCCTCCTCGTTGCGACGACGCGCGCAACCTTCGATTCCGTTGCCGCCGACCTCGTCGCGCGCCTACCGGATCGCGTCATCGCGGATGCGGTAGCACAACTGCCTTCTTCCTACGAAGAGAAGGTCGGTCCGTGGCTCGAGAACGCACTGCGACGCCGGCGCGATGCGCTGCCACGCATGGCCGCGGAGTTCTACGCGTTGCTCGCCGGCTGGGTGGATGTGCGCGCAACCGACGAGGCCGACGTGGCGCGCATCGAGCGCATGCCGGACGGCCTTGTACGCGTCACGCTGGCCGCTTCGGGCGCGCCGTACTACGACCGCACCTTCTCGGCATCCGAGACGGAAGAAGTGCGTGTGTACCTCCATGGCAACGCGGACCGTGCGGAGGTCGTCGGCAGCGGCGGCGGCCCGCGTGTGCGAGTGATCGGCGGCGGCGGCGACGACACGCTGCAAGCCACAGCGGGGAACGTTCGCTTCTACGACGACCGCGGCGCGAACGTAGTCGCGGGTGCATCGCTCGACACGCGGCCGTGGGTGCAGCCGGACGATCCTGCCAGCCGCACGCACATGGCGCCCGCACGCGACTGGGGCGCGTACACCGTTCCCGTGCCCTACTTCACCTACGATCCCGATGTCGGGCTGTTCGTGGGCGGTGGCCTCATCCGCTGGGGGTACGGATTCCGCCACTATCCGTGGAAGAGCCGGCTGTCCGTTTCCGCCGGCATCGGCACGGCCACGGGACGTCCACGCGTGCAGGCGCTGTACGATTTCCCGCTGCGGCGGCCGTCACTGCGCGGACTGATTTCCGCACGCTACTCCGGAGCCGAAGCCGATCGTTTCTTCGGCTTCGGCAATGACACCGAAGCGGATTCGGTCGAATCGTTCTATTTCGCGCGCCGCCAGCAGATCGACGGGTCGCTGGCCATGGCGTTGCGCACGGGACGTGTCGAGTTGGCGGTCGGTCCGTTCGTGCGCATGCTCCGGCCGTACGATGTGGCCGGTACCTTCCTCGATGTTTCGGCGCCCGACGGCGCGGGCGACTACGACGTGGCCGGCGTCGCGGCGCACGTCACCATCGAAGCGCGCGACGTTCCGCGTGCCGCGCGCCGAGGTGCGCGTATCGATCTCGGTGTGCGTGCGGTGCCGGCAATGCTCGATGTCGTGGAACCGTTCGCCGCGGCAACCGTGCTCGCGTCCGGGTATGTGAGTGCCGGCGGCTGGTTCGCACCGACACTGGCCGTGCGGGCTGGCGCGCAGAAGGTTTCGAACGGCGCACCATGGCACGAGGCCGCGTTCATTGGCGGAAGTGACAACGTGCGCGGATTCCACACCGACCGCTTTGCCGGCGACGCATCGCTCTGGGGGAACGTCGAGCTGCGCGCCACGCTCACGCCGTTCTTCTTCCTGCTGCCCGGCCACCTCGGCGTGTTCGGCGCATCCGATGCGGGTCGCGTCTGGTTGGATGGCGAGTCACCCGGCTCGTGGCACACCGCGACCGGCGGCGGCGTGTGGGTCTCCTTCATCTCCCAGGCCAACCTGCTCAGCGTGGCCGTGATGAGCGGCGAGAAGACGGGCGTCTACATCCGCGCCGGTTTCGCCTTCTGATCCGCGCTTGCCCGGGCCACACCCGTTGGGCATTATGCCGCGACCGAGAACTCGACGAAACCATGGAGGACCGGTGAAGCCGCTCCGTTTCCTGATCCCTGTTGCCGTGCTGGCTGCGTGCGCGACCGAGGATGCCGGCAATACTACGACGCAGACCGAGACCGACCCGACGATCGCGGCCGCGCTCGAGACCATCACGACCGACGAATTGCTCGGTAAGATCCAGATACTCTCCGCCGATAGCTTCGGCGGCCGCGCGCCCGGCACGCGGGGCGAGGAGCTGACGGTCGCGTATCTGACGGAGCGCTTCCAGGCAGCAGGCCTCCAGCCCGGCAATCCGGACGGCACCTTCGTGCAGGAAGTGCCGCTGGTCGGCATGACGCAGCAGGTGCAGGCCTCGTTCATGATGAACGGACGGGCCGTGCCGATGGCGGGCGGCACCGACTACATCGCGGAGACCACGCGCGCAGTCCCCGAGGTGAGCGTGGAGAATTCCGAGCTCGTGTTCGTCGGCTATGGAATCGTCGCCCCCGAATACAACTGGGACGACTACAAGGGTCAGGACATGACCGGCAAGACGATCGTGATGCTGGTCAACGACCCGCCGCTCCCGGACACCACGATGTTCCGCGGCCCCGCCATGACGTACTACGGCCGCTGGACCTACAAGTACGAGATCGCGGCGCAGGTGGGCGCGGCCGCGGCCATCGTCGTTCACGAGACCGGGCCCGCGGGTTATCCGTTCGAGGTACTGTCCGGCGGGTTCGGTTCCGAGGACTTCGATATTGCATCACCCGACCGCAACATGAGCCGCGTCGCCGTACAGGGCTGGATCCCCGAGCCCGCGATCCGTCGCATGCTCGAGGCGGGCGGTTTCGACTTCGACAGCCTGAAGGCCGCGGCACTGTCCGCGGACTTCCAGCCCGTTCCGCTGAACGGCACCGCGTCGTTCCGCATCACGAACCAGATGCGCGAAGTCCCTTCGAAGAACGTGATCGCGAAACTCGAGGGTTCGACGCGTCCGGATCAGTACGTGATCTACACGGCGCACTGGGACCACCTCGGCACCGACCCGTCGCTCGAGGGAGACGCGATCTTCAACGGCGCACTCGACAACGCAACCGGTACCGCAGGCCTGGTCGAGCTGGCCGAAGCGTTCGCTGCGCTCGACACACCGCCCGCGCGCTCCATTCTCTTCCTCGCCGTCACCGCCGAAGAGCGCGGACTGCTCGGGGCGAAGTGGTATGCGGAGAACCCGCTCTACCCACTCACGCAGACGGTCGCCAACATCAACATGGACGGCATGAACCAGTGGGGCCGCACGAGCGATGTCACCGTGATCGGGCTCGGCAACAGCACGCTCGATGACGTGATCCGGGACGCAGCAGCCGCGCAGGGCCGCACGATCATTCCCGATCCCGAGCCGGAGAAGGGCTTCTACTATCGCTCGGACCACTTCGAGTTCGCGAAGCAGGGCGTACCTGCCCTGTATGCGGATGCGGGCGTGGACTACATCGGAAAGCCGGAGGGCTACGGCCAGCAGAAGCGCGACGAATACACCGCGAACGACTACCACAAGGTTTCGGATGAGGTGAAGCCCGACTGGGATCTCGCGGGTGCGGTGGAGGACCTCGCGCTCATGTTCCGAGTGGGCTTCGATGTCGCCAACGCCGACATGATTCCGCAGTGGCGCGAAGGCACGGAGTTCAAGGCGCTCCGCGATTCCATGATGGCCGGCACGCGCTGAGTTCATGCCGCGGCTCGGCGACGACCCGCTCGCACCGCCCGAAGAGGAGGGAGAGAGCCAGGGTACGCCCGAGCCGCGCATCCGCGCGTTCGCCGCGGGCCCCAGCGGCGTGCACGCACTCGACGTGCGCGCCGCTGCGGAGCGCGTGGCCGCCGCGCGCCGCGGCGAACGTGCCGAGGGCCTGGTCTGGATCGATCTGATTCGGCCGAATGAGGACGACGGCGCGTTCATGCGCGACCAGCTCGGTCTCCACCAGCTCGCCGTCGAAGACTGCCTGCGCGGCCGCCAGCGCCCCAAGATCGACCGCTACACCAACTACCTCTTCGTCGTCTGCTACTCCGCGCACCTGAACCCCGTACGCCGCCGCGTCGCATTCAACGAACTGCACATCTTTGCCGGCGATGGATTCCTCGTCACGGTGCGCTTCCGGAAGAGTGACGAGATCCGCGAGACCCTCGCGCGCTGGCGCGCGCGACCCGATTCCATGCCGAGCTCGGGCGCGCTCGCGCACGCGCTGCTCGATGCGGTCGTCGACGGCTACTTCCCCATCCTCGATCACCTTTCCGAGCGCGTCGAAGCACTCGACACGAGCGGGATCGAGGGCCGCGCCACGATGGAGCAGATCCTCGAGCTGCGGCGCGAACTCGTCGTCTTCCGCCGCGTCGTCGCACCCGAGCGCGACCTCCTCGGCACGCTGCTGCGCCGCGAGCTCGCCGTCATCGAGCCCGAAGTCATCCCCTACTTCCAGGACGTGCGCGACCACGCCATGCGCATCACCGAGGAGATCGACATGCTCCGCGATCTCCTCGCCGCCACGACCGAAGGTCAGATGACCGCGAGCTCCAATCAGCTCAACGTCATCGTGCGTATGCTCACCTCATGGTCCATCATCCTGATGACCATGACCCTCATCGCCGGCATCTACGGCATGAACTTCGTCTTCATGCCCGAACTCGACTGGCGCTTCGGCTACGCCTTCGCCCTCGTCCTCATGCTCGGCATCGGCGCCGCCCTCTTCGCATTCTTCCGCAGGCGCCACTGGATCTGACCAAAAAGAAACCCCCGACGACGCTCGCGCGCCGCCGGGGGCTCGGCCTGGCCTGGCCCAGCGTCCCGTCCGGGCTCAGCCGCCGGCCTTCTTGCGCTCCTCCGCGATCTTCGCCTTCAGCTCGTCGAAACGTGCCTTCAGCTCGGGATCCTGCTGCATCAGCGTCCCGATCGCGTCGTAGCGCTCCTTCTCGATCTCACGCGTGGCCAGCACCTGCGCCACACGCTCGTCCTGCTGCTGCTTCAGCGCCGTCTTCGCCTCTTCCGTCTCCGCCGCCTCGATCTGCGGCGTGAACTCCGCCTGGATCGCCTCGATGTCGAGCATCGTCTCCGCGTACACCGTCAGCTCCGCCTCATCCGGCGCAGCCACGGCGGCGGGCGCAGCCGGCTGCTGTGCCGAAACCGGCCCAGCCACTGCCAGCGCGACCAACGCTCCCGTCCACTTCAGCACTCGCATTCAACTGCTCCTTCAAGGGACTTCATTCTCCGCGGGCTCAGTCCTTTGGCAACGGGCGTACCGTTTGGGCCCCGATCTCGGAAATCATTCTACCACAACACTTTCCGCCCACATGGCCCGAAACTGGCCACCCGGAAACCGTGCGGCCCGTTGTGCAATTCTGTCACATGTGCCATCGTGGATGCCCCTCGGACACTGGAGGTAGACGTGACCGAACGGCTGCACGGGAAGGTCCTGGTCGTCGAGGACGACGCGGCGATGCGGAAGCTGGTCTGCATGGCGCTGGAGGATGCCGGGCACGCCGTGATCGGGGTCGGCTCGGCGGAATCGGCGTTGGCGGAGCTGAAGGAGTTCGAGGCCGATGTTGTGATCAGCGACCTGAAGCTCCCCTCCGCGGACGGCATGCAGCTGCTCGCGTGGACGCGCGACCTGCACTCGCCGCCGGCGTTCCTGGTGGTCACTGGATTCGGCACGGTGGATCGCGCGGTGCTCGCGCTGAAGGCCGGGGCCGATGACTTCCTGACCAAACCCGTGGACATGGAAACGCTGCGCTTCCGGATCGCGCGGCTGCTGGAGACGCGCCGTCTGCGCGGCGAGCTGCGTCGCTACCAGGAAGCGCTGGAGGCGGACGACTACCGCGGGATGGTGGGCCGAAGCGAGGGGATGCGCGCGATCTTCGCCGAGATCGAGCGCATGGCGCGCGGTCGCGGCCCGGTACTGATCATGGGTGAGAGCGGCGTCGGCAAGGAGCTCGTCGCACGCGCGATCCATTCGGCGAGCGACCGCAGCGACGGTCCGTTCATGGCGGTGAACTGTGCCGGTGTCCCGGCCACACTGCTGGAGAGCGAATTCTTCGGACACGTGAAGGGTGCGTTCACGGGCGCGACGGGCGAGCGGTTTGGACTCTTCCAGGAGGCAGATGGCGGGACGCTGCTCCTCGATGAGATCGGCGAGATGCCGATGGAGCTGCAGCCGAAGCTGCTGCGCGCGCTCCAGGAGGGTCAGGTCCGACCGGTCGGGAGTGATCGCAGCCGCGCAGTGGACGTGCGCGTGATCGCGGCCACGAACCAGAACCTGACCACCGCAATCCACGAAGGCCGGTTCCGGCAGGACCTGTACTACCGTCTCGAGACCTTCTCGATCACGATCCCGCCCCTGCGCGCGCGTGAAGGCGACCTCGAGCTGCTGGCCGCGCGTTTCATTCGCCGCCACGCGGCGCGTCTGGGCCGCCGGCCGCCGGAGCCTACCGCTGCGTTCCTCGCCTGCCTGCGCGCGTACACGTTCCCGGGCAACGTGCGTGAGCTGGAGAACGTGGTCGAGCGTGCGGTGACGTTCTGTGAAGGCGAGGTGCTGGAGCCGCGGCATCTGCCGGGACGCATTGCACGCCGCGAATCGGACGCCGCACCGGCGGCGCCGCGCACCGATACGGCGTCCGGCGCGCTGGCCGCGATGCCAATGGGCGCCAACGGTGCGCTGCCCACGCTTCGTGAAATGGAGACGGAGTACGTGCGGCAGGTGCTCGATCGGGTGGGCGGCAACAAACGCCGCGCGGCTGCACTGCTCGGCATCTCGAGGCGAACGCTGTACCGCAGGCTGGGCGAAGAGGAGATGGACGCCGAGTAATGGCGAGCGCGGCCGCGGCCACAGCGCTGCATTCCCGCGCACGCACGCTCTGGGAACGACACGCTTCGGCGCTCCTCCAGGGAGCCGCCGTGGCGCTCGCCGCCTATGCGCTGCTCAAGCTCGGCACGGAGCTGCATCGGCTGCTGTTCGATGACAGCTGGATCGGCGCGATCGATGTGCTGCTGCGTCACGAGGAGACGCGCCGCTGGTTTGCGGGCCAGCCGGTGACCGCCGCACTCGACCGTCTCACCTATCCGCCGCACACGTACCTGCTCTTCGCTCCGCTCCTGCTGTGGCCGGATCCGGAGCTCGTGCGCGTCCTCTGGGCGTTGTCATCCCTGATCGTGCTCGCCTGCCTGGCCGCGCTGCTCGTGCACGAGAGCGGAGCCGCGACGAAACTCGAACGCGCGCTCGTCGCACTCGTCGTGCTGTCCATGAATGCGGTGGGCGTCACCATCGGGAACGGACAGTTCGGACTGCACGTGCTCGCCGCGCTCGTGGGCGGATGGCTGCTCGCACGCAGAGCACACTCCACATGGCTGACCGACGCCGCGGCGGCGGTGCTGCTCACGATTGCGCTGGTGAAGCCAACGCTCACGGTGCCGTTCGTGTTCGTCACCGTACTCTCCGTGCCACGTGTACGCCCGCTCCTGCTGACCGGCGCGGCGTTGCTTCTGCTCACCACGTTCGCGTCGCAGTGGCAGCCGGGCGGACCCGGCGCGCTGCTGCTCGAATGGGCGCGGCAGCCGCGCCAGTTCATGATCGGCGGCTACGGCGACGTCGCGTCCACGTTCCTTTCACTCGGGATTCCGCAACTCGCTCCGCCGATCGGACTGCTGCTTCTCGCCGCACTCGGGCTATGGACGTGGCGCCGCCGGGAGGCGGATCCGTGGCTGTTGATGGGCCACGCGGCGCTGGTCGCACGATTCTGGACCTACCACCGTGCCTACGACGATGTCGTGATCCTTCTGCCCATGATCGCGCTCTATCGCCTGGCGCAGCGTGACGGAGACTACCGCGCCGGCGCCCTGTTCGCCGTGGCCGTGGCGGCCATGCTCGCGCCCGGCGCTCTCGAGCGAGCGGGGCCGCCCTACGTCTGGCTGTTCGTGGGCGGACACGTGGCGCTGTGGCTGGCGATGCTGGCCGTTCTGGTCCGCGCGGCCGCGCGCACGGTTGACACGCCGCTCGCCGCCCGGCCAGCTTGAGCCGATCGGGCGCGGTCGCAGGCGCCCGCGCACACCCCCACAGGAGTTTCTCCGATGCGACGCACGCATTCCGCTCCCGGTGCGTTCCGGGCCCTCGTCGCCACCGTCGTGCTGCTCGCGGCGGCCATGCCGCTGGCGGCGCAGCAGGCCGTCGATGAGGACTACTCGGCGAAGATCCGCGAGTACACCACGGAACCCTTCTTCCTCACACCGCTGATCGAGACGCTGCCCGCGTCCGATGTGGTGCCGAGTCCCGCGGAACATTTCGGCGACATCGTCGGCGCGCCGAACATTCTCCATTACCCGGAAGAGATCTACGCGTACATGCGCGCGGTTGCGGCTGCGTCGCCGCGCGTCGAGGTGTTCTCGATCGGGCAGACGGAGGAAGGCCGCGAGATGATCGTCGTCGTCGTTGCGGACGAACAGACGATCGCGGGGCTCGACGAGAACAAGGCGATGCTCGCCGCGCTCTCCGATCCACGGAAGACTTCCGAAGAGGAAGCGCAGCGGCTGATCGGCACGGCGAAGCCGATCTACTGGGCGACCGGCGCGATGCACTCGCCCGAGACGGGCAGCCCGGAAATGCTGATGGAGCTCGTCTACCGCCTCGCTGTCGATGAATCGCCGTTCATTCGCGAGATCCGCGACAACCTGGTCTTCATGGCCACGCCCGTGATCGAGGTGGACGGCCGTGCCAAGGTCGTCGATCTCGCCATGGGGCCGCGCAAGCAACCTGGTCTGAACGTGCCGACGCGTCCGCTCTACTGGGGCAAGTACGTGGCGCACGACAACAACCGCGACGGCCTCGGCCTCTCGCTCATGATCACGCAGAACGTGGTGCGCACGTTCAACGAATATCACCCGACCGTGATGCACGACCTGCACGAGTCGGCTTCGTACCTGTACACGTCGACCGGGCGCGGGCCGTACAACGCATGGGTGGATCCGATCGTGATCAACGAGTGGGGCCGGCTCGCGTACAAGGAAGTGCAGGACATGGCGGCGTTCGGCGTGCCGGGCGTGTACACGCACGACTTCTACGACGGCTGGGCGCCGAACTACATGTTCTGGATCGCGAACATGCGGAACTCGATCGGCCGCTTCTACGAGACGCAGGGCTCGGGCGACGCCTCCTACCGCGTGCTCCAGACCAACGTCGACCGCCAGTGGCACCGGCCGAACACGCCGCTGCGACAGGTCGTGTGGGGGATCCGCAACAACGTGAACCTGCAGCAGTCCGCGCTGCTCATCGCGCTGAATGAAGTCGCCACGCACCGCTCGGAGTACCTCTCGAATTACTGGCTGAAGGGTCAGCGCTCGGTCGCGAAGGCCAGGACGGAAGGGCCGGCGGCGTACGTGTTCCCGGCGTCCGACCCGCGCAAGGGCCAGCAGGCGGCGCTGCTGTCGCTGCTGCAGCAGCACGGCATCGAGGTGCACCGCGCATCGCGCTCGTTCACGGCCGGTGGTGAGGAATACGGCGCGGGCAGTTACGTCGTGCGCATGGACCAGCCGTACTCGCGCGCGGCGGACATGCTGCTCGACAAGCAGTACTACAACCCCGATGACCCGAGCCCGTACGATGACACCGGCTGGACGCTCGGGCCGCTGTTCAATGTCGTCACCGCGAGAGTGGAAGACACCGCGGTGCTGGACGCGCCGATGTCGCTCGTGACCGAATCGGTACGTGCGCCGGGTGGCCTGCTCGAGCGCCGCTCGAACGCGGCCGCGTACGTCGTCGATTACAACGCCGACAACTCCCTGGCCTCGTTCCGGTACGCGCATCCGGATCTGCGCATCCTTGCGGCCGAGCGGCCGTTCGAGGCGGGCGGGCGGAGTTACAGTGCCGGTTCTTTCCTGATCCCGTCCGCAGGGGCGACCGCGGACCTTGCGGACCAGCTCGATGCGGCGGGCCGCGAGTACGGCTTCCAGGTGGCCGCGCTCGGGTCGCTGCCGGACGTCCCGACCCATCCGGTGTCGGCGCCGCGGGTGGCCGTGGTGCACACGTGGCAGACCACGCAGACCGAGGGCTGGCTCAGAATCGGGATGGAGCAGTCCGGAATTCCATACGACTACATCTCGGTCCACGATGTCCGCGACACGCCGGATCTGCGCGCCCGCTGGGATGTTCTGGTGTTCGGGCCGTCCACATCCAACGCCCTCTCGCTGGTCCGCGGCATGCAGGGCCCCAACCCGATCATGTGGAAGGCGACCGAGGTCACGCCCAACATCGGCCGGCAGGCGTCGACCGATGACATGCGCGGCGGCCTCGAGCTGAGCGGCGTCCTGAACCTGGAGCGCTTCGTGAGGGCTGGCGGCACGCTCGTAGCCATCGAGAGCAGCGCCTCACTGCCCGTGCACTTCGGGTTGGCCCAGGGCGTCACCATTCGCGACCCGGAGGACCTCTGGGCGCCCGGCGGCGTCTTCCGCACCGAGGTGGCCGACGCAGGCAGCCCGCTCGCCTACGGCTACGGCTCCGAGCTCGGCGTGTACTTCGACAGCGGCCCCGTGCTGGGCGTCGGTGGTGGCGGCGGCGGGTTCGGTGGCGGCGGCTTCGGTGGCGGCTTCGGCAACCAGCGGGGCGAGCCCGAGCCCGGCTCGACCACCGAGCGGCGCAGCGGCCGCGGCGGCATCGGCGAGCCCGACATCGTGCAGACTCGCCCGCGCGACGCCGGCCAGGCGGGCGTGGCTGAGTTCCGCCGCTCGAATCCCAATCAGGGTGGCGGTCAGGGTGGTTTCGGGGGCGGCGCGTCGTCGAGCGCACGCACCGTCCTGCGCTTCAGCGGCGACGTCACGAAACTGCTGATCAGCGGCGGCCTCACCGGCGGCAGCGCGCTCGCGGGCGCACCCGCACTCGTGGATGCGCCGCTCGGTGACGGCCACGTGATCGTGTTCGCGTTCAATCCGTTCTGGCGCGGCGAGACCGCCGGCTCGTACGCGCTGCTCTTCAACGCGCTGCTGCACCACGGCCATCTGTCGGCCGGGACCGCAGTGGCCGATCGCTGACCTATGTTCACCCGCTGCCTCTTCTGCCATTCGCCCTTCCCCGCGCCCCGCGCAGGGGACACGTTCGGCGAGGGGCAGCGGGTGGCCTTCGATTCCGAACGGGGCCGTCTCTGGCAGGTCTGCGGCCGCTGCCGGTCGTGGTCCCTCGTTCCCTTCGAGGACCGCGCGGTCGCTCTCGAGATGCTCGAGCGGCTCGCATACGATCGCGGACGTCTGCTCGCGCGCACGGAAGAAGTGGCTCTGCTGGAGGCGGGCGGTCTCGAGCTCGTGCGCATCGGACGTGCTTCGTCGCTGGAAGAGGCGTGGTGGCGGTACGGCCGCGAGCTGCGACATCGCCAGGCCGCCTTCCACTCCCCCGGATCGCGCATCGCAGCTCTGGCATACGGTGCCGTCGCGTGGGTCGGCGAAACCGTGGGCATCCTCGATACCGGCCTCGGTATCGGGAAGCATCCGCCCGAGATCGTCGACCTCGCCCGCTGGCGGCACTTCGGCGGGACCGCATGGGAGGGACGCGAGCCCTGTCCCTCGTGCGGCTCGATCCTGTGTGCCCTCCGCTTCGATCTGTCCTGGTGGATCTACCCGCTGCTTTCGTCGGACGGGACGATCGAACTGGGTGTGCCCTGCCCCCGCTGCGACCCATGGACGCCGGAGAAGGTGTTCATGATCCGCGGGCACGAGGCCGACGACGCGATACGTCGCGTGCTCGCCTGGCAGCACATCGATGGCGCGAGCGAGCTGACTCTGCGCGAGGCCAGCCGCTTCCTCGACCGTGCCGGCACACCCGCGGATCTGCTGCGCGAGTTCGGTTCACGCCGACAGTCGCTCTATCGACTCGGGCCTTTGCGTACTCTGGCCCTCGAGATCGCGGTCAATGACTCCGTCGAGCGGCGCCTGCTGAATGGCGAGGCGCGGGCGCTGGAAGTGATGTGGCGCGAGCAGGAGCGCCTGGCCGACATCATCGACGGCGAGCTGACCGCCATCGCCTGAGTCGGCAATGCTCAGGCGCTACTGATTGCACGCTGGGTGTGAGGGCACCAGGAAGCGCGGCCGTAATTCGGAACTCGACGCAATCGCGCTCAACGCGTTCCGGGTTCGGTCCGCATATCGACCCTGATTCGGCACTCATGGCCGCTTGCCTCGACCGGTTCCGGATCGGGGCCGCATAACGACCCGAACCCGGCACGCGTGACCCGACCCGGCGACGAGTTCCGAGTCCGGGTCGCCCCGCAACCCCTCAGACCTGGGGCAGCCGCCGAGCGGCCGCCCGGGCCAGCGCAAGCGACTGACCGAGCTGGACGGCGGTGGCCAATGGGCGTCGGGTGATCTGTCGCCAGGACAACCGGAGCACGGTGATGCCCCGCGACTTGAGCCACAGGTCCTTCTGGCGGTCTCCCTCGTAGCGGGCGCGGTTGCCGTGGTACGCAAAGCCGTCGACCTCGACGGCGAATGAAAGGTCGGGCCAGAACGCATCGAGCTCGTACGGTCCGAATGGCACATTGAGCATGGGGAACGGCAATCCCGTGTCGCGCAGCAGCTTCGCGAACTCCTTCTCCAGCGGCGAACGCGTCAGTGTCGGACCGCCGGTCGATCCGATGATTGCGCGGAGTGCGCGTGCGCCGCGTCTTCGCGGATACCTGCCGAGCAACGAAAGGACGTCCTCGGCGCGGGTGAGCCCTTCGCGCTCGGCCCGGGCAAGCATGTTTTCGATCTCCCGGCTGCCGAGCCGGCCGGCAAGATCGAGGATCGTGCGCGCCGGCGACGTAACGGGGATGCCGTGATGGGCAGCACGCTCATCGACTCCAAGGGAGCGCACGCGGTGGATGCGAATGTTCGGACGTGAGCGCGTCGCACCCACGACGGTGACGTGAACGGACCCGTCGCCCCCTGAGGAAAACAGGGACCAGAGGGCGCCGGCGTCATCATAGCTGAGTAAAGCGGACGGACCGCACGCCAGCACCGCGGCCATGGGACGGGTGAGCGGCAACGTCATCGGCCCGACCTGAAAGACGCCGCGGTGAATCCGAGACATCCGATCCGAGCGGACCCGCCGCTTCACGGCGGAGCTCGATATACCGATCGCCATGAGCTGGTCGAGCGTGACGACGGCGTGCTGCCGCATCGCGATATCGGCGATATGGCGTTCGTAATGGCCGGATCCCGACACCGTTCCCTCCCCGGGGCAAAGACACAAGATCAGCGCGCCGCAGGGGCACCTCCATAGTCGCGCGAGACGACTTGCACGGGTCCGCGGACCCGCGTATCCTGTCGTCACGGTCGTGTTGGGACCCACCTGTTCGTGCCGCGACCGCGCAGTCCTCTTCTTGGCAGCATCTCGCCCTGTTGTCGGGGCCTCCGCTGGGACACAACGGGCTTCTGCGTAACACGTCGGAGCCCACTGGAGCGTCACGTTCCGTGAGCGTCACGGGACGCTTCCACCCCTCAGCGAAAGGACCGCCCCATGATCGGAAGGACTGCAGTTCGCACAGGGTTGGCCCTGGCCAGCGTTGGCCTCGCCGCCGCCTGCGTTGACGATCCGCCGATGGAACCGAGGAATGCCACCGATCGACCCGCGACGTACGCCGCCGCGCGGGTCCCGATAGTGCGCGGGATCGACCGCGCGTTCTCGCGGATCGCAGCCGAGGCACCCGGATTCGGCGGAGCGTACTACGACGCATCCGGCCGGCTCAACGTGCGCGTAACGGAAGAACAGATGGCGGCGCCGGGCGGCCGCGAGCGCGTGCTCGAGGCGGTGGGCCGGCACATTCCGCAGGGCGCCACTGCGATGGGCAACGCAGTGTTCCAGGAAGCCGCGGTCAGCTTTACGCGGCTCAACAGCTACCATCAGCAGCTCATTCCCCTCCTGGATGAGCCCGGCGTCGTGTACACGGATGCGGACGAGTCGACGAACACGATCCGCATCGGCGTGCTCGCCGGGACATCGGAGGAACGGATTCGACAGATCGCGGCCGACTTCGGCGTTCCTGTCGAACTGGTGAACGTCGAGATCTCTCCGGCTATCGAGCCCTTCAGCGGCGAGACGCTGCGCGACAAGGTGCAACCCGTGGGTGGCGGGATTCAGCTCGTCTGGGAGTACCCGGGAGTCGGCTTCTTCCTCTGCACGCTGGGGTTCGTCGTACTGCGCGACGAGCCGGGCCAGAGCCAGCCGTACTTCATCACCAACTCGCACTGCACCGGCGACCGTGGCATCGTGACCGGCACCGAGTACTACAATCCGGCGCCGCCACCTTTCGCCACCGACTTCAATCTGCTCGGCTTCGAGGTGCTGGATCCGCCGTCGTTCCAGTGCTCGGCAACGCAGATCTGCCGCTTCAGCGATGCCGCGCTCGTGAAGATGTACCGCAACAATCCCGTCCGCTTCGGCTCCATCTGGCGTACGACAGAGGTGAGTGAGGACCCGTTCACGCCCGGCTCGATCGAGATTGCCGACGACGGGAAGAAGTTCTTCTCGATCGTCGATGAGGTGCCGTTCCCGCTGCTCGGCGAGTTCGTCGACAAGATCGGACGCACGAGCGGATGGACGCGCGGGGAGGTGGCCCTGACGTGCGTGAACGTCAGCGTCCTCGGATCGAACCAGGTGATGCTCTGCCAGGATCTCGTCCTCGGCATGTCGGCCGGCGGCGACAGCGGCTCGCCGGTATTCCAGCCGCACGCGAACGGCAGGGACGCCACGCTCTACGGCATTCTGTGGGGGGGCGGTGCCGGCATCTTCGCGTTCAGTGCGCTGGAGAACATCAGGTTCGAGCTCGGCGACTTCACCACGCACTGATGCTTTCCGTGAGAGCGGGACTTGCGATCTGTGCGTGGATCCTGCTCCTCGGCTGTGGGGGCGACTCGCTCGAGGGACGCGAGCGGGTCGCCCTCGCGCAGCCCGATTCGGTGGTACGCGTGAACCTCGAGCTCATCATTCCGCGGGAAGCCGCACAGGGCGACACCGTGCCCGTCACGCTCCGGCTGCGCAATCCGGATACGCGCCCGATCACGATCGGTCTCGCCGGCAATCCGGTCGCGTGGGATGTGATCGTGTCGCGCGTGGATGGAACGGAAGTCTGGCGACGTCTGCACGGCACCATGCCGACGCTCGCCCTCGCACTCGTCCGTATCGATCCCGGCGGATCGGTGGAGTATTCGGGAGGATGGGAGCAGGTGGACAACGCGGGGCGCCCGGTCGCGCCGGGTCGCTACGTGGTGCAGGGGCGCATTCCCGCCGAGGATGGCGACCTGGTCTCGGAGCAGGACACGCTCGACATCACGCGCTGAGTCAGCGCAGCAGTACGTACAACCCGCCAGCCAGCCAGCAGTAGTACGCGAAGACGTGGAAGCTGCGCTGCCGCAGCATCGCCACGAAGAAGCGGATCGCGAGGACACCCGCAACCGCCGCAGCGACGCCGCCGATCACGATTGCGCCCGTGCTCACGCTCGCGCCTTCCGTGCGCAGATCGGGGAGCTGAAGAATCGCCGCACCCAGGATCGCGGGAATCGCCATGAGGAAGGAGAACTCCGCCGCCGCGGCGGGATCGATGCGTCGCCAGAGTCCGGTCATTACCGTGCTGCCCGATCGCGAAACGCCGGGCAGAATCGCGACGCACTGCGCCACGCCCATGAGCAGCGCACCCATCGTGTCGGGCTCCGCGCGCGGGTCCGGTCCCGCTGTCGCGCGCGCGAATGCCATCAACGCGGCCTCGACCGCCAGCACTGCGATGAAGGGCAGAGCCGTACCAGCAATCAACGCGACGACGCCCGCGACGACTACCGGTGCCCATTCGAGCGGCCGGCGCGCGCCACCGCGCAACGCCCAGCGGCTGCTCCACACGAAGCTGCCGGTGACGAGAATCATCGTGCCCGCAAGAACCGGATCGTCGAAGCGGGCCTCGAACCAGTCCTCGAACGCGAAGCCGACGATCGCAGCGGGAATGGTGGCGAGCACGAGCAGGCCAATGTACCGCCACGATTTTCCATTGCCGGGTCGCAGCACACCCAGCACGAGGTCGGTCAGCCGGTGCCGATAGACGAGGATGACCGACAGCAGCGTGGCCACGTGCAGGGCCACGTCGAACGCCACGCCCGGCAGCCTCAATCCCAGCAGGTCTTCGGTTATGACGAGATGCCCGGAGCTCGAGACCGGAAAGAATTCGGTCAACCCCTGCACCACGCCCAGCACCAGCGCCTCCCACCAGCTCATCACACCTCCGTTCGCGACCGGCGCAGGATCCTGAGGGTCCGACTCGCGCTTGGCAACATCCGGGCGAGACGGAAAACGAACATTCACCGCAGAGGCGCGGAGAACGCGGAGGAATGCGGAGCCCCACAGCACCCGGATGTGTAAACAACTTCAATCCGTTCTCGGCGCCCTCTGTGACTCTGCGGTGAATTGCCGTTTCCGGACACCGCCACAACACTGGAGACATGCCCGAACTACCGGAGATCGCGCTCTACCTGCACGCGCTCGAGCCACGCGTGGTCGGACAGCCCATCGAGGCCGTCCGACTCGCGTCGCCGGCGCTGCTCAAGACCTTCGATCCGCCGCTTTCCGCGGTGAACGGGAAGCGTGTGCTCGGACTGGGGCGCCTGGGCAAGCGCATCGTCTTCGTGCTGGAGGACGACCTGTTCGTCGTCGTGCACCTCATGATCTCTGGGCGCTTCAAGTGGAAGCCGAAGGGCACGGCGGTCCCGCGCAAGCTCGGCCAGGCCGCATTCGACTTCCCGACCGGCACGCTGCTGCTCACGGAGGCGAGCACGCAGAAGCGCGCGTCGCTGCACGTGCTGCGGGGGCGTGAAGCACTCGAGGCCATGCGACGCGGTGGCGTCGAACCGCTCGAGGACGGCTACGATGCGTTCCGTGACGCGCTCCTGCGCGAGAACCGTACGCTCAAGCGCGCGTTCACCGATCCCGACACCATCTCCGGTGTCGGCAACGCGCACTCCGATGAGATCCTCTGGCTCGCGCGCATCTCGCCCGGCAAGCGCACGCAGCAGCTCGACGACGCCGACATGCGCGCGCTGTACGACGCCACCGTGTCGTCATTGCGCGAGTGGACCGATCGACTGATCGAGGAGACGGGCGACCGCTTCCCCGAGAAGGTCACCGCGTTTCATCCCGCGATGGCCGTGCACGGCCGCTTCAAGGAGCCCTGCCCGCGCTGCGGCGCACTCATCCAGCGCATCGTCTACGCGGGCCACGAGACGAACTACTGCGCGAAATGTCAGACGGGCGGGCGACTGCTCGCGGACCGCGCGTTCTCGAGGCTCCTGGGCGAGGACTGGCCGCGCCGGCTGGAGGAGTGACGCACCGGCCCACCCCTTGCAACCTCGCCCCACGACTCAGGCAAGGAGGCGAGAATGCGGAAGCTGGCATTGAGCCTTACGGCCGTGTTCGTGCTGGCGGGTTGCCGCGCAACTGCGGTGGAGTCGGGTCCGGCGAGTCCGGAGGTGCAGCCTGCGCCGGCACCGCCCACCACGTTCGACGTTCCCGCGGGAACGCAGCTGGTGGTCGAGCTGAACGATCGCATCGACACGAAGACGAGCAAGGTCGGTGATCGCGTGACGGCGACCGTCACGACGCCCCTGCGCACGTCCGACGGCCGTGTCGTGATCCCCCAGGGTGCGGTCGCGACAGCGGAGGTGACGGGACTGGATGACTCCGACCACATCGGCGATCAGGCGGCGGTGCGGCTGAATTTCGAGTCGATCCGGTTCGACGGGAGGAGCTATCCGCTGAGCGCGGACATCCTGGACGCGGATCTGCAGACTGAAGAACGCAGCCGGGATGACGTGATCCGCGACGCCGGCATCGGGGCGGCGGCGGGTGCAGTGCTCGGCGCAGTCATCGGCGGTGAGCTGAGGGACATCCTCATCGGCGCCGCACTCGGCGCCGGTGCGGGCACCATCGTCTCGCTCGGTACCGGCGACGTCGAAGCGGCGCTGCCGCGTGGTACGGAGCTCACGATCCGGACCACGGAGCGGATCGCGCTTCGCTAAACCTCAGGGTCGAGTGTCGAGGGTCGGGGTTCGAGTGAAACTCGAAGTTCCTCGACCCTCGACCTTCGACACCAGAACCTTCCGAACGAAAGCGATCCTACGGCTCGCGCACCAGAGCAGCCGTGACGGTCACCGTGTTCACGTGACAGCCGTCGTCCGTTCGGCGCACCCGGACGCCGGTCGTATCCCATGGCAGGTATCCGGCAGCGGTAACATGGATCTCGTATCGGCCGGTTCGTTCGAAGGCCATCGCAAGATCGAGTTCGTTCGAGCTGCCTTCGGCGACCTCGACGAACAACCCATCGCGCACCTCCACCCGCACATCATCGGCGACGATTGGCGAGCCCGTTTCGATGTCCACGATGCTGATCGCGAGACCGGCCAGAGCAATATCGGTGCAATTCGTCGGACTCAGGACGTCACACGCGCCCCCGAGAAAGGCGATCGCGACGATACCGGCAGACTTCAACCACACGACTGCAACCTCAGCGCACGAAGTCGGCCGCGTCTCTCAACTCGACCGGTGCAATCCCGATCGCACGCAAGCCCGCCTCGATGCGTGCACGGTCACCTACGACGACAACGACGGCTCGATCAGGTCGAACGTATTCGCGCGCCACGCGCTGCACATCCGCGGCGGTCACGGCCATGACGTTCGGGACGAAGCTCTCGTAGAAGCTCATGTCGCGGCCGTAGGCGATCAGATCCGCGAGCTGGCCGGCGACACCGCCCACCGTCTCGAAGCGACGCGGCAGTCCCAGCGCCACGTAGTTTTTCGCGCGTGCGAGATCGTCATCCGACACGCGCTCGTCACGGATGTGTCGCAGTTCACGGAAGAACTCGATGACGGAGCTGTCCGTCTTCTCGGTCACGACCGCGCTCGATGCCGTGAACGGCCCGGCACCTCGACGGAACGAATATCCGGAGCTGGCGCCGTAGCTGTAACCGTGCGTCTCGCGCAGGTTCATGTTCAGCCGGCTCGTGAACGAACCCCCCAGGATCGTGTTCATCACGAGCAGCGGGAAATAGTCGGGATGATCGCGTGCGACGCCGGGATGCCCGATGCGGATCTCCGACTGTGCGGCGCCCGGCTTGTCGACCAGGTAGATCCTGGTGTTGCCGACCTGCGGCTCGTTCGGCACGACCGGCGGCGGCACCGGTGTGCCCTGCCACGCTCCGAACACCCGCTCCACGACGGGCTGCATCTCCGCGGGATCCACGTCGCCCGCGAGCACGAGCGTCGCGCCGCGCGGCACGTACCACTGTCGGTGGAACGCAACCAGGTCGTTGCGCGTGATCGCGCCCGTGGTCTCCGTCGTGGCGAGGCGGCCGTACGGATGTTCGGCGCCGTAAACGAGCGACGTGAACGCGTTCGATGCGATGATGCGCGCTTCGTCCTTCGCGCGCTGGAGGTCGGTCAGCCGCTGCTGCTTGATGCGTTCGACCTCGGCCTCGGGAAACCTGGGCCGCAGCACCACGTCCGACATGAGCTGGAGCGCAGGCTCGAAGCGCGGGCGCAGCACCTCGAGATCCACCTGCACCGCGTCGAAGCCGGCACCAACGAACAGTGAAGCGCCCAGCAGCTCGAGCGCATTCGCCAGTCCGAGCGCATCGTACGCACCCGCCCCTTCATCCATCAGGTCGGCCGTAAACGACGCGAGCTCCGGCTTGTCGGCCGGTGCGTCCGCCGTGCCGCCGCGCGTCACCAGCGTGGCGTGGACGATCGGCAGCTCGGGCATGCGCACGTACACGACCTCGAGCCCGTTCAGCAGCGAGCGCCGAATCGGGTCCGGAAGATCGAGCGCCGGTGCCGGCCCCGGCGTCGGCGGCTCGGTGGGGAAACTCGCTGGCGCCTGGGCCGCAGCCGGCGCAGCGCATGCGAACGCGAGAATCAGTGCGGCGCGCCGGGCGCCGCGGGGCGACGTCGCAATCATCAGCTCACCTCCCGCGGCCGCGCCGCCAGCTCCGTACGGCCCTGCGGCACGATGCTGATCACGATCCGATGCTTCCCGCTCAGGTACTCACGTGCGACGCGCTGCACGTCGGCCGGCGTCACCGCGCGATACTTGTCGAGCACTTCACCGATGACATCCGGCTCACCCGTGTAGTAGAAGCCCGACTGTAGCTGCTCGGCCTTGCCGAGCGAAGTGTCGAGTGCACCGACCACATCGGTCTCGAGACCGTTGACCACGCGCTCCAGCTCTTCCTGTGTCGGCCCTTCGCGCGCGATCCGCTCGATCTCCTCGAGGATCGCTGCCTCCATCGTGCTCAGGTCCGTGTCGGGCTTGGCGGTGAGACGGACGTAGAAGTCGCCCGACAGCAGCCGTGCACTGTTGTACGCGCTCACGCTCTGCGCTGTCTGCTCCTCATAGACGAAGCGACGGAACAGCCGCGAGTTCTTCCCGCTGGACAGCACCTGGCCCAGCACGGAGAGCGGCACCTCGTCATCCGAGAACGACGGCGTGGTGCGCCACATCAGGCTTACCTGCGGCAGCGTGACGCGGTCCTCGAGCGTGATGTAGCGCGTCGCCTCGATCTGCGGGACCGGAAGGTCCGGCTTCTCGATCGGGTCGCCGCGCGGGATCCAGCCGAACAGGCGCTCGACCATGGGCCGGACGGTGGCGGCGTCGACGTCGCCCGAGATCGTGAGCACGGCGTTGTTCGGCGCGTAATACGTGCGGAAAAACTGCATCACATCCTCGAGCGCGGCCGCACTCAGGTCATCCATCGAACCGATCGTGGACCACGAGTACGGATGCCCCTCCGGGTACAGCGCGGCCGCGGCCGTCTCGAAGAACATGCCGTACGGCCGGTTCTCATAGCTCTGACGGCGCTCGTTCTTCACGACATCGCGCTGGATGTCGAGCTTCGTCTGGTCCATCGTGGCGAGCAAGCCGCCCATGCGGTCCGCCTCGAGCCAGAGAGCGAGCTCGAGCGCGTTCGACGGCAGGATCTCGTAATAGTTCGTGCGGTCCGCGTTCGTGCTGCCGTTGTTCACGGCGCCGGCGGCCTCGAGCAGGTTGTCGAAGTCACCCTCCGGCACGTTCGCGCTGCCCTCGAACATGATGTGCTCGAAGAGGTGCGCGAAGCCCGTGCGACCCGCCCGTTCGTACCCCGAGCCCACGTGATACCACACGTCGACTGCCACCACCGGGGTCGACCGGTCTTCGTGCACAATGACCGTGAGCCCGTTCGGCAGCTCGAACTTCGTGTGGTCGATCGTGACGTCCTGCGCCGCGACGGGTACGGCGGCGAGAAGGGACAACGTCAGGAGAAAACGTCGCATGAAGGCCTCCATGGGGCTTCCAACGATCCAGCATCGAGTATGTAGGGAATCGGGCGGACTGGCAATTGGAGGCGGGACGATCTTCCGCCGGGTCGGACGACCGGAAGGCGCCTGGGTCTTTCCGGTCAGGCGACGATGCGCTTCTAGATTCCGGCCACGCGCTCCCCGAGGACGCGGAATCGCTGCCGGGTTTCTTCGCTGAAGCGATCCAACCGTTCGTTCACGGCGAGCAGTCCGTGCTCGAGGGCGTCGAGGCGCTGATGGGTCCGGCGCTGTCCTTCCGCGAGAGCGGCGATCCGCCGTAGTTCATGCGCGCGCGGCCTCCATGATCAGGTCGCGCAGGCCGGCGTCCGGCAGTGGTTCGTCACCACCGGCGCAGTTCTCCACGACGTGCTGCGGGTTTGAGGTGGCAGGAATCACACAGGTGACGCGCCTGTCGGCGATGATCCACTTGAGCAGGAGCTGCGCCCATGAGCGGCAGCCAAGCTCGCCGGCGAACCCCGGTAGTGGCCGACGCGCAAGCTGAGTCACGAGTCTGCCGCCGCCGAACGGCCGGTTGACGATCACGGCGATCCCGAGCTCATCCGCGAGCGGGAGCACCCGCTCCGCCGCCTCCGGCTCCGCGACGGAATAGTTCACCTGGATGAAGTCCGGCTCGTGGGAGCGCATCAGCCGCTCGAGGTGTTCGTGGCCGCCGCGTTCGTAGTGCGTGATCCCGAGCAGCCGCACCCGCCCCGCACGCCGCCACTCCTTCAGCGTCTCGAGATGGATCTCCGCGTCGAGGAGGTTGTGCACCTGGATCAGGTCCGCGCGTGCGATGCGCAGCTTGCGGAGCGATTCCTCCATCTGCCAGATCCCGCTCGCGCGCCCGCGTGTCCATACCTTCGTCGCGATGAACACCCGGTCGCGCACGCGCAGCTCCGCGACGAGGTCGCCGACCACGGTCTCGGCGTCACCGTACATCGGCGACGTGTCGATCACACGCCCGCCGCACGCCACGAAATGACGAAGCACCTCGCGCAGTGGCGCGCGCACGCGCTCCGCGCGGCCGACATCGAACACGCGCCACGTGCCGAGCCCGATCACGGGCAGCCGCTCCGCCGTCCGGTGGACCTTTCTTTCGATCATGCTGCGCGACCTTAGCAGGATCCGCGCCCATTGCCCCGGCGACGCGTTTTGCCCAAGCTATGGGCTCGCCTCAGCCGACGACAATTCACCACAGAGACTCAGAGGACGCGGAGGAACGCGATGAACGGATCGAAGGGGTCGATATTCGGGCAGGGTCGGGACTCCGGTAGCTCTCTGCGCCCTCTGCGCCTTTGCGGTGAAATTCTCTTCCTGACTCTCCTTGCCGCAGCATGCGGAGCCGGCGAGCAGGAGACGGAAGAGGAACTCGTCGCCCGGGCACGGGACATCCACGAACGCGTCCTGACGATCGACACGCACGACGACATCCCATTCGACTTCGGCAGCGATGAAGTCAATCCGTGCAACGCACTGGACCGGCAGGTGGACATTCCGAAGATGAAGGAGGGCGGGCTGGATGTCGCGTTCTTCATTGTGTACGTCGGCCAGGGCCCGCGCACGCCGGAAGGCAACGAGCAGGCGAAGCAGCAGGCCATGCGGAAGTTCGAGGGCATCCATCGCATGGCCGAGGAACTGTGCCCGGATGAGATCGAGATCGCGTACACGGCGGACGACGTCGCGCGCATCCACGAGGCGGGCAAGCTCGTTGCGGCGATCGGCATGGAGAACGGCTATCCGATCGGCAATGATCTCTCCCTGCTCGAGGAGTACCACCGTCTCGGCATGCGCTACATCACCCTCGCACACGGCGGCCACAACGACATCGCAGACTCCGCCACGCCACGCGACGGCGAGCCCGAGTCCGAGCACGGCGGCCTCTCGCCGTTCGGCGAGCAGGTCGTAGTCGAGATGAACCGGCTCGGCATCATGGTGGACGTGTCGCACATCTCGAAGGAGTCCATGCTCGACGCCGTGCGCGTATCGCGCGCACCCGTCATCGCTTCGCACTCCAGCACGCGCGCTCTTGCGGATCACCCGCGCAACATGGATGACGAGCAGCTGCGCGCGCTCGCGGAGAACGGCGGGGTCATGCAGACCGTGGCGTTCGCCGCGTACGTGAAGGCGCAGCCCGAACGTCAGGAGGCGATGCGTGCACTGCGCGAGGAGTTCGGTATCCGCGGCCGCGGCTCGCTCGACTCGCTCCCGGCGGACCGGCGCGCTGACTACGAGAGCCGCATGGCTGAAATCCAGCAGCAGCATCCCGAGCCGACCGTGTCCGACTTCGTCGATCACATCGACCACGCCGTCAACCTCATCGGCATCGACCACGTCGGCATCAGCTCCGACTTCGATGGCGGCGGCGGCGTCGTCGGCTGGGACAGTGCAGCCGAGACGTTCAACGTCACCCTCGAACTCGTGCGCCGCGGCTACTCCGAGGAAGACATCGCGAAGCTGTGGGGTGGCAACCTGCTGAGGGTGTGGCGTGAGGTCGAAACGGTGGCCGAGGGCCACTGAGTCGGGAGTCGGGTACCGGCGGGAGGCGTATTCGGGAGGCGGACTTCGAACGGCGGGAGTGGCAGGGCCCGTTGAGCGAGGCACCTCTGACCCGATCGAGACCGCCGGCGGGCGGCATGCGTCCCGCTGCGGTGAACCTTACCCCAAGCCGGCGAAATCGCGAGCTGGGGTCGAATCGACCGCGCGTCGAGCGGTCAACCCGACCCCACGTGTCGCGCGGGGCCGGCCGGGGTCAATGTCACCGCTCCACGCGCGGTCGCGGTTGCCCCCGAGCGCGGCGACCCGGGGTTGGGGCATGTTTCACCGCATCGGAAGAGGCGGCATCTCGGTATTTCGAGGTGGCCCTGATCAGTACGCCGGGTCGGTATCCGGAATCCAGAAGCCGGGTTCATCCATCAGGTGACCCCACTTCCAATCGAGCTGCAGGTAGGGGAGCAGGTGGTCGTCGTCCTCTGTCAAGAGTCCGTCGCGCTCCAGATTCTTGGCGAGACCGTACATGATCCTTTCAATAGCTTCATCATCGAGCTGCTCCATCTTCCCGGCCAGCTTCGCATACCGCTCGGTCAGAGCACGCTCCCACGCCTTGTGTTCCCGCTCGTTCATCGCCATGTCACCGTTCTCACGTTAAGGACTGTCCTCGATCGCTGCTGTTCAGTCGAGAGTAGCCGTGCGATCCGACAAGCGACCCATCTACGAGTCGAGCCACCATTCCGATGCCACCTCCCGCAGTAAGCCTCCCGCAGTTAAGCCCCGCAGCAGGCCTCCCGAAGTAAGCCTCCCGCAGTCACCCGCCGCCCCCCCGCAGTTGGCGCAGTACGCCTCCCGACGTACCGCCTCCCGATTCCCGCCCCCCGCAGTCAGGATGTCTCTCGAAGCCACCTGTCCAGCCACCCGTGCACCTCTTCCCACCACACGAGCGCATTCCGCGGCTGCAGGATCCAGTGGCCTTCGTCCGGGAAGTACACGAGCCGGGCGGGCACATCCCGCCGGCGCAAAGCCGTAAACGCCTGGAGTCCCTGCTCGAGCGGAACGCGGAAGTCGAGCGCGCCGTGGATCACGAGCATGGGCGTGCGGAACTCCGCGATGTGGTCGGCGGGGTTCCAGCGGTCGTAGAGTTCGCGATTCTCCCAGGGCGTCCCGCCGAACTCCCACTCGGGGAACCAGAGCTCCTCGGTGGAGCCGTACATGCTCACGGTGTTGAACACGCCCGCATGGTTGATGAGCGTGCGGAAGCGGTCGGTGTGTCCCTCGAACCAGCTCATCATGTAGCCGCCGTACGACCCGCCCGCGGCGGCCACACGATTCCCATCCATGAACGCATACTGCGCGAGCGCATAATCGAGTCCGCTCATCAGATCTTCGTACACGCGTCCGCCCCAGTCCTGCGAGATCTCATCGGTGATGCGCTGCCCGTACCCGGTCGAACCGCGCGGATTCAGAGCAACGACGACGTAACCCGGTGCTGCGAAGAGATTCGTGTTCCAGCGGTAGTGGAACTGGTCGAGCCATGCGCCCTGCGGTCCGCCGTGCACGAGCAGCACGACCGGGTACTTGCGTGACGGATCGAAGTCGGGCGGCCGGACGATGAAGCCCTGGAGCGTGTCGCCGTTCGCGCCGGGATGCCAGAACGGCTCCGCCTCCTGAAGAGCGAGCTGCGCCACGAGTGCATCGTTGACGTGCGTGAGCCGGCGCAGCTCGCGGCCGCGCGCGTCCAGCGCCACGAGCTCGGTCGGCCGCGCGTTGGACTGCCGCGCGACCACCAGCGTGCGCCCGTCAGGCGTGAGCGCCCATGCGCCATCGAAATGACCGCTGGTCACCTGCGTGATCTCACCGCCACCGACCGGCACGCGGTAGATCGAGTTCCAGAGCATGTCCTGCGCGGAGAACCAGATCGTGCGCGAATCGGCGGACCACGCGAAGTCGCCAACGGACCGATCGAGCGATTCCGTGAGCACGCGCCGTTCGCCCGTGCGCCGGTCCATGACGACGAGGCGCGTGCGATCCGATTCGAAGCCGGGCCTTTCCATCGCAAGCCACGCGAGCCAGCGTCCGTCCGGACTGTAGACCGGCGACGTGTCGTTCGCATCGTTGTCCGTGAGCAGTCGCGGTTCGCCGCCGGACACCGGCACGATCCAGATGTCGTTGCCCGTGCCGACCGATGTGGGCACGTCCGTGTTGCGCACGAACGCGAGCTCGGTACCGTCGGGACTCAGGTCGTAGTCGTGGAATCCGCCGAGCGCGATGGGTGGCGTGTCGTACGGCCCGGGCGTCATGTCGCGCGTCTCACCCGACGACACATCGACGACGAACACGTGCGACCGCATGCCATCTTCCCAGTCGGTCCAGTGGCGGTGCATCAGTTCATCGTACACGCGCGCGCCCGTGCCCCGCTCCGCGAGCTCGCGCAGCCGCCGCGCGGACGGATCGCCCTCCGGAAAGACTTCGCTCGCCACGAGGATCTTCGTCCCGTCGCGCGACCACACCGGTCCGGACGCGCCGCCTTCCAACGTCGCGACACGACGCGCCTCGCCGCCCTCCAGCGGCAGAACGTAGAGCTGCGGACCGTCACCGCCGCGTGTCGACGTGAACGCCAGCCACCTCCCGTCCGGCGAGAACGCGGGTGAAGTCGACGATCCCGACGCCGAGGAAGTGATGCGACGCGGCTCGCCGCCCGCCACGGGCGCGATCCAGATGTCCGTGCGCCCGCGGTTCGCCTCGATATCGTAGTTCGTGACGGTGTACGCGACGCTCTGACCGTCCGGGCTCACCACCGGCGCGCCCACTCGCCCGAACGACCACAGATCCTCCACCGTCATCGCCCGCTGCGCCTCAACCGGAGCAGCCGAGACGAACGCGACCGCGGCAGCACACAGCATGACCCGCATACGATACCTCACCCGTAGTAAACTCGACTCCCGACTCCCGACTCCCGACTCCCGACTCATTCCCCTCCCGGCATGGGCGGCACGATCATGATGTGCGCACCCGGCGTCCCCGGATACATGATCCACGGCGCGCCCGGCGCATACTTCGTCGTGAGCCCGGTCGACTCTGCGGTCGCGCCGGGGATGTGGATGTTCCAGCGCAGCACAGCACCCGGCGCGGTGCCCGTCGCCGGATCGAAGCGCGCTCCCTCGTGTCCGCCGAGCACGTACTGTGTCGTGGGCTCAGCCGGCATCGCGAGCTTCCCTTCCTTGATCTCCTGCCAGCGCGGCTCGAGCGTGTTCTCGACGCCCTGCGCGCGCAGCTCGCGGCCACGCGCCATGTACGGCTCGAGGGTCTCATGATAGCAGCTCACCTCGAACTGATCGTCGCGCGGATCGTCGCTGATGCACACCATGTCGTTCGCGCCCGCGCGCAGCTCGACCACCTTCCCGTCCGGGAGCCAGCCCAGCACGCGTGCCCCTTCTCGCAGGTCTTCCGGCGCGGCCAGCAGCGCGGCGGTGATCTGCTGTTCCTGAGTCAGCGTCTGAGCGGACAGCGGTGCGGCAACCAGCACAAGCAAAGCGGCGAGCCACGACCGTTTCATGACGGCCTCCGGGAAGTGGGAGTACGCGATGCAGCAAGCTATCCCGCCGCGGAGCCGGCCGGGAAGGGGTCGCCTTGGCAGGGACGGGGCCGGTGCAGTACGCTACGGGCGTAACCGCGACCACGGATCCGACATGAAGCGACTCCTGCCCGCTCTGGTCCTGATCACCGCCGCCTGCGGAGCGCGCACGGCTCCCGCCCAGCCGTCCCCGACGGAGCTGCGCCTCCCGCTGGACATCCACTGGGTGCGCAACTCGGCGGAGTACCGCGCGGCGGCGTTCCAGACGTACCGGGCCGCCTCGGAGCGCATCCGCGCCGCCGCGGACTCGCTCGAGCCGGGCACGTGGGCGGTGATCCTGGATGCGGATGAGACCGTGCTCGACAACAGCGAGTACCAGCGACGTCTCGCCGAACGCAACGCGTCGTTCGACAACGAAACGTGGAACGCGTGGGTGCGCGAAGAGGCGGCCACCGAAGTTCCGGGGTCCGGTGCGTTCATTTCACTGGTGCGCTCGCTCGGCGGACGCGTCGCCATCGTGACGAACCGGGACGAGGTGGTGTGCCCCGACACACGCCGGAACCTCGATGCTCTCGGGATCCGCGTGGACGTGATGCTCTGCAGGCAGCCGGGACCGAGCGACAAGAACCCGCGCTTCCAGTCGGTGCAGCAGGGAACGACAGCGGCCGATCTGCCGGCGCTGCGCGTTATCGCGTGGGTCGGCGACAACATCCAGGACTTCCCCGGCCTCACCCAGCAGACCCGCACCGGCGACGCCGCGGCGTTCGCGGAGTTCGGCCGCCGCTACTTCCTCATACCGAACCCGATGTACGGCTCGTTCGAGTCCAATCCGCACCGGTAGGCGTCACAGTGCGCTCAACAGCTCGCGCGCTGCGCTCGCGCCGGAGGTGAGCGCGCCCTCGACGGTGCCGATCGCATCGAGTGCGCACGCCGCGTCACCCGCGAAGTACAGCGTGCTCTCGATGGGCTGCATGAGTCGCTCCGGCGCGCGCCACCGACCGACACGCACCCACGGGTAGGCGCCGCGCGCAAACGGGTCCGCACGCCAGTCGTGCGTCCATGTCTCGCCCGCGAACCGTCGCACGTCCACGTCCAGCGCTGCCGACAGCTCTTCCATTGCGACGTCGCCCATGCCGGCTCCGAGCGCGAGCAGCGACTTCGCGGGCGGCCCACCGCTCCACATCACGATGCGGTCGTCACCCACGATCCAGAACACGTTGAACCGCCCGCGCGGCGTGTGCACGAAGGACGGCGGCCAGCTCCGGTCATCCGCATTCGCGGGACGTGAGGCCTCCCAGAGTGCAGGGTCGACCGCGATGGTCAGGCGTGCGACGTCGCCAGAAACGAGGGCGCCGGCTGCGCGCTTCACCGAGGGCAGCGCGGGCTGGAAGCGGAGCGCGCCCGGCCGCGTGCGTGCGTGCAGCACCGACGGCGGCACCGCGATGATCGTGGCGCGCACTTCGACTTCGAGTCCCGCGCTGCGAACGACGACACGGCCACGCTGCCATTCGACCGAGCGCACGACGGCGCCGAGCCTGAGCGACGCACCGAGCGAGGCCGCGATCGGTGCGAGCAGTCCGTCGTATCCGGTCGGCACGCGCCGCGCGGAGAGAGCACCCTCCGCACCGGCCTCGGCGAGAGCGCGTACACTCGCACGTGTTGCATCCGCCGCGTGGAATCCCTCGACGAAGCGCCACGCCATCCGTCGCGCGGCGTCATCGAGATCGCGCTGTTCCTCGAGGAACGCGGAGAACGCCCGGTCGGGCGTGCGCTTCGGATCCATCCGATCCATCACGTCCGACAGTCCCGACTCGCGGTCCTCCGCGCGCACGAGTCCGGTCTCCGTACGTACCCAGTCGGCGCCCTCGACCTCCACGAGCCCGATGCCGGCCTCACGAGCGAGCGCTTCCGTTTCCGGCGCCTTGCCGTGCACGAACTCCGCGCCGAGTTCGACGGCACCGCGATTCGTACGCCGCGTGAACACGCGGCCGCCGATGCGGTCGCGCGCCTCCAGCGCGATCACTCGTGCCCCGGCTGCGCGCAGTTTGCGTGCGGCCGCGAGACCGGCGGGCCCCGCGCCCACGACGACGACGTCCGCGTGCTCGGTCATGGGTCCTCGACGATGCGGTACACGCGGCCGTCCGACGACAGTACGTACAGCTCGCGCGCGGCATCCTCGCCGAACGAGAGAATGTTGCCGATCGAACCGAACTCCCACTGTCGTGCGTCGCGCACGGCGCCATCCCAGCGGAAGCTGCGCACCCAGCCGGCGCAGTAGTCGCCGTAGAAGTAGTGGCCGCGGATCGCAGGGATCGCATTGCCGCGATACACGTATCCGCCGGTGACGGAGCAGCCCTGGCCGTGATCGTATTCGTGCGCGGGGAGCACGAGGCCGGACGGGTCGCAACCGCTGGTGAAGCAGTGCGCGCCCTCCATGAGGTTCCAGCCGTAGTTGAGGCCGCCCTCGTTGACCGGGCGCACGTTGATCTCCTCCCAGCGGTTCTGCCCCACGTCCGCGATCCACAGGGTGCCACTGCCGCCGTCGAAGCTGAAGCGCCACGGATTGCGCAGCCCGTACGCCCAGATCTCGCCGCGCCGGCCGGCCGTCCCTGCGAACGGATTGTCGGGCGGAATCGCGTACGGCGTGCCGCGGTCCACGTCGATGCGCAGGATCGAGCCGAGCAGGGTGCCGGTGTTCTGGCCGTGGTCGAAGGGATCGCCGCTGCCGCCGCCATCGCCCGCGCCGATGTACAGCATCCGGTCGGGTCCGAACGCGAGCATGCCGCCGTTGTGGTTCCCGAACGGCTGCTGGATGCCGAGCACGAGCTGCGACGACGCGTCGTCCGCCACGTTCGGATCCGATGACACCCGGAACCGCTCGATGCGCGTGTCACCGTCATCGTCGGTGTAGTTCAC
>CAYUIG010000001.1:13577-30586 GCA_964444685.1 uncultured Gemmatimonadaceae bacterium | reverse complement strand
GGCTCCGTACGCTGGCGCGGGGGCGGTGCGGTACGCAATCTGCCTGAGCTTGCGCGACCCGAAAACCTGGAGACCGCGATGCGCAACGAACGCACCATTCTGCTCGCAACCGCTCTCGGCCTTGCCGCCGGCTGCGCAACCAACCCGGTGACCGGCGAACGCGAGTTCTCTCTGATCTCGGAGTCCCAGGAGATCCAGATGGGGCAGCAGGCAGCGCAGGAAGTCGAGCAGTCGCTGGGGCTGGTCGACGATCCGGCGCTCCAGCAGTACGTGAGCCGCGTGGGCCTTGCCATGGCGAAGGCGAGCGAGCGGCCGAACCTGCCCTGGCGGTTCGGCGTGGTCGAGGATGCGTCGCCCAACGCATTCGCGCTGCCCGGCGGCTTCATCTATGTGACACGCGGACTGCTCGCGCTCATGGAGAACGAGGCGGAGCTGGCGTCCGTGCTCGGACACGAGATCGGCCACGTGACCGCTCGCCACTCCGTATCACAGATGAGCCGCGCCCAGATCGCGCAGCTCGGTCTCGGTGTGGGCATGATCCTGCTGCCCGAGCTCGCGGGACTGGGCGAACTCGCGGGGACGGGTCTCGGACTGCTGTTCCTGAAGTTCGGCCGCGACGATGAGCGCCAGTCGGACGACCTGGGATTCCGCTATGCCTACGAGCAGGGATACGACGTGCGCGAGATGGCGGACGTGTTCGAGGCGCTCGCGCGCTTCGGCGATGCCGCGGGCGGGAGTCCGATTCCGGGCTGGCTTTCCACACACCCCGATCCGGGCGACCGCGTGGAGGATGTGCATCGACGCGTGGCCGCACTGAACCAGCCGCTGGACAACGCGAACATCCGCGCGCCGGAGTACAATCAGCGCATCGATGGCCTCGTGTACGGCGAAAATCCGCGCAACGGCTTCTTCGAGAGCGGCTGGTTCCTGCATCCCGACCTCCGGTTCCGGCTCCGCTTCCCGCAGGGGTGGCAGACGCAGAACCTGCCGCAGGCCGTGTACGCCGTGAGCCCGCAGGAGGACGCGATCGTGCAGATGACGCTGACGCAGGGGCCGCACGGTACCGCCGCGCGCAACTTCCTCGGGCAGGAGGGAATCCAGGCCGGGCAGATCAGCACCGAGCGCATCAACGGCTCGCCCGCATCCCTCGCGCCGTTCCAAGCGAATACGCAACAGGGTACCGTGCGCGGCGTGGTCGCATTCATCGACTACGGCGGCAACACCTACCAGATCCTCGGCTACGCCGCGTCGCAGTCGGCGTCGGCCTACGAACGCACCTTGCTCGACGCGATGCGCAGCTTCGCGGAGCTCACCGACAGCCGCGCGCTCGCCGTGCAGCCGAACCGCATCGATGCCGTGCGACTCGACCGGTCCACCACGCTCGCGGACTTCAACCGCTCGAATCCATCGGTCATCCCCATTGAGCGGCTGGCCATTATCAATCAGGTGCCCGGTGCGACGGCTACGATACCGGGTGGGAGATACGTTAAACGGATTGTCGGCGGGTGACGGCCTCTCCCCGACTGCGGGAGGCGTGAGGCGGGAGGCGTACTTCGGGAGGCGAACTACGGGAACTTCGGGGGGCACTGCGGGTGACGGCGGGAGGCGGGGATGCGGGGAGGCGTGAGGCGAGATGCGGGGAAGCGGGGTGGATAACCAATCCCCTGGGATGGGTGGGGCTCCGCGTCCTCGGCGTACTCCGCGGTTGATGCTTTTCTTGCATGCCTTGCCGCACTGCCGAGGAATGCCCACGATGGGACGTAACCCAAAGGAGCGAATGAACGTGAGAACGATCCGTCTGATTACGCTGGCCACCCTCGTGCTGAGTGCGCCGGCGTCGGCGCAGCAGCGCTTCCAGAGCGTCGCGGAGGCGCTCCAGGCGTCGGGCATGCTGGCGGGCGGGGCGGGGCCGGCGAGTGTGAACTGGATCGATGGCGGGGATGCGTTCTCGTACACGCGCATGAACCCGCAGACGCGGCGCGAGGAGATCCGGCAGTACACGCCGGGCACGCTGTCCGACGTCGTGCTCGTGGATGCGACGCGGCTCACCATGCCCGGCACGAACGAGCCGTTCGAGTACGAGTCGTTTCAGTTCTCGGCGGACTCGCGTTTCCTCGTCTTCCAGACGGACTTCCGTCCGATCTACAGGAACTCGGGCGTCTCGGACTTCTACGTGTACGCGCGCGCTGATGGTACGCTCCGGCTCGCAGCCGATGATGCACGCACCGCGGAGCTGTCGCCGGACGGGCGGCTGCTCGGGTACGAGCGCGGCGGCGACCTGTTCGCCTACGACATGGCCGCAGGCCGCGAGACGCGCCTCACCACCGGCGGCAGCGACAGCATCTTCAACGGCGTGTTCGACTGGGTCTACGAGGAGGAGTTCGGCCGCGCGCAGGCGTGGGCGTGGTCGCCGGACAGCCGGCGCATCGCGTTCTGGCAGACGGACGAGCGCGGCGTGCCGGTCATCCAGATCACGGACTACGAGGGCAAGCACCCGGAGTGGGTGCGCATGGCGTACCCGAAGGTCGGCGACACGAACCCACGCGTCCGCATCGGTGTGGTGGCCGCGGGCGGCGGCGACATCCAGTGGCTCGACACCGGCATCACCGAAGAGCACTACATTCCGCGCATCTACTGGACGTCGGATCCCAACACCCTCGCCGTCATGACGCTCAATCGGCCGCAGAACCACATGCGGCTGTTCTTCTTCGACGTGCGCGACGGCAGCCGCCGCATGGTGCTCGAGGAGCGCTCGAACGCGTGGATCGACGTCTACGACTTCTTCGCGGGCATCGAGGACTTCCTCTACCTCCCGGCCGGGAAGCAGGAGTTCTTCTGGATCTCCGACCGCGACGGCCACCAGCACCTGTACCGCTACGGCTACGACGGCCGGCTGATCAACCAGGTCACGAGCGGGGAGTGGTCCGTCACGCGCGTCGAGGGCGTGAATCCGCGGACCAATACGGTCTTCTATACGTCCACCGAGCAGAGCCCACTCGAGCGTCACCTCTACGCGATCCGCTTCGACGGCCGCAACAAGCGCCGCCTCACGCAGGAGCAGGGGCGGCACACGGTGAACGTGTCGCCGGACGGCCGGTGGTACATCGACACGTGGTCGCGCACCGACACGCCGCGGCAGGTCGAGCTGTGGAACACGCAGGGCAAGCGGCTGGCGGTGCTCGAGGACAACGCCGCGACGAAGGCGTACATCGCGTCGCATGCGTACGCCCCGACCGAGCTGTTCCGCTTCACGACATCCGACGGCGTGGAGCTGGATGGCAGCATGATCAAGCCGCCGGACTTCGACCCGAACACCCGCCACCCGGTCCTCCTCGCCATCTACGGCGGGCCCGGCTCGCAGCAGGTGTACGACCAGTTCGGCACGAACGGCTGGCACCAGTACCTGGCGCAGCAGGGCTACATCGTCGTGGGACTGAACAACCGCGGCAGCGGCAACTACTCGCGCGATTTCATGGAGATCGTGTACCGCCGGCTGGGCGAGTGGGAGTCGAACGACTTCGCGGAGGTCGGCCGCTGGCTCGCATCGCAGCCGTGGGTGGACGGCGAGCGCATGGCGATCCAGGGCACGAGCTACGGCGGCTTCGCCACCATCATGACCATGCTGCGGCACCCCGGCGTCTACGCGCTCGGCATCGCGAACTCACCGGTGACGGACTGGAAGCTCTACGACACGATCTATACCGAGCGTTACATGGGACTGCTGGGTGACAACGCGGCGGAGTACGAGGCGAGCTCGGTCATGAGCTACGTCGACGGCCTCGAGGGGCACCTGCTGCTCGTGCACTCGGCCATGGACGAGAACGTGCACGCGCAGAACACCATGCAGCTGCTCACCGCGCTCGCACGCGCGGGCAAGGACGCCGAGCTCCGGTTCTATCCGCCCGGCGCCCATGGCGCCGCATTCGACTGGCCGAGCTTCCTGACGATGAACGAGGTCTACACGAACGCACTGTGCGAGTACCTCAAGCCATCGTGCACGCCGGCGAACCTGAACGTGGACGCGCGCTGACTACTGCACGCGCACGATCCACACCTGGATGTGGTTCGGCGGTGGCGCGCCGAACGAGTCGCGCACCCTGATCGCAGTCGCCGGCCGCGTCGGCCCGCTGATGTCGTAGTAGGCCGATGAGGACGCGCGCACCTGGAGGTTGTCCACGAACGCGGTGAACCCGCGCGCGCGCGGCTGCAGCGGCGCGTTCTGTCCGAAAAGCGCGACGACGTCGGTCAGCTTGAAGTTCCTCATCTGGAATCCCGTCACCGCCGGGAAGCGCTCGTCGATGAAGAGGATCGGCGCCCACTCCGCCATCAGCTGAGCCATCGGCTTTCCGAGGATCGCGGACACTTCCGCGAAACCGCCCGGACCGCCGTTGTACTCGGAGAAGGCGCGCATGAGGTTCTTCTGGCCGGCCGCGCCGCCGTGGTGGTTGTCGATCGCCTGCTTGATGAGTGTCCACGGCAACGCGTACTTGAGGCGGTTGCCGAAGTACGAACAGACCCCCGAGTTGTCGCTGAAGCCGTCGCTCAGCCAGCCGCATTGCTCCGGCGCGTTCGCGGTCCTCCCGTTCTGAGCGTTCAGGCCGAAGTATGAAACGAAGTCGTACAGGAAGGTGAAGAACCCGCGCGCGTCCGCGCCAAGGAACGGTTCCACGAACTCCGGTCCGTAGTTCTGCCCATCCGAGAGGCCCAGGATCTCGAATCCAGCGATCTCCTGCGCACCCGTCGCCAGCGCCTCGGCCACCCACGCAACCATGATCTGACCGCCGACCGCCGCACGCCGGGAGATCTGGATGATGTGCGCGAACTCGTGAACGAAGATCAGGGCGAAATCGTTCATCGAGTCCTCGAGCGTGTACGCACCGCCGAGCGCGCCGTTCGGATCCACCGCCAGCGCATAGAAGAACTCGCCCTCGTTGCTCGACGCACACTGTGCGACGGGCACGCGGTCGCCGGGGAACACGAAGGCGAGTGGCGCAGGCGTGAGCTCGTTCACCTCTCGAGTGAACAGCACGACGATGCGCTGGTTGCCGTCGATGTCGCTCGGCGTACCGTACTGATCCACGTCGATGTCGTACAGCTGTGCGATCTGCGCGGACATCGTCGCGATCGTGGCATCGTCGAGCAGCACCGGGTTGGCCTGGTCCTCGAGGATGATCGCCTGACCGATGATCTTGCGGACCTTTGCCTGCACGTTCGTGGGGTTCAGGCACGGATTCGCGGAGCGCGCCGCCGGGAAGCGCACCGTGATGACCTCACCCTCCTGAACCGAGGCGGGCACGGTCGGCGCCGCGGCCGATGCCGTCGCCGTGAGCGGCGGCGCGGCGTTGAACATCGGCTGGAAGTGCCGGCGGTGCTGCTCGTACATCTCCGCCGTGATGTCGATGTGACGGCCCCAGCGCTCCATGCGCTCCCTCAGCCGCGGGTCCACCGCCCTCGTTTGCCGCACCGGCTCGGGCACAGGAGCCAGCGGCGCGAACGTGGCGGCGTCGGACGGCACGGTGGCGCCGACCGAAAGCGACGTGATCGTGTTCAGCGATTCGGACACGGACTGCACGCCGAAGATGTAGCGCTCCGCGCTGTTCGACGCCGCGAACTGGAGACAGCCCGACGAGTTGCCGTCGAGTACGAGCTGCTGGCCCACGGCGAGGTTGATGGGCGCACCCGCGGGGCCGACCGGATGCTGGACGATGTTGCTCTGCGCACCCGACGTGGTGACCTGCACGGGCGCGTTGCGCGGCGGCCGGCAGTCGAACGCCGGCACCGTGACCTGGAGCGTGGTTGCCGTGGCCTGCGTGATCGCCGCGGCCACCCCTTCGATCATCACGCTGTTCTGTGCCGCGGTCGCACTGAAGCCGGTGCCCGTGATGGTGGCGGCCTGTCCTTCGATGAGCGTCGCGGGTGTGATCTGCGTGATCACGACCGGCGAGCCCTGGGCCACCTCGATGCTTACGCTGCCCTGCACGCCGTCCACGGTCGCGCGCACCTGCGCCACGCCCACCGCCTGCGCCGTCGCCACGCCCGCCTGCGTCACCGCCACCGCGGTCTGGTTCGAGGACGACCACGCGAACGTCTTGCCGGCGATCGGCTGGTTCTGCGCATCGAGTGCGGTCGCCGTGAACGTCATCTGCTGTCCGACGGTCAGGTAGTGCGGCCCCGCCGGCGCAATCGTCACACTCGCGACCGCCGGCGGATTGACCGTGATGTCGGACCCGCCCGAGCGTCCTTCCGACGTGGCGGTGATGCGCGCGTTCCCGGGCGCCGCGGCCAGCACGAGACCCGTCGCGCTCACGGTCGCGGCTGCCTCGTTGTTGGACGACCACGTGACCGTGCGACCGGTCAGCACGTTCCCCGCGGCATCCCGTGTCTGGGCCGTGAGCTGCTGTGTCTGCCCCGGCTGCAGCGCCGCCTGCGGCGGGTTCACCGTGACGGTCGATACCGGCTCCGGGTCGGTGCCACCGTTGCCGGAATCGCCGCCCGAACAGGCGAGCATGAGGATGACCGCGGCGGGCGCACAACGCCGGATGAGACGCACGAGGGCCTCCTGGGAATGTCGCGATAGAGTCACGTGCGCTCGGCGCGCACGCAGAAACCGGCAGGACGGCAGCGGGGCGACGTCGCCCCGGTCAGTTCGTCTCGAGCTCGGCCCAGGCCGCTTCGTCGACGGCGCCGGGCAGCTGCCGCTCCTTCGCGGCCGTCCAGAACGCAGCCCCCGGCGATGCGAGTCTGCGCGCGAAGCGGCCGGCATGATAGACGTAGACGACGCCCGTCACCGTGTCGACGACGAGGTCCGTCTGTTCGCTCGGAAAGACATCCCGCTGCGGCTCGGCGAATCCGCAGCGCGCATCCGGCCACGTCTGTGGCCACGAGATGAGATCGACTTCTTCCGGCGTGGGATGGCCGAGGCCGCGCGATTCCCGCTCCTCGTCCATCTTCGTATACGCGTCGTACAGCACGCGCTCCATCTTGTCGGTGTACCGGCGAACCCGCTCGCCGTACCGCTTCGTCTCCCGCATCGACGCTCTCCTCCCGGCCGCCTCCTCACGGTCGCGCAGGCCGGGTCCGTTGGCAATCCCCGTCAGCTCCATCGAAACAACCGAAGTGCGGCGAGGAATGTAATGCCGCCCCAGAGCATTAGCACCGCCAGTCCGCCGGCTACCGCGGCGAAACCGCTGCCGTCCAGCATGACCGCGCGCAGTGCGTCATTCAGCGCGGTGAGCGGCAGCCAGCGGATGAACGGATGCATCGCCTCCGGGAAGTTCGACCACGCGAAGAACACCCCGGAGAAGATCCACATGGGCACCATCACCAGGTTCATGAGGCCGGACACGCCCTCGACGGTGCGCGGCCGTGCCGCCACCAGCAGTCCGAGTCCGGAAAAGGCGAGCGCGCCGACGATGACGACGACCGTGAACGCCGCGACGCCGCCCCGGAACGGCACGCCGAACGCGAGCATCCCGAACGCCACGACGAGGGTGACCTCGAGTGCGAGGAACACCATGCGCGCCAGGATCTGCGAGAGCAGCATGTCGCTCCGCCGCATCGGCGCCGCGAGCAGCCGCTTGAGCAAACCGTCCTTCCGCAGACTCACAAGACTGAACCCGATCCCCCACATGCCCGTGCCCATGATGTTGAGCCCCAGCAGCCCGGGAATCAGGAAGTCGATGTAGCGCGACCCCTTCTCCGTCACCTCCACGCGCTGCAGCGTCACCACGTCCCGTCGCCCGGCCGCCTCCTGTAGCGCGTCGTCCACGCGCTGGCGCGCGAGCAGCGCCTCCTCGCGCGCGGGATCGTACGTCAACGTCGCAGGGTCCCCCGGTGTGACGAGCAGCGCAATGCGACCCGTCCGCAGCCGGCTCCGCGCCTCATCCTCACCCAGCACCTCGACGCGCAGGCCCTCCGCACTTTCCAGGGCCTGCTCGACCGCCGCACTGCCCGGCGTACCGGCGACGATGCCCACCGTCAGCTCGCTCGTCCCTCGGCTGCTGAACGCGATCCCCAGCGCCAGCGCGAGCAGCACGGGGAACGCGAAGATCCAGAACACCGCTTCCGGTTCGCGCAGGAAATCACGCACCCGCCAGAGTGTGAGCTGGATCAATGGCCCGCCGTAACGCTCACTCATCGCGCAGGCTCCGCCCCGTCAGGCTCAGGAACACGTCTTCCAGCGTGGCGTGATGCGTGGCGAGGCGGCTCAGCACGCGCTGCCGCTCGCGCAGCAACGACAGCAGCGACGGCACCGCTTCGTGCACCCGTGTCACCGTCAGCCGCGTCGCATCCGCCGATTCGTTCACGGAGAGCACGCCGGGCAGTGCCGACAGATCTGCAACGGCAACCGCGCCCTCTTCCACCGCGAACTCCACCACGTGCTCCGCACCGAGCCCGCGTATCAGCTCCGACGGCGTGCCGAGCGCGATCACCTTTCCGCGATCCACGACGGCGACGCGGTCACACAGCCGTTCCGCTTCATCCATGTAGTGGGTGGTGAGCACGACCGTCCGCCCGCGCGACCGCAGATCCATGATCAGGTCCCACAGCCCGCGCCGCGCCTGCGGGTCCAGCCCCGCCGTCGGCTCGTCGAGGAAAAGAAGCTCCGGATCCGCCACCAGCGCGGTCGCAACGGCGAGGCGTTGCCGCTGGCCGCCCGACAACTTCGCCACACGCGCGTGACGCTTCTCCTCGAGGTTCGTCGCCCCGATCGCCCGATCCACCGGCGACCCGGTCCGATACAGACTGCGGAACAGCTTCAGCAGCTCTTCCACCGTGAGCTTCGGCGGGAACTTCGTCTCCTGGAGCACCGTTCCGAGACGCTCGCGCAGCGCCGCCGCGTCCCGCTCCCACGTCATCCCCAGGATCTCCACCTGCCCAGCGTCCGCAGGCGTCAGCCCCTGGAGGATCTCCACCGTCGTCGTCTTCCCCGCCCCGTTCGGGCCCAGCAGCCCGAAGCACTCCCCCGCCCGGACCTCCAGGTCGAGACCATCCACCGCCGTCACGTCGGCGTACCGTTTGACCAGACCTTTGCAGGAGATTGCGAGCATGGTGGCGCGGAAGATACGGGCTCCTCCCCAACTGCGGGAGTCGTGATGCGGGAGACGTACTGCGGGAGGCGAAATGCGCCAACGGCGGGAGGGACTGCGGGTGACGGCGGGAGGCGTACGGCGGGAGGCGTGATGCGTCACGGCGGGAACGGCGGGTGGGAATGAATTGCTCCTTACATTCCAGTTCCCTCGGTCCGGCCGACTCGGCGCACGGATCTGCACGACGGCCGGTCTGCGGCTCTTGGATCGTCCGATTTCGTGCGCTGGGAGCGTGAAATCGGACGAGAGTCGAGCGCGACGGCCGGAGTTGTCCGATTCCGTGCGGTACGCGCACCCAACCGGCCGGATGAGCGCATGCGCTGCAATGCCTGTCCGATTGCATGCAGACCGGCACGCACCGGATGACGTCAACGAATCCCCGCCCGTCGAGATCATGTCACGCGATGAACGCCTTAGGGACGCGTCACAGATACCATGGCTATACGCAGGAAATCCCCGCCAAGCCGATCAAGCCACCCGCCGTTCCCGCAGTGGCGCCGTCCGCCGCCCGCCGTTCGCCTCCCGCTGTCACCCGCAGTCCCCCCGCAGTTGGCGCCGTTCGCCTCCCGCAGTCACGTCTCCCGCAGTCAACGCCTCCCGCCGTCGCCCGCCTTGACAGAAGTCCCCCACATGCCCAACCATTACCTAAGAACCTGATATAACCGGACCGGGAAAGATGACCGAGCCCACGACCCAGCTGATGCGCGGCACGCTCCACGTGCTGATCCTGAAGACGCTCATGGCCGGGCCGCTCCACGGCTACGCGATCGTATCGCGCATCGAGGAGCGCACGGGCGGCGTACTGTCGATCGAGGATGGCGCGCTGTACCAGGCGCTGCATCGCATGGAGGAGCGGGGCTGGCTGGAATCGGAATGGGGCCATGCGGAGAACGGGAAGCGGGCTCGTTTCTACGAGCTGACGGCGGACGGGCGTCGTCGCCTGAAGCTGGAGACGGCGAGCTGGATGGCGTATGCGGAGGCGGTGTTCGCGGTGCTGAATCCTGCGACTGCGTGATGGATCATCGCGATCCCCTGCGGCACGTGCGGCGGCGTTCGCGGCTGCGCGAGGAGGTGGACGAGGAGCTGGCGTTCCACCTGGGAATGCGTGCGCAGGAGCTGCAGCGCAACGGCCTTTCGCAGTCGGAAGCGTGGTCGGAGGCGCTGCGGCGCTTCGGCGATGTGGAGCGCACACGGACCGTGTGCCGGGAATCCGATCAACGACGGGAGCGTCGCATGGAGCGTCGCGAGTACGTGCGCGAGTTCGCGCAGGATCTGATGCACGGTCTCCGACAGCTGCGCAGCCGGCCGGGCTTCGCGTTCGTCGCGGTGCTGACGCTCGCGGCAGGCATCGGTGCGAACGCCGCGATTTTCGGTGCCGCGGATCACGTGCTGCTGCGGCCGCTCCCGTACGATGGAATCGATCGCGTTGTGACCTTGTCGGAGCGCAACCTCGAAACGGGCGGTCCGCGCGAGGTATCGCCGGGAAACTTCCTCGCCTGGCGGGAGCGTTCGGACGCGTTCGAGTCGATGGCGCTGGCCGAGCCGTACGGTTTCGATCTCACGGGTGATGGTCCGCCGCAGCCGGTGCAGGCGTGGGCGGTGACGGAGGGCTTCGCGGATGTACTCGGCGTGAAACCCGTCGTGGGCCGCGGCTTTCTGCCCGAGGACCACGTGCCGAACGCGGGGCTACACGTGATGATCTCGCACCGCTTCTGGCAGATGCATTTCGGTGCGGACCCGGGCGTAGCCGGCAGGACCATCGAGCTGGACCACACACCCGCAACGATCGTGGGCGTGCTGCCGCCCGGCCTCGAGTATCCCGCTTCGGATCGCGACGTCTGGGCGCCGAAGCAGTTCCAGCCGTGGGAGCCGGAGGATCGCGAATCGGCATACATGTTCGCGGCGGCGCGGCTCGCACCGGGGGTCACGGTCGAGGCCGCACAGGCGGACATGGAGCGCGTCGCCGCACAGCTCGCGGCCGAGTATCCGGGAACGAACGGGCGCACGGGCGCTGCGGTCGTACCGCTGTCCGATCACGTGCTGGGCTCCGTGCGTACGCCGCTGCTCGTGCTGCTCGGCGCCGTTGCGTTCCTGCTGCTCATCGCGTGTGCGAACGTCGCGGCGCTGCTGCTCGCGCGAGCGCAGGAACGGATGCAGGAGCTCGGCGTGCGCGCGGCGCTCGGCGCGGGGCGCGGCCGTTTGATCCGCCAGATGTCCGCGGAGAGTCTGGGACTCGCACTCCTGGGCGGCACCGGCGGCATCGTCCTCGCCTGGCTCGGCACACGCGCGATCGCATCGATGGCGCCCGCGGAGCTGCCGCGCGCCGAGCTGATCGGCCTCGATGGGCGTGTCCTCATCTTCGCGGCCGGCATCACACTGCTGACCGCGTTCCTGTTCGGCGTGGCACCCGCACTGCGCGCTTCGCGTCCCGATGTGCTGGCCGCACTGCGCGCCGGCGGCCGCGGCGCGGTCGGCGCAGGCCGCACGCGTCAGCGGCTGCGCGCAGGCATGGTCGTGACGCAGGTGGCGCTCGCGCTGATGCTGCTCATCGGTGCCGGCCTGCTGATGCGCAGCTTCGTCACACTGCTGCGCAACGATCCCGGTTTCGATGCGCGCAACGTGGCAACGCTCCAGCTCTTCCTGTACGACCGTGCGCCCACGGCCGAGGCACGCATCCAGCGCATGCAGGAGTACGAGGCACGCTTCGCGGCGCTGCCGGGCGTCGAGTCTGTTGCGTACGTGAGCGCACTTCCCTTCCATCCCACACAGGTGGACCCGCAGGCCACGGTGGAGATCGAAGGACGCCCGACACCCGCGGGTGAGCCGTCGCTCCGTGCTACGACGAACATCGCGTCACCCGGCTACTTCGAGACGATGGGCATCCCGGTGCTTGCGGGCCGCGCATTCACGGATCGCGACCGCGCGGGTACGCCCGCCGTCGTCGTCATCAACGAGGCGGCCGCACGGCTCTGGTTCGGCAACGAGGATCCGGTCGGCCGCAGGATCGGCGTCGGCATCATGGGTCCGACCGTGGTCCGCGAGATCGTCGGCGTCGTCGGCAACGTGCGGCCGTTCTCGCTCGAGAGTGCCGCACGTCCCGAGCTGTTCGCGCCCTTCGCACAAACCGGGGCCGCGGGTGTGACGTACGTCGTGCGCACGCGCGGCGAACCGGCCGCGCTGCTGAACACACTCCGCACGACCGTGTGGGACCTGGACCCGCAGCAGTCCATCTACCACAGCGGCGTTCTCGATGCACTGATCGGGGACACACTCGTCGAGCGACGTTTCCACCTCGCCCTGCTCGGCATCTTCTCCGTCGTCGCACTCGTCCTGGCCGCGGTAGGCATCTACGGACTGATCAGCTACACCACGCGCCAGCGCAGCCGCGAGATCGGTGTGCGGCTCGCACTGGGCGCGCGCCCCGGCGACGTGCAGCGCATGGTGGTCCGCGAAGGTCTGGTGCTGGGCGGCGCCGGCGTCGCACTCGGCCTGCTCGGCGCGGGCTGGCTCACGCGCTTCCTCTCGGGAATGCTCTACGGCGTGCAGCCGTTCGACACCGCCACGTTCGCGCAAATCGCGCTGCTGATGCTGGTTACGGCCGCGGTCGCCGCGTGGCTGCCGGGGCGGCGCGCCGCGGCGGCCGACCCCGCCCGGGTGCTCCGCGAGGGCTGACGTCTCTCTTGCGGACCGACGAACGAGTCGCCTGATTGCAGGACATTCCGCTCCCAAGGAGCTGGTATGTCCGCTCGTTCGTGCCTCCTTTCGATTGCGCTGCTGGCCGCGTGCGCCGGTGCCAAGCCGCCGGAGGAGCCCGTGCCGCTCACGGCTACGTGGTCCTTCAGCGGAACGCTCGAAGGCGCCACCCAGACCCGGTACGGCGTGCAGCACTTCTTTGAGACCGTGTCCGGCATGGTCGATATCCGATCGAACGTCATCACCCTCTCCAGTTCGCACGGCACCTGCTCGCGAGACCGCAGCGAGGCCCTGGAGACCGGCCGGCTGGTCATGTTGTGCGGCGCCATTTACGTCAGCCTCACTCCCAAGGACGGCAGGGCCACGGTGGGGGTAACGGTCGAAAGCGAGTTCCGCCGGTGCAACGCCTGGGACCAGCGGCGCCGCTGCACGTCGTACTCGTGGGACGGGCGCACCGTCACTCGCCATGCTACGGGTCGCGTAGAGGTCACCCGCCAGTAAATCGGGTGGTCGATCGCACAGCGACTCTTTCCATTCTCGTCGCGCGGCCGCTCCGCGAGGGCTGATCGCGGGTTGCGTCGACATCGAAAATTCGCCTGATTGCGGGACGACTCGTTCGCAAGGAGCCGCCATGTCGTCCCGCGCATACCTCGCTTCCATCGTCCTGCTGACCGCCTGCGCCGGTGGGCCTCCACCGGGGGAGCCCGTGCCCCTCGAGGCGACGTGGACGTTCTCCGGACAGGTCGAGGCCTACAATCAGTTCCGGAGCGGCCCGCAGCGGGTGGTGGAATCGGTGTCCGGTACCGTCGAGATCCAGCCGGACGTCGTACATCTGACCAGCACGCACGGCGGCTGCTCGCAGGACCGCAGCCGCGCCATCACCGGCCGGGGTCTGGTCGTTTCGTGCGACCGCATCCGCGTCCGCCTCGGACCCGGGAACGGCGAGGTCACGGTGAGGGTGAAGACCGTCGCGGAATCGCGCGGACGGTGCGTCGCCTATGATCAGCAGCGCCGGTGCACGGAGTACTCGTGGAGCCAGCGCACGATCGACCGCAATGTCACGGGCAGCGTGGTGGTCACCGGCAGTGAACCGGGTGGTTGAGCCGCGACCGCACGCCGCACTCCTCGCCGTCCTCGTGGCAGCGGGCTGTGCGGGTGACGCCGGACCCTGCCCGACGGAGTACCTGGACCCCGTGTTGAACATCACCAGCGTGCTGTCGAGCGGCGGCCATCCGGTCGATGGATTCAAGATCTGGGGTGTCGCAATCGACGGGCGCGCCACGAACCTATCCCGGCTCGTCAGCGCACCCGCGGAGAACATCATCCTTCTCGCGGATACGCTGGTCTGTCCCGGCTCGTGCGCGTTCGGCACCGAGGAAGGGACGTACACCTTCTCCGTGCAGACGCCCGGTTACGAGCGGCAGACCATCGAAGCCGTCGCGACCTACGCGGAGCGCACGGGCGGCTGTCCCGCCACGCGTGCCGGCGGAATCGAGATGAGCCTCGTCTTCACACCCGATGACTCACCCGTGATGGCGCCACTCACCATCTCGATCCTCGAGCAGGACTTCGGCGTCTGGAACGACGGCTTCGGCGGCTACCACCTCGCCGAGGACCTGTACGGCGAGCCCGGCGCGCCCGTCCGCGCGATCGCCGCAGGTACCGTCCGCATCGCGGCGACCGGCGCCGGCGGATACGGCGGCATTGTCCTCATCGACCACGAGATCGGCGGCGAAACCGTCACGGCCGTGTACGGCCACCTGAGCGCCCGCCGCGGCCTGCGCGTGCAGGCCGGCGCAATCGTCCCGCGAGGTACGCTCCTGGGCTACCTGGCCGACGATGACGAGGATGGCGGCGACTGGGGGCCGCACTTCCACTTCGGCATCCGGCGCGGACCCTATTCGGCGCAGAACGTCTGCGGCATCTGGCACTACGTCGGCTATTCCCGCACCTGCACGGGCACGGACCACGACGACTATCTGAACGCCTGGTACGATCCGGGCGACTTCCTGAACGCACACCGCTGACGCTACGACGCCGAAACACTTCGAACGTCGGCCTTGACGCGGCCCGGCGCAGGCATAGTATTGCGGCCTTCCGGTGACGCTGCCGGTCACCGAGGACGGCCCACTCCCCCCGGCCTCCCGAATCATAAACATTCGACGGAGATGCGCTCGAACGAAAGCATCGCGCGCGCGGTACCCACGTGCGTGCTCGCCCTGCTGGTCCCCATCGGCTGCGAGCATGCGAACCGGACCACGGAGCCGGAGACACCGGTTCCGCCCGTGCAGTTCACCGCGCAGGCACTCAGTCCGACCGAGATCCTGCTGACGTGGCACGCTCCCGGTGCGGAACGAATCGCGATCGAACGTGCGGAGAACGCCGCATTCGAGACGATTGCGGAATTGGCCGCGGCGGCGGGCAGCTACGTCGATGGTGATCTGAAGCCGGGTCGCACCTACCGTCACCGCGTGCGTGCATGCAACGCCGCGGGTTGTTCCGCTCCCTCCTCCACCGTCACGCAGGACACGCCGGAGCCGGAGCTGCCGCCGGTCGTGGAGACCGCTGCGGCGGAGAACGTCACGACGACGAGTGCCGAGCTCGACGCGGTCGTGCACCCGAACGGCCTGTATACGCACGCCTGGTTCGAGTGGGGCACGTCGGCCGCATCGCTGAACGGCGCCACACCCACGCTCGAGGTCGGCGCCGGCGAGGCACCAGCGGAGCTCGGGTACGGGCTGCAGGGACTGCAGCCGGGAACGTCGTACTACTATCGCGCCGTGGCGTCGAACGCCGCCGGCCGTGCGGACGGTGAACTCCAGACGTTCACGACGGCGGATCCGCCCGTGCTTGCGCCCGACCCCGTCGCGCTCTTCTTCAGTATGCAGGCCGGAAAGTCGGCCGCACCGCAGCAGGTGCGCGTCACGAACGGAGGTTCCGGGAGTTTCTCGTGGACGGCGCAGAGCGACCGGTCGTGGCTGGTCGTGTCGCCGATGAGCGGCGATGCCGGGGACGAACTGACGGCCTCCATCGACCCGACGGCGCTCGAGCCCGGGGTGTATTACGGCGCGATCTCTCTTCTCGCGCCCGGCGCGGCCGGCTCGCCGACCACCGTCAACGTGACGCTCCAGGTCACGGCTCAGGCAACGGCACCGCCCGGCCTGCTCGCGCCGGCCGGCGACGCCACCAACGTGCCGCTCCTCCCGACGTTCTCGTGGACCCAGGCGTTCGCAGGCGCCGAGTACTGGGTCGTCGTGGCCCCCGACTCCGCGTCGCTCCCCACGCCGGGTGCGACGACGTGTCCGAACTGCACCATCAGCGGGTCCACGACCCTGACCACCTACGGTCCGTCGAGCCCGTTCAATTTGACGACCGAGCGAATCCGCTCGTTCGATGAGGACAAGACCTACTACTGGCGGGTCCGCGCTTCGGCCGGTCCGGGTTCGGTTGCGTGGTCGCCCATCCGGCGGTTCTCGACCGTCGAGCCGCCGCCGCCGCCCGCGCCGCCCACGCCGTCGGTTTCGAGCGTGTCCACGAACCCGTCCTCACCCATCGAGGACCAGTCGTTCACGCTCACGGTCAACGGCTCGAACTTCCAGACATCGAACGCGCAGATCGTGCTGAACGGGCCGGGGTGTTCACCCTGCGTCGTCAACAACGGCGCGCTCACGAGCAAGACCGCGTCGCGGCTCGTAACATCCGTCACAATCGGACGGTCCGGCAGCTTCACGGTGGCCGTGCGCAACGGGTCGAGCGGCACGCCGTCGAACACGCGCACGATCACTGTCATCGCTCCGCCACCGCCACCACCTGCGACGCCGTCGATCTCGAGCGTGTCCACGAACCCGTCCTCGCCCATCGAGGACCAGTCGTTCACGCTCACCGTCAACGGCTCCGACTTCAATACGTCGAACGCTCAGATCGTGATCAGCGGCCCGGGCTGCGGGCCCTGCGTCGTCAACAACGGCGCGCTGTCGAGCAAAAGCACCACGAAGCTGGTGGCATCCGTGACGCTCGCGCAGACCGGCAGCTTCACCGTGGCCGTGCGCAACGGGTCGAGCGGCACACTCTCGAACACGCGCACGATCACCGTCATCGACCCGCCGCCTCCACCGCCGCCGGTGCCGTCGGTTTCGAGCGTGTCGACGAATCCGTCCTCGCCGATCGAGGATCAGTCGTTCACGCTCACCGTCAACGGCTCCGACTTCAATACGTCGAACGCTCAGA
>CAYUIG010000001.1:6035-13477 GCA_964444685.1 uncultured Gemmatimonadaceae bacterium | reverse complement strand
CAGTCGTTCACGCTCACCGTCAACGGCTCCGACTTCAATACGTCGAACGCTCAGATCGTGATCAGCGGCCCGGGCTGCGGGCCCTGCGTCGTCAACAACGGCGCGCTGTCGAGCAAAAGCACCACGAAGCTGGTGGCATCCGTGACGCTCGCGCAGACCGGCAGCTTCACCGTGGCCGTGCGCAACGGGTCGAGCGGCACACTCTCGAACACGCGCACGATCACCGTCATCGACCCGCCGCCTCCACCGCCGCCGGTGCCGTCGGTTTCGAGCGTGTCGACGAATCCGTCCTCGCCGATCGAGGATCAGACGTTCCAGATCACGGTCAACGGCTCCGACTTCAATACGTCGAACGCGCAGGTCGTGCTGAACGGACCGGGCTGCGGTCCCTGCGTTCTGAACAACGGCTCGATGACGAGCAAGACCTCCACGCGCCTCGTCGGCCCCGTGACGGTCTCACAGTCCGGCAGCTTCACGGTTGCGGTGCGCAACGGCTCGGGCGGAACGCTGTCGAACACGCGCACGATCTCGGTCGCGGGCGGCAGCAGCGGGCAGCCCACGACGTTCATCAACCCGCTGGCGTCGTGGCAGGTCGTGCAGGACTTCGGCGTCTGGAGCAGCAGCCAGGGTGGCTATCACCTCGCGGAGGACGTGCGCGCCTCGGCCGGGACGTCCGTCGTGGCTGCGGCGAACGGCACGGTCAAGCTCGCGCAGGTGGATGTGCAGGGATACGGCGGGCTGATCGTCGTCGAACACATCGTGAACGGCGACCCGATCGAGACGCTGTACGGGCACCTCAGCAAGTCGCGCGGGCTGAAGGTGCAGGTCGGGCAGAACGTGACCAAGGGACAGCTCCTCGCGTACATCGCCAATGACAACGAGGACGGCGGCTCATGGGAGCCGCACCTGCACTTCGGCGTCCGGCAAGGGCCGTTCTCGACGGCCGGAATCTGCGGCCACTGGTACTGGATGGGCTACACGCAGCAGTGCTCGGGCGTCACACACGCGCAGTACATGGCGGCGTGGTACGACCCGACGGCCTTCCTGAACGCGAATCGCTGAGGCGCGTCAGGCTTTTTTCAGCAGGAGCTGCTCGCCCTGCCAGGGCTTCTCGAAGCGCGTGCGCCGCTCGAGGTCGAAGCCGTTCGCGGCGATGACCTCGAGCAGCGCATCGACGCTCGACCACGACAGGCTCTCGTAGAAGCCGCGCGCCGCATCGCGCGCTACCTCTGTAATCAACCACCCGTCCGGACGCAGCACGCGCCGCACCTCCGCCAGCACGCGCTCGAGCTCGAATGCATGATCGAGCGAGTTCGTGTACACGATCGACACGGATCCATCCGTGTACTGGAGGTCGTGGAAATCGCCGACTACGACCCAGCGGTTGTCGTGTCCCGGGTTCAGGTCGATCCCGACCGCGAAGGCGCCCTGCTCGATGAACGCGCGCACCTCCGTCCCCTGGCGCGCCGCGAGACAGAGCACGGTCTGTCCGTGCAGATCGAACGGCAGCTCGGCGAGCCGCTGACTCAGCGCAGCGTGGAAGCGCGCGTCGTGGCCGGCGAGGGAGCGCGGCCGCATCGCGTCGAGCTTGGTGCGCTGGTGGGCGAGGTACGCTTCGTAGTTGGGGTACGCGCGCCGGCCGAAGGCGCGATCCTCCTCGCGCCAGTTCTCACCGATGCGCAGACGGAGCCCGACCTTCCGGAGCTGGGACCGGATGCGGCGCGCCTCCCCGCGGAGCCGCTCCAGAAGGGTGTTTTGTCGTGCCATGGCGCCGAAGGTAGGGCCGCCACCGCCGCGGCGCGACCGTTGCATGTCCGGACCCGCACCACTCACCGGGAGGCTTCAATGGAGCGCCTTCAGCGGATGCTGCACACCCACCCGCACCCGGCCAGCGGCGCGGGCGACGAGGCCATGGCCTGCATCCGCGCCTGCGCGGAGTGCGCCGCCACCTGCACCGTCTGCGCCGACGCCTGCCTCGCCGAACCGAATGCACAGGAGCTGACGCAGTGCATCCGATTGAACCTCGACTGCGCGGACCTCTGCGAGATCACCGCGCGTCTGATCGCCCGCCCGAGCCGCCGCGATGAGCCCACACTCGAGGCGCTGCTCGAGGCGTGCGCCGCCATCTGCCGCGCCTGCGGCGATGAGTGCGCCCGTCATGGCGAGCACATGGAGCACTGCCGGATCTGCGCCGAGGCCTGCGCGGCCTGTGCCGAGGCCTGCGAGCGCATGATGACTGCGCTCGTTCCCTGAGCGCCCGCATCGCATTACTATCCATCGGCGCTGTCGCAGGCCGCGGCCGCGCCCGACCCGCGTCCAGGGAGACCACGTGCGACCCGCCCGCCTCGTGATGCTTGCTGCACTCGCGTCGATAGCGACCGCCGCGCCCGCGGCCGCGCAGATCGGCTTCGGTGGCCACGTCGTGCAGATGAGCGATGCGTTCGATGGCACGACGGGTGTCGGCGCGCGCCTGCGCGTCGGCGTTCCGCTCTTCCCGATCAGTGCCGTGCTCAACGGCGAGTACTTCTTCCCCGACTGCGGGGACGGGGACTGCTCGCTGTACGGCGTCACGATCGATGTGAACTACGCGCTGCCGCTGCCGCTCATCCAGCCGTGGGTTGGCGTGGGCTGGTCCATTCGCAAGGTCGAGGTCAGCGACGTCAGCTTCGACGAGAACGGCATCAACGTCGGCATCGGCGCCGAGCTGAAGCTCACGGCGTTCAAGCCCTTCGTCGAGATCCGCTACGAGATGGCCGATGCGCCCGAGAAGCAGTACCTCATGCGAATCGGCGTGATGCTGCGCTAGCGCGCTGCTGGTACCGATCCTGCTCTCTCACCCCCTGGAAGCAGTTTTTCCAGGGGGTGTTTCGTGCAGTCACGCAGGCGCCGGGCATGGATCGTCGGAATCCTCGTTCTCCTCGCGGGCGCAGCGTTCTGGAGCGCGCGTCCGCCCATCATCGATCCGGACCGTCTTAGCGCCACGCTCGCGTTGCGCGTCGACCTCTCCGAGCGCACGCTCTACGCGGAGATCGACGGCAGCGAGACCATCACGTGGGACATTGCGGTGGGAGCCGCAGACCATCCCACGCCGCGCGGCAGCTTCCGCATACGGCGCATGATCTGGAACCCGAGCTGGGTACCGCCCGACTCCGAGTGGGCGCGTGACCTCGAACCGAAGGCGCCCGGCGAGCCCGACAACCCGATGGGTCGCGTGAAGATGTACTTCCGCGATCCCGCGTACTACATCCACGGCACGCCGTACGAGGAGACGGTGCCGAGCGCATCATCGCACGGCTGCGTCCGCATGAGGAACGAGGACGCGGTCGAACTCGCACGCCTCGTGATGGAGCACGGCGGCGAGCCGCGCGACCCGAGCTGGTTCCGCCGCATCCTGAACCGCGTCACCTCATCGCACGAGGTGATCCTTTCGGATCCGGTACCGCTCGAGATCGTGCCCTGAGCTTCAGCGCGCCGCGACCCGCTCGCGCGCCGAGCCGCCCAGCACCAGCGACTTGAAGACGATCGCCGCGACCGCGCCACCCGCCAGGTTCGCGACGAGGAAGATCCACAGGTCGGCCATGCGGGCGAGCCCCATCAGCACGGCGCCGACCGCCACGGCCGGATTGAACGCCGCACCCGAGATCGGCCCCACCGCGTACGCACCGACCAGCACGGTGCCGCCGATCGCGAAACCGAAGTATGAGTTCCCTTCGGTCGCCGGCGCCGTCGCCACGTTCAGTACGACGAACACGAGCGCGAACGTGAACAGGAACTCGGCGAGCAGCGCGGGCACGACGGGAAGCGCGGCAGCGGTACTCGTGACCTCACCCTTCAGATAGAGGGTTACGACCGCGGCGAGCAGTGCACCGAGGATCTGCGCGAGCCAGTAGCCCATCAGCTCGCCGGTGGTGGCCTTGCCGCGCAGCATCACGCCCAGCGTGACGGCCGGGTTGTAGTGCCCGCCGGACACGTGCCCGCCCATGTACACCATCATCATGAGCGCGAAACCGATCGCCAGTGGCGCCATCACGCCGGCGCCGGGCTCGAGAACCGTCATGCCCACCGTGAGCACGAGGAAGAACGTGCCGATTGCCTCGACTGCCAGCTTCGGTGCCATGATCCGCTCCTTGCGAGGGGTCAGTCCGAGTACAGCCGCACTTCGAGTCCTTCGGGAATCCCGTCCGCTTCCTCGATCCGCAGCCGGACCCGCCGGACACGCACCGGCTCGAAGCGATCGAGTTTCCGGTGGCCGATCGTAGTGCCGCGGGACAGGGTGCGCCAGCCGGAACCGTCATCACCTTCGAGTACGTAGCGTGCGACGACCTGCCCGTGGCGGATGTCCTCGCGCAGGTCTGCCACCGTAACCGACGCCTCCCGCACGAGTTCGATCCCCTGCTCCGTCTGCCGCGCATCGGCCGCGAGGTCCTCGTCGAACAGGGCATCCAACCGCCGCCGCATGGCCTCGAGCTGCGCCACATCCGCATCGTGCAGGCGCCCTTCCTTCATGGGTGGCACGTTCAGCAGCAGCTTCGAGTTGCGACCCACACTCGCGAAGTACAGCCGGACCAGATCCTCCGCGTCTCGCACCCGATCGTCCTCTTCAGGGTGATGGAACCAGCCCGGCCGAATCGACACGTCCGACTCGCCCGGACGCCACACGCTGCCGTGGCGGTCACCGTTCTGGAGATGGCTCAGCATGACGGGATCGCCGCCTGTCCCGGGAACCGGCACGACCGACGGATCCACCATCGACCAGTTCGGGTCCCCGGCCTCGCCCGACTCGTTGCCGATCCAGCGCACGTCCGGCCCCGCATCGCTGAAGATGACCGCGTCCGGCTGCATGCGACGCACCAGTCCGAACGTGCGCGGCCAGTCGTATTCCTGCCGGCGCCCGTTCGGCCCCTCGCCGTTCGCCCCGTCGAACCACACCTCGTGCACGGGACCGTAACGCGTGAGCAGTTCGGTGAGCTGGTCCGCGTACAGGTCGTTGTAGCGCGCCGTGCCGTACGACGGCGCGTTGCGATCCCATGGCGAGCAGTACAAGCCGACGCGCATCCCTTCGGCTCGGCACCCGTCCACGAACTCGCGCACGACATCGCCCTGCCCGCTGCGGAACGGGCTCGATGCCACCGAATGCGACGTCGTCGCCGTCGGCCACAGGCAGAAGCCATCGTGATGCTTTGCCGTCAGCACGAGTGCGCAGAATCCGGCCGCGCGCGCGGCGCGCGCCCAATCGCGCGCATCGAGGTACGTCGGATCGAAGCGGCGCGCGTCTTCCGTGCCGTCGCCCCACTCGCGGCCGGTGAACGTGTTGATGCCGAAGTGAATGAACATCGCCAACTCGTCCTGCTGCCAGAGGAGCTGGGATGGCGTCGGCACGGGGCGCCTGCGCAATACGGCGCGTGTGCCTGCAAGGACCGGCAGCGCAGCCAGTGCGCCGAGGAACGCGCGCCGCTTCACCGCACCTCCAGATGCCCGCGCAGCCGGATGTCCTGCGACGATGCGCCGATCATGATCCGGAACGTGCCCGGCTCGACCACCCGGTTCAGATCGCGGTCCAGCATCGCGAGGTCCTCGGGGCGGAGCACGAACGTGATCTCGCGCGCCTCCCCCGGCTCCAGACGGATCCGCTCGAACGCCTTCAACTGCATCACTGGCCGCGCCACACTGGCCAGCACGTCGCGAATGTAGAGCTGCGCGACCTCGTTGCCCGCGCGCTCACCGGTGTTGCGTACGGTGAAGCTGATACGCGCGGAGGCCGCCGGACCGATCGTGTCCGGCGTGATCTCGAGGTTCGAGTACTCGAACGTGGTGTAGCTCAGGCCGTAGCCGAACGGGAACAGCGGCATGCCGGTGAGATCGAGATAGTCGTCGCCGCGGCCGGTCGGCTTGTGGTCGTAGAACAGCGGAAGCTGACCTTCCGCGACGGGGAACGTGGTGGGCAGGCGGCCGGCGGGGGAATCGTCGCCGAAGAGGATCTCGGCTATGGCGGGACCGCCCTGCTCACCCGGGTACCACGCCATGAGCACCGCACCGACATCCTCGAGCCAGCGCGACATTGTGATCGCGCTGCCGCCCACGAGCACGACGACCGTCGGCGTGCCCGTGGCCGCAACCGCTTCGATCAGTTCTCCCTGGCGGCCGGGCAGCTTCAGGATGGCGCGATCGCGGAATTCTCCTTCCTCGATGCCCGCCACCACGATGGCCACATCGCTCGCGCGCGCCGCGTCGACGGCCTCGCGGATTCGTTCCATGGAATCATCCACGATGCCGGCATCCCACACCAGCTTCACGCGCGCGTTGCCCGTGCTCTCGACGAACTCGATGCGGACGTCGTGTGTGCTGCCCGGGGCGAGGTTTACATCGGCGAGGTGCGCGCCGTACGAGCGTGGTGTGGCGTTGTCGATGATGAGCTGACCATCCAGCCACACGCGGTAGCCGTCGTTCCCTTCGATTCCGAGTTTCCGCACGCCGGCCGGCGGCGCGGTGATCGAGCCGGTCCAGCGGACGGAGTACCAGTCGAACGGAACGCCGCGCGCGGGTGAATTGAGTGTCCAGCCGAAATCGATGCGCTCGTCGATGCGCGTGACTGCCGGCTCGCCTTCGAAGCCGATGTTGGCGAAGTACTCGCCCGTCAGACCGCGCACGCGCGCGTTGGCCGCGCGTGTGGCAAGGTACTGCGACGGAACGACGACGTGCGTCGTGTCCATGCGGCCCGGTCCCGGTGCAAAGCGAACCTCTGCATTGGGCGCCGCATTGCGGATACCTTCCAGAATGCTCACGCGGCGCTCGCCCGGCGCGCTGTATCCGCCGAGTCGCGCGTCCACCGCATCCGGGCCGATCACCGCAATCGCTGCCGCGTCTTTCGACAGCGGCAGCACGCCATCGTTCTTCAACAGCACGAGCGACGCGCGCGCCGCCTCGCGCGCGAGCGCGATGTGCTCCGCGGCACCGTTCACGCGCACGGCTTCATCCGGATCGGGATACGGATCCTCGAACAGCCCCAGCTCGAGCTTCGCGCGCAGCACGCGCGCGACCGCTGCATCGATCACGCTGTCGGGGATCGCGCCGCTCTGGAACGCCGCGAGGTACGGACGGTGGTGCTGCCATTCGGTCTGGAAGATCACGTCCAGGCCCGACTCGAGCGCATGCTCCGCAGCGGTCGCGGTGCTCGCTTCCGTGCGGTGCAGAACGGTAGCGCCGCCCGTGGCCGATGCATCGGAGATCACGAAACCGCCGAAGCCCCACTCGTCCTTGAGCACTTCGTTCATCAGCCACGCGTTCTGTGTGGCGGGCGAGCCGTCGACCGAGTTGTACGCAGTCATGACCGATCGCGCCCCTTCGTCCAGCGCGGCCTGGAACGGCGGGAAGTGGCGCTCGCGCAGCGCGCGCTCGGACAGTTCGATCGGGTAGCTGTCGCGGCCGCCGTCGCCGACGTTCGC
>CAYUIG010000001.1:0-5935 GCA_964444685.1 uncultured Gemmatimonadaceae bacterium | reverse complement strand
CGCGCTCGGACAGTTCGATCGGGTAGCTGTCGCGGCCGCCGTCGCCGACGTTCGCAACGAAGTGTTTCGGCGTGGCGATGATGCCGTTCGACTCGAACGCGCGCACGAACGCGCGCGCCATCATCGACGCCAGATGCGGGTCCTCGCCGTACGTCTCCTCCGTGCGCCCCCAGCGCACGTCGCTGGCGAGGTTGACGACGGGCGAGAGGACCATGCGGACACCGCGGCTTCGGGTCTCTGCGGCAATTGCGCGAGAGACGCGGCCGACAAGGGCGGTGTCGAATGTTGCGGCCAGCGCGATGGCCTGCGGGAAGACGGTGGCGCCCGGACCCATGAAGCCGTGCAGCGCTTCCTCGAACGGGATCATCGGGATACCGAGCCGCGTGCGTTCGACGAAGTAGCGCTGGATGGAATCGATGCGCGCCGCGTGTGCGCGTGCGTCAGCGGCGTCGCGCACCTGGAGCCCGAACACGCCGTGCGACCAATCGTGCGTCGGATCGTCGAGGCTGCCCGGCAGCATGAAGAGCTGCCAGAACTTCTCCTCCAGCGTCATGCGTCCGAGAAGGTCCCGGACGCGCTCGTCGACGGACTGACCTGCGGCCGGGGCGGCGAGCACGAGGAGGAACGTTGCGGCGCGGAGGACGGTCGGGAGCATGCCGGAGAGTGGGCCCTGGCCGGGTCGCATGCAATGGTGGCTGGAGAGCTGGCGCTGCGCCCCGCGACGCTGGTGTAAGCGCACGGGCAACTCGTCCCCCGATCCTCCCGCGCGAGGGCGCGCCCGGTCATGATTGGTCGGACGACCCTCTCGAGCCCGGAGACCCATGCGCAAGATCATCACGACAGCGCTGCCGTTTGCGCTCATCGCCTGCCAGAGCACGAGCGGCCTGGCCCAGACCACGGATGCGACGCGGATCGTCGTGGCGAACCAGCAGTCCGCTTCGGCGTCGCTCCTCCATGCTGACGGCACGAACCCGAAGCACATCCAGGTCGGTGTCGGTCCGCATGAGGCCGCGGTTTCGCCCGACGGCAGTGTTGCGGTGGTGACGATCTACGGCCAGCAGCCGCCGGGCAACCGCCTCGCCGTCATCGATCTCGCGCGCGACTCCGTGATCCGCACGATCGACCTCGGCATGTACACACGGCCGCACGGCGCGGCATTCATCGGCGACAGCAACGACCACGTGATCGTGACATCCGAATCGACGAACAACGTGGTCATCGTAGACATCCGCACGGGTGCGCAGACCGCGATCGGCACGAACGCGCGCGGCTCGCACATGGTGGCGATCAATGCCGCCGGCACGCGTGCATGGACTGCGAATGTCGCGGACAATTCCGTGTCGGAGATCGATGTGACCGGCCGGCGCTTCGTCCGCTCGTTCGATGTGCCGTCGCGCCCGGAAGGTATCACGGTCACGCCGGACGGTGCCGAGGTGTGGTTGGGCAGCAACGACACGGGCGCCGTCACCGTGATCAACACCGCATCGGGCACCGTGACGCACACGTTGTCGGGCGCGACGTTCCCCTACCGTCTCGCCGCGTCGCCGGACGGCACGCGCATCGCCATCGTCGATGGACAGGGGGACAAGTTGATCATCGCCGACGTGGCCACGCACGCGATCGTCGGCAGCATCCCGCTCTCGCAGCCGCGCGGCGTGGCCATCGGCCACGACAACCGCACCGCCTACGTCACGCTGGCCGCCGGTCAGGTCGCGGTCGTCGACATCCGCGACTTCACGGTGCACCGCACGCTCGACGTGCAGGCGTCGCCGGATGGCGTAGCCGTTGCGCGCGGAGACTGATCAGCCCCAGGTCAGTTCGATGGCTGTAACCGTGTGAACTCCTGCCCCGCCAAGCGTACGGCGCGGGCAGGTCCGCCGCCATCACCAAACACGAACTGCGCGACCTGGCCACCGCCGATCTCGATGCGGAGCGCATTCTGCGCCGCGTCGTACACCTCCGCGCGGCTCTCCACGACGCCCATGTGCAGCTCGAGTCCGCCCGCGACCACCCGCCACACCATGGTTCCGTGGACCGGACTCACGTACGTGCCCGCGTAGTCCTCGAGCGGGTGCGGCAGCGGCGCCAGCCGCGCCGCACGTTCCGCGAGGTGCGCCGCGATGTCCTGCCGCGCCGCGGGCAGCTGCGACTTCATGCTGTCGAGCTGCGCGGCGAATCGCTCCTGCGCGCCGGGCTTCGCGAGCAGTAGCTCGTACAAGTACGTAGCCAGGAGATCCGCCGCGTCCGAAGCCGGGCCGTCACCGTTCACGAGCACGACCACACCGAGGTCGTGCTGCGGCATGAACGACACGTGTGACCTGTAGCCGCCGAAGCTGCCGAAGCGATGCACGAGCGTATCGGTGCCGTACGTGCCGATGTCCCAGCCGTACGCCCAGCCGTGCCGGCGGAAGGGCCCGAAGCTCCGGTTCTGCGTGACGCGCTGAACGTGGGTATCACTCACGGGCTTCTCGGGCAGCACGTGTGCGCCTTCGACGACGCCGTTGCCCATGTGTGCGGCGAGGTAGCGGGCGAGGTCGCGGGCGGAAGCGAAGTGGCCGCCGGCCGCGTGCATGTTCGCGTCATCCTTCCCGATCGGTGTGACGGCCCATCCCGACGGTGTGAACTGGTGCGGCCACGCGATGCTCTCGGGATCCAGCTCCGATAGACGCGCGGCGGTCGAGCGCATGCCGATCGGCTCGACGACGAGGCGATCCACGACATCCTGCCACGGCTCGTTGTAGACGGCCTCCAGCACCATGCCGGCGAGGTTGTAGCCGAGGTTGTTGTAGTCGAAGGTGCCGTGCTCGCCGGTCGACTCGTGGTAGCGCAGCAGATCGAGCAGCTGTGCGCGCGTGAACTCGCCCGTGTACGCGGTGCGCAGCACGACCGGACCGAAGCCGGCCAGGCCGTGCGTCAGCGCGATCAGGTCGTGTACGGTGATGGACTCGCGTGGTACGCCCTCGGGCAGGCGCGCGTCCGGCAGGTAGCGCACCATCGGCGCCTGGAGGTCGATCTTCCCTTCAGCCGCGGCGAGCACGACGGCGAGGCCGGTGAGCGATTTGCTCGTCGACGCGATGTAGAACGGCGTGTCACCCGTGACGCCGCGGCCGGCCGAGAGGTCGCTCGCGCCGTAGCCATCGGACCACGCGACCCAGTCTCCCACCGCCACGGCCACGCCGACCCCCGGTGACAGTCCGGCCTCGATGATCTGCTGCGACGCCGTCCGCGCCGCGCTCCGCCACTCGCCGCCGATCGTCGCCTGTCCCGCCGCCGCAGCGGGGGTGATCGTGACGGCTGCCAGCACCATCGCCAACGCTCTCATTCGTTTCTCCCCGTTCCGGTTCGCCTCACGATAGTGGCGGCCGGCTGCACGGGCTTGAACGGATCTGACCTCAGCGGACCAGGCTGCGGAAGTGGCTGGGTGTCATCCCGGTGGCGCGGCGGAAATCGCGGCACAGGTGGGCGTGATCGGCGAAGCCGGTGGCGTGCGCGATGCGCGACACATCGACCGAATCGCGGTCGATGGCCGCCGCGGCCCGACGCAGCCGGGCGCGGCGACGCAGCGCGCGGATCGTCGTGCCGAAGTGTCGCCGGAAAGCGCGCGAGAGTGTGGCCTCGTGCACGCCGGCGGCGCGCGCCAGTTCCCGCACGGACGCTTCCTCCGGCGCATCCTCGACGGCCTCGCGCACGCGCCGCAGCCAATCCGGCGGCTCGCGCTCGGCCCCGGACCCCGGCGCGAGCAGACCGAGGGCGTCCGCAATGCTCTCCTCGACCGCGCGCTCATCGCCCCCGTTGCGCGCCAGATGCACGAGGCGAAGCATGGCGCGTGCACTCGGCGACACGTGCTGCCAGCGCCACGCGTCGAATCCCGCCGGAAGTGCGGCGTCGGGCCGAACCGCGATCTGGATCGTGCGGGCGCCATTCGGCCCGACCTCGTTGGCGTGCTCGACATCCGCCGGCTTCACGACCACACTGAGCGGCTGGCCGTACTCCTCCCGGCGGCCCACCCACTCGCGGATCGATCCGCTCAGGACCAGCGTGATGCCCAGGAGCGGATGTGCGTGCTTCTCCTGACGGTAGCCCGCCGTGTACGCGATCTCACGCACGATGTACGGGCCGGCGCGGAGCGCGGGGTCGATCGTCCCTTCCATGGAGGGCCCTACGCAGTCCCGCGTGCGATGGTTGCGCGCTGCTCCCGAGGCCCCTACCGCTCGTAGAACGGGGGCGGCGCGATGTCCAGTGCGCGCAGGTAGACGTAGCCCTGTCCGCGGTGGTGGATCTCGTTATCGATCACGTAGATCATCAGCGACCACGCCGGGCCGGTCCACTGCCCGAACGCGGTCACGGTCTCACGGAATCGGCTGGGCGGGATCTCGGCCCAGAGCTCGTCGATGTGACGCGTCGCTTCATCCCAGCGGGCGAGGATGTCCTCCTTCGGCCGCGGCTCCCGGTCGTACGTGGTCTCCCAGTCGTTGCGTGCGAGTCCGCGCACCATCGGCTCACCCATCGTCAGCAGCTCCATCGCGAGCTCGCCGAACGTGCGCATCCCGCCGATCGAGAACGTGAACAGCCGGTCGTCCGGGAACGCCTCGATCACGCGGCGCGTCAGTCGCCGGTGTCCCTGATAGTGCTCGCGCAGATCCTCCGTGGTGATGGCCACGGCGCCGCTACCCGCCACATCCTGTGATGTCATCGAAGAGCTCCCGATAGTGTGCGGCGACGGCGTCGATGGAATACGCCCGTGCCGCGTCGATCGCCGCGGCGCCCATGTGCGCGCGCAGCTCCGGATCCTCGGTGAGACGAGCCGCGAAGAGCCGCACGTCGTGCGAATCCTGCGCGAAGAAACAGCTCTCGCCGTGCATTGCGACCTCCATGAATCCGCTCTCCGGCGAGACCACGGCCGGAATGCCGAAGCTCATGAAGTTCACGAGCTTCACCGCCGAGTTGAAGCGCGTCTTGTCGCGGTTGCTGCGATACGCGACACCCACGTCGATGCGCAGGTATGCCTCACGCAGCGCAACGAGATCGCGTGCGTGCAGCTCGTGGACGATGGGCGCCTCGACGCCGCGCAGCGCGCGCCGCGTGGCCGGCCAGTGGTCCCGGCCGCCGATGTACCCCACAGTCGCGGGCGCGCGGCGTTCCGGAATGCGCACGCCGTCGAAGTTGCAGTGATGATGCGGGATGCTGCGAGCCGGCCGGTCGAAGCGCGCCTCCAACTCCGCCGCGTGCGTCTGGTTGGCCGCGATGAAGCCGTCGAGCTCCTCGACGCAACGGGCGATCCGGTTCCAGCGGTACTCGTCGAGCGGGTCCGCGAGCTGACACACGCCGCTCCGCTTCAGCGCAGCCACGAGTTCCGGTGGCGGGAGACGCTTCACGTACACGATGACGTCGTAGCGGCGCCCCTCGTCCGCGGTCAGCTCGGGAAAGCGGCACACGTCGGCGCCGAGTGCGGCTGCGATCTGCCAGCCGCGGATCTCGGCCGAGCCCAGACCGGGCCGCTCGCACACGAACAGTGCGCGTATCACTTCGCCACGCGCGGCAACAGCACCCGCTCCACCTCCGTCACCATGCGACCCGGATCGAACCAGTGATCCACGCGATACCTCATCTCGGCTCGCAGCCTCTGCTTCTCGTGCGGGTCGGCCGCGAGCGCTTCGCGCATTGCGACAGCCAAAGCGTCCGCATCCTCTACCGGAACGATCCAGCCCGCGCGTTCGCGACCCTGCACGGCGCCGAGCGCATCGTGTGCACCACTCACGTCCGCGGACACGACGGGCACCTCGGCCGCCATGGCTTCGAGCACGACATTCGCCATGCCTTCGCGGCGGCTCGGCAGCACGAACACGTCGATGCCGGCCAGGCGCTCTGCAAAGTCCGGGCGATGGCCAAGCCAGTGAACGCGGTCCGTCACGCCGAGTGCGTCGGCCTGCGCGCG